>NZ_CP026538.1:605357-1210714 GCF_004135975.1 Solidesulfovibrio carbinolicus | reverse complement strand
GCGCTCGAAGCGCCGGCCCACGCCAGCGAACTTGGCCAAGGCCTCGGCAATGGTTCCCAGGGGAATGCCGACCTCCAGGGAAACGCCGATGGCCCCCAGGGCGTTTAAGACATTGTGGCGGCCGGGGTGATTGAGGCGCATCTCGCCCAGGCGCTTGCCGTCGAGGGAGACCTCGAAGCAGCTCATGGCCCCGGAGTCGATGACGCGGCCGCGAAGACGGGCCTTGTCGGAAAAGCCGTAGGTCAGGATGGGCCGGTTGACGCGGGGCAGGATGCGGGCCACGCCGGGATCGTCCAGACAGACCACGCTGACCCCGTAAAAGGGGATGTTGTTCAAAAAATTCACGAAGGCGTCGTCGATGGCCTCAATGCCGTCGTAGTGATCGAGATGGTCGGCGTCCACGTTGGTGACCACCGAGGCGATGGGCGACAGACACAGAAACGAGCCGTCGGATTCGTCGGCCTCGGCTATAAGGTATTCGCCCTGGCCCAGGCGCGCCCCGGCCCCGTAGGCATTCAACCGCCCGCCGATGATGACGGTGGGGTCGTAGCCGGCCTCGGTGAAGATGGTGGCCAGAAGCGAGGTGGTGGTGGTCTTGCCGTGGGTGCCGGCCACGGCGATGCCGGTGCGCAAGCGCATGAGCTCGGCCAGCATCTCGGCCCGGGGGATGACCGGGATGCCGCGCTCCCGGGCCACCACCACTTCCGGGTTGTCGCTGGTCACGGCCGTGGATTTGACCACCACGTCGGCGTCGCCGAGATTTTCCCGGCCATGGCCGATGGCGATGGACGCGCCAAGGCTGCCCAGGCGACGCACGGTCTGGCTCATGGACAGGTCCGAGCCGGAGACCTCGTAGCCGAGGTTTAAAAGCACTTCGGCGATGCCGCTCATGCCCGAGCCGCCAATGCCGATCATGTGGATCTTGCGAACCTTGTTGCGCATCCCCGAGGGCGCGCCGTGATTTTTCTGAGCCGTCATCTAGCGTTCTCCCTTGTGCGCGGCCATGGCCAGCAGGGCCCGGGCAATGTCGTCGGCGGCGTGGGGCAGGGCCTGGCCCAGGGCGGCCCGGCTCATGGCCTCAAGGCGCGCCGGATCGCCCAGAAGCCCGATGACGGTCCCGGCCAGATCGATGCCGGGCAGTTGGTTTTGGGCCACGCTCTGCGCCGCGCCGGCCTTGGCCAGAAAGGCGGCGTTGACGGTCTGGTGGTCGTGGGTGGCGAACGGAAACGGAATGAGCAGCGACGGTTTGCCGGCGGCCGTGACCTCGGCCAGGGTGGTGGCTCCGGCCCGGGCCAGGACCAGATCGGCCCAGGCATAGGCCGCGGCCATGTCGTCGATGAAATTCTCGATGACCACCTCAGGCTCGTCGCCTTTGGCCTCGCGGCCGGCCAGCACGGCATGGGCCTGGGTGGTGACGCGCTCGAAATCGGCCCGGCCGGCTTGCAGACGCACCTTGACCCCGGCGTCGAGTAAGGTCGGCAGGATGGCCATGACCGCGTCATTGATGGCCTTGGCCCCCTGGCTGCCGCCAAGGACGAGAAGCCGCTTGGTTCCGGGATGGGGCGCGGCCGTGGCCGCGCGGGCAATGTCGGCCCGGATGGGGTTGCCCAGGCGCGTTGTCCGCCCGGCCGGGAAGACGCCGGCCTCGTCGGGATAGGTCGTAAAGACGCGGTCCACGAACCGGCCGAGCACCTTGTTGGTGACGCCGGGGACGCTGTTTTGCTCGTGGATGGCCGTGGGCACGCCCATGAGCCGGGCGGCGGCCACGGGAATGAACCCGGCGTAGCCGCCAAAGCCGCAGACCACGTCCGGGGAGAATTCGCGGATGCGCGCCCCGGCCAGACCAAAGGCCCGCAACATCCAAAACGGCGCGGCCAGGGCTTTTATGCCCCGTCCGAAAACGCCCTTGGCCGGCAGGGCCACAAAGGGCAGCCCGGCCTTGGCCGCCAGCTCCCCTTCCGGGCCGGCGCCGCCGATGAAAAGGACATCGAGGCCCGGCGCAAGGCGCATGGCCGCCTCGGCCACGGCCAGGGCCGGGAAGATGTGGCCTCCCGTGCCGCCGGTGGTGACGATGAGCCGGGTCATGTCCTGGCGCTCCTGGAAAGATTGAGCAGGATGCCGACGCACAGGAAGCAGGCCAGCAGATTGGAACCGCCATAGCTTAAAAACGGCATGGCCACGCCCTTGGGCGGCACGCAGCCAAGGACAACGGCCAGGTTGAGGAGAAACCCCAGTCCCAGCACCAGCCCCATGCCGTAGGCCGTGAAGCGGTCGCGCAGATCGTCCTGGGCCAGAGCGACCTTGAAAGCGCGGTAGAGCAGGATGCCGATGCAGACAAAGACGATGGACACGCCGATAAAGCCCAGTTCCTCGCCGACAACGGCCATGATGAAGTCATTGTGGGCTTCGGGCAGGTAGAAGAGCTTTTGCTTGCCCGCGCCGAACCCGGCCCCGGCCACGCCGCCGGACCCGAAGGCGTAAAACGACTGCACGAGCTGGTAGCCGACATTTTGCGGGTCCTTGAAGGGATCGAGAAAGGCAAACCAGCGTTTGAATCGGTAGGGCGAGGAGGCGATGAGCAGTCCCATGGCCCCGATGCCGAAGAACATGGACACGGCAAGATAGGTCAGCCGGGTGCCGCCGACCAGGCTCATGAGGAAAAAGAGCATTCCCAGAAACACCGCGCCGCCAAAATCCGGCTGAAGCAACAAAATCAGTCCCAAAAACCCGGTGACCACGACCGGCGGGATAAAGCCCACCGAGAAGGAGCGCACGAGTTGCTGCTTCTGGCTGAAAAAATAGGCCAGATACATGACCAGCACCACCTTGGCCAGCTCCATGGGCTGCAAGGACATAAAACCCAGGCGCATCCAGCGCCGCGCTCCGCCGGCCTTGACGGAAAACGGCGGCACAAGGGTGAGCACCAAAAGGCCAATGATGAGAAACAGCCACAGATAGACCGGACCGTGCAGGATCTTTCGGGGCATCCAGGCGCAGATGGTCATCAGCACAAGGCTTATCATGGCGAAAAGCCCTTGCCGCTGGATGAAGAAATAACGGTTGCCGTTAAACCGCTCAGCCATGACGCCGCTGGAGGAAAAGACCATGACGAGTCCCAGGCCGGCCAGCACCAGAGCCGCGCCCAGGAGCCAGTAGTCGATGGAGCCGTTGGCCTTGGCCTCGGCCGACTGCACGGTGATCCTGCTCATGCGCCCTGCCCTGCCCCGCCGGCCGGTTGGGCCGGCAACGCCGCGAACGCCTGCTGGAAATCGCGTCCCCGGGCCTTGTAGTTGGGATACTGGTCAAAGCTCGACGTGCCGGGGGAAAGCAGCACCGCGTCGCCCGGCGCGGCGTCGGCGTAGATACGGGCCACGGCCTCGGCCAGGGTCGGGTCGTAATGGACGGGAACCACCCCGGCAAAAGCCGTCTCGAAGACCTCCCGGCTGCCGCCGAAAAGGCCCACGGCCACGACGTTCTCTTTGAGCAGCGGCAGCAGGGCTTCCAGGTCGCCGCCCTTCCAGACGCCGCCGCACAACAGCCGCACCGGCCGGTCGAAGCTGCGAATGGCCGCTTCCATGGCCGTGACGGTGGTGGCCTTGGAGTCATCGACGAAAAGCACCCCGCCCTTCTCGCCGATGATCTGGATGCGATGGGGCGCGGGCACGAAATCGGCGAACACCTGCCGGGCCAGCTCGATATCCACGCCAAAGGCGCGGCAGGCCAGGTAGGCGGCCTCCATGTTGGCCTGGTTGTGGACGCCGGCCAGACGCGGGCACAAAAAGCCCGAGGCGGCGGCGTACCAGGTGACTCCGGCCCGGGTGAAGGGCCGGCCGGACAGCAGCGGGCGCAGCTCCTCGGCCACGATGGCGTCGTCACCGGGACGCTGGGCCGCGAAAATCTTGAGCTTGGCGTCGAGGTATTCGTCCAGGTCGGCGTGCCAGTCCAGGTGGTTGGCGGCGAAATTGAGCAGAACCGCCACCTTGGGCCGAAACGTCTTGGTGAGCTGCAGCTGGAAGCTCGACACTTCGAGCACCACCACGTCGGCCGGCTCCTCGGAGAGCACATGGTCGGACAGCGGCGTGCCGATGTTGCCGCCGGTGAACACCCGGCGGCCGGCGGCTTCGAGCAGCGCGCTTATGAGCATGACCGTGGTGGTCTTGCCGTTGGAGCCGGTGACGGCCACGATGGGTTCCGGGGTGAACCAGCTGGCCAGTTCGAGTTCGGAGACGACCTGGGCGCCCGGGCAGGCAGCCAGGGCCGGGGCCAGGTTGGCGGCCCGGATGCCGGGCGAGAGCACGACCAGATCGGCCCCGGCGAAATCGGCCGGTCCATGTTCGCCGGTGCGCAGATCGTAGCCGAGCGATACGGCCTCGGCGCGCAATTCGTCGGAAACGGCGGCCGGGTTTTTCTCCAGAAAGCGCACGGACGCGCCCAGGCGCGACAACAGCCGGGCCGCCGAGCGGCCCGACGCGCCAGCCCCGGCCACAACGGCCTGATGGCCGCGCAGTTGATCGGTATGGAGCATTTCACGCATGGCCGGCCTACCGCAGTTTGAGGGTGGACAGTCCCACCAGGGCCAAAAGGATGGAGAGAATCCAGAACCGGATAATGATTTTGGATTCCGGCACGCCCATGAGTTCGAAATGGTGGTGCAGCGGAGCCATGCGGAAGATCCGCTTGCCGCCGGTCATCTTGAAGTAGCCGACCTGCAGGATGACCGAAACGGTCTCGGCCACGTAAAGCCCGCCGACCACCACGAGCAGCAGCTCCTGCTTGCACAATACGGCCAGGAAGCCCAAGGCTCCGCCCAGGGACAGCGAGCCCACGTCGCCCATGAAAATCTGGGCCGGGTAGGCGTTGAACCACAAAAATCCCAGGCCCGCGCCCACCAGCGCGCCGCAGAAAACCGTCACCTCGCCCACGCCGGACACCGGCATGACCTGGAGATAGCGGGCCATCTGGGCATGGCCGGCCACGTAGATGAAAAGCCCGAACATGGCGGCGTTGACGATCATGGGGCCGATGGCCAGGCCGTCCAGGCCGTCGGTGAGGTTGACGGCGTTGGACGCGCCGATCATGACCAGCATGGCAAAGGGCAGGTACCACAGACCAAGATCGGGCGTTAAGTGCTTGAAAAACGGCACGGCCAGCCGGGTGGAATACTCCGGGTCCAGAACCAGCAGCGCGGCGGCCACGCCCGAGACGACGACCTGGCCCAGGAGCTTTTGCTTGGGCGTCAGGCCTTTATTTTGCTTGCGCACTACCTTGGCGTGGTCGTCCACATAGCCCAGCGCCCCGAATCCCAGGAAGACGAACAGGGTCATCCAGACGTATTCGTTGGCCAGATCGCCCCAGAGCAGCACGCTGACCACGATGCAAAAGGCGATGAGCAGGCCGCCCATGGTAGGGGTGCCGGCCTTTTGCTTGTGGGCGGCCACGTCCTCGTGGATGTACTGGCCAAACTTCAGCCGGCGCAGCCAATCGATGAACTTTGGGCCAAAGACAATGGACAGAACAAGCGCCGTCAGCAGTGCCGCGATCGACCGGAAGGTGATGTAGCGGAAGACGTTTAAGGCGCTGAAATGCGCCACAAGCGGCACCAGCAAATAATAGATCATGCCGTGGCGTCCTTTTGGATGCTGTGGGTCAAGGCCGCCAGATACTCTTCCATACGCATGGAGCGGGAGCCTTTAAAGAGGTAGACGCCGCCTCTCAGTCCAGCCGAGGCGACGGTTTGGGTGAACATTCCCGGGGTATCGACCACGGCGAACAGGCCGGCGTAGCCTTTGCGGGCCAGTCCCTCGCCCACGGCCTGGGCATGGCCGCCATGATAAAACACGGCCTTGGCCCCGCTGGCGGCAGCTTCTTCGCCAAGCTTGCGGTGCTCGTCCTCGGCCTGGACGCCCATCTCGCGCATTTCACCAAGAACGAGCACCAGGGGCTTGCCCTGGGCGGCCTCGGCGGCGGCGGCGATGGCCCGGCGCATGGACAGCGGATTGGCGTTGTAGGTGTCGTCAATGAGCGTGTAGCAGCCGTGGCGGCGGCAAAAAAAGCGTTGTTCGGGCATGACGGCGGATTCCAGGCCCGTGGCGATCTGCTCTTCGGTAGCGCCGAGCAGGCGGGCCGAGGCGGCGGCGGCCAGGATGTTCTCGGCGAAGTGCCCGCCGGTCAGCGGGGTGACGACTTCGAGTTCCAGGCCGTCCAGGCGCAGGAAAAACCGGCCCCGGCCCTCGGACAGCGCGCCCTGGTACTTGGCCCGGTACGGGGCCGATCCGCCCTTGACCGACATGCCGCGCACGTCGGGGCGCACGGCCTTGGCCGCCGCCCACAGCTCGGGATAGTCCATGGAGGCCAGGGCCGTGCCGCCCGGACGCAGGGCGGCGAAAAGCCGCGACTTCTCGGCGGCCACGCCGGCCACGTCGATAAGCGCTTCCAGATGGGCCGGGCCGACGTTGTGGATCACGGCCACGTCGGGCTCGGCAATGGCGGCCAGGGGGGCCATCTCGCCCGGGGCCGAGATGCCAAGCTCCATGACCCACAGCCGGTCGGTTTCGCCGGCTTCCAACATGGACAGGGGCAGGCCGATCTTATTGTTGAAATTCTTGTAGTTTTTTGCCGTCGGCCCGACCTTGGCCAGGATGGCGGCGGTCAGTTCCTTGACCGTGGTCTTGCCGGCCGAGCCGGACACGGCCACGAGTCTGGCCTGGGCGCGCTCGCGCCAGGCCTTGGCCAGCTTGCCCAGGGCGGCCACGGTGTCGCGCACGAGCAGCACCGGCGTGCCTTCGGGCAGCCCGGCCAGGGGCCGGTCGGCCAGCACGGCGGCCGCGCCCTTGGACACGGCCTCGACGGCGAAATTGTGGCCGTCCAGGCGTTCGCCCGGGATGCACACGAAAAGGCTCCCCGGGGAAACGGCCCGGCTGTCGATGCGCACGGCCTCGATGTCGGGGTTGCCCCGCTCGCCCACGTCGCCCACGGCCCCGGTAGCGGCCAGGATTTCGGAGAGGGTCAGGCGCATCCGGTCAGCTCCCTCACGACGACGGCATCGGAAAACGGATGTTTGACGTCGCCGATCTGCTGATAGGTTTCGTGTCCCTTGCCGGCAACGACCAGCACGTCCTCGGGCCGCATTTCCGAAAGGGCCAGCTCGATGGCCCGACGACGGTCGGGTTCGAGGATGGCCCGACGAGCTTTTTTGAGGCCCGGCTTGACGTCCTCAATGATGGCCAGGGGATCTTCGTGGCGCGGATTGTCGGAGGTGAGCACAGCCACGTCGGCCAGCCGGGCCACGGCCGCGCCCATGAGCGGACGCTTGGCCCGGTCGCGGTTGCCGCCGCAGCCAAAGACCACGAACAGCCGGCCGGCGGTGAACTCCCGGGCGGCGGACAGCACGTTTTCCAGGGCGTCGGGGGTGTGGGCGTAGTCCACGAAAACCGCGCGGCCGGAAGGATTGGAGATGCGCTCCAGCCGGCCCGGCGCGCCGTGGCAGTCGGCCAGGGCGGCGAAGGTCTCCACCGGCCAGCCCAGGGCCAGGGCCAGGCCGCAGGCGGCCAGGACGTTTTGGGCGTTGTGGCGGCCGGGCAAGGGCGTGGCCACGGCGTAGCTGTCGTCGCCATAAGCGGCCACCAGCTCCTGGCCCTCCCGGCCGTGGTGCTGGATGTGGCCGGAGAGCAGCCGGGCAAAGCCCGTGGGCGGCACGGTGAGGCCGTAGCCGATGGCCTGGGGGAACTCGCGCAGGAGTTTCAGGCCCCAGGCGTCGTCAAAATTGAGGACCGCCGTCTCGGGCCGGGCCAGATAGCGACGGAAGAGCTTGGCCTTGGCCTCGAAATAGACGGCCATGTCCTTGTGGTAGTCCAGATGGTCCTGGGTAAGATTGGTGAAGGCGGCGGCGGCAAAGGACAGGCCGGCCAGCCGGTCCTGGTCCAGGGCGTGGGAGGAAGCCTCCATGACGGCCAGGGTGCAGCCGGAGCGGGCCATGGCGGCGAGATTTTCGTGGATGGCCAGGCAGTCCGGGGTGGTGAGCGTGGCGTCGTGGACCACGCCGGGCCAGCGGTAGGCCACGGTGCCCAGGACCCCGACCGTATGTCCGGCGGCCTGGGCCAGACGCTCGATCAGATAGCTCACGGTGGTCTTGCCGTTGGTGCCGGTGACGGCGACCACGGGCATGGCCATGGTTTCCGTGCCGAAGCGGGCGGCAGCCAAGGCGCCCAGGGCGGCCTGGGGATCGTCCACGGCCACGAGTCGGGCCGTGGCCCCGGCCGGCAGATCCTGGCCCGGTGCGGCCACGACGAAGGCGACGCCTTTTTCCAGAGCATCGACCACGTAGCGCGCACCGTCATCCTTGGAGCCGGCCATGGCCACGAAGACCCCGCCAGGGGTCGCCTTGCGGGAGTCGGCGGCAACGTCGACGCCTCCCTGGCGCACAGCGTCAAGGAGGCCCTGGAATGCAGCATTGTCGTGCAACGTCATCATCATACGTTCCCCGTCACGACGGCCTGGACAGCCAGAGCACGAATTCCGACGGTTTATCCCCGGGCCAGGGCGCCCCCGGAGCCGGACTTTGCTTGTTGACCACCAGTCCCTGGCCTTCAAGCTTGGGCACAATGCCCTTTTGGGCCAGGATTTCGACCACGCGCCGCAGCGGCATTCCCGAAAAATCCGGCACGGCATGGACTTCCACGGCCTTGGCCGTAGCCGGCTTGGACTGGGCGATGGCCAGGATCTCCTGGTCCGCCCTGGACGGCCCGGTCTGGGCGGCCGGCGTCGCGGCCGGCATCCCGGCGGCGGACGCGGCCGGAGCCTTGGCCAGCTGCACGGTTTCGGGCATCCGGCCGAGGTAGGACAGCATCCGCAGGGTCACGTCCTTGACGGCGGGCGCGGCGACCACGCCGCCGTAGTGGCTTGGCTCGGGTTCGTCAACCAGCACCATGACGATATATTCCGGACCCACAGCCGGAACAAAGGAAACAAACGAACCCAGATACTTGTTGCCGTAGCCGCCGTGGGCGGCGGCTTTCTGGGCGGTGCCGGTCTTGCCGCCGATCTCCAGGCCCGGGATCAGCGCGTTGCGCCCCGTGCCGTGTTCCTCGTGGACGACCTCGCGCATCATCCGCTGGACGGCGCGGGCCACGTCGGCGTCGAAGACGCGGTAGGGCTGGCGCTGGGGATTGGCCTCGTCGGGATCGGCCACCAGACGCAGGGGCTTGTACACGCCGTCGTTGGCCAGGATCAGGAAGGCCTGGGCCATCTGGACCGGGGTGACGGCCACGCCCTGGCCGAAAGAGCAGGTGGCCAGATCAAGAACCGACCAGTTCTTGAGCGGCCGCAAAAGCCCCTTGCCCTCGCCGGAAATGGGCAGGCCCGTGGGCCGGCCGAAGCCGAGCTTCTCGAAATAGGCGTGCAGCCGAGGAGATCCCAGCTGCAAGCCGATCTTGGCCGCGCCGATGTTGCTCGACACCCGCAGGATCATGTTGACGGGCAGCACACCGTAGGAATGGGTGTCCTTGATGACCTTGCCGGCCAGGCCGAACTTGCCGTTCTCGCAGTTAAACGTCGAGGTCGGCTTAACCGTGCGTTCCTGGAGGGCAGCGGCCACCAGCAAAGGCTTCATGGTGGAGCCGGGCTCCCAGACGTCCAGGGCGGCGTGGTTGCGGGCCACCCGGGGGCTTATGCCGCGCCCGACGTTGGGATTGAAAAACGGATAGTTGGCCATGGCCAGGATGTCGCCTGTGGGCACATGGACCACCAGGCAGGTGCCGGACTTGGCGTTGTTGTTGACCACGGCCTTTTCCAGCTCTTCCTCGGCGAAAAACTGGATCTGGGAATCGATGGTGAGCCGCACGTCATGGCCGTTGATGTCGGCCAGTTCCCGACCTTGGGAATCGAAGAAAAAACGTCGGCCAGCGGCGTCGCGCTGGACCACGTATTTGGCCTGGCGGCCGGTCAGGCGGGCATCGAAGGATTTCTCCATGCCTTCCAGGCCCACGTCGCCGACGCCGACGAAGCCCATGACCTGGCTGGCGAGATGGCCGTTGGGATAAAACCGGCCGAACTCCTTGTTGAAATAAACGCCCGGGAGATTGGCCTCGCGGATCTTGGCGGCGGTGCGGTCGCCCACGCGCCAGGACAGGTAGGCCATGCTGGACGGGCTTTGGAGCTTTTTCTTGACCCGCTGCTCCTTCATGTGGAGCACCTTGGCCAGGAAGGCCGCCGTCTTATCGACGTCGACGATCTCCTTGGGCCGCACGAAAAGCGCCTCGATCTCCACGCTTTTAGCCAGTAGCCGGCCGGTGCGGTCGTAGATCTCGCCGCGCGCGCCCTTGTCCACTTCCGAGGCGACATGCTGGCGCACGGCCTGCTGGGCCAGCTCCGGCCCGGCCACGATCTGCAGATAGCCGGCCCGGCTCCACAGGGCCAGCCAGGCCAACGCGAAAAAGACGCCCACGCAGGTGAGCTTGACCCGGCTCCAGTCGCGCACGGTGGCGTGCTGGCGTTGATCTTTGGGAGTCCTGCGCATGACGCGGCCCTGCCCTTGGGTAGCCCGGCCCGGGCCGGCTACTGTTCTCCCGCCGGGGCGGGCTTGAAGGGTTTGGGCTTGGGCGCGGCGCTTGCGGCCTCGGCGGCTACGGGCTTGGGCGACGGCTTGGCGGCGTCAACAGCGGCGGGTTTGGCGGCCTTGGCGGCGTCCACGGCAACAGGCTTGGCCTGGGCCTTGGCCGGCTCCACGGCCGTGGCGACCAGGGGCGAGGCCTCGATTTCGCCGTTTACGGCCACGCGACGGATCTGGCCGGGACGAGCCGGCCCGAGGCCGTGCTCCTTGGCCAGCTCACGCAGCCGGGCCGGGGTAACCAGGGTGTTGCGCTCCACTTCGAGCTTGGCCGAGAGGGTCTCCATCTCGTCGATCTGGCGCTGGATCTTGTTGAGCTCGTAAGCCAGGTCCACGCGCTCAATGTTGACCCACACCAGCCCCAGGCCAAAGGCCAGCAGCAAGGCGAGGCTGAAGGCCATGGAAATGGCCCATTCCTTGGAAAGCGTACCCATGAAAGCCCCCCTCTCCTTTACCCGGCGACGTCCGCTCCTGCATTCGGCAGCCGCTCGGCAACCCGCAGTTTGGCGCTGCGCGCCCTGGAGTTGTCCCGCACTTCCTCTTCCCCGGCCATGACGGGCTTTTTGGTCAGGATGCGCAACCTGGCCCGGTGCCCGCACACGCACACCACCTGCTCCCTGGGACAAATGCAGTCCGTGGCCTCGGCGCGAAAGGCGCGCTTGACCAGCCGGTCCTCCAGGGAATGGAACGAAATGACGGCCACCCGGCCCCCAGGGGCCAGGTGGTCCGGAATGGCTTTGAGAAAAGCCTCCAGTTCCGCCAATTCCTCGTTGACGGCCATGCGCAGGGCCTGAAAGGTCCGCGTGGCCGGGTGCTGGCGGGCCGTGGCCCGCCATTTGGCCGGATAGGCCTGCCAGACCACCTCGGCCAGACGGGCCGTGGTGGTGATGGCATCCTTTTCCCGGGCGCTGACGATGGCTCGGGCTATACGCCCGGCCTGCGGATCCTCGCCGTATTCGCGGATGATCTCGCAAAGCCGGGCGTACGAGGCCAGATTGACCAGCCCTTCGGCGGTCTCGCCGCCGTCCTCGACCCCCATACGCATATCCAGGGGGCCGTCGTGCAAAAACCCGAAGCCGCGCTCCGGGTCGTCGAGCTGCAACGAGGACATCCCCGCGTCCAGCAGCGCAGCGTCGACCTTCTCCCACCCCGCCTCGGCCAGGACGGCCGGGAACCGGCTGGACCGGGTGCGCACAAGGCGCACCCGGTCGCCGTAGGGGGCAAGCCGTCGCCCGGCTTCCGACAGGGCCTCCCTGTCCCTGTCGAGGCCAAGCACCTGCCCCTCTCCCCCGGCGGCTTCGAGCATCCCCCTAGAATGCCCACCTAGCCCGACCGTGGCGTCCAGAATTTTCATCCCCGGCCGAATGCCGAGGAGTTCGATGACTTCCCGTAAAAGGACCGGTTTGTGAATCGGCTGCCCTTCCATCGCCGCCTCCTAGAACCGCAACGAAACGCCGGAAGCGGCCATGGCTTCCATATGCGCGTTGAAGTTGGCGGCGGTCTGGCGCAAGCGCTCCTCGAAGCGGCCCTGGTCCCAGATTTCGAACTTCGTTCCCACCCCGGCCAGCACCATTTCCTTGTCCAGCCCCGCGTAAGTCCGCAGGTAGGGCGGGATGAGGATGCGCCCCTGCTTGTCCACGGTCACTTCCGTGGCCCCGGCGATGAAAAACCGTTCGATGTCCCGAAAGCCGGGCATCAGCGTGTTGCCAGCCCGAAAGCTCGCTTCCACGGCCTCCCACTCGGGCATGGGGTAGCCGGAGATGGCCCCGTCGAAGTTGTTGGTGAGCATCACGCGGCCATCGGGGACAAGACGAAAAATCTCCTCCCGAAATTCGGGCGGGAGCATCAGGCGACCCTTGGGGTCGAGGCTGCGATTGGAATGTCCCCGGAACACGGCCCCTCACTGGGGTGGCTCACCACTTCTTACCACCATTTCCCACATTCCATCCACCAATCACCCCCCAGTGTCAAGGACAAACCACCCTTTGACGGACACAAGCCCGGACGCCAGGCCATTTTTCGGCCTTTGGTGGGAAATGTTTTGTGATATCGGCCAGATTGCGAAAACGATGTGGGATATATGGATTTTTCGGCAAACACCGATCCTCGGGCGGGAGACGGCGCCGCAGGACGTCATGCCGTATTGCGAAGCAAGCCTTGCCAGAACGCAGCGGAACCCGTTAAGGGTCGCAAGTCACGGCATATTCTTCCCCCTTGCCGCATCGGGGGCATCAGCGACGGATTTTGACCCATGGAAGGGCATCATGCGCGACAGGGCGACCTTGGAAATTCCGGCGGGGCTTGAGGAAGAGTATTATCAAATCAATCCCGATATCCTGCAAAGCTTCAACAAGCTGCGGCCGCCGCTGAACATTTACCGTTTCCTGGAAAACGTGTCCCGCATTACGCCCTATTACAAGGTCGGCGACCGTCTTTCCAAGGAACAGGCCCAAGAGTTGGCCGATCTGGTGGCCGAAGGCGTCATCTTCGTGTCCCGGGCCGACCACGCGGTCTACGTCAAGCACATCAGCTACCAGCTCGATCTGGTGCTGCTGGATAAGCATCTCACCGAATCGGAGATCGCCGACATCTTCCAGATCGCCCTGACCCGGCGCATGGAAGCCTTTTTCGACCAGCCGGTGCGGCTGGTCTACGACAAGGTGCGCGAGGACGTGCTGGTGCTCACCGAGTACGTCTGGGAGGATTTCCACCGCACCCGCGCCCTGGCCAAGCGGCTGCACACGACCCACTGCCTGGCCAACCACGCCGTCAACTGCGGGCTGCTGGGCCTGCATCTCTTCCTGGCCGGCCAGTCGGACGGCTTTCGGGACCAGAAAAACGCCCGCCACATCCTTGACCGCTCCCTGCTCGGCATCTTTCTCCACGACCTGGGCATGACCCGGGTGCCGGCCATGATCCGGGACAAGACCAAGCCGCTTTTGCCTGACGAGATGCAAAAAATTAAAGGCCACACCATGGCCGGCTACGAGATGCTTACCCGCATCGACATCAAGTTTCCGGAAATGGAGCGGTGCGTGTCGGAACACCACGAGCGGCTGGACTGCTCGGGCTACCCGCAAAAGATCGGGGTGGGAACAATTTCGGAACTGGGGCTGTTGACCGGGGTGGTGGATTCGTTTTGCGCCATGATCGTCAAGCGGCCCTACGCCCCGGCCATGGAGCAGCTGGCCGCCGCCAAAAAGCTGTACGAAGACGCCAAGCGCTATCCGGCCGACGTGGTCAAACGGCTCATCGCCTTCCTGGCCGGCGGCAAATAGGGACGATTTCCCACTCGAGACGCTTTGTGACCGACGGCCCCGGCGCGCCTGGGGCAACGACGGCCCGACGCCAATACGCTTTTTCGCTTGAGGCCCCTCTTCCCGCCGGAAGAGGGGCCTGCGTTTTTTGAGGTCTGAAGGCGGATTGTCGGCTTGCCCGGGCCACCTGTGCCGGGAAGCCGCGACAAAACAGCAGCCCGGCGTCAGTAGGTCAGCACCGCGTCCGGGAAGGCGAGCGCCTCCCAGGGACGGCCGGCATGGCCGGCCGCGCGCTCCAGAAGATAGACGCCGCGCTGGAACAGCTCCCGGGCAAAGGACGCCTTCATCTCGAACCGGGCCGAGGTGGCCAGGGCCCGGGCCACGGCAAAGGTCAGGCGGGCCTCGAAGGTCTCGTCCCCCTGCTCGGCGGCAAATCCCCGGGCGAATTCCAGGAAACGCCGCATGGCCAGCTCCAACTGGCCGCGCGATTTGCGGTCGAAAAAGGGCAGCCGGAAATTGGAGGCCAGAAACACCGCCGTGTCCTGGGCGTAGTCGCCCTCACGGGAGCGGTGCAGATCAATATAGTGGATGCGCTGGGCGGTGTGGTCGTAGACGATGTTGTTGAGGTTGAAATCGCCGTGGAGCAGCACGGCAAACGGCGCGGCCAGGGTCTTCTCGGCCGCCTGGGCCGCCCCGAGCAGGGCGTCCAGGCCGGCGACGGCCTGACCGCCGATGTCCATGGGGCCGAAGGCGAGGTGGGGGTGCAGCCCGAACACGTCGTCCAGGCGGGCGCGCAACTGGGCCATGGCGTCGGCCGCGACGGGCCGGCGGACAAGGGTTTGCTCCCACAGTCCCCCCACCGTCTGGGTGACCAGGAAGCAGGCGTTTTCCACGATCTCCCGGTCGGCTGTCAGCACCACTTCCTGGACGTTGCAGCCGCCCAGGTACTCCAGGAGCATGGAGGCCGAATCGCCGTCGGTCTGAAATGCCTGGATGCTCGGGGCAAGACCAGGCGACAGGCGCTGCCAGCGCTCGATGTTCTCTTTTTCCTTGGCCAGCTTGTCGGCATTGCCTTCCTTAAAAAGCACGCCCTTGGAACGCGCCCCGTGGCCCTCCTGGACCCGGCCGATGCGGCAGCCTGACCGGGTGCCCCAGATGGAATGGAAATCCCCTGGGGTGATCGGCGTTTCCTCGCCCAGCTCCAGGGTATCCTGCAGGGCCTGGTACTGGTGGATCTTGAGTTTCTCGCCCAGGGCCGCGAAAATGACGGCCTCGCCGATGTTGAGCAGGGCGTCGCCCATGCGTTCGAGATAGCGGAAAATATTGAAGCAAGAGATGGCGTTTTCCGGGGACTCGCCCTGGCGCAGATCCCCCAAAATGGCGTCGAAGGCTTTCTTGAAATGGTCATCCAGGGCGAACTCAGCCCGGCAGATGCGCAGGGCCAGCTTCACGTCCTGGCGGGTGAGCGCCTGAAAGACCAGCCCCAGGGCCTTGTCCACGTCCACGAAGGGGGCGCGGTAGTCGTAGCGTTTGATAAACGCTGGTTCGGTCAAATACTGCATCTGCGAGACGATGTTGACGGCGTAGTCCGCGATGCGCTCCAGATTGATGTTGATGATGTTGGCGGCGCGAACGAGATCGAGCGTGCGCTTGTTGCGGTCGGTGGAACCGTGGATGCGACCCCAGCAGGCGTTCTCGATGACGCTCTTGAGATTGTCGATATAGTCGTCACGACTTTCGATACGCTTGATGCACTCCTGGTCCGGCCGCTCCACCACATTGAGCGTGCTGGCCACCTGTTTGGAGACCTCCAGGACCATGAAGCGAAAATTCTCTTCAATGCCTTCCAGAATGCGCATGACCGCTCCCAGGGGATTGTTCCAAGGTCCGCGTCCCGAGTGTTCTCGAAACCGGCCTGAAACAGAGCATACGGATAGATCTTTTCACGACGCCTGACGCTACGCAGTCAACGCCGCGTCAGGACTGACCGCCCGGGGCGATGGTCAGGGCGTCGTCCTCGGCGTCCTCGGCCGAGGTTTCGCGCCAGGAAAACTTGAGGTGCAGCTTCATGCGCCCGCCCGTGGACTTGGCCTCGACCAGAAAGCCGAGCATGCCCGAGGGATGCAGCACCACCTCGCCTTCGCGGCTGCCCAGGCGCAGTTCGCCGGCGGCGAATCCGGCGGTGATGGCTTCGAGATAGCGCCGCAGGGTGTCGGCGTCCTGGGTGGATTCGTATTTGAAATGCGTTTCCTTATCCACGTCGTGATCCTTTGGCGCGGCGCGCCGGGCAAAGGCCGCATCCGGGGCAGGCCGGCAGACGGTCTGGCGCGCCTACTGGCCGTCAGCGTTTATGGCTTTTTCCATCAAGAGAAAGGGCATCGAGGGTGCGCCAAGCTAGCCGGAGAGCCGGTCACGGTATTCGGCGATGACCTTGCGCCGGCTCATGCCGTTGATGATGAGGCTCTTGCGGATGCTGAAGTCGTGCCAAGCCGGCTGGAGGCCGATTTCCCGGGCGGCTTTTTCCGGGTCCTGCTCGGCCAGGGGCCGGGTCTTTTCGCTCATGTGGCAGTCGTCGCCCATAAAGACGAGGATGGGGCGCTTGCCGTGCCAACCCATGTGGTTGCGGCGATTGACCACGTTTATCAGAAACTCGGTGTACTGCTGGGACTGGGGGTTCCAGACCTCGATGCCGTCCACGTCGTAGTCGGCCAGGAGAATGGGCCAGAACTGCTCGGGGTGGGGGATGACGATGCCGGCCCCAAGGGACCGGGCTTCTTCGATGACTTCGGTGGCGCGGTAGAAATAGGACAGGGAGAATTCTTCCTTAACCAGATCCTTGACCGCCTTGGCGTAGACCTGGGCGCGATTTATGAGCCGGTCGCCGTAGCGGGCGCGCTTGGCGTCGAGGAAGTTGCGCACGAGCTTGTTCTTGTAGACGTCGTCGGGCAGCTCGGCCTCGTGGGCCAGGATCAGACTTTTGATCTTGGCGGCCTGGACGCGCACGAAGGCGACGAGTTCTTCTTCGGCGTTGGTGCGGCCGGCGGCGCGCTGGCGGCGATCCTCGAAGGCCGGTTCGACCAGGGCGTCGAGGTATTCGAAGAGCTGGGAGGCCCGGTAGCGGTGGGTGTGGCGCAGCATGGACTTGAGCACGTCGGCCCGCTCCATGTCGAGGCCGTGAAAATGGAGCAGCAGCTGGACCTTGCGATTAAATCCGCTGGAATAGCAGTCCACCTCCACGCCCTGGAAGCCGTCGTAGTCCATGAGCACGTTGTGCTGGGTGGGCACGATGAGTTCGTCCACGCGGTTGGGATAGAGCGTGTCGATACGTTTTTTGAGCAGTTCCATGGGCACGTGTTCGGGGTGCCAGTGGACGGCCAGGACGTATTCCTGGCGCGGATAGGCCCGGACCGGCGAGACGATGCGCTCAATCTGCTCGGGGGAGAGGCTCACGTCGTTTATGCGCAGAAAATCGCTTTCGTCCTCCTCGCCCACGGCCGGGTCCAGGGCGGCGGGGTCGATCTCCAGGCAGCGGGCTTCAGGCTGGATCGGGGAATCAGGCATGGCGGCTGTGACACTCCTTTTTCAGGCGATCAAGGGCGGCGGCCGAGGCGGTCAGGGCGGCGACGTCGCCGGCGGCCTGGGCCTGCTCGAAGCGGTCCACCTCGGCGTCATAGGCGGCGTAGTAGGCGTCGCCCTTGCCGGGATAGCGGGTCATGAGGCGCGAGTCGGCGACGAACGAAGCGGCCACGCCCGCATCCGGGGCCGCGCCGGCCAGCAAGGCGTCGCGGATGGCCCGGAAGGTGGACTTCATGCGTTTTTTGAGGCCCTTGTAGCGCGGCAGGCCGTGCGGGACGGGCTCATCCGGGCGGTCCTTGGCCGGCGAGTCGCCGCCCAGGAGGCCCGGGGCCTCGGGATAGCGCAGGGTCACCTTGAGTTGGGAGGTAGGGCCGCCGTGGCGGACGGAAATCTTGAAGCTGGCGCAGTCGGCCAGTTCGACGGCTTCCCCGTCGATGACGAGCAAGCCTTCTCCGGCCCGGGCCACGACTTCGGCCAGGGCGCGCGGGACCTCGTCTCGGGGCAGGGTCTTTTCGATTCGGCGTTTGCGCGATCCGTGCATCGTGTCCTCCTGCGGCCGGCGACCGTTGAGCGGCCGGCGATTTGCGGCAACTCTACGATAGGACGATGACGGTTTGATGGCAAGGCGGACCGCAACTTTCCCGGCTCCCCCCCTTTCCCTGACCTCTCCACGCCCAATGCCCTCCTGAGGCCGAGGGAATTATCCCTCGTTTCCGCGCCTACCCCGCCCGCTTGTGGCTCCCCCGCCCGCCACGGACGGCCAGGGGGTCCGGGGGGATTATCCCCCCGGCGGGTGCAGGGCAGCGCCCTGCCGGGTCACGGGCAGCGCCCGTGCGGGTGCAGGGCAGCGCCCTGCCGGGTCCAGGGCAGCGCCCTGGCCGGGCTAGCCCTTGGAGCGGCTGCCGGGGGTGGACATCATATAGATCTCGTGGGGATCAAGGATGAGCACCACCGAGCCGTCGCCCATGATGGTGGCTCCGGAGATGCCGCGCATGTCGAACTCCGAGAGATACGTGCCAAGGGGCTTGATGACGATCTCCTGGCGTTCCAGGAGGCGGTCGACGATGAGCCCCAGGCGGCGTTCGTTGTCCTGGAGGATGACGATGGGCACGATCTCCTGGGATTCCTCGGCGCGGGGCAGCTCCAGGATCTCGGCCAGCTCGACGATGCCGAGCACCTCGCCACGCAGGGTCACGGCCTTGCGCTTGTTGACCTCGGTCATGCGCTTGACTTCGATCTTGGTGGTCTCGGAGACGGAATCCAGCGGCAAGGCGTAGGTCTGGCCGGCGACGACGACCATGAGGGCGTCGATAATGGCCAGCGTCAGCGGCAGGGCCAGGGTGAACTTGGTGCCCTTGCCCACTTCGCTGGTGACGTTGACGGTGCCTTTCAAGTTTTTGATGTTGGTGCGCACCACGTCCATGCCCACACCCCGGCCGGAGATGTCGGTGATGGTCTCGGCCGAGGAGAAGCCGGGCATGAAGATGATGTCGATGGCGTCGCGGTCGTCGAGGGCCTTGGCTTCCTCGGGGCTCATGAGATTCTTGCGCACGGCCACTTCGCGCATCTTGGCCGGGTCGATGCCCTTGCCGTCGTCCTCGATCTCGATGGCCACGGAGTTGCCGCGGTGGTAGGCGCGCAGCCAGACCCGCCCGACGGGCGGCTTGCCGGCGGCGATGCGTTCGGCCTCGGTTTCGATGCCGTGGTCCACGGAGTTTCGGATGAGGTGGACCAGCGGATCGCCGATGACCTCGACCACGGACTTGTCGAGCTCGGTTTCCTCGCCTTCGGTGACGAGGTTCACTTCCTTGCCGGACTTGCGCGACAGGTCGCGCACCAGGCGCGGGAAGCGGGAAAATACGGTGGACACCGGCACCATGCGCACCTTCATGATGGTGTCCTGCAAATCGTCGGAAATGCGGGCCATGGCGTAGGTGGTTTCGGTGAGCTGCTGGCCGATGTGGGCCCCTTCGGTCTTGCCCTCTTCCAGGGCGCGGGCGAGCATGGCGAAGCGGTTGCGGTTGATGATGAGTTCGCCGATGAGGTTCATGAGGTGGTCAAGCTTTTCGTGGTCCACGCGGATGGTGGAGGACACCTTGGGCTTGCCGGCCTCGCCCTGGGCGGCCTGGGCTTCGGGCTTGGGCGCGGGCGCGGGTTTGGGGGCCGGGGCCGGCTTGGGCGCGGGCTTGGGCGCGGGCGTCGGCGCGGGCGTTGGCTTCGGCGCGGGAGCCGGTTCGGGCTTGGGCGCAAGCGCAGGTTCGGGCACGGGTTCCGGCTCGGGCTGGGGCGCGGCAACGATATCGGGTTCGGGCTGGGCCGCGGGCTCGGGGGCCTCTGCCGGCTGCGCCTGGGCGGCCGGTTCGGCGACCGGGGCGGCGGGAGCCGGGGCGGCGGGCGCGGCCCGCAGTTTCGGCAGGGCGGCGGCGATCATGTCGGCCAGGATGGAGCATTCCTGGCGCAGCATGTCGAGGAGCAGATCAAAAGGCAGGTCCTGTTTGCGCCCCTGGTCCACCAGCCCGGCAGTGCGCTCGGCCAGGGTCTTGAGGTCGGAAAGGCCCATGTAGCCGGAAGAATTCTGGATGGTGACCAAGGCCCGGTAGAGGCCGTCGATCATCTCCTTGGACTGAGGATCGTCGGCCAGTCCGGCCAGGGCCTGAGTCATGTAGGTGATCTGCTGTTCGATGGTCGACTCGAAGACGGCCACATCCTCGGGATCATAGGCCGTGTTCGAGGCCGGCGCGTCCTTGGCCGGTTGGGGAACCGGCGCGGGCGCGGGTTCCGGTTCCGGCGCGGGTTCCGGCTCCGGCTCGGGTTCCAGCTCCTCGGGCTGGGCCGGGGCGTCGGGATCGGCCACATAGCCGTCTTCGCTGGCCTGCTTGAGACGAGCGACCAGGGGCCGGATGTCCAGTGGCGTGGCCACGGAGGTGCCCACATCAATGGCGGAGATGAGGGCCTCGACCTGATCGACCACGGCGAGCAGGAGATCGACCATGGCCGGGGTGGCGATCATCTCGCCCTTGCGCACACGGTTGAGCAGGGTCTCGGCTTCGTGGGTCAGGCCGTTTAATTCCTTGTGCCCGATGATGCCGCTGTTGCCCTTGAGGTTATGGAAATAGCGGAAAATGTCGTTGATGCTTTCATTGGGTCCGTCGCCAGTGGCTTCGAGTTCAAGCAGGGCGGCGTTTAAGCGCTCAATGATTTCCCGGGCTTCCTCCATGAAATCGGCCATATGGCCTTCGCCTATGGAGGTGAGCTGATAGGCGTCGGGCACGAAGGGGGGCAGATCTTCGATGCGGATGACGGTCTTGGCCGGCATGGCGGCCGGCGGCGCGGGCGCGGCTTCGGACTCGGGCTCAAGCGCCGGCTCAGGCTCGGGTGCGGGGGGCGCGGCGACCCCGCCGGGCGCGGGCGCGTCCTCGGCCGGAAAGTCGCCGGCGGGGACGGACGGCGTCTCGGGCGTCGGCAGGGGACCGCCTTCGAGGAGGGCGGCGATGCGGGCGATGGTGGGCGCGGTTTCCACGTCGCCTTCGGCCCCGGTCTGTTCGAGATTCTCGATCATGGTGCGCAGGATGTCCGTGGCCGAAAGGATGACATCCATGATTTCGGGAGTGACCGGGATGTTGCCCTTGCGCAGTTCGTCGAGAATGTTCTCGGCTTTGTGGGCCAGACCGTTGATGGCGTTTAGGCCCAGAAAGCCCGAGGCCCCCTTGAGGGAGTGCATGGGCCGGAAGATGTCGTTTAAAAGGCTCAAGTTGCCGGGATTTCGTTCCAGCTCAAGGAGATTGGGCTCGATGGTTTCGAGGTGCTCCCGGGCTTCGACGATGAAGTCGGCAAACAATTCCGGATCCATGAAATCCTGGCTCATCAAGGCACCTCGCGGCGTTTTTTCGGTCTGGTCGCCGTCTTAACCCAAAAGCATCTTGACGTTGCGCACCATGATCTCAGGCTGGGCGGGCTTGACCATATAGAGGTTGGCCCCGATGGACAGCCCGACATGGATGTCGCGTTCCTCGCCTTCGGTGGACAACACCACGATGGGGATGTCGCGGTAGAGGTCCTGCTCACGGACGGTCTTGATAAAAGTGATGCCATCCATGCGCGGCATATTGATGTCGGTAATGATGAGATCGACCTGCTGGTCGGTGTAGAGCTTCTCCAGGCCGTCGAGACCGTCCTCGGCCGCCGTGACCTTGAAGCCCTCCTTGCGCATGATAAAGGCCACAAGGTTGCGCACGGTCTTGGAATCGTCCACGATCAGAATATGCTTCGGCATCTCTGCCCTCCTCAACTCTTCAAAACCTTTTGGAACAGGCTGTCAACGGAGAGGATTTTCACCAGGCGCTCGCCGACCTTCAGCAAACCGAGCACCATGTCCGAGGCCACGCCCACACGGGCCTCGATACCCCACTCCACATCATCCCCCGAGGCCTGATGCATGGTGCTGATGGCTTCCACCAACAGTCCCACGAGCATTCCCCGGCAGCGGCAGACGATGACGAACCGCTGCTCGGCGCAATCGCCGCACAGATCCATGATGCGCGCCAGATCGACCATGGGAGCCACCCGGCCCCGCAGGTTGGTCACGCCGGCAATGTGGGCCGGCGCGGCCGGCAGGCGGGTCAGCGGCATGGCCCGCAGCACCTCCTGGACCTGGGCGATGGGCACGGCCAGTTCCTGGCCGGCCACGGTGAAGCCCACGAGCTTGAGTTCCCGGGCCTCGGCCAGGGCGGCTTCCAGGGCGGCGGCGTCCTCGACGTCGGCCGACTCTCTGCCGTCGCCCGGCGCGGGGTCCGGCGCGGGTTCCCCGCTGACCGTCACCACCGCCGCCGGCCGGGACAGCCCGGACCGGGCCAGGGCGGCCTCGAAATCATCTCCCATGTAGCGGGAGAGAAAGGCCCGTTCGGCCTCGGAAAACGTGCCCCCGCCCTGCTCCGGCAACAGCACGGACTGCTCGAAATACTGCTCCAGGCTCGGACTCACAGGGCCGCGACCTCCTCGGCAAGACGGGCATATTCGCCCGCGCCCCGGCAATCCGGGGCCAGTTCCTGAACCACCTTGCCGGCGGCGCTGGCCTCCCGGAACTTGGTGTCGAGGCCGATGACCGTTTGAAACATGCGTTCTCCGAATTTGTCGCGAAGTAGCGCCAGCACCCGCAGGCAGGCCTTGGCCCGCCGGTCGAACATGGTGGCCAGGGCCCGGTAGGCGATGGGCCTGGGCAGCACCCGGTTGAGGGCCCGCATGGTGTCAAACAGGTGGCGCACGCCGTGCAGGGCCAAAAAATCCGTCTGAATCGGGATGATAAGCAAATCGGCCGCCACCAGGGCGTTGACCAGCACCACCCCGGTATGCGGCGGACAGTCCAGCAACACGTGGTCGTAGCCCGGTCCCGATTCCAGCGCCTGTCGCAGCACGATGCCCTTGCCCTTGCGGTCCTTGAGGTCCAGGTCCAGGTCCGCCAGCCGGGGGCAGCTCGGGGCCAGATCGAACAGGCCGCTGCCCGGTTGCCGGATCACCTTGTCCCAGGGGGCCTGCCCGGCCTCCTGGGCCAAAAACAGGTCCGCCGCCGAAGCGGCCAGGCCCTCGGGAAACACGCCCAGATGGGCCGAGGCGCAGCCATGCGGGTCCAGGTCCATGACCAGCACCCGCCGGCCGGCCAAGGCCAGGGCCCCGGCCAGGGACAAGGCCGTGGTGGTCTTGCCGACCCCGCCCTTCTGGTTGGCTACCGCCAGTATCCGGGCCACCGCGACTCCCGCGACCGCGCGGCCGCCCAAAACGTCATGTGCCCACTACTCCTCTTTGCTGTAGATGATGGCCCCGGGGTAATGCTTGGGACGAAAAGCCCGGGAAATGTTGTGCAGCGACTCGGAATGGCCGATGAGCAGCTGGCCGCCGGGCAGCAGATTGTCGTAAAAGGCGGTAATGACGTTTTTTTTCATCTCGTCATCAAAATAAATGATGACGTTGCGGCAAAACACGATGTGGGAACGCTCCACGCGCTTGAGCTGCATCCGGTCGCTCAAGTTGATCTGCCCGAAGCTCACCAGCCGCTTGACCTCGGGCTTGAGCTTGAAGTTCGCGCCGTCCGGGGTGAAATAGCGGGCCACGATCTCTTTTGGCGTGGTGCGCAGGCTGTAGTCGCTGTAGACGGCCTCCCGGGCCTGGGCCAGCACGGCCTCCGAAAGGTCGTTGGCCGTGATGCGTATATCCCAGGCGGGCAGCTCGGCGCGCAGCACCTCGTGGAGGATGATGGCGATGGTGTAGGGCTCCTCGCCGGTGGAGCAGCCGGCCGACCAGATGCGCAGGCGCTTTTGGCGCTGGGCCTTGAGCTTGTCCAGCACGTCCTTGAGCACCATGTCCTGGAAGACCTTGAGCTGGGGCGGGTTGCGGTAGAAGCTCGTCTCGTTGGTGGTGATCACCTCAAAAAGCCGATTGAGCTCCTGACGCCGCCCGGCGTCGTACTGGAGAAAAGCATGGTACTCGGCGAAGCTCTTGAGGTTGAGCTCCTTGATCCGGGTGGCCAGGCGGTTTTCCACCAGGTACTTGCGGTTGTCGGCCACATAAATACCGGACTGGGCGTAGATGAAATCCCGCAATTGCGCGAACTCCGCGTCGGAGATCTTGAGTTCCTTGCGCAGGGAAATCGTCTTGGAAAAAAGCGAGGTCATGGACTAGCGCTCCCCTTGCTCGTCCTGGAGGCGGGCTATGGCCGCTTCCGCCGCCCCGGCCAGTTCCGGGTCGTCGCCGCCGACAAGGCCGAGCAAGGCCTGAAAGGCCTCGGGGCCGCCGATCTCACCGAGGGTTTCCACGGCTTTGATGGCTACAAGCTTGCTTGGCTCTCCGGCCAGTTCCAGCAGGCGCGGCACGGCCTCGCGCTCGCCCCGCGCTCCCAGGGCTTCCACGGCCCGGATGCGCACCCAGTCGTCCTCGTCGTTTAAGGCCTGCTCCAGATACGTGTAAACCTTGTCGCTGTCGCAGCCGCCGAGCACTTCCACCACGGCCAGCCGCACATCCCGGCTTTCGTCAGTCAGACGGCTGACGATAAGCGACAGGCTGCCCTCTTCGTGGCCGCAGGAATCGGCCAGGGCCTCCAGGGCGATCTTGCGGATGTCGGGAATCTCGTCGATCAGGGCCTCGCGGATGATGTCCATGTGTTCGCCCACGCCCATGCGGCCCAGGGCATAGACGGCCATGAGCCGGTCCATGGGCTCGTCGCCGCGGGAAAGCTCCCGGAAGCGGGCGTCGAGTTCGGCCCCGCCGATGGCCACGCAGGCGTCCAGGGCGGCTTCCTTGACGGCGTCGGAAGGATGGCCGAGCAAGGCGAAAAGGGCCGGACCGGCCGAAGCCACCCGCATCCCGCCGCCCAGGAAGGCCACGGCCTCCAGCAGCACGGCCTCGTTGTCGGCATCAAGCTGACCCAGGAAAAATTCCACCGCCGTCTCGCCGCCGATGGCGGCCAGGGCCTTGGCCGCCGCCGGCTGAAACGAGGCCGGCAGCTCGGCGAAGGCGTCCATGAGCAGGGCCGGGCACTGGGGACAGGGCAAGGCGGCCAGCACGTCCAGGGCCACGGCCCGCTGGGCCTCTTCGCCCTGGCGCAGGGCGTCGCCCAGGGCTTGGGTGAGGCCCATGTCCCGAAGGGCTGTGATCGCGTGTTCGTAGCGCTCGGGCAAATGGTCGCGGTCCAGGCGGGCGGCATGGGCCAGCACGGCCCGGGCCGCTTCCTCGCCGCTGACGGACCCCAGACCCGACACGGCCGCGTCCTGGACATCGTCCTCGTCGTCGGACAACGCCCCCAGCAGATAGCCGCGAAAACGGTCACGCTCGGCCGGGGACAAAAGCGACAGGGCCTTGCCGCCCAGGATGCGCACCACCGCCTTGACGATCTTGTTGCGCAGCACCTCGGGCGAGGCGTCCATGCGCTTGAGCAGCATGGTCACGGCCTTGATGTTGCCGATCTCGCCCAGGGCGTCGACGATCATGGAAGCCACCAGATCGGTGCTCCGGTCCAGGGCCTTGACCAGGGCTCCGACCGAGGAGGCGTCGCGGATCTTGGACAGGGCCTCGATGACCGCGAACTGCACCCATTCGTCGTCGCCCAGGGCCTGGCCAAGGCTCGGCGCGGCCTCGGCAAAGGCCAGTTCGCCAAGGCTCACCGCCGCCTGATAGCGCACGTTGACCTCGGGGTCCTTGAGCAGGGCCTCGCACAGCGGCCCCACGGCCAGCCGGCTGTCGGTGGAGCCCAGGATATCCGAAGCGAAAATACGGATGTCGGGGTCGCCGTCATGGAGCAGTTCGAGCAGGGTCGGAAAATCCTGGCCGCCCACGTCGCGCAGGATGTCCATGGCGGCGTTTCTGGCCGGGGCGTCGTCGGAGCGCAAAAGCGGCTTGACCGCGGCCACCACGTCCTTGCCGCCCAGACGCCGCAGCGCCCGGTCGGCCGCTTCCTGCACACCGAGGTTGTGCGAGCACAGCAAATGGGCCAGAAGCGGAACGGCCGCCAGGCACCCGCTCTCGCCGGCATCATAGGCGGCGTCCCGAAGCACGTCGGGATCGTCGCCGCCAAGCCGCTGGCAAAGCTCGTTGCAGTCCACCATGCCGGTTCCTTGCCCGCCCCGCGCCGGGACGGTCATTTGTAAAGGTTTTGCAGAAT
The DNA here is from genome assembly GCF_004135975.1 of Solidesulfovibrio carbinolicus. Lineage (NCBI taxonomy): Bacteria > Pseudomonadati > Thermodesulfobacteriota > Desulfovibrionia > Desulfovibrionales > Desulfovibrionaceae > Solidesulfovibrio > Solidesulfovibrio carbinolicus. The sequence continues at coordinate 1,184,631 of NZ_CP026538.1, read as the reverse complement.
CGCTTCGCCCATATCGTCGATATCCACGATCTCGTCGGCCAACCCCGCATCGACAATGGCTTTGGGCATCCCATAGACCACGCAGGTGGAGTCGGACTGGGCCAGGGCGCGACCGCCCTTGGCCTTGAGCACCTTCATGCCGTCCAGGCCGTCGGACCCCATGCCGGTCAGAACCACCCCAAGCCCGCGCCGGCCGACCCCGGCCGCTACGGAATCGAAAAGCACCGTGGCCGAGGGTTTGTACAGGGCCTCGCGCGGCTCTTCCACCACCCGCACGTCGATGCGGCTCACCTTCTGGTCCAGGCGCAGGTGCTTGCCGCCCGGGGCCACGTAGGCCACGCCGTGCTGGAGGCGTTCGCCGTCCTCGGCTTCCTTGACCGTAATCTGGCACACGCTGTCCAGCCGTTTGGCAAAGGGACCGGTAAAGGCGGCCGGCATGTGCTGGGCGATCAAAATGCCGGCCGGAAAATCCTTGGGCAACACCGACAGCACCTTCTGCACCGCCGGAGGCCCGCCCGTGGACACGCCGATGGCCACCAGATCGCGGGTCTGGGCGCCGCCGGGCCGGGTCGCCCGGGACGGCCGTTCGGCCGGGGCCGCCGAGGCCGCTCCCGCCTGGGCCGCGCCCGCCGCGCCGGCCGCCCGCACCCGGGCGGTCAGGGACGAACGGGATAAATGGCTCATGCGCCGTTTGGCGATAAGCTTGACCTTGGCCCGCAAATCGTCCTCGATCTTGACGATGTCCAGCGACACCTTGGACAGCTGTTTGGGGATGAAATCCACGGCCCCAAGTTCCATGGCCTTGAGCGTGGCCTCGGCCCCCTCGGTGGTCAGCGAACTCACCATCAGCACGGGCCGGGGCATTTCCATCATAATATGGCGCAGGGCGGTCAGTCCGTCCATGCGGGGCATTTCAATATCCAGGGTGACCACGTCGGGCTGGTGCCGACGGATCATCTCCAGGCCTTCCTCGCCGTCGCGGGCCGCGCCCACGACCTCGATCTCGGGGTCCTTGGACAGCATGGCGGCCAGCGCCTTGCGCATGAAAGCCGAATCGTCAATGACCACTACCTTGATCACGCATCTCTCCTGAGGGCGGCATATCGGGGCTTTCGCCCGGGGCCGGCCGGCCCGAAAACCGGACGGCGCGTCCCCTTGAACATGATTAGATGACTCTTCGCGATATGACAACAAACTTTGTGCTTGCCAAACCCCGCGGGATGCTCTAAAAGCCTTCTTCTCACGACGGGATGTGGCTCAGTCTGGCTAGAGCGCTGCGTTCGGGACGCAGAAGCCGGAGGTTCGAATCCTCTCATCCCGACCAGACAGTCCAAGGGGTTGCGGCAAAGTTGCCGTAACCCCTTTTTCTTGTGACATTCCGCCGCGCCGGCAACGCGCCCGTTTCTTCACGCCTCTTCCCGCCGGCCGCATTGGCCCGAGGCCAGTTCCCGGGCCCGCTGCTCGGCCAGGGCGGCCACGGCCCGAGACAAGATATCCAGCAACGCGCCCATATGATTGGCGCAGCTGCGCTCCGCCGCTTCCCCGGCGTCGGCCTGGCTGTCCCCAAGCCAGTCCGGTTCGGGAAACAGCGCCCCGGCTTCGTCCAGACGTTGCTCCAACTGCTCGATGAGTTCGTCCACCCCGGTCGGGGCCAGGCCCGGCATGTCCAGGACGAGCCGCAGTTTTTCATAAATATCGCGCAACCGGTCCCACCGGTCGGGTTCGCGATGCTGGCCGTCCCAGCCGGGGGTCAGGGGATCTCCCTGCATGTCCTGGACTCCTTTGGCGTGTGATCCCTTCCTATAGCCCGGCCCGGCGGCAATTGCCAGTGTTGGGAACCATCTTTCAAGACGTTCACACTTGCACTTTCCGGCTCGGGCTTTACTATGGGGCATGACGCAATCACCCCGCAAAACAGTGACGCTCCCGGTCGGCGGCATGCACTGCGCCGCCTGTTCCTCGCGCATCGAACGCGTTCTGGGCGGCCAGTCCGGCATTGAAGAAGCCTCGGTCAATCTGGCCGACGCCTCCTTGCGCCTGACCTATGATCCCGGGATCGTCAACCTGGACGCCATCGCCGCCCGGGTGGCCGATCTGGGCTTTTCGCTGGGGTCGCCACCGCCGGAGCACGCCGTCTACGACACGACCATCACCGGCATGCACTGCGCCGCCTGTTCCTCGCGCATCGAACGGGTGGTGGGCAAGCTGCCGGGCATCGTCGAAGCGTCGGTCAACCTGGCCGAGGGCACGGGCCGCTTCGCCTTCGACCCGGCCACGCTCACCCGGCGTCAGATCCGTCAGGCCATCGCCGACCTCGGCTTCGCCGCCGTCCCCCTGGCCGCCGGGCCGGACCGGCTGGCCCAGCGCCAGGCCAAGGCCCAGGAGGAGCTGGCCGCCAAGCGCCGCGAACTCGTCCCGGCCCTGGGCCTGGCCGGGGCGCTGCTGGTCCTCTCCATGGGCCACATGCTCGGGCTGCCCCTGCCGCATTTCCTGCATCCCGACGCCTCGCCCGCCGCCTTTGCCCTGGCCCAGCTGGCCCTTTGCGCCCCCATCGTCTGGATCGGCCGGCGCTTTTACGCCGACGGCCTGCCAGCGCTTATGCGCGGCGGCCCCAACATGGACAGTCTGGTGGCCATCGGCACCGGCGCGGCCCTGGCCTACAGCCTGGCCGGCACGGCCCTGATCCTTCTCGGTTCGGACCCGGCCGCCCGGGCCATGGACCTCTACTACGAATCGGCCGGGGTGCTTTTGGCCATGATCAGCCTGGGCAAATACCTCGAAGCCTCGGCCAAGTTCAAAACCTCCGGAGCCATCGCGGCGCTTTTGCGCCTGGCCCCGGACACGGCCACCCTGATGCGCGACGGCCGGGAAGAAGTCGTGCCCCTGGCCGAGGTCGAACCCGGCGACGTGGTCCTGGTGCGGCCCGGCGAACGCATCCCGGTGGACGGTCTGGTCACCGACGGGGCCACCCGGGTGGACGAGTCCATGCTGACCGGCGAACCCATGCCCGTGGCCAAGACTCTCGGCGACGCCGTCTCGGCCGGCACCCAGAACACCGCCGGCGCGGTGCTCGTCCGGGCCACCCGGGTGGGCCAGGACACCACGCTGTCGCGCATCGTGGAACTCGTGCGCCGCGCCCAGGGTTCCAAGGCCCCCATCGCCAATCTGGCCGACACGGTGAGTTTTTATTTCGTGCCCACGGTCATGGCCGTGGCCCTGGTTTCCGGGCTGGCCTGGTTTTTTATCGGCGGGGCCGATCTGTCCTTTTCGCTGCGGATTTTCGTCGCGGTCATGGTCATCGCCTGCCCCTGCGCCATGGGGCTGGCCGTGCCCACCTCCATCATGGTGGGCACGGGGCGCGGGGCGCGCCTGGGCATCCTGGTCAAATCCGGGGCGGCCTTGCAGGCGGCAGGAACCGTGGACACGGTGGTGTTCGACAAGACCGGGACGCTGACCGTGGGCGCGCCGCGCCTGACCGATCTGGTCCCGTCCGCCGGCCAGGACCCGGCCGCCTTGCTGGCCCTGGCCGGGGCGGCCGAGGCCCGCTCGGAACATCCCCTGGCCAAGGCCGTGGCCGAGGCCGCCCGGGAACAAACGCCCGCCCTGCCCGATCCCGAGGCTTTCGAGGCCGTGCCCGGCCGGGGCGTGGCCGCCCGCATTGGCGGCCGGGAGGTGCTGGTCGGCACGGCCGCTTTTTTGGCCGAACGCGGGATTGCGGCCGATCCGGCCCTGGAAGCGGCCGACGCGGGCCTGGCCGGAGCCGGCAAGACCCCGGTGCGGCTGGCCGTGGACGGGGTGGCGGCGGCCGTCTTGGCCGTGGCCGACGCCCCGCGCCCGGAAGCGGCCGCCGTGGCGGCGGCGCTCAAAAAGCGGGGCCTTGGCGTGGTCATGCTCACCGGCGACCATGAGGCCACGGCTCGGGCCGTGGCCGCGAGCCTGGGCATTGAGCACGTGGTCGCCCGGGTGCTGCCCGAGCGCAAAGAGGCCGAGGTCGCGGCCTTGCAGGCGGCCGGGCACAAGGTGGCCATGGTCGGCGACGGCATCAACGACGCCCCGGCCCTGGCCCGGGCCGATCTCGGCGTGGCCATGGGTTCGGGCATCGACGTGGCCGTGGAATCCTGCGACGTGGTGCTCATGCGAAACGACCTCTCCGGCGTGCCGGCCGCCCTGGAGCTGTCCCGGGCCGTTATCGCCAACATCAAGCAAAACCTCTTCTGGGCCTTTGCCTTCAACGTCATCGGCATCCCGGTGGCGGCCGGCGCGCTGCATGTTTTCGGCGGTCCGACCCTCAATCCCATGATCGCCGGCACGGCCATGGCGCTGAGTTCCTTTACCGTGGTGACCAACGCCCTGCGCCTGCGCTTTTTCGCCCCCTCGCCCATTGGCTCTTGACCGAGGCCGGTTTTCGAGGGAAGGGGACGTGGTCCCCGGGACCGCCGGTCCCGGGGACCAAGCGTTTCGCTCCTTTTGGACAGCCCATGCCGCGCCCCAGCAAAACAACACTTCTCGACCACGGCCGCCGCACGGTCATCGACTACGAGTCCGACACCGTGCGCCGCATCCTCGACGCCGCCGAATCCCTATTTGCCGCCAACTGTTTCGCCGGCACGCGCATGGAGGAGATCGCCGCCGCCGCCGGGGTCAACAAGGCCACCATCTATTACCACATCGGCGACAAGGAAAAGCTCTACGACGTGGTGCTCACCCGCCATTTCGCCTATTTCGCCGATCGCCTGGAGCGCGAACTGGCCGACTGCGACGACCCAATCGAGGGGCTGCGCGGGGTCATCCGCATCCACGCCGAGGGTTTTTCCCACAATTCCAACGCCCCGCGCACCATCGCCCACGAGCTGGCCGGCGGCTCCCGGCGCTCATCCCCAGAGCTGTTGGCCATCTACGCCCGCATCCACAACGTCACCGCCCGCTTCGTCCGCCAGGGCGTGGCCGCCGGACGCTTGCTGCCCGTGGACACGGCCGTGCTGCAGATGCTCATGGCCGGCAGCCTGCTGGTCAGCACCATAAACGCGCCCTTTCGCACCCGCCTGGCCGAGACCCTGGACAAAGACCAGCCGCCCCCCATGCCAAGCGTCCTCGACATCGCGGCGTTTTTGGACAGCGTGGTGATTGCGGCCCTGCAGGCCGCTCCTTCCCGCTAACACGCAACACCTTCCCCGCGCCCCTGGGCGCACCACGCCACCCAGCGCCATGACGCGCCGGTCCGCCGCAACCGTTGGCCCGGCCCCGCCCGCAAGGCCGACTGACGACGCCAGCCCGTCCGCCTTGCGGCTCGCTCTTCCCGCGGCCCACGCCCGTGCCGCAGCATAACCGCCCCCTTGCGGCCAACAGCGCCGCCCTTCACACGCCTCGCGCCCGGCTACGGGCCATCCCGACAGGAACCGAGACCGTTTTCCGCCGCCTCCCCGCAGGCGCGCTTCCACGCCTTTCCCATCGTCACCATCTCTTCTCTTGACGCTAACCAACCGGTTAGTGTTAATACATTCCATACTCCCGCGCCCGTCTTTGGACAGGGACAACCCCAGCCCGCGCCGCAAGCCTTTTGGAGTGCCGCCCATGACGCAACAACCCGCCGGTTACGACGATCTCGATGCCCAACTCGACAAACTGGCCGCCGCCGGCCTGCTCCACACCATCGACCGCCCCATCGACAAGGACCGGGAAATGCACCCGCTGGTGCGCTGGCAGTACCGGGGCGGCATCCCCGAACACCGGCGCAAGGCCTTTCTCTTCACCAACCCCACCGACGCCAAGGGCCGCCACTATCCCGACGCCCGGGTGGCCATCGGCGTTTTCGCCGCCACGCCCGAGGTCTACGCCCTGGGCCTTGGCCGCAAACCCGAGGACATCGGCCAGGCCTGGCTGGACGCCATAGCCGCCCCCATCGCGCCCAAGGAAGTCACTGACGCGCCCTGCCAGGAAGTGGTCATCACCGGCGACGAGCTCCTGGGCGAAGGCAAGGGCCTGGACGCCCTGCCCATCCCCATTTCCACCCCGGGCTACGACACCGCCCCCTACCTCACCGCCGCCCTGTGGGCCACCCGCGACCCGGAATCGGGCATCCAGAACCTGGGCCTGTACCGGGGCAACCTCAAGGCCTCCAACCGGCTGGTCGTCATGATGGAGCGTTCGACCCTGGCCGGCGGCGGCGTCCACTGGCGCAAATACAAGGCCAAGGGCGAAAAGATGCCCGTGGCCGTGGTCATCGGCGCGCCGCCGGTCGTCGCCTACACCGGGCCGCAGAAGCTGCCCCTGGACTGCGACGAGCTCACCGTGGCCGGGGGGCTGGCCGGCTGTCCCATCGAGGTCGTGCGCGGCAAGACCGTCGATCTTCTCGTACCGGCGGCCGCCCAGGTCATCATCGAAGGCCTGATCGACACCGACGCCCTGGAGCCCGAAGGCCCCTTTGGCGAATCCCACGGCTACATGGCCCTGGAGGAATACAACTTCTCCATGACGGTGACGGCCATCACCCGACGCAGGAAATACACCGTGGCCTCCATCATCTCCCAGGTGACCCCCTGCGAATCGAGCGTGATCAAAAAGGTCGCCTACGAGCCGCTCTACCTGAACCACCTGCGCGACACCTTGAATATCAAGGGCGTCGCCCGGGTGACTATGCACGAGCCGCTGACCAACCTGCGGCGGTTTCTGTTTATCACCATCGCCAACGGCACCCCCAACACCGAGGTCTGGCGGGCGCTGAACGGCGCGGCCTCCTTCACCCCGGCCATCGGCAAGTTCTGCGTGGCCATCGACGAGGACATCGACCCGGCCAACACCGATCAGGTGCTGTGGGCCATGGCCTACCGCTCCAATCCCGTGGCCGACGTCGTCATCATCCCCCATCGCGGCAAGGGCCACGGCCCGGAGCTGCCCGGCCATCAGGTCGATTCCACCATGCTCATCGACGCCACGGCCAAGGGCGTGTTCCCGCCGGTGGCCCTGCCCAAGGCCGAATTCATGGAGCGGGCCAGGACCATCTGGGAGGAGCTGCAACTCCCGGAACTGGCCCCGGAGACGCCCTGGAGCGGCTACAGCCTGGGCGACTGGTGCGCCGAGTGGGACGCCTGCGCCAAGCGCGCCGCCAACGGCGACTGGCTGGCCAACGGCCGCCGCTCGGCCGCCAACCGCAGCGCCACGGCCGAACCCCAGGACCCGGCCCGGGGCATCGTCTGGGCCGAAAAGTAACCGTTTCCCGGACGCAGCCCGCTGCGGGCAGCGGCCGTTTGTTATTGAAACCAACCAGTTCGTGCGAAAATTTCAACCCCCGGTTCCGTTTGCCGGGGCGATCACGGAGCGATCCATGCAGAAGGGTTTCCCGCGCCAGTACGACGACTTAAACGCCCATCTCGAAAAGCTCGACAAGGCCGGCCTGCTGTGGACCATAAATGATCCCATCAACAAGGACCGCCACCTGCACCCCTTCGTGCGCTGGGGCTATGTCGGCGACGTGGGCACGGTGGTGGCCAACAACCCCAAGCGCGCCTTCCTGTTTACCAACGTCACCGACAGCAAGGGCCGCTCGTATCAGGGCGACTGCGACGTGATGGTGGGCGGCACGGCCGGTTCCCCGGCCATCTACGCGGCGTCGCTGGGCATCGACGACGCCGGCGACGACCTCACCGCCCTGTCCCAGAAGATCTTCGCCAAATGGGTCCAGGCCTTTGAAAAGCCGGTTGCGGCCGTGGAGATTCCCTCCGAGGAAGCCCCGGTCCATGAAGTGGTGCTCACCGGCGACGCCCTCAAAGGCGGCCAAGGCAAGGGCCTGGCCGGCCTGCCCGTGCCCAACAACACCCCGGGCTGGGACACGGCCCCGTATTTCTCGGCCGGGCTGTGGATCACCAAGGACCTGGACACGGGGGTGGAAAACATCAGCCAGAACCGGTGCAGCCTCAAGGCCTCCGACCGCATGACCGCCATGTGGCTCATCCAGACCAACGGCGGAGCCCACAACAACTGGGTGAAATACAAGGAGCGCGGCGAGAAGATGCCTGTGGCGCTCATTGTCGGCGCGCCGCCCATGCTGCAGGTCATCGGACCCCAGAAGACCCCCGAGCATCTCAACGACCTCGACGTGGCCGGCGGCCTGGCCGGCGTGCCCTACCGCAAGGTGGCCTGCAAGACCGTGCCGCTCATGGCCCCGGCCGACGCCCAGATCATCATTGAAGGCTGGATCGACCCGACCAAGCTCGAAATGGAAGCGCCCTTCGGCGAATCCTACGGCAACATGAGCGTGGAGGAATACAACCACTCCGTCGAGGTCACGGCCATCACCCGGCGCAAGAAAGCCACCATCACCTCCATGATCTCCCAGATGGCCCCATCGGAATCCGGCGTCATCAAGCAGCTCAACTACAGCGCGGTGATGCTCAACCACCTCAAAAACACGCTGTACGTGCGCCAGGTCAAGGACGTGGCCCTGCACGGCCCCATGATCGGCGTCTCACGTCTGACGGTCATCGTGCTCGAAAAAAACACCCCGCGCACCGAAGTCTGGCGGGCGCTTACCGGCGCCAGCGCCTTCATGCGGTCTGTCGGCAAGATCACCGTGGCCGTGGACGAGGACATCAACCCCAACAACGTCGAGGAAGTGCTGTGGGCCATCGCCTACCGCACCGACCTCATGAAGTCGGTGAAAATCGAGGACTACCAGGCCAACGGCCACGCCCCCAAGCTGCGCGACCGGGAATGGGAGGCCAAGATCATGATCGACGCCACCATGCACTATCCCATGCCGCCGGTGGCCCTGCCGACCAAGGACATCATGGAAGAGGCCCGGGAGCTGTGGGAAAAGGCCGGGCTGCCCAAAATCGCCCCGCGCTGGAAGTGGTACGGCTACAGCCTGGGCGACTGGTGCGAGGAATGGACCAAGTGCGCTGACCGGGCCGTGGCCGGCGATTGGCTCTTAAACGGCATCCGCACCGCCGTGCTGGTCGATACCGACGCCGTGGGCGGCCCCACCGCCGGCGTGCCGCGCAAGGGCGTGGTGCGCTACAACGAAGAGACCGGCCAGGTGGAATATCCCGAAGGCTTCCCGCTGCGCGACAAGTTCAACACCGACGAATAACGCTTGGGGGAGCGTCGCGGCAGTCAGCCGGACACTCCCGCCGAAGCCGGTCGCTTCCGGTCAGAAGCTCTCCCGGGCCGGAAGCGACCAGCATGATGACGCGACAGCCCTCGCGTCCGGCCGGACCGCCGGTCGACAACCGAAGCACGCGAAAAAGGGATCAACCATGAAACGCCTCATTGTCGGCATTTCCGGAGCCAGCGGCGTCGTTTACGGCATCCGGCTCCTGGAAGTCCTGCGCCACAGCCCGGACGTCGAAACCCATCTCATCCTCAGCAAGGGCGCGGCCGTGACCCTGGCCCTGGAAACCAAGCACACCCCCGAGTCCGTGGCCGCCCTGGCCGGCGTCAGCCACGCCCACGACAATCTGGCCGCCGCCATTTCCAGCGGCTCCTTTGGGGCCGACGGCATGGTCGTGGCCCCCTGCTCCATGAAAAGCCTGGCCCAGATCGCCCTGTCCTTAAACGACAACCTGCTCACGCGCGCCGCCGACGTGACGCTCAAGGAACGCCGTAAGCTCGTCCTCGTGCCCCGCGAAACGCCGCTGCATCTGGGGCATCTGCGCCACATGGCCGCCCTGGCCGAGATGGGGGCGGTCCTTTTGCCGCCCATGCCGTCCTTCTACCACGGCCCGCAAACCATCATGGACGTGGTGGACCAGACCGTGGGCAAGATTCTCGATCAGTTCGCCATCCCCCACGATCTGTTTCGCCGCTGGTCCGGCGGCAATCACTGAGGCCCCGACGTCGCCACCTTTTCCCGTTCCGCTTCGTCTCGGCGGCGCGGCGCGGCACCCGAGGTTGTCATGCCCCAGCAGGATCTTGCGTCTTTTGTCGCCGAACTGGAGTCCATCGGCCAGCTTGTGCGCATTGCCGAGGAAAAGCGGGTGGACGAGCTGCCCGCCGTCATGGAAGTCCACCCGGACAAGGCCGTGCTGGTGGAAAAGGTCAAGGATTGCGAGTTCCAGTTCCTGGCCGGGGCCTACTGCACCCGCGAGCAGTACGCCCACGCCATGAAATGCGACTGACCGAGGAGGCCCTCACCCAGGCCATGGCCGACTACATCCGGCAAGCGCCGCGCATGTGGCGCGACATCCTCAAACACTTCCACGGCCAGCCCTATCCGCTCATTTACCGGGCCTTCGGCAACCTGCGCCCCAAACTCGGCCGGGTGGCCGACCGCCGGCCGGACTATCCCTACAACCTTTGCCAACGCCTGTTTCGTCTACGAAAAGGGCAAGGACGGGAAATAGCTCCTGCCCGGCCGGGCGCAAACGTGGCCGCAACGTCAAGCCGGGCCGCTCTCCTGGCCGCCTGTCACGGCGGGAGAGCGGCCCGCCGCCATGACAGTAAAGCCTCGCGGTGTATCCCGCGCCAGAGCCCAAGCCTTGTGCATCCGGCCCGCGCCCCGTAAAGAAATAACCATGAAACGCATCATCATCGGCATTTCCGGGGCCAGCGGGGTTATTTACGGCGTCCGCCTGCTCGAAGTCCTGGGCGGCGTCGCGGAGGTGGAGACCCATCTCATCCTCTCATCCGGCGCGGCCGTCACCCTGGGCCTGGAAACGGACAAGACCCCGGCTGACCTGGCCGGCCTGGCCGACGTCAACCACGATCCGGCCGATCTGGCCGCCGCCGTGTCCAGCGGCTCGTTTGCCGCCCACGGCATGGTCGTGGCCCCGTGCTCCATGAAAAGCCTGGCCCAGATCGCCTTGTCCCTCAATGACAACCTGCTGACGCGGGCCGCCGACGTGACGCTGAAGGAACGCCGCAAGCTTGTCATCGTGCCCCGCGAGACGCCGCTGCACCTGGGGCATCTGCGCCACATGGTTGCCCTGGCCGAGATGGGGGCCGTCATTTTGCCGCCCATGCCGTCGTTTTACCACGGCCCGCAAACCATCATGGACGTGGTGGACCAGACCGTGGGCAAGATTCTCGATCAGTTCGCCGTACCCCACGACCTCTTCCGGCGCTGGGGCGGGCAGTGACCCCGGAAGCCTTCGAGGCCGCCGTTCGGACGCTGTTCGCCGAAGTGGCGGCCATGACCCTGGCCACCTGCGCGGAGAGCCGCCCCTGGGCCAGCGACGTCTATTTCGCCCCCGACGGCTGGAAGCTCGTCTTTTTCTCGTCGCCGGCCAGCCGCCATTGCCGCAACCTGGAGGCCAACCCGGCCTGCGCCGCGACCATCCACCCGGTGGTCGCCTCCTGGCGCGACATCCACGGCCTGCAACTGGAAGGCCGGGTCGAACCCGTCAAAGGCCTCATAGCCATGGGCCGGGCCGCGGCCGTCTACTGCGCCAAATTCCCTTTTGCCAAGGCCCTGCTGGAAGCGCCCGGGGAGAGCGCCGCCAAAATGGCCCGGGTGCGGCCCCATGCGTTCATCCCCCAGTCCGTGCGCCTGACCGACAACCGGAAAGGCTTCGGCACGCGTTTTGTCCTGCGCCTGGAAGAAGGCCGACCCCTGGGGCCGCTGGAGCGGGAAGCGGGCAACTGATAAATGCCGGACATATGCCAGGCAAGACCAGTCTAAAAAAAATAGAACTAAGCCCCAAAACGCCCCTGCCGCACCCCGCCCATCAGGAAATCTTGCCAAGGCAACCCTTCCCCCCATTGCTGCCTCGCACGGATTGGCTTATGTTGGAAGCGGAGTTGTCAAAAACGACACCATCAGCAATGCAATACGAATCCGTCCTGACGTTTTCGCCCGGAAGGGCCGCTTTGGACCATTGGTCCGCCACCACAACAGGCAAACAGCTCCTGGCGGTTCGCTCGTGACAACTTCTCTGCCCTCCGGGCGCGACACGGCCAAGCTCCGCTTCGGTCTGCCGACGCTCCTCGTATTGCTGTGCGCCTTGCTGCTGCCGTCTGCCGGCAGGGAGTCCAAGGCCGCCAAGACCGACGCTCAGGCCTCGGCCAAAGCCATCACCGTCGTCCTGGATCAGGATTATCCGCCCTACACCATCACCACGCCCGAGGGAGAAACCACGGGTATCCTCATTGATTACTGGAAGCTTTGGGAAAAGGTGACGGGCGTGCCCGTCAATCTGCGCCCCTTGGGCTGGAACGCCGCCCAGAATGAAATGCTGCAAGGCCGCGCCGATGTCATCGACACCTTGTTCCGCAATCCCGAACGCGAAAAAATCTACAGTTTCTCCAAGCCCTACGCCACCATCGAAGTGCCGATCTTCGTCCACAAGGACTTAAGCGGCATCAAGGACCTCGACACGTTGCGGGGATTTACCGTGGGCGTCAAACGCGGCGACTCCAGCGTGGACTACCTGTCCAGCCGGGGCATCCTGCCCCTGGCCGCCTTCGACGGCTACGAAGGCGTGGTCCAGGCCGCCCGCGACGCCCGGGTCAAGGTCTTTTGCGTCGATAAGCCCCCGGCCCTGTACTACCTCTACAAGTACGGCCTGGAAAACGACTTCCGACTGGCTTTTACCCTCAACCAGGGCGAGTTCCACCGGGCCGTGCGCAAGGGCAACGAAGCCCTGCTCCAGCTCGTGGAAGACGGTTTTGCCCGCATCACGCCGGAGCAATACGAGGAAATTGATCGTAAATGGCGCGGCTCGGCGCTGTTTCCCTCCTCCACCATGCGCTACGCCCTGTGGGCCCTGGCCGTGGTGGCGGCGGCCGTGGCCGTGCTCGTGGCCATTAACGCCGTGCTGCGGCGCACGGTGCGCCGCCAGTCCTCGCGCCTGGATCAGCTGTTGATGGCCGTGGGCCAAAGCGAGGAACGCCACCGCGAACTCGTTCAGAGCGCCGCCAGCGTCATCCTGCGCCTGGATCACCAGGGCCGGGTGGCCTTCTGCAACGCCTTCGGTCTGGAGTTCTTCGGGTTTTCCCTGGAGGAAATGATCGGTCGGGAAATCGGCGCCCTTATCGACGTGGCCGACGCCCCCGGGGCCGACGACGGCGCCGACGCCTGGACGCACACCCTGGCCGCCCTGGCCCAATCCCCGGAAAGCGCCGCCTCCCTGACCCGCCAGCACAGACGCAAAAACGGCGAAATCGCCTGGATCGCCTGGTCGTTGCGCGGCCTGCGCGCCGCCACGGGAGGGGTGAGCGAAATCCTGTGCATCGGCAACGACATCACCGAGCGCAAGCGCATCGAGGAAGCCCTGCGCGCCAGCGAAGCCCGCTACACCCTGGTCGCCAAAGGGGCCAACGACGGCATATGGGACTGGGATCTGCGCACCAACATCGTCTACTATTCTCCACGCTACCTCGAAATTCTCGGCTACAACCCCGATGAAGTGCAAAATCTCCTCGACGAATGGACCAAGCGCATCCATCCCGACGACGCCGAAAACGTCATTCGCGCCAACAAACGCTGCGCCGACGGCGAGGTGGACAATTTCGCCGTGGAATACCGCATGCGCCACAAGGACGGCGCCTACCGCTGGATTCTCGGCCGGGGAGCCAGCCTCAAGGACGAACGCGGCGTGGTCATCCGCATGGCCGGCACCCACACCGACGTCACCCGCCGCAAGCGCGACGAGGAGGCCCTGCGCGAAAGCCAGGACCAGCTCGCCAAGATCTTCCGCTTCACCCCCGTGGGCATCTCCATCACCACCCGGCGCGACGGCCGCATCATTGACGTCAATGAAACTTGGGCCCGCATGTTCGGCCACGTCAAATCCGACGTCATCGGCCGCACCACCTACGAAGTCGGCCTGTGGCGACGCACCGAGGACCGCGAGGCGCTGCTGGCCGAAATGGCCCGGGCCGGCTCCATCTTCGGCAAGGAACTCGAACTGCGCTACAAAAACGGCTCCACCGTCACCGTGCTCTATTCCGCCGTGGCCAACCACGCCTATGGCGAACCCTGCATCCTGTCCGTGCTCGTGGACATCACCGAACGCAAGGCCATGGAACAGGCCCTGCGCCGCTCCAAGGAAGCCGCCGAATCCGCCAACAGGGCCAAAAGCGAATTCCTCTCCACCATGAGCCACGAAATCCGCACGCCCATGAACACCATCCTCGGCATGGTCGACGTGCTCGCGGGCACCTCGCTGACCAGCGACCAGACCCATGCCGTCAAGTCCATCGAACTGGCCGGAGCCAATCTCCTCGGCCTGCTCAACGATATCCTCGACCTGTCCCAGATTGAGGCCGGCGGCTTGGTCATCGAGGAAAAATCCTGCGACATCGTCGAGCTGGCCACCCAGCTCGCCGAGATGATGCGCCCCGACGCCGCCCGCAAAGGCCTGGAGTTGCGCCTGGAAATCCAGGGCGATCTGCCGCCGCGACTGTTCTGCTGCCCGGACCGCATCCGGCAAATCCTCGTCAACCTCCTGGGCAACGCCATCAAGTTCACCCAGCAGGGCCACGTCGTCCTGGAAGTCGCCAGCACCCCTTCCCTCACGGACGGCCCGCGCCTGCGCCTGGCCGTGCGCGACACCGGCATCGGCATCCCCGCCGACAAGCAGGCCGTCATTTTCGACCGCTTCACCCAAATAAACGCCTCGGCCAACCGCCAGTTCGGCGGCGTGGGCCTGGGGCTGGCCATCTGCAAAAAACTCGCGGAACTCATGGGCGGCCGCATCGGCGTGGACAGCGCTCCCGGCCGGGGCTCCACCTTCACCCTCAGCCTGCCCCTGCGTCCCGCGCCCCTGCCGCGACCCGCCAGCCTCCAGCCCGCCATCCCGGTGAACCGCTCCGGCGGCGGCACGGTGCTCCTCGTCGAGGACAGCGCCACCAACGCCGAAGTCATGCGCCTCATGCTCGAAGACACGCCCTTTCGCCTCACCTGGGCCCCCAGCGGCCAAGCCGCCCTGGCCGCCCTGGCCGACGCGCCCTTCGACGTCATCCTCATGGACGTCGAAATGCCCGGCATGGACGGCTACCAGACCACCGAAGCCCTGCGCCGACAGGAAAAGGAACTTGGCCGGCCGCGTACCCCGGTGGTGGCCCTGACCGCCCACGCCTTCGAGGAACACCGTCAGCGCAGCTTCCAGGCCGGCTGCGACGATTTCCAGGTCAAGCCCATCCCCAAGTCGCGCCTGGTGAGCACCCTGGAGACCTGGCTGGCCCTGCGCCCCTAGTGCCGCCCGCCCACTCTCAGGGCAGCGCGCCCGGAGCGCCGCCGACCGGATGCGTGGCCGCATACCACAGCGCCCACAGCCCAAAAGCCGTCACCAGCCCGCCGAACACCTTGCGGATGGCCGCCAGACGATCCAACAGCCGGCGGCGCAGCATCTTGCCGCCAAGGGCTATGACCACCCACCAGGCCATGGAACCGCAAAACACCCCGGCCGTCACCGCCGCCGCATCCCCGGCCCCGGCCTCGGCCCGCCCCAGCCCGAAGCCGGCGAAAATAGCGGCAAAACCGGCCAAGGTCATGGGATTGGCCAGGGTGAGCGCAAACATTGAGACAAACGCCCGGACATGGCCGCCACCGGCCCGGTCCTCGGGCCGCGCCGCCGGTGCCGAGCGCAACAGCCGCCACCCCATGGCGACCAGAAAGAGCCCGCCCAACCCCTGGCACCACACGGCATGGGCGGACAGAAAATCCGACACCGCCGTCAGCCCATAGGCGGCCACGGCCCCATACAAGGCGTCCGCCGCCGCCGCGCCCGACCCCGAGGCCAGCCCGGCCCGCAAGCCCCGCGACATGGCCCGCCCCAGACACAACATGCCCACCGGCCCAAACGGCATGGCGATAATCGCGCCAATGGTCGCGCCCTGGAAAAACAATGCCCACATGGCCGCTCCAATACCCCGCCCGGACGTGACCAAGGCGGCGGCAACGCGTCGATTGCGCGTCAGGGGGAGGTGAGGGAAGAAAGGGATGAGGCGGAAGAGGAGAAAGGGGGAAGAGGCCTCCGGCGGCTGGGGGCCTGAGGCCCCCATACCCCCCGAATGGGGGATAGGTTTAAAGGGGTTCGGCGGGGGGTGGCTCTTTGTCGGCTGGAAAGCCAAAGAGACCGTCTGGATGGCGTTTGCTCCGGCGGCCAAAGGGGCTGCGCCCTTTTGAACACCCCGCCTGGGTAACGGGGAAGGCGCTAGAGCAAATTGGCGTAGGCGCTGGTTTCGCGCTCGAAGCCCAGCAGGTCGATGTCGGCCGCCTTGATGCCGTGGCTGCCGAGCAGGCCGTGGATCTGGCCCCGGTGGTGGGTCTGGTGGTTGAAGAAATGGTCGATGCAAAGCGCCAGCGGCAAGGCCATGGGCGTGCCGTCGGTGGTGCGGTAGGCGAGCACCGATCCCAGACGCTGGGGATCGAGCTTCTGGGCAAAGGCGATGGCCCGGTCCTCTTCCACGTGGCGCGCGGCGGTTGAAGCCGCAAGGGTCGCATAGGGCACGGCGTCGACGGAAGCGACCGGCTCGCCCTGGCCGGTGAAGCGGTTGAGCCACAGCCGGTCGGCCAGGAGCAAATGGTTGGCGATGGCCAGGATGGAGCCGAAATTGACGGCGCTAACGGCCGTCAACTGCTCGGGCGAAAGCCTGGCCATGTCGGCGGCCAAACGGGCGTTGGCCCAGCGGTTGTAGAGGGCTTTGACGAGGAAGAGCTTGGTCATGGGCCTGAACTCCTTCATCGGGTAGGGTCATGTACGGCAAAAAAGCGTAGCCCTCTTTTGTCTCCTGCCTTGGCCGATGTCCAGACCGCGCGCAAAAGCGCCGCCGCCCGGAGTCCTTTTTTCCGAGCGGCGGCGCGGCAGGCATGGAGGAACAAACTTTTACGCCATCCGCTTCTCCCAATCCTCGGGCTTGCCGTCCTCGGCGTCTTCCCAGCCCGTGCACATGGCCTTGATATGGGCAAAAGGCGTATGCCCGGTGGTCGTCATGTACACATGCACCACCAGGAAGGCCAAAATGGCGAACGCTCCCAGCAGATGGGCCACGGCCACGGCCGACAGGCTAAGGCCCCCCAGGCCCAGGGCGGCCCAGTCGTTATACAGCCAATACAGCAGGCCCGTGAGCATCATAAAGGGCAACAAGGCCGCGGCCAGCGCCAGATAGGTCAGGCGCTGAAGCGGGTTATGCTTGGCGTCGGGCGTCTTGGGACAGGGATGGGGCTGGCCCTGGAAGATGCCGTAGCCGTAGTAGCGCATGACCTCGAACATCTTCTTGGTGGTCGGCACGTACTGCTTCCACTCGCCCGTGGTGGCCACCCAGAAGACGAAGAAGGCAAAGGCGACCAGCCAGGTGATGCCCAGGGCCGAATGCACGGTCACGGCCCGCTTGTAGCCGAAAAGCGTGAAACTGCCGTGGACCTCGAAGCCCGTGGCGGCCAGGGCGATGATGAGCGCCGCTTGCAGCCAGTGCCAAAACCGCTCGTAGCGGGTGTAGAGATAGAACTTGCCGTTACCTTGCGCGCTCATTGTCCCTTCCTCCTGGAGCTTGAAACCATGCGGCCCACGCCGTGGGCGATAACGGCCAGAACAGCCGCCGCCACCGCTCCCCAGCCGACCATGGTGACGCCGGCGTGGACGTCGCGGCCCGGCACGTACACGCCCGGCAGGCCCTTGAGGCGTCCTTCGGCGCTATGGCATTCGCCGCAGGCCACCACCCGCTCCTTGGGCGCGACCATGTGGGTGATGGGGAAGAAGTATTCCGTCTCGACAAACCCGACGTCGCCCGAGAACGGCAAATCCACGTACTTCATGCCCGAGGCGATGGCCCGCTTCCAGTCATAGCTGGCCCAGTAGGCGTCGGAGTCCTTGGGGCCAAACAGATGCGGAATGACGAAGGTGGCGTTGACCGGATCAAAGGGCTGCTTTCCGGTGTGGCGCTTAAACGGCATGATGCGCGACTTGCCGTCGGACGGCGAACCGGCCGGATGGTTGACGCTGACGATCTTGGTCGGATCGACCTTGTCCGTGACGAGCATGTTGCTCATGGCCCCGTTGAACCAGTAATAGACCGGCTCCACGTTCTTTTCCCAGGTGAAATTGCCCTTCTTGGAATCGTAGACCGGCTTGCCGTAGGGGCCTTCCTTCTTAAACGGCTTGCCTTCGGCGTTCATCTGGCCGGCCGTGGACCAGTCCCAGGTCATCTTCGTCGGCAGCACCCGGGCGAATTCCGGGATGTGGCAGGACTGGCAGGCCACCTTGTCCACGTGATCATTGGCCTTGGCGTCGTTCTTGTGGGGCTTTTGGCCGTGGCAGGATTCGCAGGCGATCTTGGAGGCCAGATCGGCCTCGGTGAGGCTGATGCGCTCGGGCGCGGCCGGCGAGGTGTAGAGCCGCCCGGCGATCTGGTGGTCCTTGGTGGTGTGGCAACGCTGGCAGCTGAAGTTGAGGCCCTCGGCGTCCATGTGCACGTCCAGGGACTTCTTGGGCATTCCCATGGAGCTGTCGAGGTCGCCGTGCTTCACGCCGTCGCCGCCGCCGCCGTAGAAGTGGCAGGCGCCGCAATTGAGCCGGTCGGGCCGTCCGACCTTGGCCGTGATCTTCTTGTAGTCGGGCGGCAGGTAGGTCTTGCCGTCCTCGGGGAACAGCGTCGGCTCGGTCACGGGATAGCCGGCCTTGGTCGGGAACTTCTCGTAGGTGTGGGTGGTGTCGTGGCACACCAGACAGTCGATGCGGTTCTTGTCGGCGAAATCGAACTTCTTGTCCTTCCAGCCGTAGCCGATGTGGCAGGAGGTGCAACGCGGCTCGTTGGACGGCACGGCGATGCAGAAGTTGTTGATGGTCTTGCCGTACTTGCCCATGGACTTGCCGTCGCCGCAGTCCGGGCAGATCCAGGTCCAGTGGATGGTGTGCTGGATCTGGTCGCCGGCCATCTGGTGGCAGGACAGGCAGGCGGCCGTGACCTCCTCGGGCTTGGTGAAATCCTTTTGCAGCGCCTCGTACTTGGAATGGTCCGAGGTGGTCCAGCGCGCCCCCGGGGCGCTCACCGCGCTGCGGGCCAGCTGCCGGCCCGGCGCGGCGTCGGCGCTTTTGTCATTTTGGGCCGCGCCCAGCAGCCCCGGTCCGGCGGCCAGCAAAAAAACGGCCGCCACGGCCAATCCCCCCCAACACAGCAGTGGTCGCTTGCACAGTCGCATGTTCCTCCTCCTTCCCGGCCCGGCGGCGCTGGGCAGGGCGGACGGGCCGTCCGCGAACGACGGCGCATCCTGGTTTCGTGACGAACAGCAGGGAACGTGCCAAAAATACGGGTTCCAACCGTATTAGCATACCACTGTTTTTTAGGGAATATTTTCTGTCGTCAGCTGGCGGATTGTTTTTCGGAACAGCCAACGGGAAAATAATTGCGCACCTGTTTAGGCATATGCGTAACAACTGCGTAACGGCTGCGCAAAACAAAACCGGCGGCCCTGGGCCGCCGGTCGATAACCACGAATGGCCGCAACGCGGCCTAATAGCCGCGCTGTTCCTGCTGATGGCCGATGAGCCCGCCGGCAATGCCGCCGAGGGCGCCGCCGATGCCCGCGCCGATGCCCGCGTTTCCGCCGGCAATGGCGCTTATGGCCGCGCCCGCGCCAGCTCCGAGGGCCGCGCCGGAAAGCGCTCCCTGCTGGGTTTTCGTCATATTGGTGCAGCCAAGGCTGCCGACAAGGGCCAACACCGCGCACGCGGCATAGACACGCTTCATTTCATGCCCCCTGCGGGTTAGGATTTTCCGGCCTTGCCCTTGGCCAGCTCATACCACATCACTTCCACCACCGGCCGGGTAACCTTGTCCGGATTGGCGGCGTACCACTGATCGATGGCCGTGACCATCTGGTCGAAGGAGTAAGGAGCCAAGCCCTTGCACCAGACATCGATGGTGGTTTTCTTGGGCGGAGTGTCGCCTTGCACTTCCTGCTCAAGCTCGATGATGGTGGCCGCGCCCACCAGAAACGCCTTGCGCTCCTGGGGCGTGGACTTCGTCCAATGCTCGCCGGTCACCACCGGCACCTCGTACTCCACGGCCAAGGCCGGCACGGCCAAAAGCAGCGTCAAGACCAGGCCGCCAAGCAAACGCAACAACGATTTTCGATGCATCGAAAGCCTCCTTTCCACTTCCGGACTGACGACGCCCCATGCGTGCGCCGGCCATGGGCCGATTCCGGAGCCTGAAACAAGTTTCTGTTGGAATTACCAAAAAAAAGCAAGGCCGGCCGGCCCAAAAGTTCGCCTCTCCACACCCCTTGCCCAAACCGCCGGCCGGGGCTATTTCCGTCTCCCGAGGTAGACTATGCCCCAATTTTCCGCCTTTGCCGATGACATCGCCGCCCCCTTGATCGCCGGGGGATTTCTCGCCGACGCCCTGCGGGAGCGCCTGCTCATTGAGCTGCCCACGACAACAGGAGCCGCCCTCGACGCCCTGGCCCGGGCCGCCGACAGCGTGCGCCGCGCCCGGATCGGCAACCGGGCCTCGCTGTGCTCCATAATAAGCGCCAAATCCGGACGCTGCGGCGAAAACTGCGCCTTTTGCGCCCAGTCCGGCCACCACGCTTCCCAAAGCGCCGTCCACCCCTTCCTGCCGCCGGCCGACATCGCCGCCGCCGCCGCCGCCATGCAGGCCGCCGGCGTTACCCGCTTCGGCATCGTCGCCTCGGGCAAGGCCCTGCCCGAAGCCGAAATCGCGGCCGCCGCCCAGGCCATCGCGGCCATCGACGCCGCCGGCATGGCCGCCGACGCCTCTTTCGGCGTGCTGTCTGCCGACGCCCTGGAGCGCCTCAAAACCGCAGGCCTGGCCGCCTACCACCACAACCTCGAAACCTCGCGCCGCCACTACCCGAACATCTGCACCACCCGCACCTTCGACGACAACCTGGCCGTGCTTACCGACTGCCGCCGCCTGGGCATCCCAATCTGTTCCGGCGGGCTTTTCGGCCTGGGCGAAACCTGGGAAGACCGGGCCGATCTGGCGCTGACGCTGCTTGAAGCCGGCGCGTTTTCCATCCCCGTCAATTTCCTCTCGCCCATCCCGGGCACGCCCCTGGAAGCACAGCCGATCCTCTCCCGCGACGAAGCCCGGCGCATCGTCATCCTGCTGCGCTGCCTGCTGCCCGACCGCCACATCCGCATCTGCGGCGGCCGGCCCACGGTCTTCGGGCCGACCCGGGACAACCTCGCGCCCCTTCGCTGCGGCGCGGACGGCCTCATGGTCGGCGACTACCTGACCACCGCCGGCGCGTCCCTGGACAACGACAAACAGGGGCTGGCCGACATCGGGTTTGAGGTAGGTTAGCGGGAGATAAGGCCAAAGAGCGGGCTCTGCCCGCGCCCGCCAGGGGCCGAGGGCCCCTGGACCCCCACATGTTCTGTTCCCACTCCAGACATGCGAAACGGGCGGATTTTGGCGCGAGGCTTTGATCGCGCCAAAATCCGCCCGTTTCGCTGGCGAGTTGGGGGCTGGAATTTTCGGGTATCCCCGGGCGGCTTCCGCCTGGGGATACCCGAAAATTCCAGCCCCCATATTCTCTCGGGCCTGTCGCCCGCCGACGCCGCACCACCCGACCGACCGCCCCCCATACAAGGGGTCCGGGGGGCTTAGCCCCCCGGCCGCCGGAGGCATCCCCCTCCTCACTCTCTCTAGCGCCACCCACCCCCTACGCCTTCTCCCCGGCGGCGAAGCCCGAGGCGTAGGCCCAGTGGAGGTTGTAGCCGCCAAGGCGGCCGGTGACGTCGAGGAGTTCGCCGATGACGTACAGGCCCGGCACGGACGCGGCTTCGAGGGTTTTGGAGGAGATGGCGGCGGTATCGACGCCGCCGATGGTGACTTCGGCCTTGGCGTAGCCTTCGGCCCGGGCCGGGGTGAAGGGGAAGGCGGCGAGCTTGTCGGCCAGGGCGCGGCGCGCCTTGGGCGAGAGCCCGGCCACGGGGCCGGTGAGCGCGAGCATGTCGGCCAGGGCAAAGGCCAGCCGCTTGGGCAGCAGCCGAGCGAGGGCGTTTTTCACGTCCAGGCGCGGGTTTGCGGCCAGGGCGGCTTCGACGTCGCACCCGGGCAGGAAATCAATGGCCAGCGGCCCTTCGCGCCAGAACATGGAGGCGTCAAGGACGGCCGGCCCCGAGACGCCCTTGTGGGTGAAAAGCAGGCTCCCGGCCGCCTCGCCCGCGCCGCGTATGGTCACGGGCAGGGACACGCCGGACAGGTCGCGGCACAGCGCCGCGAGGTCCGGGCCGGCCAGAAGCGGCGTGAGGCCCGGCAAAAGCGGCGTGACGGCCAGGCCGAAGCGCCGGGCCAGGGTGTAGCCGAAGTCCGTGGCCCCGATGCCCGGCCAGGATTTGCCGCCAAGGGCCAGCACCAGCGAGGCGGCACGCACCGGGCCGGCGCTGGTTTCGACCACGAACACGTCGCCGTCCTTGCGGGCTTCGCGGATGGTCGCGCCGGTGACAAACCGCGCACCGACCTGCCTGGCTTCGGCTTCAAGGAACCGCACCAGCCGGATCGCGCCGTCGACGCAAAAATGCTTGCCGTTGTCCTCTTCCTGGGTGGCCACGCCGCCGCCGTGAATCCAGTCGAGGAATTCCCAGGGCGAGAGCCGGGCCAGGGCGGACTTGACGAAATGCGGATTGCCGCAAACATAGTCCGCAGGCCGAATGTCGATGTTGGTGCAATTGGCCCGGCCGCCGCCGGCCGCCAGCACCTTGCGGGCGATCTTGTTGCCGTGATCGATAAGGACCACGGAGCGTCCGCGCCGGCCGCAGCCGATGGCGCAGCACAGCCCCGACGCTCCAGCCCCCAGGATGGCGACATCGACCTGCATGGTTGCTCCTTTTGAGGATAAGATGCCTCCGGCGGCCGGGGGCCTGAGGCCCCCGGACCCCCCAAATGGGCCAAGGGGGTGCGACAACAAGCGCCGGAGTGTTGTGGGCCGGCCCACGTGACGGAGGCACGCCTCTGATGTCAAGAACTCCCGAAGAAAAAGCCGTCCTGGCCGCCGGCGTGGCCGCCTTCAACGACGGCCGCTATTTCGCGTGCCACGAAATCCTCGAAACCCTGTGGCTGCCCGACGTTTCGCCCGAGCGCGATCTTTTTAAAGGCCTCATTCAGGTCGCCGCCGGCCTGCACCACCAAAAAAACGGCAACTTGCGGGGTTGCCGCAAGCTGCTTCTCCGGGCTACGCAACTCCTGACACCCTACTCCCCGGCCGGCGCGGACCTCGACATCGCCGGGCTTCTGGGCGAGGTCGCCGTGGTCTTGGCGTTTTGCCAATCCGCCGCGCCCGGCGACCCGCTGCCGCCAGCCCTGGTCCCGCGCCTGCGACCGGCCGGCCAAGACGCAAGGAGCGATTGATGGCCATTCGTTACGTCCACACCAATTGCATCGCCCGCGACTGGCGCGCCCTGGCCGCCTTCTACGTGCGCCTTTTTGACTGCAAACCCGTGCCGCCGCAGCGCGACCTCTCCGGCGACTGGCTCGATGCCGCGACCGGGGTCAAGGACTCCCACATCACCGGCGTCCACCTGCGCCTGCCCGGCCACGGCGACACCGGCCCCACCCTGGAGATTTTCTCCTACGACGCCGTCACCGACCGCCCCGACGTCGCGGCCAACACCCCCGGCTTCGTCCACCTCGCCTTCCTCGTGGACGACGTGGCGGCCATGGCCGAGGAAGTGCTGGCCGCCGGCGGCTCAGCCGTGGGCGAACTGGCCCGCCGCGACGTGCCCGGCGTGGGACGCCTGGAATTTCAGTACATGCGCGACCCCGAAGGTAACATGGTCGAATTGTTGTGCTGGAAGTAGGAGAGAGAAAGAAGAGAAGAGGCCGGCGGCTGGGGGTCTGAGGCCCCCAGCCCCCCGACGGGAAAGGCGGGGTCAAAGAGCAGCGTAGAATTCGACGGGGGCGAGTTCGGTGGACTCGAACCAGCCGCGCTGTGTCAAATGGCGGCGGATATCCTGGCACAGTTCGCATTTGTTGACGTAGCCGCCGGGGAGAGGCTGGTACTCCTCAAGGGCGGCGGCGTATTCGTAAAAGCCGCTGATGCCGGACTCGACCAGGGTGGTGAGGATGGGATAGCGTTCGGGATCAAGGGGCGCGCCCAGGTCGTCCACCCGGCAGGCCAGGCCCGAACACAGCCCGGGCACGTAGTCGCCGTAAAGGTCCATGTGGAAATGGCTGGCGTCGGCCAGCTCCCGCCGGCAGTCGGCCGAAGCCTCGGCCAGGATGGCCTCCACAGGTTTGCGCCCAAGGGCCGGCGCGAAAAGATCAAAGGCCCGGCCGCCCAGATGAATCCAGGTGCGGCGCAGGATCTCGGCCGGATAGCCCGGCCCGAAGCGGTCGAGATAGGCGGCGAACGGATGGGTCGCCTCGGGGTCGAAGGCCTGCACATCGGCCAGAAAATGCTCCTGCCAGGGGAACACGGCCACCCCAGCCGTCCGGGCCGCCTCAAGGACGCCCAGGGTCTTTCGCAACGGCACAAAGCCGTTGTGCATGGGGCTTAAGGACACCAAAAGCGAAGACAGGCCCATGGCGCGCAGCTCGGTAAGCAGTTCCACGGCTTCGTCGGCGTCGTCGTACCACGAGGCGCTGGTTTCCACATATTCGAGATGCATCCCGGTCTCGGCCGCCGCCGCCAGCACTCCGGCCAGCCCCAGGGGATCGGCCAGAGGTTCGCCGCCGCCCACATGCATGGACGCGCAGCCCAGGGACAGCGCCTTGGCGAAGCAGGCCGCCGCCATCTCCTGGCTCACATAATCCGGCGACCGCCCCGGCCCTCCGCGATACAGGCAGTGCGGGCAGGCGCTTTGGCACTGGTAGGTGGCGATAAGCCCCCCCGAGCGCAGGCGGTCAATGTGAAGCGTCATGGAAAGCGCCTAGCTCCCGGCCAGTTCGGACAAGGCGGCCAGCACCGTTTCGGCATGGCCGGCGGCCTTGGCCACCTGACCCCAGGATTTGCGGACCACGCCCTTGGGGTCAATAAGGAAGGTGGAGCGCACCGTGCCGATGCAGGCCTTGCCGCAGACTTTTTTCTCGCGCCAGGCCCCGTAGGCGGCCAGCGTCGTGGTCTCCGGGTCGGACAGCAAGGTCACGGTCAGCTCGTGCTTGTCGATGAACTTGCGGTGGCTGGCCGGCTTGTCGCGGCTCACGCCGACCACGTCCGCGCCAAGGGCCAGAAACCGCGGCAAAAGCCCGGAAAATTCCACAGCCTCGGTGGTGCAGCCGCTGGTGGAGTCCTTGGGATAAAAATAGAGCACCAGCCACCGGCCGGAATAGTCGGCCAGGGAATGGACGCGGCCGTCGGCGTCGGCCAGGGAAAAGTCCGGGGCCGGGCTGCCCTCGACGGGCCAGGGGGCGTCGCTCATGGCTTCTCCGTCTTGGCCGGCCCGGCGTCGCCGGCGACCAGTTTCTGGTGGATCGCGCCGATTCCCTCGTCAGGATACCGCAGGCGCAGCATGAAATAGCGGTCCACGACCTTCAGGACATAGTCCTTGGTTTCGTCGTACGGCGGCACGCCGCCGTGCTTGGCCACCGCGCCCGGGCCGGCGTTGTAGGCGGCCAGGGCCATGACTTCGGTCTGAAACTTGTCGAGCATGGCACGAAGATATTGCGTTCCGGCGGCGATGTTGCGCTCGGGATTAAATGGTTCGGTAAGCCCGAGCAGCTTCTGGGTGTCGGGCATGATCTGCATGAGGCCCTGCGCCCCCTTGGGCGAGACGGCGCACGCGTTGAACCGCGATTCCTGCTCAATGAGCGCATAGACCAGCCGGGGGTCCAGGCCGTGTTTTTTGCTGTAGCTGTTGACCCAGCCAAGCAATTTCGCGTCGGCGATGACTTCCGGGTATTTGCAGCCAACGGTTTTCTTGTCGGAAAATTTGTGCCCGGCCTGACGCAAGGCGGCGTCGCGCCGGCCGGCGGCCACGGGATCGGGCAGGCCGATGCCGTGGATCTCGGTAGACGCGGCCATGGGCGCGGTGACGATCCGAGGCGCGGCGGCGGCCAAGGCCATGCCGCCCCAAAGGGCTCCAAGCGCCAGGGCCAGAGCGGCCCAAAAGAAAAAAGGTCTCGCTGGACGCATCGTCTGCTCCCTACCCCGGAAGCCGGGGTTTTACAAGGAAGGCGATCAGCGAACCTGCCGCCGCCACCGGTCCAGGGTGTCGGCGATAAACCCCTTATCGTTACACGGCGCGCTCCAGACCTCGGAGAAACGGGCCGTGTCGCTTTGCGGCCGCTCCTCGGCGGCCAGATCGCGCAGCCGGATGCGCATGGGCACGGGCACGCCCTCGCCCACGGCCACGGCTTCCTGGGTGCGCAGGGCCGGCAGGGCCGAAAGCAGGCCGGCGGCGTTTTCCGGCATGGCCCGGCGCACGAAGAGCTGGTCTTGCTCGTTGCTCATGCGCAGGGCGAAAAGCGTGTTGACCTGGGACAGCACGGTTTCGGAAATCTCCGACGGCCGCTGGGTGACCAGCCCCAGGGACACGCCGTACTTGCGGCCCTCCTTGGCGATGCGCGACAGCGCCCGGCGGGTGGGGGCAAAGGCGGCCGCGCCGTCGCGGGGCACGTAGCGATGGGCCTCCTCGCACACGAGCAACACCGGCACGCCCTGGCCGCGCCGGGTCCACAGGGCGAAATCGAAGATGAGCCGGCACAGCACCGAGACGACCACGTCCACGATCTCGGCCGGCACGCCGGCCAGGTTGAAGATGGTCATGGGCCGGCCGTCGCCCGGCAGGCGCAGATAGCGCGACAGCAGTTCGCCCATGACGTCCTCGATGGTCAGCTGGCCGAACATGAAGGCGAACCGCCGGTCGCGGCGCAGGGCATCGATGCGGGTGGTCAGGCGCAGATAAGGAATGGAGCTTTCGGGTTTGTCAAGCTTGCCCATGCCGACCTTGAGCAGTTCGGCCACCCGGGCCAGGCGGTAGGGAACCGGCGTGTCGATGGTCAGCCCGGCCTCGTCCCCGCTGCCCCCGGCGCCGCCGCGCAGATATTCGGCCTTGGCCGTCATCACGCAGTCCTTGAGGATGTTGGCCTCGACCTCGCGGTAAGGCTGGCCGGCGCTGCAAAAGACCTGGGTCAGCTCCTCGAAGTCCAGCAGCCAGTACGGCAGCGATAGGGTGTCCGGGGTGACCAGCTCGGCCATGTCGCCAAAGGCGGCGGCGTATTCGTCGTGGGGGTCCAGCAGCACGATATGGCCGTCGCGGTGGGCGGTCAGCACCGAGCGCAGCAGCACGGCCACGGTGCAGGACTTGCCCGAGCCGGTGGTGCCAAGCACGGCGAAATGCTTGCCGAGAAAATCGTCCACCACCACATAGGCCGGCACGTCCGGGTCCTGATGCAGCGCGCCCACGGCCACGCTCGACTTGGTCGGCTTGGCGTAGATGCGCACCAGATCGGCGCTTTCGGCCAGACGCACCGTGGCCCCCAGGCGCGGGCTGTGGGACACGCCGCGCTGAAAACTGAACGCCTCGGTCTCCGGCCCGGGGCTTTCGCCGAGCAGCGCCAGTTGGGCCAGGTGGCGGTCATGGGGCGAGGCCGCCTCTCCCGGGGACGGGGTGGAGAGGGATTGCACCAACCCGAAGACCATGGAGCGCGGCGAGGGGATGACGGCCATGGCCCCCACGGCCACGTCGCCATAAGCTTCTGGGGCAAGCACCACCGTGGCCTGCGCCCCTTCCACGCCCGCCACGTAGCCGATGGCCCGTCGTTCCATACCTGTTCTCCCTTGCCCCCATTGAGGGAGGGTCCGGGAGGGGGTTACCCCCTCCCGGACGCCGGAGGCATCCTACTTTTTCTTCTCCGCCAAGGCCGCCTCAATGGCGACGGCCAGATCGCGGCGCAGCACGGGCTTGAGGAGCAGTTCACGAATGCCGATGGCCCGGGCCGCTTCCGGGCTCATGGTTTCGCTGAAGCCGGTGAGCATGAGCACCGGCAGGTCGGGACGAGCGGCCAGGGCGGCCTTGGCCAGTTCCGCCCCGGCCAGGCCGGGCATGTTCTGGTCGGTGATGAGCAGGTCAATATCGCCCGGCCGCTCGCGCAAGAGCGTCAGGGCCTGCCGGGAGTCGGTCAAAGCCGTGGCCGTGTAGCCCAGGGATTCCAGGAGTTCGCGGCCGATCTCGGCCAGGGCCTGCTCGTCATCGACCAAAAGCACCCGGGCGCGGCCTCGGGCCGGATCGGCCAGGGCGGCGGCCGGCGTGTCGCCGCCGCCGGCCGCGTCCGGGGCCAGGGGCAGGTAGACGTCGAAAAGCGCCCCGCCGCCGGCCATGTTTTTGACCTTGATCTCGCCCTTGTACTTGCGCACCACGCCATGGGCCACGGACAGGCCCATGCCGGTGCCCTCGCCGGGCTTTTTGGTGGTGAAGAAGGGATCAAACACGCGCTCGATGATGTCGGCCGCAATGCCCGGTCCAGTGTCGCGCACCCACAGGTGCAGGCACTGGCTCGGTCCGGATTCCGCCGGCAGGGGACAGGCGGCGGCGGGCAGTTCCTCCAGCCCGACTTCCAGCAGCCCGCCGGTTTCGCGCATGGCGTGGGCGGCGTTGCCGCACAGGTTCATGATGATCTGCTGGATCTGGGACGGTTCGGCCAGGACGGCGTCGCGGCCGGGTCGGATGACCTCGCGGATCTCCACGGCGATGGGCACGGTGGCCCGGATGAGCTTGAGGGTTTCCTTGACCAGGGGCCCGACGTGCAGCCGGTTGGCCTGTTCGTCGTTTTGACGGCTAAACGACAGGATTTGCAGCACAAGGTCCCGGGCGCGGCGGCTGGCGGACAGGATATGTCCCACCCGGCGCGACAGGGGCGTGTCCGGCTGGGCCTCGCCTTCGATCATCTCGGCAAAGCCCATGATGATGCCGAGGATGTTGTTGAAATCGTGGGCGATGCCGCCGGCCAGGGTGCCGATGGCTTCCATCTTCTGGCTCTGGAGCAGGCGGCGTTCGAGATTTTTGCGCTCGGTGACGTCGTGGGCCACGAAGACCGTGGCCAGGAACGCGTCGTCGGCATGGGTCAGCGGCGAGGCAGTGATGAGGAATTCCCCGCGAAGGCGCGGCACGCTGAGTTCCTTGGAATGGTAGCGGCCGTCGGTCATGGCCAGGACGGCGGCGCTGATTTCCCCGGGCCGGGCTTCGTCGTCGAAGACGAAAGTGCAGGGCCGGCCCACCACCTCCCGGGGGGCCAGGCCCAGGCGGTGGGCCATGGCCAGGTTGAGGCGGCGCACGGAGTGGTCGCGGTCGATGACCACCACCAGATCCTGGACCGAATCAAAGATGCCTTCCCATTCCCGCTTGGCCGATTCGATGAGCTGGGTGACGCGTTCGCGTTCGTCGATTTCCCGGGTGAGCTTGCGATTGGCGGCGGCCAGGGCGGCGGTGCGCTCGTAGACCAGGGTCTCCAGGCGGCCCTTGAGGGCCTTGAAATCCCGCTCAGCCCGCCACTTGGCGCACAGCGAGGTGGCGAATTGCAGGATTTCTTGGGGATGAAAGGGCTTTTGGATGTAGAGGAGCTTGTCGATGGGCGGCACACGCCGGGCGATGGTCAAGGGATCGACGTCGGTAAAGGCCGTGACCACCACGATCTGCACGCCCGGATCAATGGCCCGGATTTCTTCGGCGGCGACCAAGCCGCCGCGTCCGGGCGGCATCCGCACGTCGATGAAGGCCACGGCGTAGGGGCGGTTCTCCCGGGCGGCGACGCGGAAGGCTTCCACCGCCTCCTCGCCCTGGCGGCACAGCGTCAACTCGAAAGTCTGGTCGCTGACCCGGGGGCCGCCGCCAAGATCGTCGAGGCCGCCGAGGATGTCGTCGGTGGGGGCCAGGATTTCGGTGAAAAGATCAAGAATGCGCGGCTCATCGTCGGCGATAAGCACACGCATCGGTTCCTGGCGCGTCTCCCCGGCTCCCATGGCAACTCCTTCCCGTCGAGGTTGCGGGCGGATCAGGGCATTTCCGAACGGTCGCTTTGCTCGGCGGCCGCCGGTGTTGGGGCCGGTTTGGGGGCCGGTTTGGGTTTGGGCGCGGCCGGCGGCGCGGCGGCGGCCGGGGCGGCCGAGGCCGGGCTGAAAGGTTTGGGTTCCTGAACCAGGGGCGCGGCGGCGGGTTTGGCCGGGTTGGCGGCGGCGGGCTGGGCCGTGGCGGCCGGGGCCGGCGCGGGCGAAGCCGGGGTGGGCGTCGCCTGGGCGGCCGGAGCAGGCGCTGCCGGAACCGGCGCAGGCGTGGCCGGGACCGGGGCAACGGCTGGCGCGCCCCCCGGGGCCGCCGCCTCGGAAGCCGTGGGCAACGGCACGGCCGGCGTGGCGGGAGATACGGCCGGGACTGGCGCGGCGGGCTTGGCCGGAGCTTTGGCCGCGCTCTTGGCGGCCGCCGCCGGGGGAGCGGCTGCCGGCACGGCCGGAACCGGCGTCGCGACAGGAGCCGGCGCGGGAGCAGGCGTCGCGGCAGGAGCCGCGGCCGGACCAGCGACCGGCGAGGCCGCCGCGACCGTCGGCAGGGTCACCTCTTCCACGGCCGACAGCCGGCTCAAATTGTCATGGGCCGGAGGATAGAACCGGGGATTGGCGGCAATGGCCTTCTCGAAATATTCTTGGGCCTTGGTCCGATCACCGGCCTCCATGTAGCACACGCCCAGATTATTGAGGGCCGCCGACTCCGTGCCCACCGAGACGAAGGCCACGTAAGCCTCGTCGTAGCGCCCAAGCTTGCACAGGGCCAATCCCAGATTATTGGCGAACTTGGGGGATTTCTTGGCGGCGCTGGCCTTGCGGAAGGCGGCGGCCGCCTCTTCGCCGCGCCCAAGCAGCATAAGCGATATGCCGCGATTGTTCTCCACGTCGGGGTCAAAAGCCGCAGCCAGGGAGGCGTCGGACACGGCCAGGGCGGCTTCGGGCCGGCCTTCGCGGTTTTCGATGGCCCCCAGCAGGGCGGCCGCCCGGGACAGGGCGGGGTCCAGGGCCAGGGCCTTTTGCAGATACGGCCCGGCCTGAGCCTTGTTGCCGCCGAGATAATAGGCAAAACCCAGTCCTTGCAGGGCCGGGGCGTACTTGGGGTTGGCGGCGTAGGCCCGCTTATAAGCTTGGGCCGCCTCGGCGTAGGCCGCGCTTCCCAGGGCCAGATCGCCCAGCCTGACCTGGACCACGGCCGGGTCGGCGCCGGCCTTTTGGGCGGCCTGGTAGAGCCGCCCGGCCTCGCCCGGGTCGCCATGGGCCAGGGCGGCGTCGCCGGCGGCGATGGCCGACGCTGCCGAGCCGGAGGCAACCGGCTCCTTGCTCGAAGTCCGCCCCTTGGCCCCCGAGCCGCCGCATCCGGCCAGCCCGAAAACCAGCAGTCCCGCCGCCAGCACGCCGCCCGCCGCCGCCCTCCAGCCCATTCGCCTGCAATGTCCGTTATCCATGGCGCGGTCATAGCAGAGCGGCCATCCCGGGTAAACACGGCAGCCCGCCTCTCGTTCCACCCAGGCTCGAATCGTCTCGGCGCGCAAACGACGCGGTTAGGCGGTTTTGGTGAAATCAGTCCACGATTGCTGGACCCATTGGTTCCAACAGCGCGCCGACCTGATTTCAACATCCATCGCAACCAGCTGGCAACAAATGACTTTCAAATTACCATTCAATATTTGGCCGCCGTGGCATGATTCTTCCATTTTATCAGAAAAACCGACTGTTCGGAAACGACACCAACCCGGGATCACGGCCATGAAGAGACTGCACAACGACCAACGAGGCGTCGCCGCCGTGGAGACGGCCCTGGCGATGCTCGTCCTTGTCCCCCTGCTCCTCGTGCTGGTGGAAGGAGCGCGGGCGCTGCTCGAATACAAGCAACTGCAAAACGCGGCCATGGAAGGGGCGCGGATGCTCAACCGGCAAAACGGCGACACGACCGGGGTGGAGAGCTACGTCAGCAGCCTGTTTCAAGGCAGCGGTTCGTCCCAGACCATCGACGGCGCGCCGCCGACCGTCTCCATCAGCCCCCGTGACGCCAACAACAACGCAACAGTGCAGGTGGACCATGCATTCACGCCACTTCTCGCCCAATCGGGCAGCCAAGGCGGCTCGGACGCTTTCAGCCTTCCTGGCCTCAATAACCTCACGCTTTCGGCCAAGGTCGTCACAGCGTTGCCGGCCGCGAACTGATCACGGCGACGTCCGGGGCGCCTCCAGCCTGCTCGTGGCGGCGGCGCTGGTCGCGGTCATGGCCGCGGCCGGCGTGGCCGTGGACCTCGGGCGGATTTCCGTGGAGCAAACCCGGCTGCAAAACGCCGTGGACGCCGCCGCCCTGGCCGGCAGCTTGCAACTGCCCGACGACCCGGACGTGTCCACCGGAGCGGTGACGGCCGCGGCCACGCAAAATCTGCTAGCCAATGACGCCGACGCCACCGGCATCCTGGTGGAGTCCGGCGGAGCCACCCGCAGCGTGTGCGTTTCGGCCGAAGCCAAGGTGGAAATGACCCTGTCCCAGGTCATCGGCATCGGCGACCAGACGGTCACGGCCGAAGCCTGCGCCGGCTACAACGACATTGAGCTGGTCATGGTCCTCGACGCCACCGGTTCCATGAAGGGCACGCCCATCGCCAACGTCAAGGAAGCGGCCACCAATCTGGTCAACCTCATCATGCCGTCCTCGTCTTCAGTTTCCACCCGCTCCAAGATCGGGCTGGTGCCGTTCCAGGGCAAGGTGCGCATTGACGGCAACGATCCGGTGGCGGCCGAAGCCAACCCCGACGGCGTGGGCACGGGCTGTCGCAACGCCGACGGCACGCTCAACAACGGCAAGCTGCGCACCGAGTATTCCAAGACCACGACCAAGACCAACATCTTCTACGGCTACACCTTAAGCGGCGTCAGCACGACCTCGGACAAGACCTGCTCCGGCATGTCGCCCATCCGGGCCCTGTCCTCGGACAAAAGCGCCATCCTCTCCAACATCACGGCCTTAAACGCCGGCCAGGTGACTTCGGGCACGATCATCAGCGAAGGCATCAAGTGGGGACGGCATGTGCTCACGCCGACCGCGCCCTACGTCGAGGGCAGCACCGACAAGAAGGTGCGCAAGATCATGATCGTGCTCACCGACGGCGACACCGAGGACGGGCGTTGCGGCGGCTCCTACGCCTCAGGGTCCAAGACCATCAACACCTACTGGACCAACGCCTACTTCGGCCAGGGCCTTAAGCCCGACACGTCGAGCTCACCCTACTCCACCCTGTCCACGGCCGCCCTGACCCTGGCCCAGATCCCGGACTGCAAGGACGGCGGACTGCTCAACACCTACGTCGTCAACGAGGCGACCCTGGCCAAGACCGACGCCAACTATCCTATCGAGATCTTCTCCATCCGGTTCGGCGACTCCGACTCCACGGACAAAAACCTCATGAAGCAGATCGCCTCGTCCAAGCCCGGCACCGAAGACCACTACTTCGACGCGCCCGACGAGGCCGGCATCAAGGAAATGTTCAAAAAGATCGGCCAGCAGCTCGGTCAGCGCCTGATGAGCCGCAAGGAAGCCACCACGGGCACGCCGTAACCGGCGCGAACGCCCAAGACGCGCATGAAAAGGACATCGAAGAGGCCAGTCATGAACACCCTGACGCCCACAACGCCCACCTCACCGGCCAAGCCAGGCCAGGCCGGCAGCCTGACCGTGGAGATGGCCCTGGTGCTGCCGATCCTGCTGACGCTGCTCCTGGGCATCCTCGAACTGGGCAACATCCTGCGCATCCAGGCGACCCTGGAAAGCGCCGTGGGCAAGATCGCCCGCTATGCCGCCACCCAGGAAACGAGTCAGGCCTCGGCCCAGAATTACATGCAAAGCCAGGGACTCGTGCCCCAGGTCCAGCAGCCCGGCTCAAGCGATGGACCGCAGTTGACCTTGTCGCCCTCGACGACCGCGCCGTGCAGCGAAACGCCCTGCCTGCCGTTCGAAGTGAGCCTGGAGTACACCTATTACGCCATGTCGCCCCCGATGAAGCCGTTTTTCGACAATATCAAGCTGTCCGCCTCGGCCAAGAAGATGTCCGAAGACTGGGGCCAGTAAGGAGCCTGCCATGAACGCCGTTCGCGCCGCCGTCATCCTGACCGTCCTGGCCCTGGCCGCCGCCCTGCCGGCGCACGCCGCCTCCAAGGACGACGTGGTCAAGTTCTACCAGGGCTATCTGGAACTGGTCAGCGCCAGCAACTTCGTGACTCTGTCGCGGGATACGCCAGAGGCCTACGACGCCAAGTTCGACGAAGTGGCCAAGTCGGCCGGCTTCGAAAACAGCGCCGACGCCCTGGCCGTCGCCGAGGCCTACGCTGCCGACAGCCAGGTGGCCGCGCTGAAGCAGTCCGTGGCCGACATGATCCTGCAGCAGTACAGGCCCTACCGGGAATAACGCGTTTTGGGGAAGGCGTCTTGAGCGTGGGCGCGGTCCGGGGAAACTCCCCGGCCGCGCCCGTTGTTTTGGGCGGGCGGGTTCAGAAAAGAAAGGCCAGGCGGCCGGTAAACAAGGCCAGCCCCAAGGCCCCCAGGACCAGGGCCGCAAGGGCGCGGAAAAGCAGGCTGCGCCCCAGGGGGCCGGACAGCAACGACCCCAGGCCCGAACCCGAGGACGCCGGGATGATGTGCTCGCTGCGCAGCAGCCGGTAGATGCCGACGAGGGCGACGGCGCAAATGGCCAGGGCCACGAGGTTCTCGGGCCTGGCCAAAAAATCGGACAGCCCCGAGGACAGCCCCTTGGCTCCGGAACCCAGGTCGGACACGGCGTCGAGCACGTCCTGCCGTCCCTGGCGCAGTTCGTTTGCGCCGCGCACGATGTCGCTGGCCATGGCGTGCTCCTTGCCTGTGCGCCTTATTTGTTCATGCCGCCGAACATCTGGAAGATGCGGATGCCGGCCGGGCCAAGGATGACGATGAGCAGTGTCGGGAAGATGAAGAAAATAAGCGGCATGAGCAGCTTGACCGGGAGTTTGGCGGCCAACTCCTCGGCCAGCTGGAAACGCTTGGTGCGCATGGAGTCGGCATAGACCCGCAAGGTCTGGGCGATGGAAGTGCCGAACATGTCGGTCTGGATGAGCATGGCCACGAGACTGCCCACGTCTTCCAGGCCGATACGGGCCGAGAGGTTTTTGAGCGCCTCGCGCCGGGCCTTGCCGGCCCGCAGCTCCAGGGTGAGCAGGCGCAGTTCGGCGCTTAAGATCGGGTCCTTGAGGGACATTTCCTGGCAAACCCGGTAGATGGCCGCGTCCAGGCCCATGCCGGCCTCCACGCAGACCACCAGCAGGTCCAGGGCGTCGGGCAGGCTTTTCTGGATGGCTTTCTGACGGGCCTTGACCCGGGAATCGAGGATCATGCCGGGCAGATAAAACCCGGCGGCCGTCAGCCCCACCACGACGAACAGCTTGTACTGGCCCGGCACCTTGCCGGACATGGCGGCCAACGCGCCCAGCACCAGTCCCACCAGGGCCGCGCCGGCCCTGATGCCCCAATAGATTTCCAGGGCGCTGGGCTGGCGGTAGCCGGCCTGGACCAGGGCGCTTCTGGCCTTGGTGAGCTCCTGGGCTTCGCGGGGCTTGACCAGTTCGCCAAATGCGGTCGCGGCCCGCCGGAAAAGCCCTTCAAGCCAACCAAGGACGCCTGGCCGGCCGCCATCACCGAGCCGGCTGTCGGTGACCAAGGCCACGGCGCGCTCGGCCATGCGCCGACGCCTTTGCCCCTCCTCGCGCAGGGAAGCCACGGCATACGTAAGAAATCCGACGCTAAGGGACACGAGCACGGCGATGACGAGACTGTCCATGGTTCCCCCTAGACCTCGATCCGCACCATCTTGCGGATGACCAGTATGCCCATGACAATGAGCCCGCCAACGCCGTAGCTCATGATCCGGCCCAGGGAATCGGTGAAAAGCAGCCCCAGATAGCCGGGGTTGACGAATTGGATGACGGCGGCCACGCCAAAGGGCAAAAGGCACAGCACCCAGGCGGCCATGCGCCCCTCGGCCGAAAGCACCTGGATGCGTCCCTTGAGCTTGAACCGCTCGCGGATAAGCCCCGAAATGTTGCCGATGATCTCGGCCAGGTTGCCGCCGGATTCGTTTTGGATCTTGACCGAGACCACGAAGAAGTTGAGGTCCGGGCAATCCACCCGGTCCATGAGGTTGTCCAGGGCCGTGGTGACGCCCATGCCGAAATTGATTTCCTCAAGGGTGGTCTGGAATTCGACCCGGATGGGATCGGCGAACTCGCTCACCACCATGCCCATGCCGCTGGTGAAGGTGTGGCCGGCCCGCAGGGCCCGGCCCACGAGTTCCAGGGCCTCGGGCAATTGGCGCTCGAAATCGGCCATGCGCTTGTCCTTGCGCATGACCACCCACTTAAACGGCAGCCAACCGCATACCCCGGCCACGGCCAGGCTCAGTAGCGGATTGCTCAGGTACAGCGAGGCGGCCAGGTAGCCGGTGACGGCGAAAATAAGGGAAAGCATGACGAAGATGCCAAGCGGGGCCTTGATGTCGGCCTGGTCGAGCATCTTGTCCATGCGTCGGCTCCAGGCCTGGCGCGACAGCAGCATGTCGAGCCAGCGAAGGCCGCTTAATTCATGCTTCTTGACGAGGTCGGCCGTATCCAGCCCCAGGCCTTCGCCCCGGGTCACCTGCTCCACACGCCGGGCGATCTCCTTGCCTGCGGTGTCCGTGAGCCGCCCGATGAGCACCACCACGGCCACGGCCAGATAGACCAGGGACAGCAGCAGGGCCAGGGACAGGATGTTTGGCAGCCCGGGAGTCATGGCCGCCCCGGAAGCCGGTCCGGGCCGGCGGGCGTTTGGGTTGGGCCGCGTTCCATGACGCCTAGACCTCCACCACGTTTCGTGGATCGAAAATCCCTTCGGGCATGCGAATCCCCTTGGCCTCGAAACGGCTGGCGAACTTGGGCCGGATGCCCCGGGCCATGAACACGCCCTTGACCTTGCCGTCGGCCGTGACCCCGCGTTGCTCGAAGGCAAAAATCTCCTGCATGGTGATGACGTCGCCTTCCATACCGGTGAGTTCCTGGAAGCTCACGAGCTTGCGGCTGCCGTCGGAGAAGCGCGAAATCTGGACGATGACGTCCACGGCCGAGGCGATGTAGCGCTTGAGCGACAGGGCCGAGATGTTGAGTCCGGCCATGGCGACCAGGGTCTCCAGGCGCATGAGCGCGTCGCGGGGGGTGTTGGCGTGCAGGGTGGCCAGGGAGCCGTCGTGGCCGGTGTTCATGGCTTGCAGCATGTCCAGGGCCTCGGCCCCGCGCACTTCGCCGACGATGATGCGGTCGGGGCGCATGCGCAGGCAGTTGCGCACCAGATCGCGCTGGGTCACTTCGCCGCGCCCTTCGATGTTGGGCGGGCGCGATTCCAGGCGCACCACGTGGTCCTGCTTGAGCTGCAGCTCGGCGGCGTCTTCCACGGTGACGATGCGCTCGTCGTGGGGGATAAAGCCCGACAGGCAGTTGAGCATGGTGGTCTTTCCGGTGCCGGTGCCGCCGGAAATGAGGATGTTGAGCCGGGCCAGGACAATGCCCTTGAGCACGTCGGCAAAGTCCCGGGTCATGGCCTTGAAGCGGATGAGATCCTCGATGGTCAGCTTTTCCTTGGCGAATTTGCGGATGGACAGGGCCGGCCCGTCGATGGCCAGGGGGGGAATGATGGCGTTGACGCGCGAACCGTCGGGAAGCCTGGCGTCCACCATGGGCGAGGATTCGTCCACTCGGCGGCCGACCCGGGAGACGATGCGGTCGATGATCTTTTTTAAGTGGTCGTTGTCCTTGAAGCGCGATTCGGTCAGGACCAGCTTGCCGCCCCGCTCCACGTAGATCTGGCGATAGGAGTTGACCAGGATGTCGTTGACGCTTTGGTCCTTGAGAAAAGGCTCCAGGGGACCAAGGCCGAGCATCTCGTCTTTCACCTCGGTGATGAGGCGGTCGCGCTCGGACTGATTGAGCGGCGTCTGATAGAACTCGTCACGCAACAAGCGTTCGACGATCTTGCTGATCTCGCCGCCCAGGGCCGACTCCTCCAGGGTATCAAGGAGGGTGAGGTCGATCAGATCGATCAAACGGTCGTGGATGCGGGTTTTGATCTCGTAGTATTCCTGCGAGATCGGGCCCAAGGCCTCCCGCCGCTCCGGGGCCGGGGCCTGGGTGCGGGGCATCTGGTGGCGCATCAGGGGCGGGCGGCCGCGTTCCATGCCAAATCTCCTTCACTGCCGCACGGCGGCGGCGGTCATGACCGTCCGCGCAAGAACTTGAGTCCGAACAAGGATTTTTTGGTTTCCTGGGCCGAACTTGCCGGAGACAGGGCGGCGGCCAGGTCGCAAAGGGCCCGGGTGACCGGGGCCTTGGGCGCGGTCTCAAGCAAGGTCTTGCCCTGGTTGATGGCCGACAGGGTGGTCTTGTAATCGTTGGGCACGCGCCAGAAGACCGGCAGCCCCAGGGCCTTTTCCATGTCCTCCACCACCAGGTCGCTTTCCTCCAGATGGCGGTTGACCACGATTTTGAGTTTGTCCTCAAGGCCGGCCTCGGCGTGGCGCACGTTGTCGAGGAAGCGGCGCACGTTGGCCAGGCAGGGCAGGTTTTGCACCGAGACCAGGACGATGGCGTCGGAGATGTCCATGACCTTGAGGGTGATCTCGTCAAGATACATGCCCAGGTCGATGACCACGGTGTCGAAGACCTGGCGCATGAGTTCCAGGAGCTTGGAGATGTTCTCCGGGGTGGCCATCTGGAGGTCGTCCAGGCGGCTCGGCGGAGCCAGCAGGTACAGCCCGGAGGGATGGCGCGACATGACGCTCATGAGATAGGTGGCGTCCAGGCGGCTGATGTTGCCGAGCACCTCGCCCCAGTGGTATTTGGGGGCGAGGTCGAGAAACAGCTGGGCCTCGCCAAAGGGCAGGTTCATGTCCATGAGCGCCACCGAGGCCCCGTCCCTGTGGGTCTGGCAGGCGGCGGCCAGGTTGACGGCCAGCGAGGTGGTGCCCACCCCGCCCTTGGCTCCGAAGATGTTGACGATGCGCCCCTGCTTGCTGCGCCTTGGCCCCCGCACCGACTCCCGGCGCTCCTTGAAGCGCCAAAGGGCCATGCGCACCTCTTCATGATCCACGGGCTGGGGAAAAAATTCGCGCACGCCCTGGCGCATGAGCCGCATGAGCACCTCGGCGTCATAGACCTGGGCGGTGAGAAACACCTCCCGGTCGCCGCGCCGGGCCACCATCTCGGCCACGGCCTCCAGTTCGGCCTCGCCGCCTTCGGCCAGCTCGCGCACGAGCAGGTCGGCATACTCCTCGCCGGCCCCGAGCACCTCGAAATCGCCGTCCTCGGACAGGCATTCCTCGAAGGCCCCCCGGGCGGCCGAAGGGGGCATGTCGAGAATCACGGTGAGCTTGTCGCGCATGGATCGTCCCCCCGAGGCCTCGGCCTCACTTCTGCTGCAAGAAGGCCTCGAACCCGCCGGAGCCTTGTTTTTGCTCTTCCGGGGCCTGCTTTTCCAGACGGTCATAAGCCAGGGCCGCCCGCGTGCCGCCCATGGCGTCCACGGGTTTGTCGTCCACCACGGCCGGGGCGATTTTCTGGGCCTCGAAAACCGTATGGTAGGACTTGCCGTAGTCCCAGCCAATGTTTTCCTTCTCGGCCTGGCAGCCGGTCAGGGAGCCGGCCAGAAGGCCGGCCAGGGCCACCGCCACGATCCATAACATGCTTCGCATGGCTTGCTCCATCCCGCTTTCGGGAGTTGGCCCGGGTGTAGCGGCTCGCATCGCGTCCTCGGGTAAAGGCCGTTGTGGTTGTCCCGCCGCCGTGAGCACGCCGGTGGGGCGGGTGTCGCGCCTGCCGATATTTCCCTGCCGGGCGTCTAATAGCCCTTGGGATCGGTCGGCCGGGCCGCGGCCAGGGGCACGGCATGGCCGAAGTCGCCGTCAATTTCCGCCCCGGTGCGGGTGATGGCCCCGCCCGGCGCGCCGGCGGCGGCCTGGGGCCGCTTGATGCCGAGGAAAAACTCCAGGTCGTCGGGCTCATGGACCCCGTCGGTGGGCAGGATCATGTCTTTCTTGTTGAGGGGCTTGACCAGATGGGCGGTAATCAGAATCACCAGTTCCGACTGGTCCTTCTGGTAGCTTGAACTCTTAAACAGATTGCCGAGCACCGGGATGTCGCCGATCCAGGGGTACTTGTCCACGGATTCGCGGCCTTCTTCCTTGAGCAGGCCGGCGATGGCGAAGGTCTGGCCGTTTCTGAGCTCCACCGAGGTGGAAGCGCGCCGGGTCAGCACGGCCGGAATCTCGAAGCTGTTGAGCTTGATGGCCCGGGTATAGTCGAGGTCGGACACCTCGGGATTGACTTGGAGGCTAATGACCTCGCCGGCCACGGTGGGCGTGAACTTGAGGCCCACGCCGAATTCCTTCCATTCGATGCTGGTGGTGCCAAGCCCCGAGGGCACGGGCACGGGGATCTCGCCGCCGGCCAGGAACTTGGCCGACTGGCCGTTTAAGCACACGAGGTTGGGTTCGGCGAGTATCCGCACCAGCCCGTTTTGCTTGAGCAAGTCCAAAACGGCGGTCATGGTGGTGTTGCCGGTTCCGCCCCAGTTGGTGCTAAAGCGCATGGCGGCGGTGCCTTGGCCCAGGGCCACGGTCTTGCTTTGCTCGGGCTGGTTGAACTCCCGGAACCGCGTCTGGATGGTGGCGCTTTCCGAACTGCTGGAATTGTCGCTGCCGGTGAACTTGATGGTGCTGTACTTGTAGGAATTTTGGACGTTGTCGATATTAAAGACCGTATCGGCCAGGGCGGAAAGCCCGCCAAGGAGCGTATAGCCGAAATTGCCGTCGCCCACGGCGTTTAAGTTGATGCCCATGCGGTTGACCACGGACTTGGACATCTCGGCCACCCGCACTTCGAGCATGACCTGCTGCACGCCGCTGACCGACAGCAGGTTGAGGACCTTTTTGGGGGCGTAGACCTCGGCCAGGGACAGGGCCTTTTTGAGGCTCTCGGCGTCGCGCACCGTGCCGGACAGGGCAATGGAATCCTGGCTGGCCAGGACTTCGATGCCGGTCTCGCCGGGCATCACGTCGTGGAGCATTTTCTTGAGGCGCGAGGCGTCCGGGGCCACGTCGAGGTCGTAGACGGCGCGGATCTTGTCGCCCTTGTCCCACAGCGTCAGGTTGGTGATGCCGGGCGCGCGGCCGGTGACATAGATCTGGCGCGGCGAGAGCAGCACGAAGTCGGCCACGTCGGGCTGGGCCACCGAGACCCGAGTGATGTCGGCGTCGCTTTGCAAGATCACGGACTTGCCGATGGTCAGCGCCAGACGCGGCGCGGCGCGCACGGCCACCGGCGCGACCCCGCCCCAAACAATCTGGGCCGGCGCGGCCAAAACCAGGGAAAGCGCGATGGCCAGGGCGCGCGCCCACAGGCGCGGCAGGCAGTTACGGCTTGGCATGGCCCTTGTCCTCCGTTTGTATCCCGGTGAGGGGGTCGAGGCGCACACGTTCGCGCTCAGTGCCTCGGATGGTTTCCACGCTGTAGCCGGCGTCTTCCTCGGGCAGGGCTCCGGCGTCGGCCAGGGGCGGCCCGGCCGGCGCGGCGGCGAAAGCTTCGAGGCTTTTGGCCACATCGGCCCCGGAAGTGGTCACGATGTCGGCGTCGCCAGGGGTGCGAAGGGCCAGATGCAGGCTGCCCGTATCGCTGGCCAGGGCCAGACGTTCGGCTTCCTCGGGCGCGACCATGAGCGTGTAGAAGTCGGTGTTGGCCAGTTCCTCCCGGCCGTCCTTGCCGATCTTGGTCTCGCGCTCGGTGCCGGTGGTGAGGATGGGGACGTTTTCCAGAATGATCTTGTTGATCTTTTCGTCGTTTTTGCCGTTGGGCACGGGATAGGTCACCAGCACGTCCACCCGGCAGCCCGGGGTGACAAGGCCGCCGGAGCCCATGATCTTGCTGCCCTTGATGGTAAAGGCCCGCTTGCCCGGGGCTACCGAGGCGTCCAGGCCGCCGCTGGTCGCGCCCTTGGGCATGAGCTTGTCCGGGGTGATGGGATCGTCGGGGGAGATGTCGCGGGCGCTGATGCGGCCGTAGGCCTCCTGAACGTCGCGAAGCGCCCCCTGGGGCGCGGCCTCGGCCTCGAAACCCTTGGACTTGACCATGGAGGCGTCGAGGCGCCCGCCCTTGGGGATGGCCCGGGCGGCCACCACCACCTCGACCTTGGGCGCGGCCGGCTTGGCCTGCTCAACTGTGGGCGCGCGCACGGACCCCAGCCAGCGGATGGTCAGAACGCCGGCCGTCAACGCCAGGATGACGGCCAAAATGATGTGGGGTACGGCCTTGGTTTTCATGCGGGCCTCCGCCTGCTTGCCCCGGACTTCCGGCAGCGCGGCCGGTTCGGGTGTGCCTGGGGAACGGCGTATAACTTTTTTAAACGCTGTGTCTGGTCCGCCGGGATTGGTCCGTCTTCTCAAACACCAAG
The DNA here is from genome assembly GCF_004135975.1 of Solidesulfovibrio carbinolicus. NCBI lineage: Bacteria > Pseudomonadati > Thermodesulfobacteriota > Desulfovibrionia > Desulfovibrionales > Desulfovibrionaceae > Solidesulfovibrio > Solidesulfovibrio carbinolicus. The sequence goes on along the minus strand of NZ_CP026538.1, from coordinate 1,142,278 downwards.
GCGTCTTCGGGGCAGGCCCTTTTCTTGCGGCAAGTCCCGTCCGGCCCCGTCTTTCGGGCCTTTGGCCAGCCTGGCGCCTGTAGCGACGCTTGGTACTGAGCAAGAAGCCTGCCAAGCAAACGAAACGGCCGCCGGAGGGACTTCCGGCGGCCGTTTGCGGCAAGAGCGTCGATGGCGTTTGGAGATACGTCAGGATTGACCGGCAACGGCCGTCAGGACAGCGGGAACATCGTCAACGGCTGGGCGCAACGCCCGGAAAAGTCTTCCTCAAGCCCAAGCGGCCAGGAATCCTCCCAACCGCCCACCTGGCGCAGACCCCTTGAATTTTTCCCCATATGGGGGGTCCGGGGGCCTCAGGCCCCCGGCCGCCGGAGGCATTCTTCCCTCTCGCCGCCCTTCCCTGTCGCCGTGTCGTCGTCAACCGGCGTATTCGGACGGGTCGATGCGGTGTTTTGCAGCTTGTTCCAGAGGTTTTTGGGGCTCACGCCAAGGGTGCGGGCGGCGTCTTTCTGCACGCCGCCGGCCTTGCGCAGGGCGGTGAGGATCATGTTGCGCTCCATGTCCTGGAGGGTGTCGCGCAGATTGCCGGCCATGGGGCACGGGCCTTCGGGCGAGGCCTCGGGGGCGGGGCGGCGCGAGGCCCCGTCCAGGGCCCGGCCGATCTCCAGGGCGGTGAGCACCTCGCCGGAGCTCATGATGGCCGCCCGTTCCAACAGATTGGCCAACTGGCGCACGTTGCCCGGCCAGTCGTAGTCGAAAAGCAGCTGCATCCCTTCCCGGGAAACGCCGCGCAAATTGATGCCGACCCGGGGGCCGATGCGCTCCAGGAAATGCCCCACCAGCAGCGGCAGGTCTTCCTTGCGCTCCCGCAGGGGCGGCAGGGGAATGGCGGCGACGCTTAGGCGGTAGTACAGGTCGGCCCGAAAGAGCTTTTGCTCGACCAGGCTTTGCAGCTCCTGGTTGGTGGCGGCGATGATGCGGATGTCGATGTCGATGGGCTTGCCGCCGCCCACCCGTTCGATCTGTTTCTGCTCCACGGCGCGCAGAAGCTTGGGCTGGAGAAAAAGCGGCATGTCGCCGATCTCGTCAAGCATGATGGTGCCGTGGTCGGCCAGCTCGAATTTGCCCTTTTTCAAGCCCACCGCCCCGGTGAAGGCCCCCTTCTCGTGGCCGAAGAGTTCGGATTCGAGGAGGTTTTCCGGGATGGCGGCGCAGTTGACCTTCACAAAGGGGGCGTCGGCCCGTTTGCTTAAGGCCTGGATGGCGTCGGCCACGACTTCCTTGCCGCAGCCCGATTCGCCGGTGACGAGCACCGTGGAATCCAGCGGGGCCACCCGGCGCACCATGTCCACCACGGCGCGCATGGACGGCGACTGGCCAACGATGGTCGGCCCGCGCCCGGCGGCCACGGCGGACTTCAGCTGTCGCAGCTCCAAGAGCAGGGTTCGCCGTTCCAGGGCCCGGCGAATGACCACTTCCATTTCGGCCAGGGAAAAGGGTTTGGCGAAAAAGTCGTAGGCCCCCAGGCGCACGGCGTCCAAGGCCTTTTCCCGGGCCGAATAGCCGGACATGACGATGACTTCGCTGTCCGGGGCGGCCTCCTTGAGCTTGGAGAGCCCCTCGATGCCGTCCATGCCGGGCAGCATGACGTCGGTGAGGACCAGATCAAAGGTTTCGGCCTTGGCCCGGGCCACGCCCTCCTCGGCCGTGCCCACGCCCACGGGATCGAAATCCTTGGCGGCCAGGGCCTCGCACAGCATTTCCCTGAAGGCTTCGTCGTCGTCGATAACCAGGATTCGGGCGGACATCAGCGCTCCGGCGGGGTTTGGGGCGGCCTCACAGCGGCCCCTGGTGGTCCGGGAAAAAACTCCGCATGGTATCGGCCAGGCGATCTTCCATGCCCGGCACAAGCGCCGCCAGGGCCTCGCCGGTCAGGCCCAGGGCGGCCCAGGCGGCCGGGTCCACGGCCGGAAGACGCCGGTTGCCGCTGCCGCCCCAGCCCATGGCCGTGGCCACCACATCGGCCAGATGGACGACAGCCGGCTCGTCGATGATAAACGGCTCGTCGAGGTCATGGTGGTAACGCACCATTTTCTCAAGGTTGGCCGGAAACTGCCATTTCTGCAGGAGATGGCCGCCCAGGGCGGCGTGGTCGAAGCCCAGCACTTCGCGTTCGGCCAGATAGAGCGGGCAGCCCTCGGCCTCGGCCCGACGCATGGCGGCGGCCATGTGGGCCGGAGCCTGCTTGAAGGCGATGATGCGGCCGATGTCGTGGAGCAGCCCGGCCACGAAGGCGGTCTCGGGATTGACCAGTCCCGTGGCCTCGGCCAGGGCCTGGGCGGCGGCGGCGCAGCCCACGCTGTGCTCCCAGAAAAGCCGCATGTTGACCCAATTTTGGGGGATGTCCTGAAAAAGCGGCAGCACGGACACGCCCAGGGCCAACGTGGCCAGCTGGCGCGCCCCGACCACGGTGACGGCCCGGGACAGGCTGTCGATCTTGGCCGGGAACCGGCCGCGCATGGCCCGCATGGTGCGGGCGTAGTAGGAGCTGTTGACCAGGCGCAAAAGCTTGGCGGCCAGGGACGGGTCGTGCTTGATGCTTTCGGCCGCGTCCTCCACGGTGCTGGCCGGATCGCCCAGCACCGCGCTGATGCGCAGATAGACTTCCGGAGGCGAGACGAGCTGGGGCTCGTCGCGCAGCAGGGCGTCCATGGCGAGGTGTCCGGGCTCGGATTCGATCATGCGCCAGGAACGGTCCTCCCCGCCTTCCCCGGCCGGGACGCCCTCGGCCAGCCGCCGCCGGACCTCGCGGTCCAGGGCCAGACGAAAGAGCACGTCGCAGGGGGAGGCCGCCAGGATACAGCAGGCAAAGCGCTCGCGCACGGCGGCCTCGGCCGCCTCCAGCACGTCGGGCCGGCCCTGCGCCGCATCGGGCGCGGCGGCGGCCGGCGCGTCCGGACACGGCGAGGCCTCCCCGGCCACCCGGACTTCGGCCAGATTCCAGGCCAGCAAGGACTTGAGATGGCCGACATCAAGGACCGTGCCCCGGGGCATGAGAAACCGCCCGCCCGGGGTGAGCACGTCCTCGGCCAGGACCATGCCTGGAGAAAGTTCGGTAACCGCGCGTGTGACCATGGCCTCCTGCCGTCGCCTGTCCGGCGGCCGTGCCCGGCCGGGGTCGGGCATACGCCATCCCCTGCCGTTTCAGGCATTTTCCGCCAGTGATCGTGCAATCATACGGGTTTGCGACAGGCTGTCAAGAAAGGCCGGAGGTCGGATCGGCCGCCTTGGTCGGCTGCCCGGCCATCTCGATGACCAGGCGCGGCGGCTGGTTGGCGCTGGCCGGTTCCTGGCGGACGGACCCGCCGTTTTCGTTGAGGAAGTTTATGCCGGCGGCCACCGGCCCCACATCGCCGCCAGGCAGGGTCGCGCCTTCGACGACCAGCACGGCCCGGTCGCCGGAGCCCGGGTACAGGCGCACGGTCACGGCTCCCACGGCGGCGTCCAGGGCTTGTCTGACCAGGGCGGCCAAGGCGGCCAGAAACGGCTGCTTGCGGGTACGCAGGCGCAGGCCGGGGACGATCTCCCGAGCCACGGGATCGCTGCCGGCGGCCCGGGGCATACGGTCGAGGATGGCGGCCAGTTCCTCGTCCAGGCGCACGTCCTGGAGATAGGGCTCACGCTTGTCGCGCCGCTCGAACTCGCCGCGATGGCGTTCCAGGTCGGCGGCCATGCGCTCCTTGAGCTCGGCCACGGCGGCAATGCCGGCGGCGAGTCTGGGCATGGCGCGCTCAAGCAGGGTCTGGCGCAGGGATTCGAGATCGGTCGCGGCCTGGTCGGCCTTGCCGCTACGCAGGCCTTGGGCCACGGCGGCAAAGGCGGCCTCCAGGCGCGGCGCGGCGGCCAGGGCCCGGGAAAGGCGCAGCAGTTCCAGGTCCATGGCCGAAATGGCGTTGCCCACGCCGTGCAGATAGGCTCCGGCGGCTTCCACCTGGCCGGCGGCGTACGCCGCCTCGGCTTCGGTCTCGGCCAGCCGTTCGCGCAACCGGGCCTCGCGCAGGGCGCGGGTCCTGGTGCGCAGCTGATCGGTGCGCCGGGCCATGCGCCGGGCCAGGGCGGCATGGGCGATGTGCAGCTGCGCCTCGGCCTGACGACGGCGGCGGCCGTCCCTGGCGGCCAAAAAGGCCAGCCCCAGGCCGCCGACGGTCAAAAGGCCCATGACCAGACGCATGAGCCGGATACGCGACTCCATCGCCGGCAGACTGGCCGCCAGCGGTTGGATCACGCTTTCATAGTCCATGACCACGGCCCAGCCGATGGTGATGCAGATGGCCGCGGCCAAGGGCATGACCACGTCGGCCTCGTTGAGGCCGACGCCGGCCGACGGGCGCTGGTCGGGGTCGGAATCGGGCGATGGCGGCATGGTTTCCTCCTGGCAGGAATCGTGCCGGATGCGCAAGCACAGGCAGGACACGGGCGGCGCCGCCGCAATCGGCCGGATGCCCGGCAACGGGCCAGCCGAGGCGTTGTCCGAAAAATCGTGGCGGCCAGGCGCGCCCCACGATTGGTGGAACGCGCCCGCCGTTTATTCAGGCAGGGATATGCCGAAATCCATGCTGCCAAACGAGTCGAGATTGTCTTCCATCCCGCCGCGTTCGACGTTTTCTTCCGTGACCCGGGGAGCGGCGGGCTTGGACTTGCGGCGGCGGCGGGCGATGATCTCCTTGAGGAGTTCGTCGCGGCCCATGTAGCAGTCCAGGCACATGTCCTCGCGGGGGCTGAATTCCGATGAACGCTTACGCAGATTGCAGACCCGGCACAGCCGATGGTCGGCCACGGCCACGGCCGGTTCGTCCTCGTCCTCGTCCTCGGCGAAGGCTTCCTCGGGAGCCTCAACGATCTCCTCGTCGGCCTCCTCGGGGAGTTCCCGTTCCCGCTCGCGTTCGCGCTCACGCTCCTTGCGTACGGGCTTTTCCTTGCGCGCCTTGGCCGCGGCCGGACGCTCGGCGGCCGGCTCGTCGCCGGCGTCGGCTTCGATGCGCAGGTTGTAAGGCCCCTTGCGGGTGCGCAGCGTCAGTTCGACGGCGAGCAACTCCGGGAACAGCTCGGCGAAAATCCGCACCAGTTGGAACTTCTTGTCCACGCCCTTGCGGCGCACCCGGATATAAGCCCGGTTGCCCTGCACCGTGGGCCAGATGGCCTTGTCCAGGTTGGCCTGCCCGTCCTGCAGGAACCGGCCTTCGACCACGAAGCCTTCCTCGCAGATGAAATAGTCCGTTCCGGGCTCGCAGTGGAAATAGTCCGCTTCCGGGGGTATTTTCTTCCAAACCAAAGCCGCTTCCTCATCCGGCCGCGCGGGGCGGCCCTGTTAGAATCCCAGATCCTGATTGATCAGGACCACCGTGACGCGTCCCCGGGGGAAGCACTTCTCGGTAATGGTCCACACGTTGCAAATGCGCTGCGGGCTGCCGCAATCCTGGCAATGAGACGTGGCCACGCAGGGCGTGTTCTTGGACAGGCGCATGGCGTTGACCGGGGCGGCGTAATTTTTGACGCGAGCCATGCCCGTCGCCACGTCGGGCACGATCTTGTTGCGCCCCAGGAGCACCACCACGTGTCGGGGGCCGAAATTTATGGCGCAGGCCCGGTTGCCGATCATGTCGAGATTGACGAGCTTGCCGTCCTGCGTGACGGCGTTGGAGCCGGTGACGAAGAGGTCGGCCAAAAGGGCCTGGCGGCGGCGTTCGTACATTTCCTCGGCCGGGATGGCATGGTCCATGGTATTGATGATGGACAGCTCCGGCCGGGCGGCCAAAAGCGCCGGCAGGCCGGTGGCGGCCAGGGTCATGGAACCGCCGTAGGACACGACCTTGGGCGCCGCGGCCGGCAGCACTTCGCCGATGACGACCTGGGCCGCTTCCTCGGCGTCGGCCACGACATGGACGAGAAAATGATTGTCCGAAAGAGCCTTGGCCGTGTCGGCCAGGCGTTTTTCGAAGTAGGCCTGAACAGGCGCCAACATGCCGCCTCCTTTGCCGCCCACGCGGCGGCGAAGCCCTTTTAATCGCGTCGCCCAAAAAAGCAAGGCATGGAATGGTCAGGGGTAGAGATTGCGCAGCTCTTCCAGAAACTGCGGCAGGGTGGCGTCGCGCCGGTTCTTGCGAACCACGACCCAAACGCCCCAGGATATGGGGATGTTGCGATTTTTGCGTTCCGCGTAAAAGGCGTCGAGTCCGCTGACGATGCGCCCGGCCGGCATGTCCGCGAAATAGGCGTCGGACTGGCGCATGATGCTGTCCATGATTTCTGAACAGATGGTGTACTCGTTTTTGAGCGTGATGCCGAGGATGTTCTCGTTGAGGTTGAAGCCGTCGAAGATGCCCAGCACCAGATCGGTCTTTTGTTCCCGGGACAGCCCCGACCAGTAGGCTCCGGCCCGGCGTTGGGCCTCGGCGGCGCAGGCCGGCGCATCGCCAAAGGCCGCCACGGCCAGCAGCAACAACAGCAGCGCACATGTCGCAGTCCGCCCGCAAAAATGCCCACGCCCCATCAAAGCCCCCCGGTTCCGCTCGCCCACGGTCTCATGCTGTTGCTTATAGAGCAACAGGTGCGCCGTTTCAACGGGTTGGCGAAAAAAACCATGTCCATCAGGTTGAAAGCAGCTCCGGCGGCAAATGGTTGGTGACCACCGGCCCCAGCACCGGGGACCGCCGGGACAGGCCGATGACCACCATGGCCGCGTTGGGTATGGCCACGGCCTGCCGGAAGGCCCGGAAGCGGAACATGGCCTCCTCCACGCCAAGCCGGCCGCACAGGACGCGCAGCATCACCCCGCGCAGGAACTGGCCGTGGGTGAACACCGCCACATGGCCGCTGGCTTCGGCCATGCGGTCAAGAAAGGATTCCACCCGGTCCCAGAAGCCGAGAAACGATTCGGCGCCCTCGCCGTCCCGGTACATGGGATCCAGGCGCTCCCAATAACGCTCCACGGCCTCGTGGCGGTCGGCCCGGCGGGTGCCGGCGTAGCGGAAGGGGGCGAGATAGGTGAATTCCTGCACCGGCCACACGGCCACGGGCACGTCGGGAAAGCGCTCGCAAAGGGGCATGGCCGTCTGCACCGCCCGGTCGAAGGAGGAAAACACGATGCGCCGGGGCGGTTTGTTGAAGCAGGAGGCGACCAGGGCGGCCTGGGCGTGGCCCAGGCCGGTCAGGGGGATGGTGTCGGGATATTCGGTCACTTCGCCGGCGTTGGAGGCGCTTTGGCCGTGCCGGATGCAGCGGATGACGGTCATGGCGTCCCCTTGATGACGACGTAGTCGAGATAAAACAATTTGACGGCCTTGGGGCTGCCGATGGCCGCGTTGATGTGGGCCAGCAGCTGCGCCCGCAACACATCCCGGCCTTTGGGGGCCAGCAAATCAGCTGCGGATTTTCCCCGCAAAAAAAGCAGGATGGATTCGCGCACCTGAAGCGCGGCGGCGGCCTTGGCTCCGAGTTCATCGGTGAAAAGCACCTCAAAGCCCAGGCGCAGCCGGCCCAGCCCGCCGCCATCATCGATATTGACGTCAAAATTCGGGTAAGTCACCGTCCCGCCCCGGACCACGGGTTCGCCCTGGCCCAGGACTTGGCCGACCAGGCCCCAGCCTGTCAGCCAGACAATCGCCAGAAGCGGCAAAACCTTCCGTCTCATCGTCCCCCTCCCCGTCCGCCCAGGCTCCCAGGCAGCGGACCGGACCGCCGCAGTCCCACGGCCAGAGCCGTGGCCGCCGCCGCCGCCGCGACCAGGACCGCAGCCGCCGCCCCGAATCCCAGCCGTCCCAGGACCAGTCCGGGCAGATAGGTTCCAAGCGCGCCACCGGAATAGTAAAAGGAAATATAGAGGCCGTTGACAAGCCCCTTGTGTTCGGCCTCGGCGCTGTTGAGCACGCCCGGAGCCACGGAATGGGCCATGAACATGCCCGTGCACAGGACGAAAACGCTCACGAAAACCGCCCAGGTCGCCGGCACGGCAAAAAGCCCGGCAGCGCCGATGACCACGGCCGCGCCCATGGCCATGGCCCCGGCCGGCCCGCCCAGACGGCCGGAAACCCGGTGGGAGGTCAAGCAGGTGACGATGCCCATGAGATAGCCGCAGTACATGGCCCCAGCCCGCAACGGGGAGTAGCCGCCGTCCAGCTCGCCCAGGCGAAAGGGCAGCAGGTTGAGCATCCCGGAAAACACGAAAAACAGCAGGGCCACGATCAGGTAGGTGGTCAGAAAACCCGGCTTGGCCAGCACATGGGGCGCGTCGCGCAGACGAATGGGCAAAAAGGCCGAACGGCCGTCCGGGGGCAAGGCCAGACAGGCCAGACAGCAGGCCGCGATGGTGGCCCCCAGGCAATAGAAGGGAAACCGCCAGCCGAACAGGTGGGCGGTCAGACCGGAAAAAAAGCGCCCGGAAAAACCGCCGAGCACGGTGACGGCGATGTAGGCGGCCATGACCCGGCGCACCGCGGCCGGCGGCACGGAAGTGGAGAGATAGGTCATCAGCGCCGTGAGCAGACAGGGAACCGCCAGGCCCTGCACCACCCGCAAGGCCAGGAAAACCTTGAAATCGGCGCAAAAAGGCAAGGCTGCCGTGGTTGCGCCAAGAAGTCCCAGGGACAAGGCGATAAGCGGCCGGGCCGGCACGGCGTCGAGAAAAAACCCGTACACCAGCGGCGCGAGCCCCAGGGGCAGCATGGTGGCGGTGACGGCCAGGGAGGCCGTGGCCTGGGACGCGCCGAAAGCCTCGGCCAGCAGGGGCAGCAAGGGCTGGGGCAGGTAAATGGAGGAGATGCCGCAAACGGTTGCGGCAAATAGCACGCCCAACGTCCACTTCCCCATCCCGTTCCCTCCGGTCACGTCGCGTCTGGTTCACATACTCCCGATTGGTTGCGGAGGAAAGCCCGGCTTCAACGATATGCGGCGGTTAGAAATCGTGGACGCCGCAGGCACGGCCATACGGCGTCCACGGTTGGCCCGGGTCGGCCGGCCGCCTGGGGGAACGGACCCCACGGCCAGGCTTGGGGGAGGCCGATGCGGGGGCGCTCGGCAACCGGCGTTCAGGACCGGCCGCAGCGGGCAGCGGATTGGGGATCGGGCCGCCCGGCTCCGGAAATGCTTGTGATGGCGTTTGCTGCCGGCCGGCGTCAGGACAGGCTGTCGATGTCCAGCGCCGCGCCGCAGCAGGGGCAGCGCTGCACCCGCGAACGGAACAGCAGGCGCGGCCGGAAAAACACCGCCCGCCAGGTCGGGCCGCAAGGCCGGTATTCCACCAGGATGGACTTGCCGCAGCGGCAGTAACGACGTTGCATGATCCGCCTCCTTGTTGCGCGGCCTGCGCAACGAAGTAGATAAATATAAACACACTGATAAAAAAAAATTACAGCTCTCGACCCACCCACAACACCCGGCCGATGACCCGCAAGGCGTCGAGCTCGTCCCCGGTCAGCACAATGGGCGCGTAGTCCCGGTTGTCGCTTAAAAGCACCAACTGCCCGGGGCGCTTTTCCACCCGCTTGACCAGCACCGTATCCTCCAGCCCCACGGCATAGACCCCGTGCGCCACCACCGCCGTCTGGCCCTGGTCAATCAGCACCATGTCGCCGTGGCGAATCTCGGGTTCCATGCTGTTGCCCACCACGTCCATGAGCACCATGCGCGAGGGCTGCCCTTTGGCCCGCAGCCAGTCCTGGCGAAACGGATAGACGCGCTCCACCTCGCCGCCGGTCTCGAATGACCCGCCGCCGGCCGACAATCTGGCCCGCACCTTGGGCACGGCGGCGAAAATCTCCACCGCAGCCGCAGCCGCCCCGTCGTCGGCCGCGCTCCCCCGGCCTTCTCCCCGCGCCGCGCCGCCCCGCCGCCGGCCATACTCCAGCCAGTCCGGGTCGGCCCCGGTGCGGCGCGACACGGTGAGCACCCAGGCCTTGGGCACGGCCTCCTTGCGCTTGGCCTGGGTCACGGCCGAACGGTGGACGCCCAAAAGCGCCGCCAGCTCAGCCTGGGAGGCGATCCCCGCCGCCTTGGCCGCCCGCTCGAAAAACCCTTCGAAGCCGCCCAAGGCGTTTGTTTCCTGGTCTCGTTGCGTCATGTTGCGTTTTATAAACAACCTTACTGTGACCCGCAAGCTTTTTTTCCGGTTACAACCTTGGCCCGCTTTTTTTTCTGTCCTGCTAAAGACTGCCGTCAAGGCCGCCGATAAGAGCGGCGACGACGGATGTCTCCCTACGGGACCGGGAGAAACCAGCGACAAGGAAGTCCGCCATGAACGCAGCAACAAAGCACCACCGCGCCCGCGGCGGGGCCATTGGCCATCAGGAAGATCCGGCCGAGCGCGCCCGCCGTATCGCCGACCTCAAGCGGCGTGTGGCCTCCGGAACGTATCTGATCCAGCGCTACGAGATCATCGAAGGGCTCCTCGACGCCCTGGCCACCGAAACCGACTGATCTGGCCCTTCCAAAGCCGGCAAGACCGGTTTTGGCCAAAGCGCTATCGAAAACACGGTTTCACTCCGAAACAGCTCACAGAGAAACAATCTCCACCGCCTCTCCAAGACTCCACGGCGCGTCGCAAACCGCCGCAAAGGCCGGACAGTCGATGCCGGCGCAGTGCAGATACAGCCGCTCCCCCTCGCCAAAGCCGTACAGCGGATCGCCCACCAGCGGATGGCCGGCCCAGGCCAGATGGGTGCGTATCTGGTGGCGCGCGCCTTTCTTGATGGTGCAGCGAAAAAGCGTCACCCCCCCTCGCGTCTCCAACGCCTCGACCTCGGTCATGCGCAGGGAATCGATGGTCGCCCTGTCCAGCACCCTTGTTTTTTTGCGGTCCGCCGCGTCCAGCTCGCCGTCGCACCGGAAATACGTCGCGGCGGGTTCCCCGTGGCCCACGGCCAGGTAGGTCTTGTCCACTTCGCCGGCCTCCTCCATGTCCCGGTAGGCCGCTGCCGCCTCGGCTAAAAACGCCGCCGGCAACAGTCCCGTGGTCAGGCTGTCCAGACGCGAAAGCAAAAACGTGGGCCGGCCCGAAAAAATGTCCGGCAAAAGGGCCTCCACGCTCTCGCCCCCGCCCTGGGCCAGGGCGGCGCTGTGCAGGCCGGAGGGTTTGTTCAAAAGCCCGTAGTCCCCGGCCATCAGCACCACCGGCACATCGGCCGGACCAAACCGGCGCTCCCGGTGTTGCGGGACAATAGCCACGGTCTGGCCGGCCCGGACCCGGTAGCCGGCGGGCAGCAGTCGGCCATTGACCGTCGCCAGGCCGGATTCGACCAGCCGTCGCCGGCCCCGAAGCCCCACCCCGGGCAGCAACAGCTCCAGCGCCTTGTCCAGCCGCCAGCCGTCGGCCTGGGGCGGAATCATCCACGTCGTTGTCGTGTCGTTTGTCATGGCCTCACCATGCCTGGGGCCGGGCCGGCCGGCAAGGATAGCCCCTCGGCGTTGCGCCCCGGCCGGGTTGCGGCTACCCTCCGGGCAGCATCCCAAGGAGCCGCCCATCATGCTCATCCAGGTCAAGGCCTCGGCCGGTTCGGGCAAGACCCACGCCCTGACCGGGCGTTTCATCGATCTCGTCCTCGGCGCCAGCCGCGACCTGCCGCGAGCCTGCGGCGACACCGGCGACGGGGCCTACGCCGTGCCCGACATCCTGGCCGTGACGTTCACCAACAAGGCCGCCGCCGAGATGCGCGACCGGGTCATTGAGGCGCTTAAGCGCCTGGCCCTTGATCCCAACCCGGTCCATCCCGCCAAGCGGGCCACGGCCCGGCGCGAGCTGGAGTCGCTGCTCGTCCATGCCCAGCGCCTGGGTATTCGCACCATCGACAGCCTGCTCTATCTGCTGGCCCGGGTCTTTGCCCTGGAACTGGGGCTACGCCCGGATTTCGAGCCGTCCTTTGACGACCGGGCCATCCTGGACGACCTCTACGAGCGCCTGTGCGCCGGCCTGCCGGCCGATCCGACCCTGGCCCGCCAGTTTTCCGAGGCGGCCGGGGCGCTTATTGACCACACCAAAAATTTCCTACCCACCGGCAGCTTTCGCGACCAGCTCCTGACCGTGGCCGCCCGGCTCCTGGCCGACCCGGACTGCGGCAATGCCGCCCCCGAAGCCCTGCGCCTGGGCCTGGCCCGGCGGCTGGGGGAACTCCAAAACGCCGCCGACGCCCTGCTGCGGGCCATTGAGGCCGAAAAACTGTCCGGCAACGCCCATTTCCTGACGTTTCTGCGCAAATGCCGGGACTGCGACAACGCCGCCGCCCTGCCCTCCTCGGCCTTTGCCGCCAAGGCGTCCCTGGCCGAGTGCCTGAACAAAGCCTCCCGCGACAAGGTTACATCCGCCCTGGACCGGCTCCACGCCGCCATGACCGCCAGCCACGACGTCTGCCGCCGCCAGGGACCGGTGCTGCTGGCCGCCAGCCGGCTGGCCCCGTTTCTGGCCCTGGCCCGGCGGCTGGCCGCCGATTTCCCGGCTTATCTGGCCCGGATGCGGATGCTGCCCCAGTCCCAGTGGGGGCGGCTTGTGGCGGCGCGCCTGGCCGGCGAGGACGGCGTACCCGACGCCTGGTGCCGCATGGGTTCTGGGCTGGCCCATATCCTGGTGGACGAATTCCAAGACACGGCGAGAAGCCAATGGGAGGTACTGCGGCTTTTGGCCCTGGAAAGCCTGTCGCGCGGCGGCAGCCTCTACCTTGTCGGCGACGTCAAGCAGGCCATCTACGGCTGGCGCGGCGGCGACGCCGCCCTTTTTGACGAAGCCCCGGCCGATCCCGAGCTGACCCAGGTGGCCGAACCGATCTTCGACGCCCTTCCCCACAACTGGCGCAGCGCCCCAGCCATCGTCGGGGCCAACAACCGGTTTTTCGGGCAGTTAAGCGACCCGGCCGCAGCCCAACAAACCGCCGAGGCGCTTTTGGGCGAAGGGCTGGCCGCAGCCGCGCCGGAGCTGGCCGAGGCCATCGGCCGGGCCTTTGCCGGCGCGGCCCAGGAAGTGCGGCCGGACTACCACGGCCCCCAGGGCCACGTGCGCATCACGGCCCTTAACGCCGAAGACCCGGACACCTACCACGATGCGGCCCGGGGGGCGCTGCTGACCCTGCTCAAGGCCGAACTCATCCCGCGCCACGGCCCGGGCGGGGTGGCCGTGCTCACCCGCACCAACCCGCAGGCTGCACGTTGCGCCGCCTGGCTGGTGGCGGCCGGCATTGAGGTGGTGACCGAGAACAGCCTGCGGCTGGCCGACCATCCGCTCATTGGCCAGCTGGCCGCCATGCTGGCGTTTCTCGACTATCCGCCGGACAGCCTGGCCTTTTGGGCCTTTATCTCGGGCCAGGAGCTTTTTGGCGACCTGTCGGGCATCGACCGTCGGGAACTGGCCGGCTGGCTGGCCGGGCTGCCCCGCCGGGCCTCGCTGTCCCTGGCCTTCAAGGCCCGCTGGCCGGACGTCTGGCAGCGGCTCATCCGGCCCTACCTGCGCCAGTCCGGCGTGGCCTCGCCCTACGACATCCTGCGCTCGGTGGTGTCGGGCTACCGGCTCATTGAACGCCGGCCGGCCGACGAGGCCTTCATCCGCCGGTTCCTCGAAATCGCCCATCTGGCCGAAAACGACGGCCGGGCGTCGATCTCCGCCTTCCTGGAATTCTGGAACGACAAGGGCGAGGGCGAGACCGTGCCCCAGCCGGAAAACGCCGGGGCCGTGCGGGTCATGACCATCCACAAGGCCAAGGGGCTGCAATTCCCGGCCGTGGTCGTGCCCTACCACCACTTCCACACCGACAACAAAAACCCGGCCCTGGTCACGGCCGATTTCCCCGAAGGCCGGCTGCTGGTGCCGGACCAGCCCGGCCTTGGCCTGGACTACGCCAGACGCCGGGCCAGGGAACTGGCCGAGCAGCTCCATCTGCTCTACGTGGCCTGGACTCGTCCCGAGATCGAGCTGCACGCCTTTGTCCCGGGCCATGGGCCGCTGCGCGACAAGGCCAGCTACCCCCTGCCCCGGGCCATGGCCGGGCTGTTTGCCGGCCTGGGTAGTGACCCGGCCGACGGCGACCCCATCCGCATCGGCGCGCCGCCGCAGACCCCGGCCGCCGCCCCGGCCGCCTGCCCGGCTCCGCCGCCCGAGCCGGCATTGGTGGAACCCGGGCCGCCCATGGACTGGCTGCCCCGGGTCAAGGTGTTTCGCAACGTGGCCCGCGACATCCGTCAGTCCATGCGTTTTTCCGAAAAACAGCGCGGCGAGCTGGCCCACGCCGCCGCTGAAGCCTTTGTGCGGGCCGGTTTCGATCCGGCCGCTCCCGCCCCGGCCGCTGCCCGGGCCGTGGCCACGGCCCTGGGACCGGCCCGGCTGGACCCGGGCCTTCGGGCCGCCCTGGCCCCGGAACTGGCCGCCATGCTGGTCTGGCTGGCCGGCCTAGACGCCCTGCGCCCGGCCTTTGTCGCGGGGCTGCCCGAGCGCGAGCTTTTGGACGCCGACGGTTCGCGCCACCGGCCGGACCTCTTTGCCGCCTCGCCAGAGGCCATCCTGGTGGCCGATTTCAAGACCGGCCGGCCGGCCGCTGACCACGAGGCCCAGGTGCGCCGCTACGTCGGCCTTATCCGCCACCTGCCGGGCCTGGCCGAGGCCCCGACCGCCGGCTACCTGCTCTACCTCGACCGCCGGGAATGCCGCCCCGTGGAGATCCGCTCGTGAAAGCCCCTGTCAGCGTCATCCCCTGGACCGAGGAATTCTTCGCCGCCCTGGCCCGGCGGCTGCTCGCCGCCACCGGGGGCGATTTCACCGATGTGGCGGTGCTTTTCCCCCTGCGCCGGGCCGCCCGCCATCTCTGCGACCGGCTGGCCGAGCTGCCCGGGCTGCCCAAGCCGCTGCTCCTGCCGGAAATCGCTGCCATCGGCGAATGGACGGCCGCCCTGGGGGCCGACTGCGCCCCGGTCCCGCCGGTCATGCTCGACGCCCTGGACCGGGTGGCCATCCTCCACGACATCGTGCGCGACATCGCCGCCACAGCTTCGCAGGACGAAGCCTTCCCGGCCGACATCACGGACTTTTTCCCCTGGGGCCTGGAGCTGGCCGAAATCATGGAGGAGCTGTTCCGCCAGGGCCTCCACGGCCAGGACATGGCCCATCTGGAAGGCCAGGTGCTGGCCCCGGCCGCGGCGCTGCTGGGACGCCTGGGGGCCATCCACCGCCGTTACCGGCAGCGCCTGCTGGACGAAGGCCTGGGCACGCCCGGACTCCTGGCCGCCCTGGCCGCCGAAAACGCCCCGGCCGTAGCCGAGCGCTTCGCCGGCAAGCGCCTTTTCGCCTGCGGCTTTGCCGTGCTGACCGGAGCGGAAAAAACGCTCTTGCAGACGCTGTGGAAAAAAGGGCTGCTGGAGCTGGTCTGGCACGCCGATCCGGCCCTGGCCGACGGCGGCCGGCCGGTCCATTTCGCCTGCCGCGAGCACAAGCGCCTGCTTAACGACTGGAAAGCCAAGGCCGTGGTCCTGGGCGACGGCAAGGCGCGAAAGCTCAAGGCCAAGGCCGATCCAACGCGGGGGACGCTGGTGCTCGACGCCGACGCCGCCAACCTGTCCTCGAAAAAGCTGCGCTTCATCGAGGCCCACGACCTCCACGCCGAACTCAAGGGGCTGGAAGAGGCGCTTCACGACGCCCAGGACCTGGAGTCCACGGCCATCGTCCTGCCCGACACCGGGCTTTTAAGCCCCGTGCTCCACATCCTGCCCCGGCGCGACGTCAACATCTCCATGGGCTATCCCCTGGCCCGCTCGTCCCTGGCCCGGCTGCTGGAAACCATCCTGGCCCTGCAGGAAACCCGGCTGGAGCGCGGCCGCTACCACTGGCGCGAACTGATTGCCCTGTTGCGCCATCCCTATCTCAAGATGCTGCGCCTGGGCGCGGCCGAACCGCTTCGGGCCGTGTTCCACGGCCTGGAGGCGGCCATCCGCCAGGGCGGGGCCTACGTCGATCCCCTGGCCCTGCCCCTGGCCGGGGGCGAGGACGACGAGCCGCCAAGCCCCGAAGCCCTGGCCCTGGCCGGACGCGTGCTGGGCGTCTGCCTGGCCTCCTTCGACGCCGTGGACACGCCCCGCGCCCTGGGCAACGCCCTGGCCGGGCTGTGCGATCTGCTGCTGGACCCCGAACACTGCGGCGACGCCTGGGAGCGGTTTCTCATCGACGCCGAGTGCCTGTTCCGGTTGGCCGCCGGCATCGTGCCGGCCCTGACCTCCGGCCGTCTGGCCGATGCCGCGCTGCCGGCCCCGACGCTGTTTGCCCTGCTGCGCCGGCTGTTGGCCGACGAGCGCGCCCCCTTCGAGGCCGAGCCGCTGACCGGCCTGCAAGTGCTGGGCGTCCTGGAAACGCGCCTGTTATCCTTCAAGCGCCTGTTCCTCCTCGACGCCGTGGAAGCCAAGCTGCCCGGCGCGCCGCGCTACGATCCGCTGCTGCCCGACACCCTGCGCCGCCTCATGGGCCTGCCCGACTCCCGGGAGCGCGATCTGGTCGCCGCCTACAACCTCTACCGGCTCTTTTTCGGGGCCGAGGAGATCACGGTCTTCTACCGCACCGGCTCGCCCGGCTCCGGGCTGTTCGAGGACAAGCCCGGCCGCAGCCGGTTCGTGGAGCAGCTCCTGTGGGAAGAGGAAAAACGCCTGGGCCGGGTGCTGCGCCCCGGCGAGCCGCCGGTTTCCATCCTGCGCCTGCCGCCCTGCCCCATCCCCGCCAGCGACCCGGCCGTGCCGGTCACCGGGGAAGTGGCCGACCGGCTGGCCGCCTATCTCGAAACCCAAAAGCTCTCGGCCAGCTTTTTCGACGCCTACCTGGCCTGCCCCTTGCGCTTTTTCTACCGCTACCTGTCGCCGCTCTCGCCCCTGGCCGAGGTGGCCGAGGAAGGCGACCGGGCAGCCGTGGGCGAGGTGGTCCACGAGGTCTTGCGCGACTTCTTCACGCCCTATCTCAACCGCGACATTGACGCCGCCGACCTCGACGCCACGGCTCTGGCCGACCTGTTCGAGTCCCGGCTGGCCGGCCACGCCGCCTTCGCCGCCCTGCCGCCCGACGGCCAACTGCTGCTCGCCCGCACCGGCCGGGCCAAGCTTGCCGAAGCCGTGGCCGCCACGCCCCGAACCACCATTTTGGCCCTGGAAACCGACCTGACCGCCAGCCTGGAAACCGGCGGCCGGACCTTCCCCCTTTACGGCCGGGCCGACCGCATCGACCAGCGCGAAGACGGCGTCGTCATCCTCGACTACAAGACCGGCCGGCCGCCCAAGGGCCAAGGCCGCTTCTGGACCGACGACCACCTCTGGGACCGGCTGGCCGCCGATCCCCTGGCTGCCGACGACGCGCTTTTTGAGGACATCGCCACCCGGGCCGGCAGCGTCCAGCTGCCGCTCTACTGCTGGCTGCACCACGCCGCGCGCGGCGAAACCCCGGCCGACGCCGCCGTGGTGGAACTGCGCGACAAAGGGCAGGAACGCCCGCTGTTTGGTCCGCGCCAAGACCCCGAAACCCGCGCCCAGGCCATCACCCATCACGTCCCCCAGCTCCTGGTCGCAATCCTGCGCCACCTCGCCAATACCCCAAGCTTCCGCCCCCGCCCAGACAACAACCGCTGCCCCTACTGCGAGTTTCGACAGGCCTGTAGAGCGCTGTGAAAAGTGAAAAATTAGGGAGAAGTGAAGAATGCCTCCGGCGGCCGGGAGGGGGTAACCCCCTCCCGGACCCTCCCTGATTGGGGTCGGTTTTTCGGTTTTCAAGCTCCGCTTGAAAACCGAAAAACCGACCCCAACAAGGATACGAGGAAGACACGGGAGAACGTCGAACAAGGGGGGGCCTGGGGGCCTCAGGCCCCCAGCGGAGAGGTCCAGGAGAGGCAGCGCCTCTCCTGGCCGCCGGAGGCATGTCCCAGTACTAATCGTCCAGGTCTTCGGGGTTGGCTTTGTTCTGGCCGGGGCGCAGGGGTTCGTAGTAGAGCGCCGACTTGGTGGCTTTGGTTTTGTTGTTGTATTTGAGCTTCATCTTGATCTGCTTTTCCGGAAAATTCCAGCGCATGACGGTCCAGTCACCTTCTTCCGTGGTTTTTGGCGTGCCGGCCAGCTTGGTGGTCACCTGCCGGATGATGTCGATATCGTCGTTTTCGGTTTGCATGACCCGGCTGTAGAGCTTATCGTCCACCACGCCGTAGGCGATGACCGGCGTGAGGCGTTCGTAAACGCCGATCTTGCAAGGACCTGTATAGTTGTAATAGGCGATGCCGCCCTCTTCCTTGACCTTTTGGAAAGCGCCGTCTTCGTTTATCGGCGCGAACGGCTTGCCGTATGGCGGCTTGACGCAATCGAATGAGCCGGCCGATGCGGCGGAGACAAACAGCGTCAACACGACAATGCAGGACAAAAGGCCACGCAGCACCATACAAGCCTTCCTTGCGTTGAAAATTTCAGGATGCAGTCCAGGGAGTATTTGGTTTTGCACTAGGGCAAAAACCGGTTCAAGGCAAGGAGAGTCCGGGCAAGCGGCGCTTCTCGCTGTCGCAAAGGCCTGATCCGCCGTGGCGGGGGGTCATTTTTTGTTGTCGTCGCCCTCGTCCTTGTGGCCGCTGCGGGGATGGGCCTTGTCGTAGATGCCGACGATACGGGCCAGGTCGAGGCTGGTGTAGCGGGTGGTGGTGGTCAGGCGGGCGTGGCCCAGGAGTTCCTGGACGCTGCGCAGGTCGGCCCCGGATTCAAGCAAATGGGTGGCGAAGCTGTGGCGCAGCATGTGGGGATGGGCGTGGCGGGCCAGTCCCGCGCCCTTGGCCAGGGCGTCCACGATGCGCGCCGCTTGGCGTCGGTCGAGGCGACCGCCCCGATTCCCGAGAAAAAGGGCCAGCTCCATGGGTCCCGGCCCGAGTTCGCCCCGGCGGCGCAGATAGTCCCGCAGCCGCTCCCGCGAGGCGTCGCTTAGGGGAGCCAGGCGCTCCTTGCTGCCCTTGCCCATGACACGGACAATGCCCTGGGACAGGTCCAGGTCGTCGAGGTCCAGGCCCAGGGCTTCGCTTATACGAAGCCCCGAGCCGTAGAGCAGCTCGGCCAGGGCCAGGTCGCGGCAGGACGCGGCCGAGCCGTCAGCGGCCGGGGCGGCGAGCGGCGGCGTCACCAGGGCCACGGCCTCGTCGGCGTTGAGCGCCCTTGGCCCGCGCCGTTCGGCCTTGGGATTTTTGACGCCGGCCGTGGGGTCGGCGGCGACGCGTTTTTTTTGCAGCTGGTATTTGAAAAAGCCGCGCAGGGTGGAAAGCTTGCGGCCCATGGAGGACTTGGCCGCGCGGCGGCGGTGCAGCTCGGCCAGAAAGCCGCGCACGTGGTCCCGGGTGATGGCCTCGGGCGTGGCCAGACTCAGGCCCCGGCCGGCGAGAGAGGCCTCGAACTGGGCCAGATCGTCCGCGTAGGCCGCCACGGTGGCCGGAGAGTAGCCCTTGACGGCGGCCAGGGCGGTCAGAAACTCGTCCACGCCCTTTGGCGTGGGAGGCGATGCGGCAGGGGCCGGCGAAGCTCCTGTATCAGCCCTGCCGTTTGTCGAGGACATAGCAGCTCTTGGGGTTTTCCTTGGCTTTCTTCTTGAGCGTCATGGCCGTCTGGGAGGCCTCGCCGAAGTGTTTGAGTCGGCCGTCGCGGTTAAAGACCACGGCGATGGAAATGGCCATGAGCGGAAAGCTGCGGCGGTGGCCTTCGCGGTCCACGGACTGAATGAATCCCCGGTCGCGGTCGTCGGCGTCGTAGAAATGCGGCACGATGCCGTCGAAGCTGGCCACAACGGCCTTGCACGCCTCCTCCACCCGGTCGATGCCCAGGATAAAGACGAAGTCGTCGCCGCCCACATGCCCGACAAAGGCCGTGGGGCCGCCCACGGAGCGCACCGTGTTGACGATGATGCGCGCCGTCATCATGAGCACCTCGTCGCCCCGGGAAAAGCCGTACTTGTCGTTGAACGACTTGAAATAGTCGAGATCGGCGTAGGCCAGGGCGAAGTCCTGCTTGCGGTCGATGAGGTCCTGGATGCGGCCGATGATGGACGTGTTGCCCGGCAGCTTGGTCAGGGGGTTGGCGTCCAGGGACCGTGTGGCCCGGGCCAGGGCCAGGGTGACCCGGGCGCGCAGCATGGCCGAGGTCAGGGGGCGCGTGAGCAGTTCGTCCACCTCTACGGCGCACCAGTCGATGTCCGTCCCCAGGGCGGCTTCGTCCATGATCAGGGCCACGGGCAACTGGCGGTAGACGTTTTCGCTTTTGACCATGGTCACCAGGGTCGGCCCCGGGATGTCGGCCAGGGCGGCGTCCACCACGAGCATGTCCGGCGGATCGGTGAAAAGGGTTTCCACCGCGTAGCGCCCCTGGCTCTGGATGGTCACCTCGGCCTCGGCCGGGGTGAAGGCGGCGTCAAACAGCCGGGCCAGGGTTGGGTCGGGGCTTAAGACCAGAATCTTCTGGGTGCGGGTGAAGGCGCACAGCGCGTCGGAAACCATGGGACTCGGGGGGGGGATGGATCAGGTGAAGCGCAGATCGGCCAGTTCCACGAGCTGACCGCTGAGTTCATCGAGAAGGTTTTCAAAATCGGCCGGCCGGATTTTGAGGATTTTGAGCGCCTCGGGCTGGAGATAGGTGACGCCCACGTCGCCGGAAAAGCCGTATTCGAAGGAGCGCACCAGAAAGTCGCCCAGGTGCACCACGCAGGCCATCTCCGGGTAGAGCTGGGCCAGGTGCGGCTTGTGATGGTAGGACAGGCCTTCCTTGATGTTGGCCGGCAGCTTCCAGTGGTCGGCCAGCCAGGCGTTGATGCGGTCGTGGCCAAAACCCAGCACCTCGCGTTCGGCTTCGAGGTAGAAACAGTCGCGCTCGGCCACCACCCGTTCGATCTCGGGCTTGAGGTCGGGCAACTGCACCGTGGCCACCACCTTGCCCAGATCGTGGAGCAGCCCGGCCACGGCGTATTCCTCGGCGTCCTTGAGCTTGAGCATCCGGGCCACGGCGCCGCTGGCCATGGCCGCGCCCAGGCTGTGCTCCCACAGGCCGACCATGTTTTCGGTCATGACCTCGAAGACCGAGGTGGAGACGATGATCGAGCGCAGGACGTTGAAGCCCAGCAGCACCAGGGCGTGGCCGATGGAGCTGATGCGGCCGGGAAAGCCGTAGACCGGCGAGTTGACCATCTTGAGGACCTTGGCCGAAAGCACTTGGTCCATGCTGATGAGCTTGGCCACCTGTTCGGTGGTGGAGTCCGGCCGCTCGACGAGCTTGGAGACCTCTTCGAGGACCTTGGGCAAGGTGGGCAGGTCGCGCACGGCCAGGATGCGGCCCTTGCGTTCGGTACGCAGATCCTCAGCCATGGCGGGCATCCTTGGGCTTGGCTTCGGTCGCGGCCTCGCCCTCGGGCGCAGGCTCGGCCACGGCGGCGGCCCGGGCGGCCTTGGCCGCTTCGGCCATGGCCACGACGGCGGCGGCCTTCATGCGGAAATAGTGGTCGAAAAGCCGCTTGATCTGGCCCATCCACTTGTCGTCGGGAAATTTGCGAAAAAGATAGTCCAGCCGCTCCAGACGCTTGTCATAGGAGGTGCCGCCCGGTGCTCCGTCGAGCTGGACCGGCTCGCCCTCGACCACCAAGTGGCTCACGCCCATGGAATCGAACCGGTCGAGGATGCCCTGGGACAGCTCCGAACCGGCAGCGGCCACGGCGATGCCGTCGGGCCGGGCCACGGGCTTTGCCAGGATCATGCCCGGCTTGGCCAGGGACAGGGGGATTTTCTGCATGGGTCAAACTATCCTTGCGCTTCCCCGCTGTAGTACATGCCAGGCCATTTCCGCACAAGGCCCTTGATCTCCAGAAGCACCAGCGTGCTGCTGAGATCCTTGGCCGCCACGGCCAGTTCGGCGGCCAGGGCGTCGATGTGGCGCTTGTGGCCATCGGCCAGGGCGGCCAGGGCGGCGGCCTCCAGGGGAGCGAGAGCCAGGGCCGCGGCGGCCGGCCTGGGCGACGCGGCGGAGGACGGCTCGGGCGACGACGTGGCGGCGGCGCGCTTGGGCTGGGCGGCAGCCAGCAGCGGCGCGGACGGCTTGGCGACCTTGGCCGGCCGGCCGGCCCGAACCGGCCGAACCGGCCGACCCGGCGGGCCCGGCAGGCCCGGCCGATCTGGCGGGGCCGCCTGGGACGCCGCCACCGGCGGCGTAACCCGACGGGGCGCGCGGGCCGGCGGCACGGGGCGCGGCGCGCCGACAAAGGGGGCCAGCTCCCGGGCCAGGGCAGAAACGATGTCGTCGGCCGTCTGCACCAGCCTGGCCCCCTGGGAGAGCAGCGCATGGCAGCCGGCAAAAGTCGGCAGATTGACCGGCCCGGGCAGGGCGAACACCTCGCGCCCCTGCTCCAGGGCCAGCCGGGCGGTGATGAGGCTGCCCGAGCGCTCGGCCGCCTCCACCACCATGACGCCCAGGGACATGCCGGCGATGATGCGGTTTCGCACCGGAAAATTGGCTGCCCGGGGCGGCGTGCCCGGAGCGAATTCGCTGACCACGGCCCCGCCGGCGGCCAGCTCCCGCCACACGTCGAGGTTGGCGTCGGGATAGACCAGATCAAGCCCGGTGCCCAGGATAGCCACGGACCGGCCCGGACCGGAAAGCCCGCCCAGATGCGCTTGCCGGTCGATGCCGTAGGCCAGCCCGGAAACCACCGTGACCCCGGCCCCGGCCAGGCCGGCGGCGATGTCGAAGGCCGCGCCAAAGCCGTAGCGCGAGCACTGCCTGGCCCCGACCATGGCCACGCACGGGCCGGAGAGCAAGGTGGCGTCGCCCACGACGTAGAGCATGGCCGGCGGATCGGGCAGCTCGCGCAGCCTGGCGGGATAGGCGGGATGGAAGTACGGCAGCGGGGTCAGGCCCTTGGCGGCGGCGGCGGCCAGTTCGGCCTCGGCCGCCCGGCTGGTCAGCCCCCGGGCCAGGGCGGCGGCCGCGTCGTCGGGGCAAAGGCCCTGGGGGCCGAAGGACCGGGCGTCGGCCAGGGCGGCCACGGCCGCGTCGTAGCGGTCGAAAATGCGGCGCACGGTGCGCGGCCCGATGCCGGGCTGCAGGCGCAGACGCAGGCAGGCCAGGCACTCGGCCACAAAGGCGTCGTCGTCGGCCCAGGTCGCGGCCTGGGGCGGCGCAGCGGCGGAGTCGGTCATTTGGGCAGGGCCTGGAGCTTCTGGCGGGCCACGGCGGCCAGTTCCGCGTTGGGGTAGTCCTTGAGATAGCGCTCCAGGGAGGCCCGGGCGGCGGCCATGTTGCCGGCCTTTTCCTGGGCCATGGCCATTTTATAGAGCGAATCCGCCGCCTTGTGGTGTCCGGGCCAGCCCTTGGCCACTTTGTCGAAATCAGCGATGGCGGTCATGTAGTCGCCCTGGGCAAAGGCCCCCTCGCCCACCCAGTACAGGGCGTTTGGCGTCAGCGGACTGCTGGGGTGGTTGGCCAAAAATTGGTCAAAGGCGGCCTTGGCCTCGGCGGTGCGGCCGTTTATCGCCAGTTGCAAGGCCCGGTTGTATTCGGCTTTTTGGGCCGGACTGGCTGTTTCGGCATAACTCGGGGCCGGGCCGCTGCCCTTGGGCGCGGGCTCCCGGGGGCCGGACGGCGGCGGCGCGACCGAGGCCGGCGGCGCGGTGGGATCGGCCGGGGCAGGAGCCGGCGGCTCGGCCTTGGCCGGTTTTTCGGCCTTGGCGGCGGCCTCGGCTTTGGCGGGAGCTTCGGCCTTGGCCGGCTGGGGTTCCGGGGCAGCGGCCGGGGACGGCGACGTCGGGGGCGTTGCTGCGGCTTTGGATGTCGGCCCGGCTTCCAGGCGGTCGGCGGCGATGGCCGCCTCCGGGGTGGCCGGCGCGGCGGCCGGCCCGACCCGGCCCAGGCCGCGCTTGCCGTAGGCCTCGGCGGAAGCGGCGGTGGAAGCGGTCTGGGGCGGCGCGGACGGACGGACGGCGCTTGGCGGCAGACCGGCCGGCGGTCCGGCCGATTCCGGGCCAGGGCCGACGGCCGGGAACGCGGGCAGGGAGGAGGCGGCGGCCTGGGGCGGGGCCGCCGTCTCGGCTCCCCGCTCGGGCGCGCCGGAAGCCGTGCCCTCGGCCGGGCGTTCCTGGCCGGGGCCGCCCAGGGCCGCTTCGGGATGGGCAAAGCCCTGGCCGAGCGCGCTGCCGCGCGAGGCCCCGGCCGGTATTTTGAGGCCCTGGCCTTCGAGGCTGGCCCGCAGGGCGGCGATCTGTTTTTGGATTTCGGCCAAACGGCCGTCGTTTTGCTGCTGGCGGCCGGCGATGGCCTTCAGTTCGTCCTGGGCTTTTTGCAAGGAGGATTCCACGGCGCGCAGGCGAAAGTCGTCGCTGCCCTTGCCCACGGCCAGGGTATTGCCCGGGCCGCAGCCGGCAAGCAGGCCGCCGGCCAGCATCATGGCCGACGCCGCCAGGGACAGGGAGCGTCGTTTCATCGCCGTGGTTATCCTAACGCTGCAAGACCTTTCATATTTGGAAAGAAACTACGTGACAGGCGCGGTTTTCGCAAGCCGATTCTGGAACCCGGCCCCGGAGTCGGCCGGTTTTGTTGCATCTTTAGCGGAATTAGGGCACAAGCCGTCTGCAAAGCCGCTGGCGCGCCGCGCCGCGCGCGCCGCGCCGGCAGGCAACGAACCCCAGGCCGCAAGGAGAAGACGCCCCATGCCCGAGACTGTCCGCATCACCGTGTTCTGGGCGGTCATGGTCCTTTTCGCCGTGCATCTCGGCCTGGCTCTGGCCGCCGCCGCCATCCCTTCCATCACGTCGGTGGTGGGCCTAAGCAAGGTCAAGCGCCTCAAGATCTTCACCGACAAATTCGGCCAGCAGGCCGCCACCTTTGCCCTGCTTGGCGGGTTGTGGCTGTTTTGCGTCCTGGCCGCCGTGCTGGCGGCGGTATGGTTCCTGGCCCCGGCCAAAGCGCCCTACTACCTTGGTCTGCCCCTGCCCCTTGGCGCGGTGGCCGCCACGGTGCTCGGTGGCGCGACCGCCTTTTTGACCTATCGCGGCTCCTGGCAGCGCTTCAAGACCCAAAAGCCCCTGCACGGACTCATCGGCCTCTCCGCCACGCTGCTGTTGTGGGCCGCCTTCTACGTCGGCCTGGCCGCCTCGCGGCCCCTGGCCCTGGGGCTGGCCCCGGCCACCGACGCCGTCTTCCTGCTGCCGCCGGGCAATTCGCTTTTCTGGCGTTTCCTGGCCACGGGGCTGCCCCTGTCGGTGGGCCTGGCCGGGGCCTACACCGCTGCCTGGCTGGTCTGGCGGCGCGACCGGGACGATTTCGGGCGCGACTACTACAATTTCACCATGCGCCTGACCGCGCGCTTCGCCTTTGGCGGCCTGCTGCTCTCCTTGGCCGGCGTGGCCTGGCTGGGGTTGGGGCTTTTACCCCTGGCCGGCGAGCTGACTACCACCCTGGCCATGTCCCTGGGGAGTTACGGCACCGGGCTGTTGCTGGCCCTGGTCTGCTTCGGCTTCGTCATGCCTCAGGAAAACGCCCTGCGCCACAAGCTGCTGCTGGTGGCCGGCTTTTTCGGCGCGGTCCTGGCCCTGATCGGGCTGTGCGCCGTGGCCGCCAGCCTGATTGCCCCGAATCTGACCATGCTGCTCCCGGCCGCGCCGGCCGCCGCCGCCCTGCCGGCCATGTCGTAACCGGGCTGTCGCCACGCCGTCGCCAACACGGCACGGCAGGGTGCAATCCTTGGCAAACTTCCAAGGAGCGCTCCATGACAAGCCGTTTCCTGCCGGCCGCCCTGGCCGTGCTGCTCGGGGCCGGGCCGGCCCTGGCCGCCGAGGCCCCCACCGTCCAAAAATACCTGGTCGAAGCGCCCGCTTCCGCCAACGTGCCTGCCCCGGCCGCCCTGGCCGCCGCCTTTCCGACTGGTTTCCCCCTGGGCCTGGGCTCGGGCGTGGCCTATGCCGGCCGCGACGCCGACGGCTCCATACTGCTGTGGGCCGTGGGCGACCGAGGCCCCAACGCCGACGCCCCGAACTACCGCGCCGCCCCGGACGCCAAGCCCGTGCCGGCCAAGTTCTTCCCAGCCCCGGACTACGCCCCGTCCATCGCCAAGCTGCGCCTGAAAGGCGACGCCGTGGAAGTGCTTGAGGTCAAGCCCTTGCGCACGGCCGAGGGTAAGCTCTTGTCCGGCCGGCCCATTCCGGCCGGAACCACCGGCTCCACCGGCGAGACCGGCCTTGGCCCGGATCTGGGCGTCCTGCCCATGGACGCCGACGGCGTCGATCCCGAGGGCATCGCCGTGGACCCCACCGACGGCAACCTGTGGCTGTGCGACGAGTACGGCCCGTTTCTCATCAAGGTGGAAGCGGCCACGGGCAAGATCCTCAATAAGTTCGCCCCGGGCCAGGGGCTGCCCGAAATTCTGGCCAAGCGCCAGCCCAACCGAGGCTTCGAGGGTCTGGCCGTTATGCCCGACGGCAAGGTCATCGCCGCCGTGCAGTCGATCCTCGACGTCGACGGCAAGGTCAAGGCTTCCAAGGCCCCGTTCATCCGGCTGGTGGAGCTTGATCCGGCAACCGGCGCCGTCCGCATGTTCGCCTATCCCCACGATGTGGCCATCTACAAGAAAAACGCCGACGCCAAGCTCGGCGACCTGACCGCCGCCGGCCCCGGTCGCCTCGTCACCGTGGAGCAGGCCAAGGGCGCGGACAAGGTCATGCGCAACACCGTGTATGTCGTGGACCTTGCCAAGGCCACGGACTTGGCCGGCAAGACCGCGCCGGACGGCTCGGCCCTGGAAACCGTGGCCGATCTTGCCGCCCTGGAGGGGCTTGGCGTCGTACCGGCGGCCAAGAAGCGGCTTTTTGATCTGCGCGAACTGGGCTGAAAGCCGAAAAGGCCGAAGGCCTGGCCCTGCTCCCGGACGGCAAGACCCTGGTCGTGGCCTCGGACAACGATTTCGGCTTGGCCGGCAAGGTCGAGAAGCCGGCCGCCGACAAGGACGGCAAGCCCGTCGCCGACCCCACCGACTACGAGCTTAGCCCGGACGGCAAGGCCAGCTACGAGGGCAAGCCCGTGGACACGACCTTTGCCATTGTACCCACGGGCGAAAAGACCGAATTGTGGCTGGTGACCCTGCCCGAGGCCGTGCAGTAACGTTCCCGCTCTCCACACGCGAAAGGCGCGGCCGGGGATTCCGGTCGCGCCTTGTTTGTTGCGGTGTTTGTTGCGGCCGCCGGAGCGGCCTGGCCTACAACCCCGGGGCCTCGGCGTAGAGCTTGACGGACATGGGTTCGGCCAGCAGCTCCGGGGCGGCGGCCTTGAAGCCGTTTAAGTGCGGCGTATCCAGGTGGGCGGCCAGGAGTTCCCGGCTTTCCCAGGCTTCGACCAGCACGAAGCTGCCGGGGCTTTCCACGGACTCGAAAAGATCGTAGGCGATATAGCCGGGGTCTTTCTGGGTGGGCGCGACCAGGGCGGTCAGACCGGCTTTGAGGGCGGCCTCCTTGCCGGGCTTGGCCTTGAAGCGGGCGACGACGTGAACGACGGGTTCGGCCATGGGGATGCTCCTTCTTAGTTGTCGATGCTTCCGGGCTAGGCGCTTTGGGGAGCGGGGTCAACCGTTTGGCCGGACGTGCCATGTCAAATCCGTAAGCCTCCCCCCGACCGGCGCGAAAGTATTGACCCTTGCCCGGAAGGCCCGTATCCCTAAAGTGAACACATGCTTGACGTAAGGCGGCCAGATGACCAGCAGCGGTCGTGAGGACGAAACCCGGGCGCGGCTTCTGGACGCGGCCGGAGAGATTTTTTCCTGCAAGGGATTTCACGCCGCCACCGTGCGCGAGATCACCAAAACGGCGCGCGCCAACGTCGCCGCCATCCACTACCATTTCGGCAGCAAGGACCGCCTGTATTTGGCCGTGCTGGAACATGCCCACACCGAGGCCATGCGGCTGTATCCGCCGGAACTGGGCCTGCCGCCCGACGCCTCGCCCGAGACGCGTCTTTTCGCCTATGTTCGCGCCCTGCTTATGCGGCTGACCGAAAAAAACCGCCACGCCTGGCTGTCTCGCCTCATGGCCCGGGAGATGGCCGACCCCACGCCCCAGCTCGCCGGAGTGGTGGAACGCTGCCTGGCCCCGGCCAACGCCGTGCTGCGCGCCATCGTGGCCGACATCCTCGGCCCCGGGGCCGACGCCCTGGCCGTGGCCCGCTGCGCCCAGAGCGTGGTCGGCCAATGCCGCCACTTCGTCATCGACCGGCCGGTGATCGCCCGGCTCTACCCCGAAACCGAAACCGGACTGGGGGGCCTCGACGCCCTGGCCGCCCATGTGGCCCGCTTTTCCCTGGCCGCCCTTCGCGGCTACCAAACCAGCGACTTTGCCCCGCCGCAACTGGAACCCCACTCAGGAGACGTGCTTTGAACCTCCCGCTTTTTCGCTGCGCCGCCTACGCGGCGCTTTTGCTTTGCGTCTGGTCGTGCAGCGGCTCGGAACAAAAAGCCAGCCGCGAAGCCCGGCCCGCCCCGGTCGAAGCCGTGGCGGCCAAGGCCGCCGACGTGCCGGTCACGGTCAAGGCCGTGGGCAACGTCGAACCCATGGCCACCGTGGCCGTCAAACCGCAGGTGGCCGGGGCCATCGTGGCCCAGCTCGTCACGGACGGAGCCAGGGTGCGCAAGGGCGACGTGCTCTTTCGCATCGATCCCCGCCCCTTCGAGCTGGCCATCCGGGAATCCCAGGCCAAGCTCGAACGCGACAAGGCGCTGCTTTTTAAGGCCGAGGAAGACCTCAAGCGCTACACCACGCTCAAGACCAAGGACGTGGTGGCCCAGGGCCAGTACGACGAGACCTTTGCCCAGGCCAAGACCCTGGAAGGCACGATAAAACTCAACCAGGCCACCCTGGACCGGGCCAAGCTCGATCTCGAATACGCCGAGGTGCGCGCCCCCATCGCCGGCCGGGTCGGCTCGGTGCTTTTGACCACCGGCAACGTGGTCAAGGCCAACGAGGCCACGGCCTGCGTCATCAATCAGATCAGCCCCATCTACATCGCCTTCTCCGTGCCTGAACGCTACCTGCCCGCCATTATGGCAAAAATGAAGCAGGGCGGTCTGGAAATCGCCGCCGCCCCGCCCGGCGCGCCTGAGGCCGGAGCCGTCACGGCCCCCATCGTGTCCGTGGACAACGCCGTGGACGTCAAAACCGGCACCATACGCCTCAAGGCCGAAGCGCCCAACGCCGACCACAGCCTGTGGCCCGGCCAGTTCCTGCGCGTGGGGCTGACCATCGAAACCCGCCAAAACGCCGTGGTCATCCCCACCCGGGCGGTCATGGACGGCGTGTCCGGGCCGTATGTCTACGTGGTGGCCGACGGCAAGGCCGAGGCCCGAAAGGTCGTGCCCGGCCCCATCGTGGACGACGAAACCGTCATCGACAAGGGGCTGGCCCCGGGCGAAATGGTGGTCACTGACGGCCAGGTGCGCCTGGCCCCCGGAGCCAGGGCGGAAATCAAGACGCCGGGCGCGCCCGAGGGCAAGGGCGAGGCCAAACCGGCCGAGGCCAAGCCGGCCAACGGCCAGCCCGCCGGCCCCAAACCGGCCGGCGACGGAGCCAAGTCGTGAATCCGGCCGCCATTTTCATCACCCGGCCGGTCATGACCACCCTGGTCATGATCGCCATCCTCATTTTCGGCGTCATGGCCTATACGCGCCTGCCCGTGTCCGACCTGCCAAACGTCGATTTCCCCACCATCGAGGTGCGGGTGTCGCTGCCTGGGGCCAGCCCCGAGACCATGGCCGCCGCCGTGGCCAACCCGCTGGAAAAGCAGTTCTCCACCATCGCGGGCCTGGATTCCATGACCTCGGTCAACACCGTGGGCTCCACCCGCGTCACCTTGCAGTTTGCCCTGGGCCGCAGCATCGACGCCGCCGCCCTGGACGTACAGTCGGCCATGACCACCGCCGGCAAGGACCTGCCCGACGACCTGCCCTCGCCGCCGTCGTTTCGCAAGGTCAACCCGGCCGACATGCCCGTCCTGTATCTGGCCATCTCCTCCGACGTCATGCGTTCCTCCGACGTCAACGAGTACGCCGAAAACATGATGGCCCAGCGCATCTCCATGGTGCCCGGCGTGGCCCAGGTGTCGGTGTACGGCTCAAAAAAATACGCCGTGCGCATCCAGCTCGATCCCGAGGCCATGGCCTCCAAGGGCATCGGCGTGGACGAGGCTGCGGAAGCGGTCAAGCGCGGCAACGTCAATCTGCCCGTGGGCACGGTTTCGGGGCCGTCCCGGGAATACACCGTGCGCTCCAGCGGCAAGCTCATGGACGCCGCCGCCTACCGGCCGCTGATCGTGGCCTGGAGAAACGGCTCGCCGGTGCGCCTGTCGGAAATCGCCACGGTCTCCGACTCCGTGGAAGAGACCCGGCGGCTCAACTGGTTTTCCGGCACGCCGGGCATGGTCCTGGCCGTGCAGCGCCAGCCCGGGGCCAACTCCGTGGAAGTGGTGGACGCCGTCAAAAAGCTTTTGCCCCACTTCCAGTCCCAACTGCCGGCTTCGGTGGGCCTCAAGATCCTCTACGACCGCTCCGTCTCCATCCGCGAATCCGTGGCCGACGTGAAGTTCACTCTGGTCCTCACCGTGGCCCTGGTCATCATGGTGATCTTTCTATTTTTGCGAAACATCCCGGCCACCATCATCCCGAGCCTGGCCCTGCCCATGTCCGTGGTCGGGGCCTTTGCCGTCATGTACCAGCTCGGGTTCAGCCTGGACAACATCTCGCTCATGGCGCTCACGCTTTCGGTGGGCTTTGTCGTCGACGACGCCATCGTCATGCTCGAAAACATCGTGCGCCACATGGAAATGGGCAAATCGCCCTTTGCCGCCGCCATGGAAGGGTCCAAGGAGATCAGCTTCACCATCGTCTCCATGACCATTTCCCTGGCCGCCGTGTTCTTGCCGGTCTTTTTCATGGGCGGCGTGGTCGGACGGCTGTTTCACGAATTCGCCGTCACCATCATGACCGCCATCCTCATCTCCGGCTTCGTGTCCATTTCGCTGACCCCCATGCTGTGCAACCTCGTGCTGAAGCCCCATGCGGCCCAGCGCCACGGCCGGGTCTACAACGCCATCGAGCGCGCCTTCGACAGCCTGCGCGACGGCTACGACGCCTCCCTGCGCTTCGTGCTCAAACACCACGCCGCCACCATGATCTTCTCCCTGGCGCTTTTGGGCGTCACGGTCTGGCTGTTCGGGGCCATCCCCAAGGGCTTTTTGCCCAGCGAGGACACCGGCCAGCTGTCGGTGACCACCGAGGCCGAGGAAGGCGTGTCCTTCGCCGTCATGGTGGAACGCCAAAAGCGCTTAAACGACATCCTCAAAAACGACCCGGACGTGGAAAATTTCATGTCCGTGGTGGGCGGCGGCGGCCCCAACAACACCTCCAACAACGGCCGACTCATGCTGTCGCTCAAACCCCTGGAGGAACGCCAGCATAGCGCCGACGAGGTGCTCCAGCGCCTGCGCGCCGAGTTCGCCAAGGTCCCGGGGCTGCGTTCCTACCTGCAAAATCCGCCGGCCATCCGCATCGGCGGCCGGGCTTCCAAGGGCCAGTACCAGTTCACTCTGCAAGCCACGAGCACGGATGAACTTTTTGCCGCGGCCACGGCTTTCGAGGACAAACTGCGCCACCTGTCCGGCATCCAGGACGTCACCAGCGACCTGCAGATCAAAAATCCCGAGCTGCGCATCGACATCGACCGCGACAAGGCTTCGGCCCTGGGCATCTCGGCCTACCAGATCGAAACCGCCCTGGCCACGTCCTACGGCAACAAGCAGATCTCGACCATCTACGCGCCAAACGACACCTATCAGGTCGTCATGGAACTGGCCCCGAACTATCAAGCCAACCCCGAAGCCCTGTCCATGCTCTACGTGCGCTCAAGCGACGGCCAGCTCGTGCCCCTGGACACGCTTATCACCCGGGCCGTGGCCGTTGGCCCCCTGTCCATCAACCACCAGGGCCAGTCCCCGGCCGTGACCATCTCGTTTAACCTGCGCCCGGGCACGTCCCTGGGCTCGGTGGTGGACGCCATCGAGGACCTGGCCCGGCGCGAGCTGCCGGGGTCGATCTTCACGAGCTTCCAGGGCGAGGCCCAGGCCTTCCAGAGTTCGCTGACCGGGCTGTCGGTGCTGCTGGCCATGGCCGTGCTGGTCATCTACATCGTGCTGGGCATCCTTTATGAAAGCTTCATCCATCCCCTGACCATCCTCTCGGGCCTGCCCTCGGCCGGCGTCGGGGCCCTGGCCACGCTCATGCTCTTTGGGCTGGATCTCAACATCTACGGCTTTGTCGGCATCATCATGCTCATCGGCATCGTCAAGAAAAACGCCATCATGATGATCGACTTCGCCCTGGAGGCCCAACGCGGCCAGGGCATGGCCGCCCGGGAGGCCATCTACGAAGGGGCGCTGGTGCGCTTTCGCCCCATCATGATGACCACCATGGCGGCGCTCATGGGCACCTTGCCCATTGCCCTGGGCATCGGAGCCGGGGCCGAGGCCCGCCGTCCCCTGGGCCTGTGCGTGGTCGGCGGGTTGATGGTGTCGCAGCTGCTCACGCTCTATTTCACGCCGGTCTATTACATCTATCTCGACGCCTTCCAGGAGTGGCTCAAACGGCGCATGGGCGGCCGCCGCCCGGCAAAGACAGCCCCGGCCACCGCTTCCTGACCCTTCGCCAGGGCGCGTCGCCGCCGGCTTGCCATCGGCTTGCCACGGCGGCGCGCCTTGGGTCCTGTCCAAGCGCCCTTCGAGTCCTGTC
This sequence comes from Solidesulfovibrio carbinolicus, assembly GCF_004135975.1. Classification (NCBI taxonomy): domain Bacteria; kingdom Pseudomonadati; phylum Thermodesulfobacteriota; class Desulfovibrionia; order Desulfovibrionales; family Desulfovibrionaceae; genus Solidesulfovibrio; species Solidesulfovibrio carbinolicus. The sequence continues at coordinate 1,109,478 of NZ_CP026538.1, read as the reverse complement.
CACGCGACTGAGGATCAACACCCTTTGATCATGCACAAGAGATCAGCAGCACCGGCGTACAAGGGCTTTTGGAAGGCTATGCCGAATTCGTCTCCCTTCACCCAGCGCACGGTGGCTCGGTGAAAAACGCCCAGCGGACCCACCGGCTGCAGTTTGGCATTAAACAGCAGCCGCTCCTTTTGCTCGACCGGGAAGTCCTCTTCGCCGGTCAGGCGCAGCCGGGCTCCCAGGACGCTCAGGTCGAGAATCTGGACTTGGGCGGCGCATGTCGGCTTTTGCACAGAACCCCGGTGCAGGGCATGTTCCTGACTGAGTTGGATGCGTCTGGCGGCCCGGCGTTCGCCGCAGGTCCGGCAACGCCAATAGCACGGCGTCGGCGGACCGTGGTCGACGAGTTCGTGCCAGGCCGTGGTTCCGCATTGTGGACATTTCTTCAGTTCAACTAGGGGCATGTTCAGCTCGGCGGTTTGCAGCACCGGCGCGGGCTGATTGACCAGCCCAACGCTGCAGAGGGACACGAAGCAAAGAAAGCAAGACGCGTGCCACTTCCACGACGCCGGCGCTGCTCTGGCTGCGGGAGGAGCGAGGAGCGGGCATGGCGTTCCTGGTATTGAGGCGGCAGGCAGAGGCCGACCTTCTGCACAATTCCCTGGTAACGCCAAGGCGGGAGAGGGGTCGATGGGATTGATCCCGCAGGGCATGGGGGAAAACCCCGAGGGAACTGTCGGCAGTGCATCAAGCCGGACTCCCTCACCCCTGTGGCCAGGCGTCCGTGGGGTTCGGCCGTCGCCCAGGTCGGGGCGGCACTGCGAGGCCTCCCGCGGCAGCAGACCCCTTGCCCAAGCCCCCCCGGGCTGGTATCCGGTGGGCACGGTCGTCCTTCCCGGGCCAGCCCGAAGGACTGCCGCCGACAGATGGCGCGTCTTTGCAACCACGGTCGGTTTGTTGGAGACGTGACCATCCCGGTCGCCCCGTTCGCCAGCCTGCGGCCACGCCGCGTCCAACTTCTATGCCATGGGAATATGCGCTCCTGGCCGCTGCTTGCGGGGCGGCGGGGGCGGCTGTGCTGCTGCCGCGCTTGCGGCGCGGCGACGCGTCTTGGCTTCGGACCAAGGCCGCGTCCCGCCCGCCCGTTACGCCCTTTTTCGCCGCCAAGGCCGGCCCTACCGACCCGTTGGCTCCGGCCGGCCTGTCCGAGGCCACGACCGCGCACATGCTGGAACGCCTGGCCTTCGGTCTGGAGCGGCTTTTCGCTGAACCCACGCCCCTGCCTCCCGGCTGCGCCGGCATGTTCGCCAGGCCGCGCCCCAGCCCTCCGGCCGTCGCCGCCGCCGCCAAGCGCCTGGGCGGGCTGGCCGCCGGCAGCGGTTTGCTGGCCCGCCTGGGCGACCCGGCCACGCCTCTTGGCGTGGTGGCCTCGCTGGTCTCGGCCGATCCGATCCTGGCCGGCCAGGTGCTCACCATCGCCAACAGCCCGCTATTTGGCCTGCGCGGCCAACTGGCCGACGTGGAAAAAGCCGTGGCCGTCATCGGCCTGGCCAACTTGAAGGCGCTGGTATTTTCCGAGCTTCTGGAACAGGGCGGCAGCCAAGCCGGGCTGTCCCGGGCAGCGAGGCAGGGGCTTGTGACCCACATGGCCCGCACGGCCGTGCTGGCCCGGCGCATCGCCCCGGCCCTGCCCGGCCTTGATCCGGCCATGGCCTACACTGCCGGGCTGCTCCACGACGTGGGCAAGCTGGCTCTGCCGGCCGGGGCGGCCGAGCGACGCAGCCGGCCGCCCCAGGAAGAGGTCGCGTGTTGGGGCGACCACCACGGCGCGGCCGGCTGGGCCGTGTGCCAACGCTTCGAGCTGCCGGCCGCCGTGGGGCAGGCCGTGCGCCTGCACCACGGGCCGGGCTGGGTCGAACTGGAAGACGGGGGGGCCGGGCTGGCCGAAGCCCGATTGGCCGTGGCCGTGGCCCTGGCCGAAGGGTTGGCCCTGGCCCTGGAGGAGGACGACGCGGCGGGCATCGTGCCGCTGCGGCATTCCTACCGGTTTCTCATCCGCGACGCCGTCCTGGCCGACGCCCTGGCCGATCCGGGACTGACCGCCGAAATGGGCCGGGCCATGGCCCTGGTGCGGCTGGCCTGCGGCGAGGCGGCTTAGGGCCGCGTCTCTCCGCGAAACAACGTTCTTGGGGGACTGGCAGCGAGGCGGCGTGCGCCAGCGATGCAGCGCCCGGCCGCACCGACGCCCGGTCCCGGCCGACCTTGGGAACGGTCGGCTCGCCTCGCGGCGCGCCTACTCCAGGCAGGGCAGGCTCACGAAAAAGGTCGTGCCCTCGCCTTCCTGGCTGCGAAAGCCCACCGTGCCGCCAAGGTAGCTTTCGGCAAAGAGCTTGGCCCCGTAGGTGCCCAGGCCCCGGCCGCGCCCCTTGGTGGAAAAGGCCCGGCGAAAAATCTGAGGTCTTGCTTCCTCGGGCACGAGAGCTGAATTGCGCACCCAAAAACGCACCCGGCCGTCCTGCCGGTCGCAGCCCACGGACACGCCCCCGCCGGCCGGCGTGGCCTCCAGGGCGTTTTTTTGGAAATTGACCAGGATGCGGGTGAGCAGTTTGCGGTCGGAGGCAAAAAAGACGTCCTCGCTTTCCGGCGCGACGGCCAACGCCTTGCCCTTGCAGGAGCTGTCCCGGCGCATGAGCGCCGTGATGTCGGATAACAGCGACAGCGACCCCATTTTGTTGACGGCCACTTCGTAGTCGCCGCGCTCGGCAAAGGACAGGTCGCGCTGGGCCTGGATGAGGTCATTTACCCGCTCCACGGCAAAAAGCAGCAGATCGAGTTCGGCGTTTCGCGTGCCCTCTTCCTCTTCGCGCATGAGTTCGCACACGCCCTGCATGCCGGACACGAGGTTGAGGATATCGTGGTAGAAGATGCGCTCCATGAGGTCGAGGCGCTTTTCCGCCCGGATGTCGGCCAGAAGGGCCACATGGAAGGTCTCCTGGCCGTGGCGCATGGACCAGATCCAGATGCGGAAATCCAGGGTTTCCAGATGCTCCACGCCCTGGCGGCTGATGGAGCAGTCGCCGCTGACGGCATTTTTGCCGGCCAGGGAGGCGGCCAGGGACCGGGCCGCGCCGCAGGAACGGCACAGCTCCGTCGTGCCACACACGCCGTTGTCGATTTTGGTCCCAAAGCAGGACAAGGCCTCGCCCAGGCGCAGCCCCACGACCTCGCAAGCGTCGCGACCCTCGGCCGACAAATCGCCAAAGGCCTTGTTGGCGTAGACGATCTGGCGGTGGGCGTTAAAGACCGCCACGCCCTGGGGAAGATGGTCGAGAATGCCCGGGGCCGGGCTTTCGGCGAAAAGCCTGGCCTGCCGGTCTACGGCCTGCTCGGACGACCGCTCGTCGGAAAATAGTGGGAGAAGCCGCGCGCTCATACAACAACCTCCGAACGGCGACAGCCGCCATACCGTGCATAACGCAGGCGGCCGGGGCCGTCCAGAGGCGGCCAAAGGCCGCGTCACCGGCCTTTGGCGCCTCAAGCCGCGACCGGCTCGGTCAGGGACGCCCCCGCCAGGCGCGACAATCGCGCCCCGCTGACCTCGGGCAGGGCGCGCAGTTCGGCCAACAGCCGCTCCAGCCGGCCGTCGTCGGCCACGGCCACCACCAGCCGTCCCTGACCGGCCGGGCCGGGCAGGCAGGAAAGCCCCAGCAGCTCGTGGGAGCGCCGGGCCAGACAGGCGGCCACATGGCGCAGCGCGCCAAGGGCGTCCCGGGTGGCCAGTTCCAGTTCGGCCCGGGGAGACTCGCAAGCGTGTGTTTCACGAATGGGCGTGGTCATGGCGTTTCTCCAGGATCATTTCATGGTTGGCGGCGCCGGGCGGCACCATGGGATAGACGTGGGCGTCGGGATCGACCGGGATGCGGGCCAGGGCCGGTCCCGGTGCGGCCAGGACGGCGGCCAGGGCGGCCCGGACGTCGCGGCAGGGTTCGAGATCAATGGCGGCGATGCCAAAGGCGGCGGCCAGGGCCACGAAATCGGGCCTGGCGGCAAAGGTCGAGGCGGTGTAGCGGCCGCCCACGAACAGCGCCTGCTGCTGGCGCACGAGCCCAAGCACGCCGTTGTCCATGAGCAGAATTTTGACCGGCAGCCCCAACTCGGCCAGGGTGGCCAGCTCCTGGACGTTCATGAGCAAGCCGCCGTCGCCGACCACGCAGGCCACCGGCCGGGTCGGATCGGCCAGGGCCGCGCCAATGGCCGCCGGCAAGCCGAAGCCCATGGTGCCCAGGCCGCCGGAGGTGAGGAATTTTCCCGGGCTGTGGCAGGGCCAGACCTGGGCGGCGCGCATCTGGCTTTGGCCGACGTCGGTGGCCACCACGGCCTCGGGGCCCAGGATCGCAGCGGCGGCGGCCAGCACGCCATAAGGGCTTTTGGAGTCGTCCAGCCCCGGCAGGGCAAAGGGATGGGCCAGCCCCAGGCTTGCCCGAATGGCCGCCCAGGCCGGGCGGGAGCGGGCCGGGACCAGGGGCATGAGCGCGTTCAGGGTACGGACCGCGTCGCCGGCCAGGGGGACGTGGGCCGCGCGGTTCTTGTCGTGCTCGGACGGGTCGATGTCGATGTGGACGACCGAGGCCCCGGGGCAAAAGCGCTTGGGGTCGCCGGTGGCCCGGTCGTCGAAGCGCGCGCCGATGGCCACGAGCATGTCGCAGCGGGTGAGCAGATGGTTGGCCGCCGGCGCGCCGTGCATCCCGATCATGCCGGCCAGGCGGGAATGGCCCGGGGGGAGCAGGCCCAGACCCATGAGCGTGGTGACCACCGGGGCGTCGAGCAGCTCGGCCAGAACGGCGATTTCCGCGCCGGCTCCCCGCGCCCCGCCGCCGCAGTAGAGGACCGGACGCTCGCAACGAGCCAGAAGGGAGGCGGCGAAGGCCAGATCGGCCGGACCGGGCAAACCCGGGACCTCGGTCCAGCCGGAACCGGCACGCGGCGACGGCCAGCCAGTGAAATCGAATTCCTCGGTCTGGACGTCCCGGGGCACGTCCACCACCACCGGCCCGGGCCGGCCGGAAACGGCGATGGCAAAAGCCTCTTCCATGATCCGGGGCAGATCGGCCGCCCGGCGCACCAGCACGTTGTGTTTGGCGATGGGGATGGTCAGGCCGTAGACATCGACTTCCTGAAAGGCGTCGGTGCCCAGAAGCGCCCGGGGCACCTGGCCGGCGAGGCACACCAGGGGCACGGAATCGGCCTTGGCGTCGGCGATGGCGGTAAGCAGGTTCATGACGCCTGGGCCGGAGGTGGCCAGGCAGACTTGCGCCTGCCCCGTGACCCGGGCCATGCCCTGGGCGATGAATCCGGCCCCCTGCTCGTGGCGGGCCAGGACGATGCGGGTCGGGGTTTGGCCGATGGCGTCGAAAAGGGGCAGGTTGGCCCCGCCGGGAATGCCGGCCACGGCTTTGATGCCATGGCGCACAAGGCTGTCGGCGATGAGGCGCGCTCCCGTCATCCGTGTCATGTCTGGCTCCGTTAAGCCCCGAGACGCACGACGGAAAGCTCCCAATAAAAAGCCCCCGCCGGCGCGCCGGCGGGGGCTTGGTTTTCACGAAAAAAAGTGAGTATCCCCGCTTAAGGCGCCGTAACGACGACGCCTACTACGACCGCGCAAGCCGACATATGCGGGAAAGCTAGCGGGAAGCGGTTGGCGGTCATGGCAGGGAATCCTCCGAGTTGTTGAAAACTGTTTAGCGCGGCCCGCGGGTGACGTCAAGCGGGACGGGAGAGGGGCTAGGCCGGACAAAACGGGACGGGGCCTTCGTCCTCATAAGGCCCCGTCCCGAAAACGGCTAGTTGCCGAAAACCAGGAACGTCAGCAGGAAGGTCTCCCAGTAGCCAACCGTCAGGGCCAACTGGGTCTGTTCGGGCAGTTTGGTGGCGCTGGTGCCGAACGCATTGCCGAAGTTGAAGTTTTCCACCGCAGTGGTGGAGGCCTGCCAGCTCGTGGCCACATTGGCGGCGGTGCCGGCCATGGCCGGAGCGGCGGACAGGGCGAACACGCACGCGACGGCAAACAACAGGGCAGCAATTCTCTTTTTCATACGCTCCTCCTCGTAGTTTGACAGACGACTGCGAAAACAAAACAGCTTGGCACACACTAGCACCCAGGCAATGAAAATCAAGAGAAACGTTTATCTTTACCAGCTCTACACCCACGACTATCCACGCATGGCAACAATAACTCGTCGTCATCCCGAACCATTGAGAAATATCATTACAAATGGAATAAATATTATAATAAACCATTTCTGCGCCATCCTTTCCGACGCAAGACCAACGCCTGTCGTAGCCGTCGCCGGACCAATGGCGGCCAGAACTTCGGGACAGCCCGGGAGCCAGGGCCATTTCCCGCCGCGTCGCGGTCTTGTCTGCAGGGGGCTTCTCGCCTACCGTGGCCCGGCCGTCACGAAACGACCGCAACGGCCTTCCGGAGACGCCCATGCAACATCACGGCATCGTCATCGCCCACGCCGCCGCAAGCGACCCTGGCCTGGCCGGCTTTGGCCTGGACTGCCCCCGCCACCGGGCCGTCGTCGACCGCTCGCGCGGCTTGCGCCTCGTCGGCTGGGCCGCGCCTGCTCCCGAGGCCGACGCCCCGCGCCTCGTTCTCCGCGCCGACAACGGCCAAGCGCCTCTGGAACTGCGGCACGCCCGACCCGACGTGGCCCGACGGCTGGCCAAGGAGGGCCGCGCCCTGCCGCCTTGCCGGGGCTTCGACGCCGTGGTCCCGGATTTTGCCGAGGCGAGCCTCGTGGCCTGCTCCCCAAGCCGGGAGACCGTCCTGGCCCGGCTTTCCGTGGTTCCCATGGACGCCGTGTCCGACGCCGCCCATGACCATGTCTACCTCCACCAGGATGTCCCCATGGCCGAGGCCCTGTCCCATGCCAACTTCTGGGACCATGTGGTTTCCCTGGGCAACCGTCCGGGCCTGCGGGTGCTCGAAGTGGGCAGTCGGGCCGTCACGGCCGAGGGCCGGGGGCCGCGCGGCCGGGAGCGGTTCGATACGGCCACCTACGTCGGCTTCGACTATTACCCCGGCAAAAACGTGGATGTGGTGGGCGACGCTCACCGACTCTCCGCCTATTTTGACGAGCCCTTTGACCTCATCGTCTCCTTTGCCGTGCTGGAACACCTGGCCATGCCCTGGGTCGCAGCCGTGGAAATGGCCAAATGCCTCAAACTGGGAGGACATCTGGCCCTGGAGACCCACTTCTCCTTTTCTTCTCACGAGCGGCCCTGGCATTTTTTCCAGTACAGCGACATGGCGCTACGGGCGCTGTTCTCCCCGGCCCTGGGCTTCGAGTGCCTGGAGGCGGGCCTGTCCAATCCTATCGTGGGCCGCTTTTCCTCCCTGGCCGATCCCTATCTGCGCGGCCGCCCCGTCACCGGGCTTTACTGCCACAGCGAAATCCTGTGCCGCAAAACCCGCGACGTGCCGGACTTCGACTGGTCCCGACTCGCCCCGGCCGATCTGGTCGGCTCCCTGCGCTATCCCGAACCCGGCCCCAAGGGCTGAGCCGGCGTCCGACCGCCACCCCGGCGGTCGCACGGCGATGCTCCCGCGCCCTGGGCACGCGTTTCCCCAATCAGTCTTGAATTATCGGAAAGCTCGATAGGAGCGTCTTCTTGGCGCTTTTCTTGCGAGGCATACGCCAGGGCCGGCAGAGCGGGAAAAAATTTCCCCCCGGCCGGCGTTGGCCGGGAAAGCTGTTTCATCCCTCGCAAGGAGTCCCAAGCCGTGAGCGTAGCCCCCATATCCTCCTATTCGGCCGAAGCCATCGCCGCCCTGACGACGACGGCGCTTCGCTCCCTTGCCGCCACGGATTTCGCCGATCTCCTGGAAACCCAGGTCGAGGCGCTCAGCACCGTCCAGATGGCCTCCCTGACCACGGGCCAGGCCAAGGCGCTGACCATCGACCAGCTCGTCTACTTCAGCGCAGCCCAGTTCTCCGCCCTGACCAAGACCCAGATCGCCGTGTTCGCGGAGGACGAAATTGCCGCCCTGTCCCCCACCCAGCTGGCCGGACTCACCGCCTCCGACATTCGCGAGCTGACCACCACCCAGATCGCCTCGTTGACCACCACCCAGCTGGCCGCCCTGTCCACCACCCAGCTGTCTGCCCTGAGCGCCACCCAGATGGCCGCGCTTTCCGCCACCCAGATCAACGCACTGAGCGTCGATCAGCTGGGCGCCCTGACCGCCACCCAGGTCAAGGCCATTTCCGCCACAGCCGTGGGCAGCCTGGATGAAACCCACCTCGACGCTCTGACCGCCACCCAGGTCAAGGGCCTGACCGCCACCCAGATCAGCAGCCTGACCGAGGAACAGGTCGCCGGCCTTGAAACCGTCCAGATCGCCGCCCTGTCCAACCTCTGCGTGGCCGCTTTCACCGCCACCCAGGCGGCTTCGTTCTCCGCGGACCAGCTGGCCGCCTTCAATTCTACCCAGGTCAAGGCCCTCTCGACCGCCACGGTCGCGGCCATGAGCCCCGACCAGCTGGCCAGCCTGAGCGCCACCCAGGTCGCCGCCCTGACCACCGCCCAGATCGCCGCCATTGACGGCGACATGACCGCCGCCCTGACTGCCACCCAGATCGGGGCCATGACCGGAACCCAGATTTCCTCGCTGAGCACCACGGCCATCGCCGCCCTGAACCAGGGCCAGCTGGCCTGCCTCACCACCACCCAGATTACGGCCCTTCGCGCCACCTGGCTCAGCGCCCTGTCCGGCACCCAGGCCGCCAGCCTGTCCGAAACCCAGCTCGCCGCCATGACCGCCACCCAGATCAAGGGACTCTCGGCCACGGACATGGCCGAACTCACCACCACCAGCCTGGCTGCCCTGACCACCACCCAGATGGCCGCCATGACCGCCACCCAGATCAAGGGACTCACCGAAGAACAGCTGGCCAGCCTCACCACCACCCAACTGGCCGCCCTCAACGCCACCGGCGCGGCCGCCCTGTCCGCCGGCCAGGTGGCCGCGCTGTCATCCGAACAATTCGCCGCCCTGTCCGCCACCGCCGTGGCCAAGCTCACTACGACGGTCATCGCCAGCCTGGCCGTCACCCAACTGGCCGCCCTCGACGCCACCCGGATTTCCGCCCTCACCGCCACCCAGGTCAAAAACCTCTCGGCCGACCAGGTCGGTTCGTTGTCCACAAGCCAGGTGAAGGCCCTGACCGCCACCCAGATGGCCGGCCTCACGGCCACGGCCGCGGCCGGGCTGACCACCGAGGAATTGGCTGCCCTGTCCACCACCCAGGTGCGGGCTCTGTCCGCCGCCGCCGTGAGCCAGCTCTCCGGCGAGCAGATGGCCGCCTTGTCAGCCGTCCAGCTGGCCGCCCTGACCGCCACCCAGATCAAGGCGCTCACGGCCACGGACATGGCCGAACTGACCACCACCGAGCTGGCCAGCCTCTCCAGCACCCAGCTGGCCTCGCTGACCGCCACCGCCCTGGCCGGGCTTTCCGAAACGCAGCTGGCCGCCCTGACCACCACCCAGGTCAAGGGACTGACCGCCGCCGCCCTGGCCGGCCTCACCGAGACCCAGTTCGCCTCCCTGGCCGCCACTCAGGTCGCGGCGCTCACCACCACCCAAATCAAAGGGCTTTCCATCACGGCCATCACCGGCCTCACCGAGACCCAGTTCGCCGCCCTGGCCACCACCCAGATCGCGGCCATGACCGCCGCCCAGGCCGGTGCCGTCACCGAGAGCCAGCTCGCGGCCATGACCACCGCCCAACTGGCCAGCCTCACCGCCACGCAAATCGCCGGGCTGTCCATGACCGCCGTCGATGCCCTGACCATCACGCAGATCGCCGCCCTGACCACCACCCAGATCAAGGCGCTCACGGCCACGGCCATAAGCCGCTTGACCTCCACCCAGATGGACGCCCTGACCGCCACCCAGATCGCCGTGCTGACCGCCACGCAGCTCAAGGGTCTGACCAGCGCCGACGCCGCCGAACTGTCCGCCGCCACCCTGGCCGCCCTGTCCGCCACCCAGGTCGGCGCGCTCACCGCCACCGCCGCCAAGGGTCTGGACGCCAGCCAGCTCCAAAGCCTTACCGCCACGCAGATCCGGTCCTTAAGCAGCGCCGCCGTGGCCGCCCTGGACGAAACCCAGCTGGCCGCCCTGGACGCGACCTTCCTCGGCTCCCTGTCCACCACCGCCGTGGCCGGACTGACCACCACCCAGATCGCCAACCTGACCACCACCCAGCTTTCCGGTTTGGGGACCGCCCAGATTTCCGCCCTGACCCTGCTTCAGGTCAACGCCCTGTCCGCCGACCAGCTCGGCAGCCTCACCATCACCCAGCTGGCCCGCTTCTCGGCCCTGCAAATGGTGGTCATCACCACCGACGCCGCCGCCGGCCTGACCAGCCAACAACTGGCCAGCCTCACCACCACCCAGATGCGCGGCTTGTCCGCCACGGCCCTCTCGGCGCTGAGCGCCGAGCAAATGGCCGCGTTTTCCGCCACCCAGCTGGCCGCCCTGTCCTCGGGCCAACTGGCCGGCCTGAGCGAGACCGACGTCGCCGAGCTGACCGCCACCCAGATCGCCGGCCTGACCGCCACCCAGCTCTCCGGCCTGACCACCACCGCCCTTGGCGGCTTGAGCGAAACCCAGCTGGCCGGGTTTTCCGCCAGCCAGGCCAAGGGACTGACCGCCACCCAGGCCGCCGCCCTGTCCACCACGCAGCTTTCCGCCATGACCGCCGCCCAGGTCGCCGCCTTAAGCGCCGCCGCCCTGGCCGCCCTGACCGCCACGAGCCTGGCCGCGCTGTCCGAAACCCAGCTGGCCGCCCTGACCCCGACCCAAATCGCGTCGCTCACCACCACCTCCCTGGCCGGGCTGTCCTCGACCCAGATCGCCGGCCTGACCACCACCCAGCTTTCGGGCCTGACCGCCGCCCAGCTGGCCGGCCTCGACCCCGCCACGGCCGCCGGCCTGACTCCGGCCCAGCTCGCCGCCCTGAGCACCGCCCAGCTGCGCCGGTTGTCCTCCACCGCCCTGTCGGCCCTGTCCGCCGAACAGATGGCCGCCCTGTCCGACACCCAGCTGGCCAGCCTGGCCGCCACGCAAATCGCCGGCCTGACCACCACCGACATGGCCGAACTGACCGCCAGCGACCTGGCCGCCATGACCACCTCGCAACTGGCCGCCCTGAGCCACGATGCCATCGGCAGCCTGACCGCCGAGCAGTTGACCGCCCTGTCCGCCGCCCAGCTCAAGAGCCTGACCAAGACGTCCGGTTCGGGCCTCGACGGCACCCAGACCGCCGTCATGACCCCGGCCCAGATCGCCGGCCTGTCCGTCTCGGCCGTGGCCGGACTCACGGAAACCGCCGTGCGGGCCTTGAGTGTGACCCAGCTGGCCGCCCTGTCCGCCGCTCAGGTCGCGGCCCTGTCCACCACGGCCCTGACCGCCCTGGACGCCACCCAGGTGGCCGCCCTGTCCGCGACCCAGATCAAGGGCCTCACCACCACCCAGCTGGCGTCCATGAGCTCCACCACGGCCGCCGCCCTGACCGCCACCCAGGTGGCCGCCCTGACCACCACCCAGTTGCGCGCCCTGCCGGCCGCCGACGTGAGCGCCCTGTCCGCCGCCCAGATGGCCGCCCTGTCCCGGACCCAGCTGGCCAGCCTGACGGCCGCCCAGATCGCCGGCCTTGGCGCCGACGACATGGCCGAACTGGGCGCGACCCAACTGGCCGCCCTGACCGCCGCCCAGTTCGCGGCCCTGACCGCCACGGCCCTGGCCGGCATGACCGCCGAGCAGATCGGCGTGCTCACCACCACCCAGGTCAAGGGGCTGTCCGCAACCGTGGTCGGCGCCATGAACCAGTCCCAACTGGCCGCCCTCACCACCACGCAACTGGCCGCCATGACCACCACGGCCCTGGCCGGCCTGACCTCCACCGGCCTTGGCCAACTCAGCGCCACCCAGCTTTCCGCCTTGTCCGCCAGCCAGATCACGGCCCTGACCGCCACGGCCGTGGCCGGCCTGACCACCAGCCAGTTCGCGGCCATGAGCGCCGCCCAGCTGGCGGCCATGACCGCCACCCAGGTCGCCGGGCTGACCACCGGGCAGATGGCCGCCCTGACCGCCACCCAGCTGGCCGGACTGACCCCCGCCGCCCTGGCCGGACTTGACGGCGTGCAGATCGGGTCCATGACCACCAGCCAGCTGGCCGGACTGTCCACCAGCCAGATCGCCGCCCTCTCCGCCACGGCCGTGGCCGGACTGACCACCACCCAGGTGGCGGCTCTGGCACCGAGCCAGATCGCGGCCCTGACCGCCACGGAACTTTCGGCTTTAAGCGACAGCCAGATCGCGGCCATGACCACCACCCAGATGGGCAGCCTCACCACCACCCAGTTGCGGGGGCTGTCGGCCACCCAGATCAGCGACTTCAGCGCCGACCAGCTGGCCGCCCTGTCCGCCACCCAGTTGGCCGCCCTGACCGCCACCGGCGTCGGCAACCTGACCTCCACCCAGCTGGCCGCCATGCCGGAAAGCCAGATCGCGGCCTTGACCGCCACCCAGATCGCGGCCCTGTCGGCCACGGCCCTGGCCGGCCTGTCCGCCACCGCCCTGGCCGCCCTGTCCAACACCCAACTCGCGGCCCTGACCGCCACCCAGATCGGCGCGCTCACCACCACCCAGCTCGGCGCGCTCACCACCACCCAGTGGGGACGGCTGACCGCCACCCAACTGCGCGGCATCACCGAAACCCAGGCCGCCGCCCTGACTCCCGGACAGCTGGCCGGCCTGACCCCGACCCAGGTCGCGGCCATGACCGGCACGGCGGTGGCGGCGCTGTCCACCACCAGCCTGGCCAGCCTGACAGCCAATCAGATTGCCGCCCTGGACACCGCCGACATGGCCGCCCTGACCGGCAGCCAGATCGCGGCGCTGAGCCTCACCCAGCTGGCCGCCCTCGGCACGACCCAGATCGCGGCCCTGTCCGTCACGGCCGTGGCCGCCCTGACCACCACGGAGCTGGCTGCCCTGGCCGCCACCCAGTCCGCCGCCCTGACCTCCACCCAGATCGGCGCGCTGACCGAAACCCAGACCGCGGCCCTGTCCACCAGCCAGTTGGCCGCCCTGACCGCCACCCAGCTCAGCGGCATGAGCGACACCCAGGTCGCCTCGCTCAGCTTCACCCAACTGGCCGCCATGTCCGCCAGCCAGTTGGCCGCCCTGACCGTGGCCGGCATTGACGGCTTCACGCCGACCAAGATCGCGGCCCTGTCCGCCAGCCAGCTGGCCGCCCTGACCGCAGACCAGATCGCCGGCCTTGACGCCGAGCAGGTCGCCGCCCTGACCACCGCCCAGCTGGCGGCGCTGACCACCACCCAGCTGCGGGCCATCAGCGCCACGGGCATGGCCGCCCTGACCGCCACCCAGCTCGGCTCGCTTACCGCCACCCAGATTTCCAGCCTGGCCACCAGCCAGATCCAGGCGCTCACCTCCACCGAGATCGCCCAGCTTTCCACCACCCAGCTGGCCGCCCTGGGCACGGCCCAGATGGCCAGCCTGTCCACCAGCGCCGTGGCCGGCCTGACCGAGTCCCAGCTGGCCGCCCTGACCACCCGTCAGATGACCGCGCTCACCGCCACCCAGTTCGCGGCCCTGACCGCCAGCCAGCTTTCCTCCCTGACCACGACCCAGATGGGGCTTTTGACGGTCACGGAAATCGCCGGATTGACCGAAACCCAGGTCGCGGCCCTGTCCACCAGCCAGATTGCCGCCCTGTCGGGCACCCAGACCGCCGCGCTGTCCACCGACGCCGTGTCCGGGCTGACCGCCGGCCAGCTGGCCGCCCTGACCACCACCCAGCTGCGCCAGCTCACCGCCGTCCAGATCGGCGCGCTGTCCGAAACACAGATGAGCGGACTGGTCGTAAGCCAGATCGCCGCCCTGACCCAGACCCAGATCCGGGGCATTTCGGCCAACGCCTTCGAAGCCATGACCGCGACCCAGATCGCCGCCCTGGCCGATACCCAGCTGACGGCCCTGAGCACCACCCAGCTTGGCAAGCTCACCGCCACCTTCATGGCCGCCCTCAACGCCACCCAGCTCGGCAGCCTGACCGTGACCCAGATGGCCGGGCTTGGGACCACCGCCCTGGCAAGCTTAAGCGAGACCCAGCTCGACGCCCTGAGCACCCGGCAACTGGCCGCCCTGACCCCCACCCAGATGGCCGGGCTGACCACCACCCAGATCAGTAGCCTCGACGCCACCCAGCTCGGCGCGCTGACCGCCACGGAAATCGGCGGCCTGACCTCCAGCCAGGTCGCGGCCCTGTCCGCCACCCAGATGGCCGCCCTGACCACCACCCAGGCCAAGGCCCTGTCCGCCACGGCCGTGGCCGGGCTGACGCCAACCCAGTTCGCGGCCCTGTCCACCAGCCAGTTCGCCGCCCTGACCGCCACGCAAATGGCCGGGCTGAGCGCCACCCAACTGGCCGCCCTGCCCACCAGCCGCGTCCAGGCGCTTGCCGCCACCCAGCTGGCCGCCCTGACCGCCAGCCAGATCGGCAGCCTGGCCGCCACCCAGCTGGCCGCCCTGTCCGCCGCCCAGACCGCCGCCCTGACCACGACGCAAGTGGCCGGGCTGACCTCCACCCAGCTGGCCGCCATGGGCGAAACCCAGCTGGCCGCCCTGACCACCACCCAAATCGCCAAGCTTTCGACCACGGCCGTCCCGGGCCTGACCGCCACCGCCCTGGCCGCCCTGTCCACCAAGCAGATGGCCGCCCTGGCCGCCACCCAGATGGCCGCCCTGACCACAACGCAAATGGCCGGACTCACCACCAGCCAGTTGCGCAACCTGACCGCTGCCCAGGTGGCCGGCCTGACCGCCACGGGCGTGGGCGCGCTGTCCACCACCCAGATCGGGGCGCTTCGCACCACCCAGATCGCCGCCCTGGCCGACGCCGGCGTGGCCGGCCTGACCGCCGCCCAGATTGAAAGCCTCTCCGGCGAGCAGCTGGCGGCGCTGTCCGCCGGCCAGATGGACGCCCTGTCCACCACCGCCCTGGCCGGCCTGTCCACCACGACCCTGGCCGCCCTGACAACCGCCCAGATCGCCAGCCTTTCGGCCACGGGCATGGCCGCCCTGACCACGACCCAAATCGCCAGCCTGGGCACAAGCCAGATCGCTGCCCTGTCCAAGACCGAACTCGGCGGCATGACCTCGCGCCAGGCCGCCGCCCTGACCGCCGCCCAGATCGCCGGGCTCACCGCCGCCCAGGTGGCCCAGCTGTCCACCTCGGCCGTGTCCGGCCTGACCGCGAGCCAGGTCGCCGGCCTGACCCTGACCCAGCTGGCGGCCATGACCGCCACCCAGATCGCTGCGCTGACGCCCACGGCCGTGGCCGGGCTGACCACCACCGAACTGGCCGCCCTGACCACCACCCAGTTCAGCAGCCTCTCGGCCACCGGCGTCTCGGGACTGACCGCCGCCCAGATCGGAAGCCTCACCACCGATCAGGTGAAGCTGCTGTCGACCACGACCTTAAGCGGACTGACCGCCGCCCAGACCGCCGCCCTGACCACAACCCAGTTCGCCGCGTTGAGCGCGCACCAGATCAGCGCCCTGTCCACCCTGGGCGTGGCCGGCCTCACCCCGACCCAGCTCGACGGCATGACCGAAACCCAATTCGCCGGCCTGACCTCCAGCCAGATCGGGGCGCTGACTCCCACGGCCATCGCCTCGCTGTCCGCGGACCAGATCGCCGATCTGACCGTGACCCAAATCGACGGACTGGAGCGGATGCAGCTGCGGGCCCTGGGCAGCGAGCAGGTGAAGGCCCTGTCCACCAGCCAGCTGGCGTCGCTTAGCGCCACCCAGATGGGCAACCTGGCCGGCACGCAGCTGACCAGCCTGACCGCCGCCCAGCTGGCGTCGCTCTCCTCGACCCAGGTCGGGGCGCTCACCGCCACCCAGCTCGGAACCATGGACGCCACCCAGATCGGTGCGCTTTCGGCCAACCAGCTGGCGGGTCTGACCACCACCACGGTGTCCAGGCTGTCCGCCACCACCATCGCCCAGTTGACGACCACCGAACTGGAAGCCTTAAACGCCACCCAAATCGATGCGTTTACAACGACCCAGCTGGCCGGTATGACATCGGAACAGCTGGCCGCCATACAAAGCGCCCTGGCCTAAGGCAGCAGGGCAGGCCTTGACGCCGAGGCATTTTTCCAGGCGGCGGCCGTGACAGGCAATGGACGCAATTTCACCCCGGAAAACGGCTGTGCTCCGTAACCCGGGGCGCGAAAGCGCGTCCACGCCGCAAACATGCAAGGATTGACCACCCGCCATGCTCAAAGACGTGCTGTCTCCGGCCCTGATCCAGTCCATGGTGGCGGGACTTTCCGTCCCGGACCTCATCCGCACCACGGAAACCTTCAAGCAAAGCGGCCAGCTCGCCTCGGTGGAGGCGGCCTACGCCGCCTGGGTCGCCAGCCATCCTCAGGACCCGCTGCTCTACGCTGTTTTATTCAACTATTCCGTGGCGCTCACCGACAGCGGCAAGATCGTCGAAGCCCAGCAGGCCCTGGAACAGGCCATTGGCTTAAGCCCCGACTTCATGCCGGCCTACATCAACCTCGGCCGGGTGCTGGAACGCCAGGGCAAGATCGGGCTGGCCATCGTCCAATGGTCGGCGGCGTTAGCCCGCATGGCCGCGGTCAACCCCTCGGCCGTGTCCCACAAAGTCACGACCCTTAACCAGAGCGCCCGGGCCCTGGAAGCCGTCAGCCAGGACGATCCGGCCGAGACCATGCTGCGCGAAAGCCTGGAACTCGACCGTAACCAGTCCGAGGTGGTGCAGCATCTGGTGGCCCTGCGCCAGCGCCAGTGCAAATGGCCTATCCTTGAGCCGGGCGAGCGCTTCGACGCCGGGGTGCTGGTGCGCGGCATGTCGCCGCTGTCGGCCGGGGCCTTCACCGACGACCCGCTGTGGCAACTGGCCCTGGCCGCCCACTACAACCAGATCGACGTGGGTTCGCCGGCCGGAACCATGACGGCCTGGCCCGGAGCGGTCCGGGAGGGCGAGGGCCCGCTGCGGGTGGGCTACCTGTCCTCGGACCTGCGCGAGCACGCCGTGGGCTACCTCATGACCGAGGTGCCGGGGCTTCATGACCGCTCCCGGGTCGAAGTCTTCAGCTACTACTGCGGCGTGGACTCCCCCGACGCCATGCATGCCCATTTCCAGGCCGCAAGCGACCATTTCCGGGTCATCAGCCACCTGGACGACGCGGCGGCGGCCAAGCTCATGGCCGACGACGGCCTCCAGATCCTTGTCGATTTAAATGGCTACACCCGCGACGCGCGTTTAAAGCTCGTGGCCTTGCGCCCGGCCCCGGTCATCGTCAACTGGCTGGGCTATCCCGGCACCATGGGCAGCCCCTACCACCACTACCTCATCGCCGACGACTGGATCGTGCCGCCCGGGCATGAGGGCTATTTCTCGGAAAAGGTGCTGCGCCTGCCCTGCTACCAACCAAGCAACCGCTTTCGGACCGTGGCCGACCACAAGCCCAGCCGGGCCGAGGCCGGGCTGCCCGAGGAGGCCATGGTCTTTTGCTGCTTCAACGGCGCGCACAAGATCCACCGGGCCACCTTCGACCGCTGGCTGGAAATCCTGGCCCGCGTGCCGGAGAGCGTTTTGTGGCTGCTTGGCGGCGAGGAGGGCGTGAGCACGCGTCTTTCCGACTACGCTGCGGCCAAGGGCGTCGCCCGGGAGCGGCTGGTTTTCGCCAAAAAGACCGCCAACGCCGCCCATCTGGCCCGCTATCCCCTGGCCGACCTGTTTCTGGACACCACGCCTTACGGCGCGCACACCACCGCCTCCGACGCCCTGTGGTCGGGGGTGCCGGTCCTGACCGTCAGCGGCCGGTCTTTTGCCTCGCGGGTGTGCGGCAGTCTGGTGCGCGCGGCCGGGTTGCCGGAACTGGTGTGCGAAACCACCCAGGACTATGTCGAACGGGCCGTGGCCTACGGCAACGACCGGGCAAGCCTTGCCCCGTTGCGGGAGCGGCTGGCCGCCGGCAAGGATTCCTGCGTGCTTTTCGACATGCCGGGCTTGGTGCGCGGCCTGGAAGACCTTTACGAAGCCATGTGGCGCGACCATGAAGCCGGTAGTCTGCCCCGCCCGGACCTGGCCAACCTCGACGTCTATCTGGAAGTGGGCAGCGCTTTTGACCACGAAGGGACCGAGGTCCAGAACATCGCCGACTACGAGGGCTGGTGGGCCGCCCGACTGGCCGCCCGAAACGCCCTGCGCCCCATCCCCCGCGACCGGCGGCTGTGCCGGGACGAGACGACATACTGGTAGTTCTCCCACCATGCGAAACAGGCGGATTTTGGCGCGAGCAAGGCCTCGCGCCAAAATCCGCCTGTTTCGCATGGTGAGTTGGGGGCCGACGCCCGCCATCCGGCCGACCGTCTCCCATGTTGGGGGTCCGGGGGGCTAAGCCCCCCGGCCGCCGGAGGCCTCTTCTCCTCCTATATCAGCAACATACTCTCCAAACTACCCCATCGCCTCTTCCACCGTCAGTCCCAAAGCCTCGGCCACGCCCTGGCCGTAGGCCGGGTCGGCCTTGGCGCAGTTGCGGATGTGGCGCAGCTTGATGTCCTTGGGCGCGTCGCCCATGGCCCGGCCGGTGTTGCCAAACAGCGCCTGCTGCTGCTCCGGGCTCATGAGGCGGAAGAGCTTGCCGGGCTGGGTGTAGTAATCGTCGTCGTCCTCGCGGAAGTTCCAGTGGTCGGCCGCGCCGTTAATGGCCAGGGGCGGCTCGCGGAAGTCGGGCTGTTCCTGCCACTGGCCGTAGCTGTTGGGCTCGTAGGCCAGGGTGCTGCCGTGGTTGCCGTCCACGCGCATGGCCCCGTCGCGGTGGTAGCTCGACACCGGGCAGCGGGCGGCGTTGACCGGGATGAGGTGGTGGTTGACGCCCAGGCGGTAACGCTGGGCATCGCCGTAGGAGAAAAGCCGCCCCTGGAGCATCTTGTCGGGCGAGAACCCGATGCCGGGCACGACGTTGGCCGGATTAAAGGCCGCCTGTTCCACGTCGGCGAAGTAGTTTTCCGGGTTGCGGTTGAGTTCCAGCACGCCCACTTCAAGCAGCGGATAGTCGCCGTGATACCAGACCTTGGTCAGATCAAAGGGATGGTAGGGGCAGGTTTCGGCGTCCTTTTCCGGCATGATCTGCACGAACATGGTCCAGCGCGGGAAGTCCCCGGCCTCGATGCTGTCGTAGAGGTCGCGCTGGTGGCTTTCGCGGCACTTGCCGACCAGGGCTTCGGCCTCGGCGTCGGTGAGGTTTTTGATGCCCTGCTGGGTCCTGAAGTGGAACTTCACCCAGAAGCGCTCGTTTTGGGGGCTTATGAAGCTGAAGGTGTGGCTGCCGAAGCCGTGCATGTGGCGGTAGCTGGCCGGGATGCCCCGGTCGCTCATGACCACCGTCACCTGATGCAGGGCTTCGGGCAGGGAGGACCAGAAGTCCCAGTTGTTCTTGGCGCTGCGCAGGTTGGTGCGCGGGTCGCGTTTGACGGCGTGGTTGAGATCCGGGAATTTGAGCGGATCGCGCAGGAAAAAGACCGGCGTGTTGTTGCCGACGAGGTCCCAGTTGCCCTGCTCGGTGTAAAACTTGATGGCGAATCCCCGGATGTCGCGTTCGGCGTCGGCCGCGCCGCGTTCGCCGGCCACCGTGGAGAAGCGCACGAACAGCTCGGTTTTCTTGCCGATTTCCGAAAAGATCCTGGCCTTGGTATAGCGGGTGATGTCGTGGGTGACGGTAAAGTGGCCAAAGGCCCCCGAGCCCTTGGCGTGCATGCGCCGCTCGGGAATCACCTCGCGGTCGAAGTGGGCGAGCTTTTCCAGGAACCAGACGTCTTGCAGCAGTTGCGGCCCGCGCGGCCCGGCGGTCAGGACGTTCTGGTTGTCGACGACCGGGGCTCCGGCGTTGGTGGTCAGTTTCTTGGTCATGGGAATGGCCTCCTTTTGGCTGACAACGGCGGGAGAACGTTTGCGTGTTGGCCCCTCCGCTGGCGACCAACTTTATGGAAAATGATTTTCCATAAAAGACTGCCTGCGTCAAGGGGAGGAATCGATTTCTTCAGACAGCCCGGCGGGTCTTTGGGATCTGCCGCCTGGCGAAACCGCAACCTCTGGCCGCAGCGGGCAAAAATCCGAAAAAAGGCGCAAAACGACACGCAACAAAACGGTCTGAGGACGGACACCCGAAAAAACGGGGAGAGACTTTCTTTATAGAGGATATTGCGCGCTCGCGTCCAGGTGTATTTCTCTTTTTTTGGGGGGACGATATCCAAAACCATGGCGACCCGAGGGGGTTCCAGCCGTCCACCAGACGCGCAAAAGCAAACCTTATCCGTCCCATTGCAGGCATCCGTGCCCTCCTTCCGACAACAAATAATGACGGTTACATACATCGTTGAACATCGTCGCCAAGGAGGCCAGCCCCTTGGTCCGGTGGCGGCCCGGCTGTTTTTGGCGTATCATGGCGGCCAAACCTCTGGAGGCCGCCATGTTCCGCACCATCCGTCCGCTGTGCCTGACCCTCCTCGTCCTGGCAGCCGCCTTGCCGGCCCGGGCCGAGGACATCGACTGCGTCACCACCGAATGGAAGCTCCTTGGGGCCAACCACAAGGTCTGCGTCAGCGCCTTTAACGACCCCGACGTGCCCTGCGTCACCTGCTACATGAGCCAGGCCCGCACCGGCGGCGTGTCCGGGGCGGTGGGGCTGGCCGAGGACCCCTCGGAATTCTCCCTGGACTGCCAGCAGACCTGCCCGGTGACGTTGCCCGAGAAGTTCCCCAAGAAAAAGAAGGTGTTCTCCGAAGGCACCTCGGTGCTGTTCAAGGACACCGAAGTGACGCGCCTTTATGACGACAAGCGCAAGGCCCTGGTCTATCTGGCCGTGAGCCGCCGCATCGTCTCGGGATCGCCGAAAAATTCCATCTCCACCGTCGTTCCCCGCTAGCCGCCCCGGTCCATGCCGCCTTACGATCCTTTGGCCGTGGGCGTGGTCATCGTCGGCGACGACGGGACCGTGGCCGAGGCCGACGCCGAGGCCAGACGGCTGCTCGGTCTCGACCTTTCGGGCGCGGTGGCCCCGCGCTGGACCCAGCTCGGCCTGTCGGAATCGGTCCACGAGCCGCCGGCCGGCCGGGGAACGCTGGTCTCCCGCAATGCCCCGAACGAGGGCCTGCGCTGGTTCGTGCTGTCGCGCCGCCCTCTGCGCCTGGCCGGAGAACCGGTCTACGTCTTCTCCCTGGCCGACGTGACGCCGCTGGTGGCCGACCTCGACAAGTACCGGGGATTTTTCACCAACGCCGTGGAAGGCATCTTCCAGTCCACCCCCGGCGGCCGTTTCCTCGACGTCAACCCGGCCCTGGCCGCCATCCTTGGCTACGACGGCCCGGCCGACATGATCACCACCCTGTCCGATCTGCGGGCCGAACTCTACGTCGATCCGGCCGACCGCGACCGGCTCCTGGAGCATCTCTCCCGGGACGGCCGGGTCACGGGGCTGGAAACGCGTTTTTACCGCAAGGACCGCTCCGTCAAATGGATATCCCAGGCAGCCCGGCTCGTATGCGACGAGGCCGGCGAAGCCCGCTACATCGAAGGCCTCAACATCGACATCACGGCCCGCAAACGGGCCGAGGAAGCCTATAACGACATCCTGGAGCGCTACCGTTCCATCGTCACCGGCAGCATCGACGGCGTCATCCTCTGCGACGCCTCCGGGGCCATCGTCACGGCCAACCCGGAATCCGAACGCATCTTCGGCCGCAAACAGGCCGAACTGGCCGGGGCCGGCATCGCCGGGCTCATTGCCGACGACGGCGGCCGGCGCGAGGCCGCCCTGGCCGCCCTGGCCGAGGCCGGGCGGTTTCGCGGCGAGTTGACAGGTCTTGGGCCCAACGGCCAGACCGTGCCCCTGGAAGTCTCGGCCAGCGGTTTTCCCCACAAGGACGGCCCCCACCACAGCGTCTGGATCGTGCGCGACGTGGCCGACCGCAAGCAGGCCGAGGGCGTGCTGCGCGAAAGCGAGGAGAAATTTCGCCGCACCTTTGACCAGTCGCCCATCGGGGCCTCCATCCTGTCGCTGGACTACCGGTTCCTTCGCGTCAACGACGCCCTGTGCCGCATCACCGGCTACGCCGCCTCGGAACTGCAGGGCAAATCCATGCTGGCCGTCACCCATCCCGACGACGTGGCCGAGACCGTGCGTTTCGCCGAACGGCTCATGGCCGGGGAGTTCGACCGCTACGAGATCGACAAGCGCTACGTGCGCCTGGACGGCGAGATCGTCTGGGTCCATCTGTCGGTGCGGCTGATTCGCGACGTGGCCGGACGGCCGCTCTACCTCATGCCCATGGTCCAGGACGTCACCGAGCGGGTGCGGGCCGAGGGGGAGATGCGCGAACTCTTGGCCGAAAAAGAGAGCCTTCGCCTCAACCTCGAAGCCATCTTCCGGGCCATTCCCGACGCCATCGTGGTGGTGGACACCCGGATGCGGGTCATAAAAACCAACCGGGCGCTCACCGACGTCTGTTTTGTCGGCGACATCAAGACCGGCCCGGGCGGGCAGCAGGTGGTGGCCGGGGCCTGCCGGCGCGGCTGTTTCGCCGCCCTGCGCGAGACGCTCGCCACCCAAAAGCCTGTCGTGGAATACCGGGTGGAGTGCCTGGGCCAAAATCCGGGCCGGGTGGTGGTCATCAATTCCATGCCCCTGACCGGCGAGGCCGGGGCCTTTGTCGGCGCGGTGCTCATCATCCGCGACATCACCCGCCTGGCCGACCTGGAGCGGCGGCTGACCGACCTGCACAGCCACCGGGGCATCATCGGCAAGTCCAAGCCCATGCGCGACATCTACCCCATGCTCGACCAGCTCGGCGAGGTGGACACCACGGTGCTGGTCACCGGCGAATCCGGCACGGGCAAGGAGCTGGTGGCCGAGGCCGTCCACTACGGCGGCCCCAGGGCAAAAAAGCCCTTCATCCGGGTCAACTGCTCGGCCCTGTCCGACGAACTTCTCGGCAGCGAACTGTTCGGGCATGTGCGCGGGGCCTTTACCGGGGCCATCCGGGACAAGGTCGGCCGCTTCGAGGCGGCCCAGGGTGGCACCATCCTGCTCGACGAAATCGGCGACGTGTCGCCGCGTCTGCAGCTGGGGCTTCTGCGGGTGCTGGAGACCAAGGAATTCGAGCGGGTGGGCGAGGCCAAGACGCGCAAGGCCGACGTCCGGGTCATCGCCGCCACCAACGTGGACCTGCCCGAGCGCATCCGGGCCGGGCTGTTTCGGGCCGATCTGTATTACCGCCTCAAGGTGGTGCAGGTGCATCTGCCGCCCTTGCGGGACCGGGCCGAGGACATTCCGCTCCTCTCGGAACACTTCCTGCGCCACTTCGCGGCCAACTTCGGCAAGACCATCACCCGGCTTTCCGAGGAGGTCATGGGCATCCTCATGGACTATGCCTGGCCGGGCAACGTGCGCGAACTCAAGTACGCCATGGAGCACGCCTGCGTGGTTTGCCCGGAGGGCGAGATCATGGCCGTCCATCTGCCGCGCGAGCTGCTTGCGCCCGGGCCGCCGGCAGCCGTAGAGTCCCTCGGCCGGCCCTGGCGGGGAGGGCTCACCCGCCAGGCCATCGACGGGGCCCTGCGCCAGGCGGCGGGCAATCGCGCCCAGGCGGCGCGACTGCTCGGCGTGGACCGACGCACGCTCTACCGGAACATGGCCCGGCTGGGCGTCGGCTGAACCGGGGCCGGCAATGTGTGGCATATGTCACACATTGCGCCACACGTGTGGCGCACATGCCACATGTGCGCGCCACACATCGCTGCATCCCTTTCCACCTTTTCTCATATAAAAAACAAACAAAATAGGTACATAAGGCATGTTCTTCGTTTCCGAACTATTGGCACACTCTTTGCCTATAATGGCGCAAACGTCTTTGGCGCGAAAGCGCCTGACAGGGTCTGTCGGCCAAGGCAGGACGGAAACGCCTTACTCCGTCCTTGGCGCACTTCACGGCCTAACCGGCCAAACGCGGGACGCACTGATCTGCGGACGAGCTTCCCGCAAGGAGCGTGGGCATGAGCGGCCACAAAGCGATTTACAAGTCTCTGTATTTCTGGGTCATCATGGGCATCGTCGTCGGCATCGTCCTGGGCCTCGTTCCGGCCACCAAGGGATTCGCCGAGTCCATGCAACCGTTTGGCACGGCCTTTATCCGAATGGTCAAGATGATCATCGCGCCCATCATCTTCTGCACCGTCGTCACCGGCATTGCCAAGATGGGCGACATGGGGAAAGTCGGCCGCGTGGGCATCAAATGCATGCTCTATTTCTGGAGCATGACCCTTTTCGCCCTGGCCATCGGCCTGGTCGTGGTCAACCTCTACAAGCCCGGGGCCGGCATGGACGACTATGCCGCCAAGATGCAGGCCAACCAGAAGGAAATCGCCAAGGTCGAGGACTTCGCCGGCAAGGCCAAGAAGATGTCCACCGTGGACTTCCTCATGAACATCGTGCCCACCTCCGTGGTGGACGCCTTTGCCAAGGGCGAGATCCTGCAGGTGCTGTTCTTCTCCATTCTCTTCGGCGTCGGCTTGGCCAACATCGGCGACAAGGCCAAGAACATCGTCAAGATCATTGATGAATTCGGGAGGGGCCTGTTCAAGGTCGTTCACTACATCATGTATTTCGCGCCACTTGGCGCGTTCGGAGCCATGGCCTACGTGGTCTCCTCCCAGGGCCACGAGGCGCTTTTAAAGCTCCTCTACCTCATGCTCGGCGTCTACACGACCTGCATCATCTTCATCTTCGTGGTCCTGGCCCTGGTCTGCAAAATGGCCGGCTTCTCGCTGTGGCGCTACCTGTGCTACATCAAGGAAGAAATCCTGCTTGTGCTCGGCACCTCCTCCTCCGAGGCGGCCCTGCCCCGCATGATGGCCAAGCTCGAAAACGCCGGCGCGGACAAGTCCGTGGTCGGCCTGTGCCTGCCCATGGGCTACTCGTTCAACCTCGACGGCACCTGCATCTACCTGACCATGGCCGCCGTGTTCCTGGCCCAGGCCACCAACACGCCCCTGGACCTCAGCCACCAGCTCTACCTGCTCTTCGTCCTGCTTTTGACTTCCAAGGGCGCGGCGGCCGTCACCGGCGGCGGCTTCATCACCTTGGCCGCCACCCTGCAGACCGTGGGCACCATCCCCGTGGCCTCGCTGACCCTGCTTCTGGGCGTTGATCGCTTCATGTCCGAAGCCCGGGCCATCACCAACTTGATCGGCAACGGCATCGCCACCCTGGTCGTGGCCAAGTGGGAAGGCGCGCTCAACGAAGCCAAGCTCCAGGCCGTGCTGTCCGGCAACGACGACGAATACGCCGACGACCCCGAGGACATGCTCATCCTCGAAGAATCGGCCGAGTCCCTCCCCTCTTCCAACTCCAAATAGCCAACACTCGACGGAGGATTGCCCATGTCCGTTCCAACCACCGCCACCCACGAGGGGCTGCCCGTCGGCAAGCTCTCGGCCTATCTCGACTGGGTGCAGATGCTCACCGGCGCGGTCCTGATCCTTTTCATGTGGTCGCACCTGATCCTGGTTTCGAGCATCCTGCTCGGGCCCAAGGTCATGAACGCCCTGGCCTGGTTTTTCGAAGCCACCTACATGGCGCAAGTCGGCGGGCCGCTTATTTTCCTCACCTTTTTAGTCCACTTTGTCCTGGCCGCCCGCAAGATTCCCTTCAACACCAAACAGCAGCGCGTCATGCTCTCCAATGCCCAGCGCCTGCGCCATCCCGACACCTGGCTGTGGGTCGTCCAGGCCGTCACGGCCATGGGCATCCTCATCATGGGGGCCATCCACCTCTGGGTGATCCTGACCAACCTGCCCATTACCGCCGAGAAGTCCGCCGCCCGCATCCAGTCCGGGTTCTGGTTCGTCTTCTACCTGTTCCTGTTGCCCATGGTCGAGCTCCACGTCGGCATCGGCTTCTACCGCATCATGGTCAAATGGGGCTTCGTCGACCGTCCGGGCCGCTGGACGCTTAAGAAAAAGGAAAACCTGCTGACCGCCATTTTCATCGGCATCGGCGTCCTTGCTCTCCTGCGTTACTACTTCCTGCCGCTCCAATAAGGGTGTTGCCATGAAAATCATACAGACCGATCTTTTGTGCGTCGGCGCGGGACTGGCCGGCGAGCGCGTGGCCATCGAGGCCGCTGACAACGGTTTTTCCGTCATCTGCCTGTCCATCGTGCCGGCCAGGCGCTCCCACTCCTCGGCCGCCCAGGGCGGCATGCAGGCGGCGCTGGGCAACTCGGCCATGGGCGAGGGCGACTCCCCCGACGTCCACTTCGCCGACACCGTCAAAGGCTCCGACTGGGGCTGCGACCAGGAAGTGGCCAGGCTCTTTGTCGACGCCGCCCCCATCGCCATGCGCCAGATGGCCTTCTGGGGCGTGCCCTGGAACCGCGTCGTGCCCGGCGAGCAGACCTACTATAAAGGCGGCAAGCCCTTCACGGCCTTTGAAAAGCCCGAAAACGAGGGGCTCATCCACTCGCGCAACTTCGGCGGCACGGCCAAGTGGCGCACCTGCTACACCTCCGACGGCACCGGGCACTGCGTCCTGTATACCCTGGACAACCGGGCCGCCCAGATGGGGGTCAGCGTCATCGACAAGGTCGAGGCCATCGCGCTCATCCACGATGGCGACACCTGCATGGGCGTCATCGCCCGCTGTCTCAAGACCGGCGAGCTGACCGCCTATCTGGCCAAGGCCACGCTCATTGCCACCGGCGGTTTCGGCCGCATCTACCGCGAGTCCACCAACGCCGTCATCTGCGACGGCGGCGGCCTCATTACCGCCCTGGACACCGGCGTGGTGCCCCTGGGCAACATGGAAGCCGTGCAGTTCCACCCCACCGGCATCGTGCCCACTGACATCCTCGTCACCGAAGGCTGCCGCGGCGACGGCGGCACCTTGCTCGACAAAAACGAGTACCGCTTCATGCCGGACTACGAACCGGAAAAGGCCGAACTGGCCTCCCGCGACGTGGTCAGCCGCCGCATGACCGAACACATGCGCAAGGGCCTGGGCGTGCCTTCCCCCTACGGCGACCACCTCTGGCTCGACATCCGCCACCTGGGCGAAGCCCACATCCGCACCAAGCTGCGCGAGGTCGATGAAATCTGCCAGTCGTTCCTTGGCGTCGATCCGGTCTACCAGCTCATCCCCGTGCGCCCCACCCAGCACTATTCCATGGGCGGCGTGCGCACCAACAAGGACGGCGCGGCTTACGGCCTTAAAGGCCTGTTCTCGGCCGGCGAAGCCTCCTGCTGGGACATGCACGGCTTTAACCGCCTGGGCGGCAACTCCCTGGCCGAAACCGTGGTCGCCGGCATGATCATCGGCGGCAAGATCGTGGAATTCCTCAAAGGCGCCGAGACCGTCATCAAGACCGCCTCGGTGCGCGACGCCATGGACAAGCAAAACGCCCGCATCGCCGACCTCGTCGCCTGCAAAAACGGCAGCGAGAACCCCTACACCGTGCGCAACGCCATGTTCGACTCCATCATGAAGGGAGCCGGCATCTTCCGTAACGGCAAGGATCTCGAAACCTGCGTGGCCGAACTCCAGGAGATCCTGGGCCGCGCCCGCCGCGTCGGCCTGCGCAGTAGCGGCAAGGGAGCCAATCCCGAGCTGACCATGGCGCTCAAAATCGAAGGCATGGTCAAGCTCGCCCTGTGCGTGGCCTACGGGGCGCTTAAGCGCACCGAATCGCGCGGCGCGCACACCCGCGAGGACTTCCCCGAACGCAACGACCGCGACTGGCTGACCCGCACCCTGGCCACCTGGGCCGACGGGGCCGATCTGCCGACGCTCAACTACGAACCGGCCACCCACATCTTTGAAATGCCCCCCGGCGACCGCGGCTACGGCGGCGGCAAGATCATTCCCATGAATGGGTAATGCGGGGAGTGGAGAGAAGATGCCTCCGGCGGCCGGGGGGCTCAGCCCCCCGGACCCCCGATATGGGGGATGACGCAGCGGCGAGGCAGTGTCGCAGTTTGTGAGCGAAAAGGAGAAGAAAATGGGCAGAACGCTGACTTTCAATATATTCCGGTACAACCCGTCCGATCCGGCGTCCTCGCCGCATATGGACAAATTCACCCTAGACGAAACCGAGCGCATGACCCTTTTTATTGCGCTCAACCGCATCCGCGAGGAAATCGACCCGACCCTGATGTTCGACTTCTGCTGCCGGGCCGGCATCTGCGGCGCTTGCGCCATGGTCATTAACGGCCGGCCGGGCCTGGCCTGCCACACCAAGACCAAGGAAATGCCCGCCGAGATCACGCTCATGCCCTTGCCGGTCTTCAAGCTGGTGGGCGACCTGTCCGTCGATACCGGCACCTGGTTTCGCGGCATGTACCAGAAGGTCGAATCCTGGGTGCACACCGACAAGAAATTCGACCCCAAGGCTCAGGAAGAGCGCATGGACAACGCCCTGGCCGAGCAGATCTACGAACTGGACCGCTGCATCGAATGCGGCTGCTGCGTGGGCGCCTGCGGCACAGCGCTCATGCGCGAGGACTTCCTCGGCGCGGTGGCCCTAAACAGGCTCGCCCGGTTCATTCTTGATCCCCGCGACCAGCGCACCGAGAAAGATTACTTCGATATCGTCGGCACCGACGAAGGCATCTTCGGCTGCATGGGCTTGCTCGCCTGCGAAGACGTCTGCCCCAAGCAGATTCCGCTCCAGGAACAGCTCGGCAAGCTGCGCCGCAAGATGGCTTTGGCCGCCGTCAAAAACATCCTGCCCAAGTTCCTCAAAAAGGACTTCTAGCATGAAGATCGTACAAGCCAAGGACATCCGCGAAGCCGTGGCCGCCATGTGCATCGCGGCCAACCGCGAGCTGCCCGCCGACGTGCGCGCCGCCTTCGAGGCTGCCCACGCCGCCGAAGAGGCCCCGGCCGCCAAGGAAATCTTCCGCCAGCTCCTGGAAAACGCCGATCTGGCCCGGGACACCGGGCTGCCGCTGTGCCAGGACTGCGGTCTGGCCGTCTTTTTCGTCGAGGTCGGCGAAGACGTGCGCGTGGAAGGCTCCACCCTGCGCGAGGCGATAAACGACGGCATGATCGCCGGCTACAAGGACGGATTTCTGCGCAAATCCTCCTGCGATCCCTTTACCCGCAAGAATACCGGCGACAACTCGCCCTCCATCATCCACTTCGACATCGTGCCCGGCGACACGCTCAAAATCACCATGATGGCCAAGGGCGGCGGCTCGGAAAACATGTCGCGCGTCACCATGCTCTCCCCGGCCCAGGGCTGGAAGGGCATCAAGGACTTCGTGGTCAACCGCGTGGCCGAGGCCGGCCCCAACCCCTGCCCGCCCACCATCGTCGGCGTCGGCATCGGCGGCAACTTCGAACTGGCCGCGGTCAATTCCAAAAAAGCGCTCATGCGCGAACTGGACGACACCCATCCAGACCCCGAGATCGCCAAGCTCGAGGACGAACTGCTGGCCGCCATTAACGCCCTGGGCATCGGCCCCATGGGCCTTGGCGGCAAGACCACGAGCCTGGCCGTCAAGATCCTGGTCGCGCCGTGCCACTTGGCCAGCCTGCCCCTGGCCGTCAACATCCAGTGCCACAGCGCCCGCCACAAGGAGGTCATCTTCTAATGGCCGAACATCATCTGACCACGCCCATCACCGACGCCGACGTCGAAAAGCTCAAGACCGGCGACGTGGTGTTCATCACCGGCCACATCTACACCGCCCGCGACGCCGCCCACAAACGGCTCGTCGAGACCCTGGACGCCGGAAAATCCCTGCCCTTTGACCTGAAGGGCGCGCTCATCTACTATGTCGGGCCTTCTCCCGCGCCTCCGGGACGCCCCATCGGCTCGGCCGGTCCGACCACGAGCTACCGCATGGACACCTATGCCCCGCGTCTGCATTCGCTGGGGCTCAAGGGCACCATCGGCAAGGGCAAGCGCAGCGACGAGGTCAAGGCCGCCCTGGCCGAACACAAGGCGGTCTACCTGGGCGCCACCGGCGGAGCTGGCGCGCTGCTGTCGCAGCGCATCACCGACGCCAAGGTCATCGCCTACGAAGACCTTGGCCCTGAGGCTATACGGGAGTTGACGGTGAAGGACTTCCCGCTTCTGGTCATCAACGATTGTCATGGCGGGGAGCTGTACGTGAAACCGAACCTCGGCTAGACGCGCCGCGCGGCGCGCATCGGAGCCCCAATGCCAAGCCGGATCCTGCGCAAGCGCAAACTGATTCCGGGCATGACCAGCGAGCTGGTCATCGAGGCCCCGCATATCGCGGCCAAGGCCTTGCCCGGCAACTTCGTGATCCTTCGGGTGTGGGAGGACGGGGAACGCATTCCCCTGACCATCGCCGACGCCGACAAAGAGGCAGGCACCATCACCCTGGTCTATCTCGTCATGGGCAAGACCACCGCCCATCTTGAGACCCTGGATGCCGGCGACGACATCCTGGACCTGTGCGGACCGCTGGGACGCGCGACCGAGATCCACAAAGTGGACGGCCCGGTCATCTGCGTCGGCGGCGGCACCGGGATCGCGGCCATGCACCACATCGCCAAGGGCCACCACATGGCCGGCAACCGGGTGGTGACCATCATCGGCGCGCGCTGCGAGGATCTGCTGCTGTTTCGAGACGAGTTGTGCTCCTTTTGCCCCGAGGTGCTCATTGCCACCAACGACGGCAGCTGCGGCAGGCAAGGGCTGGTCACGGACCTGCTCGTCGAAATGCTCGAAAACGACAAGACCGTGGCCGAAGTGGTGGCCGTCGGCCCGGTGCCCATGATGCGGGCCGTGGCCGAGGCCACCCGGCCGTTTGGCGTCAAGACCACGGTCAGCCTCAATTCCATCATGGTTGACGGCATCGGCATGTGCGGCGCCTGCCGGGTGAGCGTTGGCGGCGAGACGCGTTTCGCCTGTGTGGACGGTCCGGAATTCGACGGCCATGCCGTGGATTTCGGCGAGCTTGGAGCCCGGCTGACGGCTTTCAAGGATCAGGAACGTCTTTCCTACGAGGAGTTCAAGAGCCATGGCTGCAACTGCTCCAAGTAAGAAAGCGAAAGCCCCCCGCACGGCCATGCCCGAGCAGGATCCCAAGGTCCGGGCCCGCAACTTCGAGGAAGTGGCCCTGGGCTACACGGCCGAGATGGCCCTGGCCGAGGCCGCGCGCTGTCTGCAATGCAAAAAACCCGCCTGCCGCAAGGGCTGTCCCGTGGAGATCGACATCCCCGGGTTCATCAAACAGATCGCGGCCGGCGACCTTGACGAAGCCTACGCCGTGCTGCGCCAGACCAATTCCCTGCCGGCCGTGTGCGGCCGGGTCTGCCCCCAGGAGACCCAGTGCGAGGGATCGTGCATCGTCGGCAAAAAAGGCGAACCCGTGGCCATCGGCCGGCTGGAACGCTTTGTGGCCGACACCCACCTGGCCAAGACCGCCTGCGAGACCGTCACCGGCGGCCCGGCTTGTTCCATGCCGCGCGACGACCTGAAAGTCGCCTGCATCGGCTCGGGGCCGGCCAGTCTCACCTGCGCCGGCTATCTGGCCGCCCGGGGCATCCCGGTCACGGTCTTCGAGGCCCTGCACGAGGTCGGCGGCGTGCTCGTCTACGGCATTCCCGAATTCCGCCTGCCCAAGGCCGTGGTGCGCCAGGAAGTCGAGGCCATGAAGGCCCTGGGCGTGGAATTTAAAACAAACTGGGTCGGCGGCAAGACCATCACCGTGCCCGAGCTGCTGGAGTCGGGCTACAGCGCCGTCTTCATCGGCGTCGGAGCCGGCCTGCCGCGCTTTCTGGGCGTGCCCGGCGAAAACCTCATCGGCGTGTTCTCGGCCAACGAGTACCTGACCCGGGTGAACCTGGGCCGGGCCTACAAGTTCCCGGCCACCGACACCCCGACCTTCCCGGCCAAGCATGTCGTCGTCTTCGGCGGCGGCAACGTGGCCATGGACGCCGCACGCACGGCCATGCGCCTGGGCGCGGACAAGGTCTCCCTGGCCTACCGCCGCACCGAACACGAAATGCCGTGTCGCCGCGAGGAACTCCACCACGCCAAGGAAGAAGGCCTCGACATCCTGTGCCTGAACGCCCCGGTGGAATTTATCGGCGACGAAGCCGGGCGGCTCAAACAAATCGTGCTCCAGCGCATGGAGCTTGGCGAACCCGACGAGTCGGGCCGCTGCTCGCCGGTGGCCTGCCAGGGCGACACCTGCACCCTGGAAGCGGACATGGCCATCGTGGCCGTGGGCACTGGAGCCAACCCGCTCATCAGCCAGACCACCCCGGGCCTGGACACCTATCGCCGGGGCTACATCGTGGCCGATCCGGCCACGGGCGAGACGTCCATTCCCAATGTCTTCGCCGGCGGCGACATCGTCACCGGCGCGGCCACCGTCATCTCGGCCATGGGCGCGGGACGCCGGGCGGCCAAGGCCATCGCCGACCGCCTGCTCGGCGGCGCGGCGGGCAAGCAACCACCGGACAACGCGGCGGAAGATTCCGCCGACGCGTAACAACGCGGGAAACCAACCAAGCGAGGTATCACAATGGCGCTTTTCACCAAGGAAGAAGCCCTGAACTACCATTCGGTCTGGCGCACGGGCAAACTGGAAGTCGTGCCCATCAAGCCCTGCCGGAACCAGAAAGACCTCTCCCTGGCCTATTCGCCGGGCGTGGCCCAGGCCTGCCTGGCCATCGCCGCCGATCCCGAGCTTGGCTGGAAGTACACCAACCGCGGCAACCTCGTGGCCGTGGTCTCCAACGGCACGGCCGTCCTGGGCCTGGGCAACATCGGCGCGCTGGCCGGCAAGCCGGTCATGGAAGGCAAGGGCGTGCTCTTTAAGACCTTCGCCGACATCGACGTCTACGACATCAACCTCAACACCAAGGACCCCGAGAAGATCATCGAGACGGTCAAACTCCTCGAGCCGACCTTCGGGGCCATCAACCTCGAAGACATCAAGGCCCCGGAGTGCTTCGAGATCGAACAGCGCCTGATCGAGATCATGGACATTCCGGTGTTCCACGACGACCAGCACGGCACGGCCATCATCTCCGGCGCGGGCATCATCAACGCCCTGGAGATCGCCGGCAAAAAGATCGAGGACCTCAAGATCGTGGTCTCCGGCGCGGGCGCGGCGGCCATCGCCTGCTCCAAGTTCTATGTGGCGCTGGGCGTCGATCAGGCCAACATCGCCATGTTCGACTCCAAGGGCCACATCCACGCCGGCCGCACCGACCTGCACCCCACCAAGGCCCAGTTCGCCCAGAAAAAGGCCTTCGCCAACATGGCCGAAGCCTTCAAGGACGCCGACGTGTTCCTGGGCCTGTCCACCAAGGGACTGGTCAGCAAGGACATGGTCAAGAGCATGGCCAAAAACCCCATCATCTTCGCCATGGCCAACCCGGACCCGGAGATCCCCTACAACGACGCCAAGGAAGCCCGCCCCGACGCCATCATGGGCACCGGCCGCTCGGACTTCCCCAACCAGGTCAACAACGTCTCGGGGTTCCCGTTCATCTTCCGCGGGGCGCTTGACGCCGGCTCCAAGAAGATCAACGAGGAAATGAAGATGGCCGCCGCCAAGTCCCTGGCCGCCCTGGCCAAGGAGCCCGTGCCCGTCGAGGTCATGGACATGTACGGCGAAAAGGACGTGAAGTTCGGCATCGACTACGTCATCCCCAAGGCCCTGGACTTCCGTATGCTGGAATGGGAAGCCCCGGCCGTGGCCAAGGCGGCCATGGACACGGGCGTTGCCACCAAGACCCTGGACCTGCAGCAGTATAAAAAGGACCTGCGTACCCGCATCGACGCCGCCCACAAGCGCATCAAGGACTACGTGGCTTCCTACAACTACGACTTCTAGCCGACGCCCTGCCGGGCCGGCACACACGACAAAGCCCGCGACGGTTCGCCGTCGCGGGCTTTTTTGCGGCCGTCAGGCAGGAGACTTTTCCTGGCCGCCGCCATCCCTACTCCGCTGTTTGCCCGTGTCCGGTCACCCGGGCCAACACCCGCTCCAGTTCCTTGGCGTCCACGGGTTTGCTCACGTAGTCGTCCATGCCGGCGGCCAGAAACTTTTCCCGGTCCCCGGCCATGGCGTAGGCGGTCATGGCCACGATGGGCGTGGCGGCCCTGTCCCCCAGGGCGGCGTTTTCGCGGATGGCCCGGGTGGCGGCCACGCCGTCCATCACCGGCATCTGCACGTCCATGAGGATGCAGTCGTAGGTTTTGCGCGCCGCCATAGCCGCGGCCTCGGCCCCGTTCTCGGCCACGTCCACCTCATGGCCGGCCTTCTCGAGCATCCGGGCGAAGCTCATGAGGCTGACGGCGTCGTCCTCGGCCAAAAGCAGGAGCAAAGGCCGCAGGCCGCCCCGGGCCGGCCCGGCCGACGCCTGGACTGCGCTGTGTCCGGCCGGCGACTGGCGGGCCAAAGGCAGCGACACGTGGATGGACGTGCCCTGGCCAAGCTCGCTTTCCACCGCGAGTTCCCCGCCCATGAGCCGCACCAGCCGGCGCACGATGGAAAGCCCCAGCCCAGCCCCGCCAAACCGGCGCACATAAACGCCCTCCACCTGGCCAAACGGCTCGAAAATAACGCCCAGTTCGTCGTCGGGGATGCCGATGCCGGTGTCGCTCACGGTGATAAGCAGATGAAAGCCCGCGTCGAACCGCCGTGAGGCCGGAGCGATATGCACGGACACGCCCCCGGCGTCGGTAAATTTGACGGCGTTGCCCACGAGGTTGAAGAGAATCTGCCGCAGTCTGGCCTCGTCGGCCCACAAACGCCCGGGCAGGGACGGATCGAGTCCCACGGACAGGGACAGGCCCTTTTCCCGGGCCGGCAGGGAAAACAGGTCCATGACCGCGCCGCGCAGATCGGCCGGGTCCACGGCTTCCTGGCGGATGACCAACCGGCCGGACTCCACCAGGGACAGGTCGAGGATGTCCGAGAGCAGGCGCGTGAGCCGCTTGGAGGCCTTGACCGCGTTGTCCACGTATTCGCCCTGTTCCGCGTCGAGGTCCGTGCCGTCGAGCAACTGGAGCATCCCGAGCACGCCGTTTAAGGGCGTTCGGATCTCGTGGCTCATGTTGGCCAGAAATTCCGACTTGGAGCGGCTGGCCGCCTCGGCGGCTTTTTTAGCGGCAATGAGCCGGCGGTCCAGGCGCAGCCGTTCGATGATCCGGGCGCAGGCCTCGGCCAGGGGACGGATCTGCTCGGCCAGGGCGGCGTCGTAACCGCCCTGCCGGTTGGCCAGGCCGATGGCCCCCACGCACTCCTGGCCGTGCTGCAAGGGAAGTCCCAGAAACGCCTCCAGGGACGGATGGCCCTCGGGCAATCGGCCGCTGGACCTGGGATCGCCGGCCGGGTCATTGGCGATGACCGGTCCTCCGGTTTGGCAGGCGGCGGCCAACAGCCCGTCCGTGGCGTCGAAGATCAGGCTGCGGGCTTCATCAGGCGACAGCATCGAAGCCGAAACCGCCTCCCAGCCGAGGTCGGACACGGCCAATAGTCGCTGGACGGGCCGTCCCGGGACGTCTTCCACGAGTTCGGCCACGTAGCCGAAGCGGCTGTCGGTGGCGGCCACCACCTCGGCCAGGGCCGCCGCGAAAATCGCCTCGGCGGACTGGCCCGAGACGTAGGCCCCCTGGATGCGGGACACGGCTTCGGTCAAGGCGTCCTGGCGACGCTTTTCCTCGGCCGCGCGCACGCGTTCGGTGATGTCGCGGCTAAAGACCAGGCTGGACGGCTGGCCCTGGAACTCGAAGGGGACGGCCACGGCCTCGACATCGACAAAGGCGCCATCCAGGCGCTGGTATCGTAATTCCACCAGGGGCTGGGGCCGGCGGCCCTCGTTGACGTCCCGGATGCGCTGGCGCACGATTTCCCGGGAATCCGGATGCATCATGGACACGATGTCCCGGCCCAGCAGCGCTTCGGGACTGGCCGCGCCAAACAGGCGGGCCGCCGCCGGATTGACCAGGGCAAACCGGCCCTGGCACTGCACCATGATGGCGTCCGGGGCGGACTCCACGAGCTGGCGCAGCCGTTCCTCGCTGCGGGCCAGGGCGTTTGTCGCCTCGACCCGGGCCGTGGCGTCCTCGAAAACCACGGCGAACTGGTCCGGCCCGGTGCGCATGGCCGAGATGCCCAGGTGTTTTCGCAGGGGCGGGAAATACGTCTCGAAGGTCTCGGGCCGACCGGTTTCCACGATACGCCCGTAGACGTCGAGATTGGGCGGCGCGTCCATCCCGTAGATCTCCCGTACGCTGCCGCCTATGGCCTGTTCCCGGGCAACGCCAAGAATGGCCGCGTAGCCGGGGTTGACGTCCAGGATGCGGTAATCGACCACCTGCCCGTTCGCGTCGCGCACCATGGCCAGCAGGCACATGCCTTCGGCCATGGCTTCGAACAGGCCGTGGTAGCGGGCCTCACTGGCGGCCAGGGCCGCCTCGGCCCGTTTGCGCTCGGTGATGTCCAGGCCGTAGGCGTTGGCGTAGCCGCGCCCGGCCACGGGCTGGACGAAAAAGGCGAACAGGCGGGAACCCACGCCGATTTCGCCGCTGGCCCGCACGCCCTGGCCAAAGGCCGCTGCGGCCAGGGGGCGCAAGGCCTCAGGCAGGAGCTGGCCCGGCGCGCCGCCCAAGGTCTCAAGCGGCTCCAGGCTGGCCGGATTGGCGTAGGCCACAGTGAAATCGGGCAGGACGCGCAGCACCGGATTGGGGTTTTCCCCCGGGAAACGGGCCATGTCGCGAAGCGCCTCCTCGGCCTGCTTGCGCTCGGAGATGTCCAGGGCGTAGGCCACGCGCGAAATCGTGGCGCCGGCGGCGTCGCGCAGGGTGGTCACTTCCACCAGGACCGGGAACCGGCTGCCGTCCTTGCGGATATGCTCGGTCTCCACCACGCCGTGGCCCGCTGCGTCAAAGCCGGCAATGGCCTGGCCGACCCGGAGGCGGTCCTCCTCGGGGATGAGCTGGAAGAGCGGCTTGCCCAGGAGTTCGTCCGGTTCGTAGCCCCGCTGCCGGGCAAAGGCCGGATTGACCTCGATGAAGGTGTTGTCCTTGGCGTTGACATGGGCCAGGCCGAACTCGGCGCTTTGAAACACCCGGTCCCAGCGCCGGGCCTGCTCTTCCAGGCGGTTGCGCTCGGTGACGTCGCTGGCCACCTCCAGGATGGAGACCGGCCGGCTGGCCGCGTCGCGGTTGAGCACCCAGGTCACGGCCAGATCAATGAACCGACCGTCCTTGGAGCGCTTGTGCAGTTCCCCGGTCCAGCGGCCTTTTTGCAGTAATTCCTCCATGATGACCGGGACCGGCTGGGGAAACTCGGTGGACAGCAGCTCCCAGGAGACCTGGCCCAGGGCTTCTTCCGGGGCGTAGCCGAAAAGCTCCTGGGCGCCAGTGTTCCAATAGGTGATCCGGCCGTCGAGGTCGCGCACCATGACCGGGGCCAGATCCAGGAGCCGGGCCTTTTCGCGCAGTTCCTCGGTGCGCCGGGCCACCAGTTCTTCAAGCTCGGCCTGGCCCCGGCGCAGCACCGCCTCGGCCTCCTTGAGCGCCGTCACCTCGCCAAAGGTCAGCACCACGCCGTCCACCGCGCCCTCGGGCGACCGGAAGGGATAGGCCCGCAGGACAAACCAGCGGCCGTCCTCGCAGCGCACCTCGCGTTCGATGATCCCGGCTCCGGCCAGGACCTGCCGGCAGTCATCGAGCAGGTGCGAACCCTCGAACGTGGTCTTGATGTTGGCGATGGGCCGGCCGATGTCGGTTGGCGCGAAATAAAACAGGCAGGTCGTCGCCGGGGTGAAGCGCACCACGGACAGCGAGGCGTCCAGGACCAGGGTCGGCACGTTGGCGGCGGCCAGGAGGTTTTCCACGAAGCCCCGGGCCTGGGCCAGTTCATCGACTTTGCGCTGGAGCTCGGCGTTGACGAAATTGAGCTCCTCGTTAAGCGACTGGAGTTCCTCGCGCGAGGCGTCCATCTCCTCGTTGGAGGACTGCAGCTCCTCGTTGGCTCCGACAAGCTCCTCGTTGGCGGCGCGCAACTCTTCGGTCAGGGTTTCGTATCGCGACACGGCCCGGCCCAGGTCGTCGCCCAGACGCTCCAAAGCCGTCTCG
The DNA here is from genome assembly GCF_004135975.1 of Solidesulfovibrio carbinolicus. NCBI lineage: Bacteria > Pseudomonadati > Thermodesulfobacteriota > Desulfovibrionia > Desulfovibrionales > Desulfovibrionaceae > Solidesulfovibrio > Solidesulfovibrio carbinolicus. The sequence goes on along the minus strand of NZ_CP026538.1, from coordinate 1,071,209 downwards.
TAGCGCACGACCAGCTCGACCTGCTCGGGCGGCGGCGGTGTAGCGGCCGCCGCTACGGCCGGCCCTGCGGCCTGGAGTTCGAAGACAAGCAGCGTAAAGGCCTGGTTGCCCCAGGCGTCGGCCACGGGCAGACCGCGCACCAGCACGCCGCCGGCGAATCCGGGCAGCGAGGCCGGCCCGGCCGCCTGCTCGCCGCCGTCCCGGGCCACGGCGGCCAGCACCTCGCGCACGGCCGGACGCAAGGTTTTTTTCACGAGTTTGCCCAGGGACAAGCTCGGCTCGCCCGGAGCCAGCTCCAAAAAAGGATTCAAGTCGCCCACAAGGCGCACGATCTGTTCCTGGGGCGTCACCAGCACGGACGGGGGAGCATAGCGGGCCAGAAGCGAGGCCTCGGCCAGGCCTTCATGGTTCGGGGCGACGGCCCGAAGCGGCGCGAGGCTGGGATGGGCCAAGGCCGGCGGGGGCACGAACCGCGTGGGCGACGGCACGGCGGCCGTGGCGGGCATGCGCCGAAACAGCCGCCAGGACTTGTCCACGGTGTCGAAAAATGCCTGGGCCGAACCGATGGCCTCGGCCGGCCCCAGGAGCAGATAGCCGCCGGGACGTAGGGCATGGGCAAAAAGGGACAGCACCTTGGCCTGGGCCTCGGGATTCAAGTAGATCAGGAAATTGCGGCACACGATGAGGTCCATGCCCAGAAAAGGCGGATCGCGCAGCAGGTTGTGCTGGGCAAAGACCATGGATTCGCGCAGCTGCCGGGCCATCTGGCAGGCGTCGCCGCTGGGGCGGCAAAAGGCCTCGCGCCGGGCCGGGGACAACACGGCGGCATGGCGGGCGTGATAGACGCCGCGCCGGGCCGTCTCCAGGGCCTTTGCGTCGATGTCGGTGGCGAAAAGCTTGATGGCCCGCCGCCCCTGCCGGACCTCGGGACGTTCGGCCAGGAGCATGGCCAGACTGTAGGCCTCTTCGCCGGTGGAACAGGCCGCCGCCCAAACCCGCATGACTTCCCCGGGCTCCAGCCGGCCCAGGATGTCGGGCAAGGCCGTGTTCTCGATCAGGGCAAAGGCTTCGGGATCGCGGAAAAACGCGGTGACGCCGATGAGCATGTCGTCGAAAAGCCGATCCAGCTCGTCAGGATCGCCGGCCAGCCGGTCGGCGTAATCGGCCAGGCTCGGGCTTGCCGCCAACAGCATGCGTTTCTTGCAGCGGCGAAGCAGTGTGCCGGTCTTGTAGGCCTGGGCGTCGTGGCCGGCCAGGGCGGCCAGCAGTTCCCGCACCCGCCCCAGGGCCGCATGCTCCAATTCCGTCTGGCGCGGGTCCGTCTGGACGGCCGGCGGGTCGCCTGGAGCGCCGCAGCCCAGGCCGGACCAATAGGCGGCCAGGGCCGCCCCCATGGCGGCCGGCGGCAGGACCGCGTCAGGCGCCGCGCCGCTCCAGGGGCCGGCAAAGGCGTCCGGGACATCCTGCGCGCCGCCTGCGGCCAACACCAGCCCTCCGGCGGCCCGCACAGCCCGAACCCCGGCCGTAACGTCCCCGTCCAGCAGGATCGCGACCGCGCATGCCCCGCACTCCCGGGCCAGGGAGACGAAAAACAGATCAACGGGGTCATCGGCCGGCCCCGGCGAATGTTGCCGCAGCTGGCCGCCGGCCACGGTCCAGCCGTCTCTGGCCGAGGCCAGATAAACCGTTCCCGCCGCAAGCCGCGCTCCGTTTTCGGCCGCGGCCACGGGCAGCCGGTCCGGTCCGGCCAGGGCGGCCAGCTCCCACGGGTCTTGCCCATCCGCCAACACCACCACGGCGGCGGCGCAGTCGGCGGGCAGGGCAGCCAAAAAATTTCCGAGGCGACCGGCATCCCCGGCCACGACCCCGGCTACGGGGAAACCCGTGCCGCTTGCTTCCTCCCTATCGACCGACAAGGCAACGACCATGGAATTCCCCTCTACCCGCTCACGCACGACCCGAAGGCTCCGAACCGGTGACGGGTCAACCCTCCTCCGTCGTGGTTATTACAACCATTGTTAGCACCCCTGGGACATGTGGGCAACACCCTCCGCTCCGGGCAACACTCCCCAAGCGGGCGAAACAACGCCTCGCAACGCCGTCCTGCCGCCCTCGGCGAAATACCCGGGCAAAGATTCCGCGCCAGCACTGCGGCGGTCCAGACGTTCGCGCCCTCCCGGGCGGGACGGACAATGCAGTAAACGGCCAAATCCCGTGAACCCAATATCCACTTTACGGATTCCCCAAAGCGTGTAGAATGGGACTTGATTCCTACCAGAACACTCTGTATACCGCCGACTCCAATTTGAATTCATTGAGAGGAAATCCATGGAAGAGTATCTGCAAAGCGCCCTGGAGATCGTCAAAGCCCAGGCCGGCTCGCGTCCCATGACCGAGGAAGAAATTTTGAGCATGGTCAAATCCGTGGCCAGCGGCATTGCCGCCCTGACCACGGGCCAGCCCGTCCTTGGCCAGGAAGAAGCGGCCACTCCCGGCATGGACCCCAAAAAGTCCATCAAGGAAGCCTCCATCACCTGCCTGGAGTGCGGCAAGTCCTTCAAGGTCATCACCCGCAAGCACCTGGCCTCCCACGGTCTGACTCCCGAGGAGTACCGGGCCAAGTACGGCTTCAAAAAGACCCAGGCCCTGGCCTGCAAGTCCCTGGCGCGGGAACGTCGGGCCAAGATGAAGGACATGAAGCTCTGGGAACGCCGCCAGAAGCCTGAATAACGCGCCCCTGCCCGGGCGCGGCCCAGCCGCCGGCGCAAGGACCGGACGTCCCGCCAGGGACGGCCGGTCTTTTTTTATTGTCCCGCCCGACCGGCAATCCTCTCGGCCCTTGCCCTGGCGCGGCCCTCTCGCCTATCCTGGGCCAGTCTCGCCCCGCGCCCGCGACACCGAAGCGACAACGACGCGGGACAGCGCCCGACTCGTGGCGCATCCACGAAAAGCGTAGAGGGCATTTCGCAGGCAACAGCGTATAACCAGAAGTTCTTCTTAAAAAATATTCTCGTATTTCTAAGGGGCGCTACACAAGGCAGCCGCCCCCGGGCCAGACGACGGACTTTGCAGCAAACGCCCCAAACCCGGCCTTGCCGCCGCACCAGGAGGACATGCCGTGCCCCACTGGTTTTCCTGCCGCCTGCGCCAGGCGGAAGAACTCCTTGCCCGCGTCCACGAACCCGAGGCCGTGCTGGAACTTCTGGCCATCATCGAAGCGCCGCCCCTGGAATACGACACCGTCAGCCGCATTTCCCTCTACGCCGAAACCCTGCCCAAGGCCGAGGAGCATCCCTTCAGCCCGGCCGAGCGCCACATGCATTTCCTGTGGGACGCCTTCGACAAGCTGCCCCTGTCGCTCGTCGTGCCCTTTGCCATCCCCTTTCGCCGGCTGCTGGCCCGGCGGCTGTTCGGAGCCTGCGGGGCGGCCTTTACCGCCGAGGAAAACGTGCGCTTCAACTTCGCCCAACTGTTGCGGGTGGGCGAGGGGGTGTTTCTCAACCGCAACGTCTATCTCGACACCAAGGGCGGCGTGACCCTGGGCGACGGCGTGGCCCTGGCCGAGGACGTGCGGATTTTCACCCATAGCCACGGCGAAGCCTCGCACATCGAGCGCATTTACCGGCCGGTGGCCGTTGGCGACTACGCCAAGGTCTACGCCGGGGCGATCCTGCTGCCCGGCGTGACCGTGGGCCGGCAGGCCATCGTGGCCGCCGGTTCCCTGGTCGTCCACGACGTGCCCGACGGCATGGTGGCGGCCGGCCGGCCGGCCAAGGTCATCCGGGAGCGGCGCACCGAAGGCCGCGACGGGGCTGACCTCGAACACATCTGGCTCTTCTGACCCGCGCCCCAACCCCTCCATCAACAGGAGTCCGCCGATGCACATGCAGGATCTGCACAAGCTCATGCAAAGCCTCGCCGAGGTCAACGCCAAGGACGTCTGCGAGATCTGGCAGGCCATCCAGGCCAACAAGTCGGGCAAACACGTCAAGCATGACGTCGGCGGCTGGCACTCCGTGGACGGCCAGACCTTTTCCATTGAGATCGGTATTTTAAACAGCGGCGGCCGGATGCTGCGCCTGCACATCGGCCCGGACGGCAAGTTCGACGGCGCGGTGCTTTTGCCCGACATGGACTAAGCGTTCCGGCCCGGTGTCGCGCCCCTTAAAAAATACGATAGTATTTTTTAAGAAAAACAATGGTTTTAGCCTTTTGCCCGCGAATTGTCCTGTCTGTTTTTCGTGGACGCGACACTACTGCAAAAGGATGCGCGACTGTCCCGGAGGCGGGGCCGTACGCCAAAAGGCGTCGTCCAGGGTGAGGCTTGCCTCGGCCTGACGCGCGCCCAGCGGGTCGATGCCCCGGATGATGACCTTTGGCGCGCCGCCGGCCGGCGGCAGCCAGGCGGCCAGCAGGCCCACGGTGCGGGCCTTGGCCGGGGTCGAGCCGGTGCGCAGGATCGACCGGTCCGGCCCGTCGGCCTGATCCAGGGCCAGGGCGGCCGCGGCGGCCAGATCGGCCGGCTTTGAAAGCCCCGCCCACAGTTCCCGGATGCGGTTTAACCGCACAACGCTCCCGGGCGCGTCCGGCTCCTGGCGCATGTCCGGGGTATCGACCAGCAGCGGATGGTTGGCGTGGGCCGTGAACGCGTCGCGCGCCATGACCTCGATCTTCCAGGCCTGGCCCGAGGATTCCAGCACGGCCACCTCATGGGCGTCGGCCACTATGGCGAAAATGGGGCGCACGCCGGCCAGCAGGTCCTTGGCGGCCACCACTTGGCGCACCGTGGCGAACCGCTCCAGCATGGGCCGCACCGGATAGACCAGCCCGCCCGCTTGGGTGCGCCTTTTGCGCTCGGCGCGCGGGATGGAACCCACCGCCGCCGTGATCACGGCCAACCCCTTTTCGTTGACGCCGCCGACCATGGTCGGCTGCCCCTTGCCCGTGGACAGCATGGCCATGATCTTATGGCCGTGCTTGGGGGTCACCAGGGCAAACGAGGTCGGATGGCCCGGCGGGTAGTCGCGGTTTTTGACCAAAAGGGAACCGCCGCCGGCCACATCCGAACCGTTTGCCGCCCACAGGGTGCAGGCCCGGGCGGCTCGGGGCAGGGCCAGGACGGCCAGCAGCAACAGACTGGCGACAACCAGGAAACGGGAGGCTTGAACCATGAAACCCTCGCAACGACGTTGGGGGTTGGCCGGCCGGGACGCGCCGGGTCACGGCGCGGGGCGCGCATCCCTTCAAACGCCGGGATAAGCCGCCAAGGCATGGGAACCAGGGGAGACCGCCGCGTTCCTTCTGGTCGGAGCGGCCGCGCTTGGGCCGAAGTCATCGCCCCTTGGCGAGATCGTTGAGGTAGCGCAGGCGCTCCTGGGTGTTTTGCAGGATGTAGGCGCACATGTGGGCGCGCTCCAAGATATAGGCGTTGGCCGAGGCGTCGTTTAAGCGCTCGGGCGTCAAAAGCGGCAGCGCCATGGACTTGTACCGGGCATCGACGTATTGCGGCGACATGTAGGCCTTGGCCGCCGTCAGGAACTCCCGGCTTCTGCCCACGGCCTTGCGCTGGGTCTCCTGGTCGTTGGAGCCAAGGGCCATGGCCCCGGTGATGCGGGCCGCCACGGCGCATTGGCACAGTTCATCAACCAACTGGCTGCGGGCCGCCGCCGTGTAGCGCGGTTCGGAGGGCCGCAGGACACGGCCGTCGGCTTTCTGGGCCAAGGCCGGACCCACATCGGCCACCCCGGCCATGACCACCAGCAGCAACCACGCCGCCATCGCCCTGCTCTTCATGCTCAGCCCCCTTTGCCGACCGATGACGTCGGCCTAGCAATGCCGCGTCGGCTTGTCAAAAGGGGCGTCCGTCTCCCCTCCGGCCCGTGCAAGCAAAAAGGGCGAAAAAGGAAAAAACGGAAATGATGCATGGAGGGCGCGCTACGGATGTGGTAGTCGGGCTGCACTATGCCAAATGTCCTCATGCTGCACCCGCCGTTGCCGTTGTCTTTCTGGAGTTTTCACGAAACCCTGGCCATGACCGGAAAAAAGGCCCTGTTGCCGCCCTTGGGGCTGCTGACCGCAGCCGCCCTTTTGCCCAGGGAGTGGAACATCCGGCTGGTCGATCTCAATGTCCGGCCGCTTACCGAGGCGGACTGGGACGGCATTGAGCTGCTGTTCGTCTCGGGCATGCTGGTGCAGCGCGAAAGCCTGCTGGGCCTGCTGCGGGAAGCCAAGGCCCGGGGCGTCCTCACGGCGGCCGGCGGGGCCTACCCCACCACCGCGCCCGACGAGGTGCTGGAGGCGGGTTGCGACTTCCTCATCCAGGGCGAAGGAGAGACCACCATCCCGGAATTGGTGGCCGCCATCGCGGCCGGCCAGACAAGCGGCCGTTTCGTCTGCACGGACAAGCCCGCCCTGGCCGGCTCCCCCCCGCCCCGCTACGACCTCATCGCCCCGGGCGATTATGAATCCATGTCCCTGCAAACCTCCCGGGGCTGTCCTTTTGCCTGCGAATTCTGCGACATCGTGAGCCTTTTCGGCCGGATCCAGCGCCACAAGACGCCGGAGCAGGTCATCGGCGAGCTGGAGGCCATCCGCCAGCTTGGCTTTCGGGGCACGGTGTTCGTGGCCGACGACAATTTCATCGGCAACCGTCCCCGGGCCGTGGCCATGCTTTCGCGCATCATCCAATGGCAGGCCCGGCACGGCGAACCCTTTGATTTCATCACCCAGGCCTCCATCAACCTGGGGCAGGACGTCGCGCTGATCGACCTTTTGACCGCCGCCAATTTCTCCTATGTCTTCGTCGGCATCGAATCCCCGGACAACGACGTTCTGACCGCCGCGCGCAAGCACCAAAACGTGCGCAACCCGCTATTGGACTCCCTGCGGGCCATAAACGCCAATGGCCTGAGCGTCATCGGCAGCTTCATCCTGGGCATGGACGGCGAAAAGGCCGGGGCCGGCCAGCGCATGCAGGCCTTTGCCGAGGCGGCGGATTTGCCCTGGGTCATGGTCAACGTCCTGCGCGCCCTGCCGCTGACCGCCCTGTGGGACCGGCTCAAGGCCGAAGGCCGACTCCATGACGGCATTGAGGAAAGCGGCTGGGACGCCCTGACCAATTTCACGCCCCAGCGCCCCATCGAGGCGATCTTCGCCGAACAGCTGGCGGCCCTAAGCGCCCTGTACGCCCCAGGGGCCTACCTGGGACGGGCCTTTCGGGCCACCCTGGCCATGCGGCCGACCCGGTCTTCCAGACCAGGGGCCGCGCCCAAGAAGAAAGCCGACCCCGCCCTGGCCGTGCCCCAGCAAAACCGCAGCCCGGACGTCACGCCCCTTTTGCGCCTGATCTGGCGGCAGGGACTGGCCGGGGAGGCGCGTTGGCAGTTCTGGCGGCAGCTGGCCCTCGTCGCTTGGCGCAACCCCAGCCGGTTGCGGCGCTATATCGTCCTTTGCGGCATGGGTGAAAACCTCTTTTCCTTCGTGCGCCATCTGCGCGCCCAGGCCGAGAGCCGGCGGTGAGCGCCGCCCTGTCCGCCAAGCCCGGGGAAAGCCCCGGCCGGACGCGGCTCCTCACTGGCGGCCTAGAAGCGTTGCCGTCGCCCTTTGCTCCTCACGCCATTGCCGTCACGGGCAAAGCTTGCTTCGCGCCAGGAAAGGGAGAACCAGGCCGTATGGCGCAACCGCACCGATTGGGCCTGTCGCCGTTCAGGCTGTTTCGTCAGACCCAAAAGCCCTTCCCATCCGCCAAAACAGCGCGCTTACAAATTTATCGAGCAACAAGGCAAGGATAAACAGCACCCAGAGCAGCACAACAAGCGGCATCTTGACGCATTGGATAAAGAGGGTATTGAGAACAATATAATGGTCTGGCAAGAGATACTCGTATACACGCACATAAAGACTGGCCAAACTGACATCGGGCAAGCCGCCATGTCGTGCAGCCCAATAGATTGCATAGAGCATGGCAAGCGTCGCCCCGAGACCCAGTCCGCCGAGAAGGCAGAATCTCACAATCAGGGCCGTTGCCCCGAGGATGGCGAAGGCGATACGGAACATGCCCTTGTTTACGCTATGCCGTAGACGCTGAACAGGGGTGGAAGATCACGAGACAGGTCCAGCCGTGGCTGTTCCCAAAGCAGGCAGGTCCCCCGTGGGCCGCTTCCCATCCCCGTGGGCCTGGGCTATTTTCACCTAGCTTCACAGCGCATACTTTGATTTTGGGGGACAGATGGGGGACAAATCGCACCAAAAGAAAAAGGGTTTACAGCTCTTCAACCGTAAACCCTTGAACTTTCTGGTGCCGAGGGAGAGAATTGAACTCCCGACACGGGGATTTTCAGTCCCCTGCTCTACCGACTGAGCTACCTCGGCAGCGGCGAGAAGGGATATCTAGCCAAACCCGCCGGGCTTGGCAACAACTTTTTTTGAGGTTCCCATGAAAACCAAGGATTTTATTTTCTCCCTGATCGGGCTATCTACCTACCTGCTCGTGCTGTTCTACCTCTAGGAGAAACGACATGTCCGAACTTGCCGCCTTCATCGACTCGTGGACCGACGATCCAAACGGCGTCAAAAAGGCTTTTGTGCGCCTCAAGACCGTGCTCGAAAGCCTCCAGGGCGCCACCGTCAACTTCGTCCCCCGCCCGCCCGCGAGCTACAGCCTGCGCGCCGAACCCCATCGCGGCCGCCCCGTCATCACCATGGTCGACGTGGCCACCCTTGACGGCGAACGGTTCCTGTCGGTGTGCTTCTACGCCGACACCATCACCGACCCCGAAGAGCGCGGCGACCTCATCCCCGGGGGCCTGCTCTCCCAGGACGGCTACTGCTTCGACCTCGACTCCGGCGAAGCCGACGACGTGGCCTACATCGAAGCCCGCATCATCGAAGCCGCCAACGCCTTCTCCCTGCCCGAGGACAGCCCCTGCGGCGAGGTCGACGAGGAAGACTAGCGTCGCCGCCCGCCTCTGGCCGACGCCGGCCGCACAATACGGATCACCGGGGACCGCGTCCCGAACATGCGCAAGCGCTTGCGCAAGGGACGTGGCCCCTGTCACCAGGGCTGAAACAAGCCGCCGCCCGGGCCGGCGTCCTCAAGACTGAAGGCGTCGGCCACATGGCTGGCCGTCAGGTGGCCGCTTCGGCTCTCCACGGCCACCACGTCAAACCGGCACGGCCGGTCCCACCAGCCGCGCTCGGACAAAAACTGCGCCGCCGCCCGCACAATGCGCCGCCGCTTGGCCGGGGTGACCGCCTCCTCGGGCCGGCCGCGCATCCCCTCCCCGCGAGCCTTGACCTCCACAAAGACGACCGTGTCGCCGTCGCGGCACACCAGATCCACTTCGCCCCCGCGCGCCCGGTAATTGCGGGCCACGACGGCAAAGCCCTTGGCGACGAGATGCGCCTCGGCGGCGGCTTCGCCTTCGCGGCCGAATTCGAGATGTTTGGCGGTCATGGATGGCGCTCCGGGACGGTCCGTGCCCTGACCGCCCCGCCGTAGTCGGGTGAGAAAGCAGCGCCAAACCCATCCCGTGAGAAAGAACGCGGGCAGCCGGCCATGGCGGCCTAAAGCCCCGGCAGGCCGAGCTGGCGCGGCGTCTTGTCCGGCAGCACGCCCCGGAAGGTCAGGCGGTGGATGGGGCAAGGCCCCAGGCGGCGCAGGGCGTCCAGATGGACGGCCACGCCGTAGCCCTTGTGGGCGGCAAACCCGTAACCGGGATGGCGGCGGTCGTAGAGGTCAAGAAGCCGGTCGCGGGCCGTCTTGGCCAGTATGGAGGCAGCGGATATGGCCGGGACGCTGGCGTCGCCGCCGATGACGCACTCCTGGCGCAACGTTCCGGCCAGAAGGCCCAGCCGCGCCTGGGGAATGGTCTTGTTGCCGTCGATGCAGGCCAGCCCGGGGAGCAGGCGCAAATGGGCCAGGGCCTTGGCCATGGCCGCGTAAGTGGCTTGCAGGATGTTGATGCGGTCGATTTCGCCTGGCCAGACAAAGGCCACCGCCCAGGCCAGGGCTTGGGCCTTGATGGCCGGGGCCAGGGCCTCGCGTTTGGCAGGGGTGAGCTTCTTGGAATCGGTCAGGCCCGGCAGATCGTAAACTTCGGGCAGGATGACCGCGCCGGCGGCCACCGGCCCGGCCAGACAACCGCGCCCGGCCTCGTCCACGCCGGCCACGAGCCGGCCTTGCGCGGTTTCAGTCATGGCCGCAAGCGCCAAAAGCCGCGCCCGCCCGCGTCCACAAGGACGCCGGGCAGGCCGCGGCCGAGAGATGGAACCCCAAGGGGACCACGGCGGATCGCCGCAAGTTTAATCCCAAGCGGTGCGGGTCTTGATGCGGGCAGCCTTGCCGCGCAGGGCGCGCAGGTAGTACAGGCGGCTGCGGCGGACCTTGCCCTGGGCAACCACTTCGATGCGCTCAATAAACGGCGAGTGCATGGGAAACACGCGCTCCACGCCCACGCCGTCGGAAACCTTGCGCACGGTGAAGGTGGAGTCCACCCCGCCCTTGCGCAGGCGCAGCACCGCGCCCTGGAAGACCTGGATGCGCTCTTTTTCGCCCTCGATGATGCGCAGGTGCACCTTGATGGTGTCGCCGGGACGGAAGGCCGGAATGTCCATGCGCATCTGTTCGCGTTCAAGCTGTTCAATCACGTTCATAACGCTTTCTCCTCGGATAAAGCCGCAAGCGCCCCGCGCCGTCCGGCCTTGGAATGTCGTTGTCTCGCCGCCGCGACGCCTGCGGCGTCGCGCCCTCGAAGCCCGAACTTCGGACTTCGACGCTTACTCCCGAAATCTTTCCTTAACAATACTGGCGTATGATTAAGGGAACGCCCCGTTACAGGGCATCGCCGATCAGCCTATCAACCAAGATGCCGGCCGCTGCCCGTACCGACAGGTGGTTGTAATCCGAAAACGGCCGGATCGCCGGCAACACCCCGTCGGCCCGCTCCAGCACGTCCTCGGCCAGGCCATGGCCCGTGCCCAGGACCACCAGCATGGGACGCGTCGCCATCATCTCCCGCGCCGCCTTAAACGACAGCGTGGCCGGTCCCCGGGCGCTGGTGGCGACCAAGGCCGCCGGCCGGCCGTGTTCGGCCGAAACCGCCGCCAGGGCCGCGTCCAGGGTCTCGTGCAGCCGCACCAGGGACAGGGCCTTCGCCCGGTCCGGATTGGAGCGCGCGCCAGGGCCGGCCCGCCAATGCTCCACGATGCGCCCGGCCAGGGCCAGCTGGTCACGAAGCGGGGTCACCACCTCGAACCCGCCCAGACCGTAGGTACGGGAAACGCGCGCTATATCGTGGACGTCGAGATTTGTCAAAGACACTGTGCCCACAGAGCCGTCCTTGAGGAGCACCGGGCCGTGGACAAGGCCGATATGGCAGTTGCGCCCAGACCGGCGGCGCGGGGTTCCCTTTAAAAAATCGGCGTCCTCGGGAGACAGCGGCGTGGCGTCGAAAAGATCGGGCCGGCGGGCCAGGGTGGTTTCCAGCGAGCGCCGCCGCCGCCAGGCCGCTATGGCGGCGTGGTTGCCGGTGAGCAGTTCCGGCGGCACGGGCAGCCCCTCGAAGACCTCGGGCCGGGTGTAATGCGGATATTCCAGCAGGCCGGCGGAAAAGCTCTCCTCGTCGGCCGAGGCGTCCTTGCCCATAAATCCCGGCACCAGCCGCGCCACGGCCTCCATGAGGCAGGCGGCGGCGGATTCGCCGCCCGAGAGCACGAAATCGCCCACGGACACCGGGGTCACATCGAAAAGCTCGAAAATGCGGGCGTCGATGCCTTCGTAGCGGCCGCACAGCAGCGTCAGGCTCGGCTCCTGGGCCAGTTCGGCGGCCATGGCCTGGGTCAGCGGCTTGCCGGCCGGCGAGAGCATGAGGATTTTTCCCGGCGCGGGCAGGGCGCGCAGGGCCGCGACCATGGTGGGCAGGCCCATGACCATGCCCGGGCCGCCGCCGTAGGGCCGGTCGTCCACGGTGTGGTGGCGGTCGGCGGCGTAGTCGCGGGGGTTGACGCGCGCCACGGCCACGACGCCCGCCTCCACCGCCTTGGCCATCAGCCCGCAGGAGAGGAAGGAATCGAAAAATTCCGGGAAGATCGTCAACACGTTAAACTGCATTTTCTCTCATCCGAGCGCGTTGCCCAGACCGCGCCCATTCTACCGCCCCCCAATCGGGGGGTCCGGGGGGATCATCCCCCGGCGGGTCCGGGGCGCCGCCCCGGCTACTCGTCCACGAGGTAGATGTCGAGCAGCCCCGGGGGCGGGTCGATGGTGACGACGCCGGCGTCGAGGTCGACGTCCGGCACGAAGTCGTCGGTGGCGGGAAAGAGGATCTCGCGGCCCTTGGCGTCGCGGATGACCCAGATTTCCGGTCCGCCGTGGTCGCGGACGTCCTCGATGACCCCGAGGTCGGGGTCGGTTGGCGCGGCGTCGGCCAGGCGCACCCGCAGGCCGGGCAGGTCATGGAGAAACACCTCGTCTTCGGCGGCCGCGACGAGCCTGTCGGCCGTCACGCACATGGCCAAGCCCCGCAGGGCCTCGGCGGCGGTGCGGTCCGGGACGTTGTCCAGGGTGATGAGGATGCGGTCCTGGTGGGGCCGGGCGGCGCGCACCACATAGTCCCTGCCGCGCCCGGGGTCCGACGGCGGCGACAGGCGCAGGGTCGAACCTCGGGCGAAGTAGGTTGGGGAATCGGCGTGGCTGTCCACGACGAGTTCTCCCCGGACGCCGTGGGGGCGGGCAACCACCCCCACGATGATGTATTTGCTTGCGGCCATGGACCGTCTGCCTTGGTTGCGGCGCGGGCCGTGCGCGCCGGCCGGGTTATTCGAGGATTTCCAGGACGGAGCGCTTGCGGGCCTTGGTGGAGGCCGCGCCGAGGATGGTGCGCATGGCCCGGGCCGTGCGGCCCTGCTTGCCGATGACCTTGCCGAGATCTTCCTTGGCCACCTTGAGTTCGATGACCGAGGTCTGCTCGCCTTCAATCTCCGACACGTGCACCTGGTCCGGATTATCCACCAACGATTTCGCCACGTATTCGATCAAGTCCTTCAACATACGCACCTCCTGAGGGTAACCGTCAGAGCAAGCGAAGGACTTCCGCTTCCGAGTCCGCAGATCTCCCGGCTATCGGGAGCAAAGCGGCGGCGTCGCGGCTTGCCGGCCGGACCGGCCCGGCGGTCACCCGCCGGCTTGCGCCTAGACGCCCGCCTTCTGGAGCAGGGCGCGCACGGTGTCCGTGGGCTCGGCGCCGCGCGCCAGCCAGGCCCGTACTTTATCACCATCCACTTTTATCTCGGCCGGGTCAACCATGGGGTTGTAATAGCCCAGGTATTCCAGGGCGCGGCCGTCGCGGCGGGTTTCGGAATTCATGGCGACAATGCGGTAGAACGGGCGCTTCTTGCAACCCATGCGGGTCAGGCGCAGTTTCATGGCCATAACGTGTCTCCCCTTTATGTGGTGGACGATTTGCTGTTGTGGAAGCCCGCGAACCTTGCGGCTAGCGTTTTTTCCGTTTTTTCCGTTGTTCTTTCTTCTTCTTGGCGGCGGCCCGGGCGCTTTCGATGGCGGCCTTGCTCGGCGCGGGCGCCCCGCCCATGCCGCCCATGCCCGGCGGCATCCCAGGCATTCCGCCCATGCCGCCCATGCCGGGCATTCCCGGCATCCCGCCCGGGGGCATTCCGGGCATCTTCATCCCAGGCGGCATCTTGGGCATGGAGGGCATCCCCTTGCCGCCCATCATGCGCTGCATCATCTTTTGCATCTGGGTGAAATTTTTCAGCAACTGGCTGACTTCCAGGACCGTCACACCCGAACCCTTGGCGATGCGTTCCCGGCGGCTGGTGTTGATCAGCTTGGGATTGTCGCGCTCGGCCTTGGTCATGGAGTTGATGATGGCCTCGACCCGAGCCATCTCCTTTTCCGGCATCTGCACGTCGCCGAGCTGCTTGCGCACCTGGGACATGCCGGGAATGAGCTTCAATAGCCCTTCCAGGGAGCCGAGCTTTTTGATGCGGCGCATCTGGGTGCGAAAGTCTTCCAGGGTGAACTGGGCCTTGCGCAGCTTGCGCTCCATCTCGGCCGCTTCATCGGCGTCGACGTCGGTCTGGGCTTTCTCGATGAGCGTGAGAATGTCGCCCATGCCCAGGATGCGCGAGGCGGCCCGGTCGGGATAAAAAAGCTCCAGATCGGAGACCTTTTCGCCCGTGCCCACGAGCTTGATGGGCTTGCCCGTGACCTGGCGCACGGACAGGGCAGCGCCGCCCCGGGCGTCGCCGTCCATCTTGGTCAGGACCACGCCGGTGACGTCCAGGCGCTCGTTGAAGGCGGCTGCCACGGTGACGGCGTCCTGGCCGGTCATGGCGTCGGCCACGAAAAGGATTTCCCCGGGGGCGCAGCCGGCCTTGATGGCGGCCAGCTCGTCCATGAGGGTTTCGTCGATGTGCAGGCGGCCGGCGGTGTCCAGCAACACCACGTCGTGGCCGGTGCGCTTGGCCTCGGCCAGGGCGGCGGCGCAGATGGCCACCGGGTTCTGGTCCGGGGTGGACGGATACGCCTCGATGTCGAGCTGGGAGGCGAGCTTGTGGAGCTGGTCGATGGCCGCCGGGCGGTAGACGTCGGCCGGGACCAGATAGGGCTTGCGCTTGAATTCGCGGCGCAGCTTCAGGGCCAGCTTGGCGCAGGTGGTGGTCTTGCCCGAGCCCTGCAGGCCCACGACCATGATGACGGAGGGCGAACCGGACAGGTCGAGGTCGGTGGCCTGCCCGCCGAGGATCTCGATGAGTTCCTCGTGGACGATCTTCACCACCTGCTGGCCGGGATTGAGGCTCTTGAGCACGTCCTGGCCGACGGCCCGTTCCCGGACGCGTTCGACGAAGTCCTTGACGACCTTGAAATTGACGTCGGCCTCAAGCAGGGCCAAACGCACTTCGCGCAACGCGGTCTGGACGTTTTCCTCGGTCAGCCGGGCCTGGCCCCTGATCTTGCGGAAAACGTCTTCGAGTCTGTCTGTAAGGCTGTCGAACATGGTCCTGGCGCACCTCGGTAAAGGGCAAAGTTTGACTTGATAACGGCAAGTGGTCCAGACGTCAAGAGGCCGCCGGGACCGGCCCGGCGGCTGGAAAAAAAAGCCCCGTCCGGCGAGCGGACGGGGCCATGGCGTCTTTCAGTCGATGCCGGGCGTCCGAGGACTACCAGCTGTTGCGACGGGGACGGTCGTTGTAGCCGCCGGCGCGGGGTTGGCGCTCTTCGGCTTCGTTGACCCGCAGGTCGCGGCCGCCGAAGTCCTTGCCGTTAAGGCCCTGCATGGCGGCGTCGGCGCCGTCGGAAGCCATTTCCACAAAACCGAAACCGCGCAGACGGCCGGTTTCACGATCCACGATCAGCTTGACCGAGGTCACGTCGCCGTAGGCGGCGAACAGGTCGCGGATTTCGTCTTCGTTGGTGGAAAAGGGCAGATTGCCGACATAGAGTTTCTTGGACATCGCGTTGCGCTCCAGATTTCGGGCTAACTCTTCAAAGGTCGTCGGGAGCTTGCAAACACGCAGGTCCTCGGAGACTGGGAAAAAGACTTAGCCAACATTGTAAGATGGCGAGAACTACGCATGGGGCGCACCGCTGTCAATGATTATTTCCGCAAAGCGCCGCGCCAAGCCCCTGCCAGTCGAGCTGCTGCAACAACCGGGTGTCGCGCAGCACCAATCGGTTTTGCAGCGCCGCCTCCCTGGCGTCGCTGTCAATGACCCCGTAAAAGGGCAACAACACGGTAAAAGCCTGCAATTGGGCGATGCGCGGCAACGGCAAAACGTCATGAGGCCGGGACACGTCGGGACGCTCCCCCGCCAGACAGGGCGAGCCAAAAACAATGTACTCCCGGCAAGCCAGGGGCCGCAGCGGATAGACCGCGCAGACGCCATCCACAAGAAACGGACAAGGCTCCTGGCGTTGCGCCAAAAGCGCCCGCCCCACCGCCAACGCCGCGTCGCCGCGCAGATGGCTCAGGGCAAACCACCGCAGCCCCTGCGCCTCGATGGTGGAGACCGGTATAAGTTGGCTGCAACAGGCATGGCATTCAGGGCCGCAAGCCGGCGTACGCCTTGAGCCCGCGATTGCCCGAGCCACGCCCTGATCAAGGATGGAGCAGGCCTCGATCAGCGCCGTGAGCCAGGGGAGACGCGGGGCGGCTTCACGTACCCGCCGCAGGGACAGCACAGGCATAGTGACGCCACACTACGTTACACCCGGCCAATGTCAAAGTCGCGGAACTAGCCCCGAATGGCCCGGGCAAACCCCGCTTCCGAACGGTTGATGACCGCTTCGTCCACGCAGAAGGCCAGCCGGAAATAGCCCGGCATCCCAAAACCGCGTCCCGGCACGGCCAGGACGCGTTCCTTGGCCAGACGATCCAGAAAGACCAATTCGTCGGCGTCGGGCGACTTCGGGAAGAAATAGAACGCGCCGCGCGGCATGATGAACTCGTAGCCGGCCCGGGTCAGCACTCCGGCCATGGCCGCCCGGCGGCGCTCGTAGATGCCCCGGTCCACTTCCTGGCCCAGGGCCCGCAGCAGCAAGGCCTGGCCCACGGCCGGCGCGTTGACGAAGCCCAGGATGCGGTTGGCGAAAACCAGCCCGGCCACGAGCTGCTCCCGGCCTTCCATGAGCGGCGACACGACCACATACCCCACCCGCTCGCCGGGCAGGGACAGATTCTTGGAAAACGAGCCGATGACCAACGAATAGGGATACAGCGGCAACACCGAGGGGACGTCCGCCCCGTCGTAGGCCAAAAACCGGTAGGGTTCGTCGGCCAACAGATAAATGGGGCGCTCGCGGCCGGCCGAGGCCCGGGTCAGCATAGCGGCCAGTTCGGTGAGCGTCTCCTTGCTGTAGACCATGCCGGTGGGGTTGTTGGGCGAATTGATGAGCACCACCCGGGTGCGCGGGGTGATGGCCGCTTCCATGGCCGCGATGTCCAGGTCGAAATCGGGCTTGGTGGCTACGGGTTTGAGGACGCCGCCGGAATTGCCAGCGTAGAAGCCGTATTCCACGAAATACGGGTTCGGGCAGATGACTTCGTCGCCCGGAGTGAGGACGGCCCGGAAAAAGCAGTTGATGCCGCCGGCTGCGCCGCAGGTCAAAAGCAAATCCTCGGCGGCTATGGCGATGCCCTGCTCCTTGGAGAGGTGCTCGGCCAGGGCGGCCCGCACGGCCGGATAGCCGGGATTGGGCATGTAGCCGAAGGCAAAGGGCTTGTCCGCCTGTTCGGCCAGCTCGGCCAGGCACTCGCCGACCACGGCCGGCGGCGGCAGGTCGGGGTTGCCCAGCGAAAAGTCGCACACGGCGTCTTCGCCGTATTGTTTTTTGAGCTCCAGCCCGTGTTCGAAAATCTTGCGGATCCAGGCGCCGCCGGACAGGAATTGTTCCATTTGCTCGGTGACCAGTTTCACGGCCGACCCTCCAAAAAAAGTGTCCGGCGAGCATGGCGCAAAAACCGGAGCGACGCAATATGGTAACGAGATCGGCGGCGTTTCGCGACAGACTAGAAAAAAACAATTCCCTCCCGGGAAAGTTTGGTTTATGGTCTTCGCCTCACGGCGCTGCCTGCCACTAATCCCTATCTTCGCGAGACTCCCATGACCGAGGCGAAAAAGCCTGAAATCCTTGCCCCAGCGGGTGATCCCTATTCGTTTCTGGCGGCCGTGGCCGCCGGGGCCGACGCCGTCTACTGCGGCCTCAAACATTTCTCCGCCCGCATGCTGGCCCGCAACTTTTCCACCTCCGAGCTGGCCGCACTGGCCGAAATGGCCCGGGGCCGCAACGTGCGCACCTACGTCGCCATCAACACCCTGCTCAAGCCCGACGAGGCCGACAAGGCCGGACGCCTGATCTCGCGCCTGGCCGCCGACGTCGGACCCGACGCGCTCATCGTCCAGGACCTGGGCGTGGCCGCCGTGGCCCGGCAAGCCGGCTACAAGGGCGAACTGCACCTGTCCACCCTGGCCAACGTCAGCAGCCCGTCGGGTCTGGCCACCCTGCCCGCCTACTCTTTCTCCCGGGTGGTGCTGCCGCGCGAACTGACCGTTGACGAGATGCGCGAGATGGCCGAAGCCGCGCCCAAGGACCTTTCCCTGGAAGCCTTTGTCCACGGCGCGCTGTGCTACAACGTCTCGGGGCGCTGCTACTGGAGCAGCTACCTCGGCGGCAAGTCGGGCCTGCGCGGCCGCTGCGTCCAGCCCTGCCGGCGCATCTACGACCACAGGGGCCAGAAGGGCCGCTATTTCTCCTGCCAGGACTTGAGCCTGGACGTGCTGACCAAGGCCCTGCTCACCATTCCCGAGATCACGGCCTGGAAGATCGAGGGCCGAAAGAAAGGCCCGCACTACGTCTACCATACCGTGGCCGCCTACAAGCTGTTGCGCGACGCCGCCGACGACGCCTCGGCCAAGAAAATGGCCGCGAGCTTCCTGGAGCAGGCCCTGGGCCGGCCCGGCACCAACTACAACTTCCTGCCCCAGCGGCCGAAAAACCCCATCGACACCAAGGAGCGCACCGGCTCGGGCATGCCCGCCGGCAAGCTCACCCGGGGCATCAAAAGCGGCCAGTGGAACCTGTCCACCCGGGTGGGCCTCATGCCCGGCGACCTGCTGCGGGTGGGCTTCGAGGACGAACCCGGCCACCGCGTGGTCAAGGTGACCCGCACCGTGCCCAAGGGCGGCCGGCTGACGCTGACCTTCGACGCCTCCGAAAGCCGACCTGAGTCCGGCATCCCGGTCTTTTTGATCGACCGCCGCGACCCGGCCCTGGCCGCCAAGATCGCGCCCCTGGAAGCCGCCCTGGACAAAATCGCCCCGCGTGAGGCCAAGCCGTCGGAATTCGTCGCCAAGCTGCCCAAGCCGGCCAAGCCGTTTCGCAGCGAGCCGCTGTCCTTAAGCGTGTGGCGGCACCCCGACATGCGCAAGGAAAAAAGCCCCTTTGGCGTGTGGATCTCCACCCACCGGGCCCAGAATCTGCCCCTTGGCCGGGCGGCCATGGTCTGGTGGTGGCTGCCGCCGGTCATCTGGCCCGATGAGGAAAGCGAATTTAGAAGCCTCATCGCCGCCATCGTCAGCCGGGGCGGCAAACGCTTCGTCTTAAACGCCCCCTGGCAGACCGGCCTGTTCCCGGACGGAGCCAAGGGCCTGGACTTCTGGGCCGGCCCGTTTTGCAACGTTGCCAATCCCCTGGCACTGGGCGAACTGGCCCGAAACGGCTTTTACGGCGCGTTTGTTTCGCCGGAGCTGTCGGGCGAGGAACTGCTTGGCCTGCCCAAGACCTCCCCGCTGCACCTGGGCGTCGTGGCCAAGGGCGCCTGGCCCCTGGGGCTGTCGCGGGTGCTCTCGGGCGAGGTCAAGACCTGCCTGCCCGTCATCAGCCCCAAGGAAGAGGCGTTCTGGGCCGTCAAATATGACCGCACCTATTGGCTTTACGCCAACTGGGAAGTGGACCTCTACCGCCACCGCGAGGCCCTGGTGAGGGCCGGCTACTGCGTCTTCGTGGACCTGCGCGAGCCGCTGCCCAAGGAAGTCAACCGGCGCGACCGCACCAGCCACTTCAACTGGGAAATCGGGTTGCTGTAATGGCACGGCCGGCCAAGCTCTGCATCGCCATGGTGGGGCTGCCGGCCATGGGCAAGTCCACTGTCGCGGCCAAGATCAAGGAAAACCTCGAAAAAGACGACATCAAGGTCGGCATCTTCAACAACGGCGACGTGCGCCGGCGCATGGTCGCCGGCAACACTTCCCATGCCGGCTTCTACAACCCGGACAACGCCGACGCGGCGGCGCTTCGCGAACGCATCGCCGCCGTGAGCATCGCCGAGGCCAAGGCCTACCTGACGGCCGAAGGCCAGATCGCCATCCTCGACGCCACCAACGTCTCCCGCAAACGGCGGGAGACGTTGCGGCAAAGCATGGCTCCGCATCCCATCCTTTTTATCGAGTGCATCAACGACGATCCCGAACTGCTGGCCCTGTCCGTGGCCCGCAAGACCCGGCTGCCGGAATTCGCCCATCTGCCCCAGGATGAAGCGGCCAAAAGCTTTTTCTCGCGCATCGGCTACTACCGCCACATCTACGCCCCGGCCGACGAGGCCGGCAACCTCGTGCGCCTGGACACCCTCAATAACCGCATCATCGCCGAACGCGTCCACTCCGACGTGCCCCACTACGGCCGCATCCGCGACCTGCTCATGTCGGACTGGATCAAAAACCTCTTTCTCGTGCGCCACGCCGAGAGCGAATACAACCTGGAAAACCGCGTCGGCGGCGACTCCAGCCTGACTGAAAAAGGCCGGCGCATGGCCTGGGCCCTGTCTCGCCACTTCATCGGCACGCCCTTGCCCTACGTCTTTACCAGCACGCTGACGCGCACCCGGGAAATGGCCGAGCCGCTCCTGGAAACGCGCAAGGGCACGACCATCCACCACGCCTTCAAGGAGTTCGACGAAATTGATGTGGGCGAATGCGACGGCCTGAGCTATGCAGAGATGGAGCGTGCACGGCCGGAACTCTTCGCCGCCCGGGCGCGCAACAAATACAACTTCGTCTATCCCGGCGGCGAAGGCTACGCCACCATGGCCGGCCGGGTCTATCGCGGCATCAAGAAAGCCATTTATTTGAGCGGCAACTCCGAATACATCATGATCATCGGCCATCAGGCCGTCAACCGCATGATCCTCTCGGACTTCCTGTTCCGCCGCGCCGAAGACGTGCCCTATATTTTTATCCCCCAGGACAAGTACTTCCACATCGTCTCGACCCAAAGCAAGAAGCTGTTCGAACTGCGCAAGTTTTAGGGGGAGAGGGACAGGAAGAGGGAGGAGAAGAGGAAGATGCCTCCGGCGGCCGGGGGCCTGAGGCCCCCGGACCCCCCACTTGGAGAAAGGTTTATAGGGCGGCCCTGTCGCCGGACCGTGCACGGCCGGGGACGCCGCCCACCGCAACGTGTGCTTCTTGCCCTGGTGCGCACGCAACGCGGCGCAACGGCGTCGCTTGCCCTCCCGCCTGTTCCCAGCCCGACATCCCAGCGCCCTTCCCGCCGCCCCCTTCCCCTGTCCAGCCGCTGCGCCTCCCCGGAAACCCTCCCGGAGGCCATCAGGATTTTGGAGACACGCGAAAAGAACACCATTTCGCCATGCCGACACAATCCTGAACAGCACGGAACTATCTCCATAAAACGCCGACACTGAAAGTCATTCCTCCGCAACAACCAAATTTCTCGCAGTTTATTACACGAATAAAAATATTACATCAGTCAAGTAACAATAATTATAGCACAGGTATGCACACTTAAATTTGAAATACGAGGCCAATAGCACCACGGACGTCACACCAACCCACTGGTTACACACGGATAAAAAAAATTTCTATATAAACTTCCCTGCTCATGGGCCGATAAGCCAGGCAGACGTCAACCTTGCCTTGCAAGAGGAGAATCACCATGAGCACGGATCTCATCAGCAATTCGTACAGCAGCACGACCACGTCCCTGAGCAGCCTGATCAGCTCGTCGAGCACCAGCTCCACCGAATCCTCGGCCACGGACAGCCTGGCCTCGGGGCTGTCCATCAAAGGCGACGGCGGCGACTTTTCCAAGGGGGCCAAGGCCATGCAGCAGCTCAAGGACTTGGCCAGCTCCGACCCGGACAAGTTCAAGGAAGTGACCCAGCAGATTTCCGACAAGCTCTCCGAAGCCGCCGACGGGGCGTCCGATTCCAACACGGCCAAGATGCTGTCCTCCATGGCGGAACAATTCGCCTCGGCGTCCTCGTCGGGTTCCATGGATTCCCTGACCCCGCCCTCGCCCCCTTCCGGCGGCAACGGCGCCCAGGGCCAGGCTGCCCAGCAGTACGCCAAGCAAAGCGGCGACAATCCCATGGCCACCATGGACAGCATCATCTCCAGCGCCCTGTCCGGCGTCGGGTCCACCGAGGCCTAGCGTCGTCCCCGGCGACGGCGCGGGTGCATCGCCACGCGACCTGCCATGGTTTCAGGGAGCTGCCGCTAACGCGCGACATGACCGTTTCGAGGACGCGACGCCCGGGCCCCACCACAGTTCAAGAGAAAGCGCCCCGCCTCCCGGCTTGACCGGAAGGCGGGGCGCTTTGTTGCACGGCTGTCGCCAAGCGAAAATCAACGTCTGTTCGCGGGGAGGTCCGTGGGTCGGCGCAGCCAATGCCCGTCGAAATCCCCTTAACCCTTTTCTTCAGTCGGGGGGTCTGGGGGCCTCAGGCCCCCAGCCGCCGGAGGCATCCCCCTGCCCTACTCTCCCCGCGTCTTCTCTCCCATCCCCGCTACAACCCGCCCAGCCGGACGTCTCGTCCCAGCAGCGCGTTCTCCAAGGTCAAAGCTTCGGCGGGCGGGTGGCGGTGGGCGAGTTCCTGGAGATCGTCGAGATAACGCCTCGCGTGGCTCAAATAAAACGACAGGGCCGGGGCGAACTTGCGCCCGACCAAGCCTTCGATGAACAGCCGGCTGATTTCGCGTTCGCGCAGCAGCACGTACTGGGACAGCAGAAACATGCGCCGCTCCTCGGCCGACATGGAGCGCATGGCCCGGGCCAGCACCGTGCGGGCACGCGGCTGATACATCCAGAAATAGAGGAAGTCCAAGGCGTTGACGATGACGATCTTGTCCAGATCGCCCTTCTGGGAGCCGATGGAATTGATGAATTCCTTGGGCGTTTCCAGGAGTTTGGCCACGTCGTCGCTGGGATAGAGCAGCTCCAGCAGCGAGTAGGTGTCGTAGAGTTGCTTGAATTTCTCGCGGTAGTCGCGAAGGCGCATGCGCACGTACTTGGAGCGGTCGGCCAAGCCTTCGATGCCGGCGGCCACGCAGTCCGAGGCGAATTTGGAGACGATGGCGGCAAAGGGCTCAAGCGCCGGCTCGGGGTCGGGCAGGCCGCCCTGGATGAGCAGCCAGGCCAGGCCTTGGTTGAGGCCGTAAGCCAGGGGAATGGACAGCACGGACCTAAACAGGTTGCCCACGGCCGCCGACTTGGGCAGCCCCCGCAGCAGATTGTGGCTGGCCAGATACAGGCCGTTGGCCACGGCCATGCAGGCGAAAAGCAAAAGCGGCGCGCTGGAGGTGGTGACGCCAAAGCCCTGCCCCAAAACCAGCGTGCGCACCACGATGTCCAAAAGCGGCACGGAAAAGCCCGTGAACATGAGCGAATCGGCCAGGCGGTCGAAGCTCACGTAGTCTTTCCAGGTTAAAAGCGGCGAGCGGCGCAGGCCGCCGCTGCCGAGCACCGCCTGGATAACGTTGCGCACGCCCGTGATGCCAAACCAGATGAAAGGCCCCAGCCAGGCCAGGACCCACCAGGAGTTGATGCTGGCAAACGAGGCGGCGGCCACGGCAAAGCCCAGGCCGATTTTCAGCACGTTCTTGATGGTGTTGCTCAGATACCGCCAGGACAGCCCCAGAGGCCGGCGCAAGGCCTCGGCCCGGGCCAGATAGCGCTGGCTGGCCTTTTGCTGGATGCCGCCCAGGGTGTGGATGTTGGCGGTTTGCGGCGTGGCCTTGAAATAGCGTTTGCCCACCCACTCCAGCACGTAGCGATAGCCGGCCAGGCGCAGGCCGGGCAGGCCGCGCAGGAACCGGAAGAACCGGGCCGAAAGGTCGCTGGAAAATTCGTCGGGCAGGGTGCTCACCCGGGGCGAGACGGCCACGCCCACGGGGATGGCCCGGCGAAGGCTCATCCCAGGCCGCTTTTCGCGGCGGGCCAGGCGCTTGCGGGTCCGGGCCGGCAGGGTGTCGGCCACCACCAGCCCCATGCCGTGGCAGCGGGTGGATTGGCCGGTGGAGTCGGTGCCGATGCGGGCCGCAAGGGGCCGGGCGCGGTAGGCGGCGGCGATGGCGGCCACGTCGCGGCGCAGATCGCGCAGGTTGGCGGCGGTTTCGGCGTCGCCGCCGGCTTCGGCCGCGTCGGCGGTGCGGTTTATGAGGCGCTTTAAGGCCACCACGTTGCCGGCGTTGACGATGGAAATAAGGGCCAGGGCGTCGCCGCCGTCGCCGCCGCCGGTTTCGAAGACGCGCAGATTAAACGCGTCGCAGCCGGTGATGTCGCCGCGACAGGCGAAAAGGGCCAGCAGCACGTCGGCAAAGGGCATTTCGGCCGTGCACAGGGCCAGACTGTTGCCGACATGCAGGGCGTGTATGCGGCGGGCCAGTTCGGCCACGTCCACGGTCAGGCGCTCGGGCAAGGTCTCGCCGTCTTGGGGGGCCTCGGGCGGCGCGATGTCCGGGTTGGCGGCCGGGGACAGGTAGTCGTCCAAGAGCGACTCCACGTCCAGGCTGTCGCGTTCGGCCAAAAGCGGACAGGCCTTGCCGGCGGCGGCCGAGTCCATGGTTTCGCCGGCCTGGGCGTCCAGCAGCGGGGCCAGGGCGTCGCGGATGAACCGGGCCAGATGCAGCAGGCTGGCCTGGCCCGATCCCACGAAGGCCAGGAACTCTTCGTGATCAAGGGGCGGCAGGTCCAGGCCGTAGCGGTCGCGGATGGCCTGGCGGTGGCGGGCGTTGAAGGCGGCCAGCACGGCCAGGACATGGCGCTGCTCGCGAAGCGACAGCTCGAAGCCCTCGCGCATGAATTCGCGCACCCCGGGCTTTTTGAGAAACGCGGCGAAATCCTCGGGTTGGGTGAAACCGCGCGGGGACCAGACAAGCTTGACGTGGCCGGCGCGATGCCGGGCCAGGCATTCGATGCCGATGTCCACCCGCATGTCCATGATGGCGGCGGCTTCCAGCAGCTCGGCGGCGGTCTCCGGGCGCACGAAATGGTAGTGGATGACCGTGAGCCGTCGGATGCCCTTGATCCAGGCGTCCATGATGAGATGGGTGGGCGATTTGCGGCCCTTGGTGTTGGCGTCGTGGACGTGGTCGTCAAAGGCGATCTGGTTCCACTCCTCGGGCATTTCCAGGAGATGGTACTCGGCCAGGAGCTTTCGCACCACCCGCGGCCGGCCGGACACGGCGCTGCGGAAATCGTGGGCCAGCTCCAACTGGCGGCGCGGCGTGTCCCGGGAGCGCACCAGTTCCTTCATGATCTGCAGCAGCACCCGGGCGGTGTTTTTCTCCAAGCCCGACTCGGCCGCGGCCATGACCTCGTCGCGCAACGACCGCAAGGCGGTCAACCGGTCGCCGGCCATGCCGGCCTCCAGGGACCCCAGCAGATGGATGACGGCGTAGGCGATGCGCAGCCCCTTGGGCGCGGCCATTTCCTTGATGCCGTGGGGATGCAGATACGGCGCGAGCAGGCGTTTTAAGCTCGACGAGCCGCGCCGGGCCAGCACGTCGTTGACGATGCGCAGCAGTTCGTAATCGCCGGCGTCGAAACACAGGCGCGAGAGCGCCGAGCGCGGCACGCCGTCCAGGGCGTGGGCGCTGGCGTTGGCTTCGGGCAGCGGCGGAATCCCCTGATCCGGGGGTATGTTATGCGTCATAACCTTGTCTTATTTTTCACAATATGACTACCGTTTCCCCCTGTCCGCGTCAAGGGGGCGGCCGGAAAAGCGGTGCGTCGTACAAGGGAAGCGATTGCCTTGGCCGGCCGGATTGTTCATACTGTGTTCTCGGACGGGAAGCGGTTTGTCCGTCCAAGGCTTTGGAGGAACGAGGAACAATGACCAAGCGTAAAGCGCCGGCCGCGGCCCTGGGCGTGGTGCGGGAAGCGGCGGGACGCATCCGCGAGATTGAGGCCGAGGCCGGCCGGCTGCTCCACGAGGCCGGGGACAAGGCCGGGTACATACGGTTGATGACGGAAAAGTGCCTGGTGCTCGAAGGCCTGCCCGACGAGGCCGACGAGGCCCTGGAAGGCAGCGCCGTTGACGGCTCGGGCGCGCTTTTGTCCGGGCTTGAAGACTTCGCTCGCCGGGCGGCCCTGGCCCTGCAGCTGGAAAGCCCGTTTTTCATGAGCGCCCTGCTCTATCCCGAAGACTACCGGGACGGCGACCCCAACGATCTGGAGCGGTTTATTGACCGCTTCGAGGCGGCGTAAGCGCCATGCAGGTCTTTTCGCCCATCGCCATCAACGGGATGCGGCTTAAAAACCGCTTCGTGCGCTCGGCCACCGGGGAAGGGATGGCCAACGCCGACGGCTCGGCCTCGGACCGGCTGGAAGCGCTGCTCAAGACCCTGGCCAAGGGCGATGTGGGGCTGGTCGTCTCCAGCCACGCCTATGTGGAAAAGCGCGGCCAGGCCCGGGCTTCCCAGCTTGGCGCGCACAGCCCGGACATGGAGGCCGGCATCGCCCGGCTGGCCCGCATCGTCCATGCCTACGGCGGCCGGTTTGTGGTGCAGCTGGCCCACGCCGGGCTGCGGGCCGACCCGGAGGTGACCGGTCAAGCGCCGCTTGGGCCGTCGGTTCCCGAGGACGCCGCCGCCGGCCAAGCCATGGAAGCCGAGGATCTGGCCCGGCTGGAAGCCGCCTTTGGCGCGGCGGCGGCCCTTTGCCGCGACGCCGGGGCCGACGGCGTGCAGATTCATGCCGCCCACGGCTATGGCCTGAGCCAATTCCTCTCGCCGCGCACCAACCGCCGCACCGGCGCGTATGGCGGCTCGTTGCAAAATCGGGCCAGACTGCTGCTGGAAGTGCTCGGCGCCATCCGGGGCCGCATCGGCCGGGAGTATCCGGTGCTGGCCAAGATCAACAGCGACGATTTCATCGCCGAGGGCTTCACTTCGGCCGAGTGCGTCCAGGTCGTCTCCTGGCTGGAAGCGGCGGGTCTCGACGCGGTGGAACTCTCGGGCGGGGTGTTCGAATCCGGGCGGCTCAATTTCTCGCGCCCGGGACGCATCGCCATTCCCGACGGCGAGGCCTGGTACCGCGACACGGCCCGGGCCGTCAAAGCGGCCGGGGTGACCATGCCGGTGATCCTGGTCGGGGGCTTGCGCAGCCTGCAAACCTGCGAGGACATCGTGGCCTCGGGCGACGCCGAGTTGGTGGCCATGTCCCGACCGTTTATCCGCGAACCCGCGCTCGTTGCCCGCTGGCAGGCCGGGGACACGGCTCCGGCTGCCTGCGTCAATGACAATCTCTGCTTCGCTCCGGCCCGCTCGGGCCAGGGGCTTTACTGCGTCACCGAGGCCAGACAGGGGGAACGGCCGGAATAACGGCCGCCACGCCGCCGGCTATTCGATCTTGTTTTGCATGAAGGCGATGGTTTTTTCGGGCAGGGCCTTGGGCTGGGCGCCGTCGCGGGAAAGGTCGGTCAGATCTTCGGTGACGGCCAGCATGAGGTTCGTGAAGCGCGACTGGTTGCGCAGGCGTTCCCGGGCGTCGGGATTGTGCCAGGCGTCTTTCAAGAGCTCGGCGGCGTGGTGGTGGATCATCAGCGCCATGGGCTTGGGCATGGCGCCGTAGTATTCGAGCATGTTGGCCTTCATGTCGTCGATGCTGGCCAGAAATTCCGTGAAGTTCTCGGTTTGCCGCTGTTCTTCGAGCCTGGCCCTTTTGCACTCCTCCTTGAAGCGGATCTCCATGAGTTCCAGGCGCTGCTTCAGCTCCTGCTCGGCCACGAGCTTTTCCTCGCGCAGCTTGTCCAGATCGGCCTGATGGGCCATCTGCCAGTCGGCGGACTCGGTCTTCATGGTGTTGATCAGCCGGGCGACGAACCGGGCGATGTTTTCCGGCAGGGGCATGGTTACCTCGTATGCTCGAAAAAGGTTTCCACGGCCGGGGAAACCTGTTTGGCGTCGTTGCTGTCAAAAATAACGTGCAGGGCGTAGAGGCGGTCGAAGTCCACGGTGACCACGGCCCGCTCGATAAAGGCCGAGGCGCGCTGGGCCTGATAGGGGGTCAGTTCGCGCTGGCGGGTTTTGAGCTGTCCGTGGACGAGGCGGGCGAGTTCGCGGATGTTGCCGCGCTGGCTGGCCAGCAGCAGGCGCTTGCGCCGGGCCTGGCCGCGCTGGGCGATGTCGCGGCGCAAGCGGGCGTGTTTTTGCTGGCGACGCTCCAGCCGGCTGTGGCGGCGGTAGAGAAAAAAGGCCAGGGCCAAAGCGCCGAGCACGGCCGGGGCATAGAGGGCGAGCACGGAGAACGAGACGTAGATGAGCGAGAGTTCGGAGAAAAGACTTTGCGGCATACTGGCTTGCCGGCGTCGGCGGCCGGCTTGGGACCCGACGGCGCGGGCGCGGTTTACCGGACGCGCGGCGTCCGGACGATGGCTGGCGGCCTGGCGGCCTCCGGCAAGGGAGGCACGGCGAACGCCCAAACCTCACAGCTAGTCCAAAGCCCGTGCCGCGTCAAGGCAGCTTCATTTTTTCAAGCATTAATGAACAATAATTTAAGCACGTTACTTGCCCAAGCCAACCAACGCTAACCGCCCGAATTTCCAGGTTGACCGGCTCTTTCACACGCCTCCCAGCCAAGGCCCGGCCCCCGCGGCCCTCCCCTTTACCCTTTTCTTCAATCGGGTGGTCTGGGGGCCTCAGGCCCCCAGCCGCCGGAGGCCTCTTTCTCTTCTTCTCTCCCCTAAAACATCTGTTTCAGCAGATCCTCGCCCTTGCCGAGCGGCGCGTTGGGGTCGGTGAAGAAGGCTTTTTCCTGTTCCTCGTCCATGATGCTGGCCACGCCCTTTTCGGTGCCTTCCTTGAAGGCCATGGGCACGCCGTCCACGGTGCCCATGATGACCCCGGGCGGACGCGAGAAGTCTTCGGGCGGGTAGTCGTCTTCCACGGCCTTGCGGTAGGAGAGCCAGATGGGCAGGGAGGCCCGGCCGCCGGTTTCGCCCTTGCCCATGGATTTGGGCTGGTCGAAGCCGATGTAGCAGCCGGTGAGCAGGTAAGGCGAGAAGCCCATGAACCAGGCGTCCTGGAAATCGTTGGTGGTTCCGGTCTTGCCGGCCAGGGGGCGGCCCAGGACCTTGGCCGCCGTGGCCGTGCCGGCCCGCACGACTTCCTTGAGCAGGCAGTCCATGACGTAGGCGGTCTGGGGCGACATGACCTGCTTGACCTCGGGCTTGTTGACCCAGACTTCCTCGCCCCAGGGGCTTTTGACGTCGAGGATAAAGCGCGGGTTGATGGTGGAGCCGTCCCGGGCGAAGGCCGAGTAAGCCTTGACCATGTCCAGGAGGTTGACGGCCACGGCCCCCAGGCTCACCGGCAAAAACGGGCCGAAATCGCCGCGAAGCCCCATTTCCTGGGCGCGCTCCACGATCTTTTTCATGCCCACCTGCTGGGCCACCCGCACGGTGACGAGGTTTTTGGATTTGGCCAGGGCCGCGCGGATGGTCATGGGGCCGCCGTAATCGCCTTCGTAGTTGCCCGGGCTCCAGACCTGCTTGCTCCAGGGATCGACGTAGCTAAACGGGCCGTCCATGACCACGGTGGCCGGGGTCATGCCGTTGTCCATGGCCACGGAATAGACAATGGGCTTAAACGACGAGCCGGGCTGGCGGAAGGACTGGGTGGCCCGGTTGAACTGGCTTTTTTCGAAGGAAAAGCCGCCCACGCAAGCCACGACATCGCCGGTGCGCGGCTCCATGGACACGATGGCTCCCTCGATGCGCGGCTCCAGCTGCATGGCCAGCTTCCACATGGGGCGGGCGGCCTTGGCCGGCGCGGCCGGGGGCGGGGTTTCGCCGGGCTTGGGCTTTTTGGCGGCGGCCTCGGTCGGCTTGGCCTCGCCGGGCTTGGCCGGGGCCGGCTTGGCGGCCGGGGCGGGCTTGTCCGGGCCGCCCTTGTCGGGCAGGGCCGTGACCGAGGCCCAGACCAGATCGCCCGGCTCCACCTTGCCCTTGGCCCAGCTCATGTCCTCGGCGGGGATGAGGCCGTACTTGTCCCCAAAGCGCACCACCGCGCCAGCCGGCCCCACGTCCTGCACCAGGGCCTTGAGCCAGCGGCCCGGTTGCAGCAGGGCTTCGGGCACGCCCGAGCGTTCGTAGAATTCCTCGTATTTGTCCTTGTCGAGCTTTTCCAGGCTGGGCTTAAAGCCGCGCCGCTTTTCCGAGGCGACAAGGCCCTCGCGCAGGGCCCGCTCGGCCGCTTCCTGGTGCTTGAGGTCCACGGCGGTATGGACATGCAGGCCGCCGTTGTAGACCTGATCCTCGCCGAAGCGGTCGATGAGTTCCCGCCGCACCTCTTCGAGGTAAAACGGGGCCACCTCCCAGGACGGGTCGGGCATGCTTTTAAACACCAGCGGCTCGGCCACGGCGGCGTCGTGCTGGGCCTGGCTGATCCAGTTCTGGGCGAGCATCCGGCCAAGGACGTATTTCTGGCGGGCCTTGGCCGACTCGAAGTCGCGAAAGGGGGAATAGCGGCTGGGGGCCTGGGGCAGGCCGGCCAGGAGCGCGGCCTGGGCGATGGTCAGGTCGGCCACGTGGACGCCGAAATAGGTCCGGGCCGCCGCTTCCACGCCATACGCCCGGGAGCCCAGGTAGATCTGATTCAAATAGATGGTGAGAATTTCGTCTTTGGTCAGGTATTTTTCCAGGCGGTAGGCCAGGATGGCTTCCTTGACCTTGCGCTGGTAGCTTTTTTCCGAGGACAAAAGCAGGCGCTTGATGATCTGCTGGGTGATGGTGGAGCCGCCCTGCTTGCGGCCGCCCTGCTGGAGGTTTTTGACCATGGCCCGCAGGATGGCCGTGGGATCGACGCCTTCGTGCTGGTAGAAGGTGGCGTCCTCGGCGGCCAGAAAAGCCTTGGGCAGGAAATCCGGCATCTCGGAAAGCGTCACCAGAAAGCGCTTCTCGGAATAGAGGTAGCCAAGCACCTTGTTGTCGCGGGTGTAGATGGTGGTGACCAGCGGCGGGCGGTAGTCGGTGATCTTGCGAAAGCTCGGCAGGTCGTTGGACGCCCAGTAGTAGAGGCCCACGCCGCCGGCAATGCCGAAGACCAGGCCCACGAACACCAGGATCGCCAGAAGAATGAGGAACTTTTTCACGGACGGTATCTCGCAGGGGAGGGAGTGACGAAGGGCATGCCTTCCTTGGGCGGCAGCCCCCAGGCCAGACGCAGGCGGCCGTGCAGTTCGCGCACGCCGGCCTCGCCGTAGGCAAGCAGCGCCAGCATCCGGGACACGGCCCGCCCTTCACGGTGGACCAGACAGCCCGTCGCGGCAAAGGCCGTGACGGTCCCGCCGCTGAGCCAAAACGGAAACAAGCGGCAATAATACGGACGCGCATCCCTTGGCAAGCGGCATCCATCGGCCCGCAAGAACACGCAATTGCCCTTCGGGTCAACGGCCAGGCGCAGATGGTCGCCGCCGGGGGGGAAAAGCCGGGGAAGTATCTTGAGGTCGCGGGGAAAAAGCCGCCCCATCTGGGCCAAAAAGGCCTCGGTATTGGCCTGGTGGACAAAGCCGCCCACGGCCAGGCCGTCAGCCTCGACAATGCGGGCACGCTCCATCTCGGACACCGGGAAACACACTTCCTCCTGGCCCGGGGTCAGCGAACAGCAGGTCGGGCCGGCTGCGGCGCACCGGGCGCAGACAGGCGCGTCCGACGCCGAAGCGTCGGGGAGCAAGGCGGAATCAGCAGACACGGCGACCTCCCGGGCCGCCGCCTGACCGGGACAACGTCCCCGGCCGTCCGGCTCCCGGAAAGACCATAATGCCGCCCGGGGCGACCGTAAAGGGCCAAGCCCGGGGCTGGCTCCCGGTTCGCCGCCCGGCGTCCGGCAGTTGCCGACGCCGGGCGCGCGGACCGGGAGCCGGATCAGCGGCCGAGCTTTTCGCGGCCGTAGTCCGTGACGGCCAGCCGGCCGTTTTGGTCTTCCAGGAGGCCCAGGTTCACGAGATCGCGCACCATGGGCAAAACCTGGGAAAAATGGCGCACCAGGGCCCGGCTGATGTCCTCCATCGTGGCCGGCGGCTCGCACACCCGCAGGATGTCCTTGGCGGACTGGGTGAGCGTTCCGTCGGGCTTGACCTGGGGCGTGTCTTCAGCAGCGTCGTACATGTCGGAAATCATGACAACTCTCTCTTGCAAAAATACCAATCCGGGCAGTTCGGACCGGCGGCCTTGGCCCTCTCCTGAGCCATGGCCTGGGTTCGCGGCGGGGGAGCCAGCACCCCGTCCCCGGGTTTCCAACCGGCGGGCGTGGCCACGCCGTGGGCGTCGGTGGCCTGCAGGGCCGCCACAAGGCGAACGATCTCGGCGACGTTGCGTCCGGTGGTCATGGGATAGGCCATGTACGCCCGGACGCACTGCCGGTCGTCGATGACATAGACCACACGGGCCGGTTCGGTGGGCGACTCGGCCGGCATGGTCATGCCGTAACGCCGGGCCACTTCGCCGGTGGTGTCGGCGACCAAGGGGAAATCGATGGCCGCGCCGAACTTCTCCTCAAGGGATCGCACCCAGGCGATGTGGGAGAAAATGGAATCCACCGACAAACCGAGCAGTTCGCAGCCCATGTCGCGAAGCGTGGCGCGCACGCCGGCAAAAGCCATGAGCTCCGAGGCGCACACGGGCGTGAAATCCGCCGGATGCGAAAAGAACACCAGCCAGCTTCCCCGAAAGTCTTCCAGGCGCAGGATGCCGTGGGTGGTTTCGGCCTCGAAGTCCGGGGCCGTTTCGCCGATGCGCGGAACGCATACGGAAGCGTGATCGGTCATGCAGGCTCCTTTCGACCTGCGGCAACGTGCCGCAGGCAGGCTCTCACAACCCCTCTATCGCCGCTTCAACGCGCCGCGTCAAGGCCGGACGCCGGGCCAACCCCCACGAATGCGGCCCGATATCTGCCCCAAGCAGCCTTTAGCGCAGGGTGCACGGGTCGTCGGCCAGACGGTGCAGCAAGGCCGCCTTGATCTCGGCCAGCTGCTCCGGGTCCTCCACCCGCCGACCGGCCGGACCGCGCACGTAAAAGACGTCGCGCACCCGCCCGGCCGGGGTCATGACCTTGGCCAGATGGGTTTCCAGACCCATCTCGGCCAGGGTGCGGGCGATGTCGTACAAAAGCCCCACCCGGTCGTCGCAGGACACGTCGATGACCGTAAAGAGATCGGAAGCCTTGTTGTCGATGGCCACCTCGGGCGGCGACTTGGGGCCGGCCACGGCCAGGGACAGGGCAAACCCGCCGCGCTTCTGGGCCAGACGGTAGGCCAGGAACAGCTTGCCGCACAGGGCGTAGCGCACGGCCCGGGACACCCGGGCGAACACTTCGTCACTGTAGAGGACGTCGGGCGGATTGCCGGTGCGCAGCGACAGGATGACCACGCCGTCTTCCCAGCGAAACACGTCGGCCTCGTGGATGGACAGATCGTGCAGGGCCAGCACGCCGGTGACGGTGGGAAAAAGCCCGCGCACCCGCCGGGCGGCCACGGTGACCGTGAAGCCGTCGCCGCCGGGCAGGGCCGCGTAGGTCAGAGCGGCCACGTCGCGGCCGGCCCGGTCACCGGGCTTCATGCGCCGGTCCTCGGCCTCGGCGGCGTCGAGCTCGGCCAAAAGGTCCAGATGGCCAAGGATCGTCTCCACGGGCTGGCTGACGAGATAGCGCGGCGGCATGGCCAGAAGCAGGGCCTCCAGGGCCTCGGGGGTGAAGCGGTCCCGGGCCGCCTCGCGCAGGCTGTCCCGGGCGGCCAGCATGATCCGGGCGTCGTCGGCCCCAAACAGCCGCCCCTGTTCGATGGCGGCGCGCAGCTTGGCGTAGAGGTCAAAGACCAGGGACTCCTTCCAGCCGGTCCAGGCCTGGGGGCCGGTGGCCAGACCGTCGCAGCGGGCAATGAGCACGAGCATGTCCAGGGTTTCCACCGTGGCCACCCGGCCGGCCGCCCGGGCCAGCACGTCGCGGTCGGACAGGTCGCGGCCGGTGGCGGTTTCGGGCAAAAGCAGATGTTCGCGCACCAGGGCGGCGATCAGGTGCCGGGCCTCGGGCGGGGCGGACAGTCGCGCAAGCATGTCCTCGGCCAATTGCGCCCCCTTTTCGGCGTGTGCCCCGCCCAGGCCCTTGCCCATGTCGTGCAGGAGCAGGCCCCAGTAGGCCAGCTCCGGCCGGGGCAGGCCGGCCAGCAGTTCCTGGGCCCGGCAGGCCGGCCCGACGCGCAGCTCGGCCAAAAGGCGCACGGCCTCCAGGCTGTGCCGGCCCACGGGGTGGACGTGGTAGACGTCGTAGGAGACGTTGTCCTTGACCCGGGCGAACTGGGGCAAAATGGCCTCCAGCACGCCGCTGGCGCTCAGCGCGTCCAGGGCCGCGCCGGAAACGTCGGCCGGCATGATGTCGCTTAAGCTGTCATAGAGCATCCGGCCGGTGCGGGGCGAAACCTCGGCCAGCCGGCCAAGTTCGGCGGCCAGGCCGCGCAGCCGGCCCATGGTTTCGTGGGACGGGGCCTTGCCCAGGGCAGCGCACACGGCAAAAAGCGGCATGGCCCGCTCCATGGTCTGGAAATCGGTCAATCCCGGGGCGAAACGCAGTCCCTCGGGGGCGTCCTGGAGGCCGTCGCCCACGGGCCTGGCCGGAGCGGCCAGATCCAAGGCCCCCAGATGGCCGGCCAGAAGCGGCCAGACCGACTGGCGCAGAGCCTTGATGTCGGCCATGCGACGCAGCAGCAGCGCCAGGAAGCGCTCCACGGCCTGACGCTCGCCCCGGCGGCCAAAGCCCATGGCCTCGGCCAGGCGCTCCTGGAATTCGAAATAGAGCTTGTCGTTTTTGCGGCCACACAGGCGGTGCAGGTGCATCCGGGCGGTCAGGACGAACCGGGCGTCGTCTTCCAGGGCGGCCAGATCGTCGGCCAGGTGGCGGGCGTCGGCCTCTCGGCCCGGGTCCAGGCGCATGAGCCAGCGGACCTGCTGCCAGTCGCGCAAACCGCCCAGGCCGTTTTTCAGATCGGGTTCGAGCATGCCGCCGGCGTCGCCGTAGGTCCGACCGCGCTCCTTGTTGCCCTTCTCCAGCCACTCGACGAAGCCGGCGGCATGGGCCGGAAAGCCGTCGGCCTCCAGGCGGTCCGCCAAGTCCCCGACAACGGCGGCCTCCCCGGCCAGAAAGCGCAGATCAATAAGCGACGCCAGCACCTTGGGGTCGCAGCCGGCCAGCTCCAGGCAGCCGGGCACGGCGCGCACCCCGTGGCCGAGTTCCACGCCCCGGTCCCACAGCGGGAAAAAGAGGAACCGGGCCAGCTCCGATGCCCAGTCCGGCGGCTCGGACG
Source organism: Solidesulfovibrio carbinolicus (assembly GCF_004135975.1). NCBI lineage: Bacteria > Pseudomonadati > Thermodesulfobacteriota > Desulfovibrionia > Desulfovibrionales > Desulfovibrionaceae > Solidesulfovibrio > Solidesulfovibrio carbinolicus. The sequence goes on along the minus strand of NZ_CP026538.1, from coordinate 1,036,105 downwards.
GAAACAGCAGCAACACGTCGATGTCCGAGGCCGGGCACAACTCGCGCCGGCCGTAGCCGCCCACGGCGGCCAGGGCGAAACCGTCGGCCCGGGAAACGTGGGTTTCGCCCCACTCGGTCAGTCGCTGGCGAAAATAGCGGTCGTAGACGTCGGACAGGGCGGCGACGTAGGCCACGTCCAACTGGCCGGCGGCCAGGGCGTCGGCCAAAAGGCCCTTGCCTTCGTCGAACATGGCGGCGCTGACCGACGCGTCGGGTGCGGGCGGCATGGCAGGCTCCCCATCAATAAAACGACCGGGAAGGAGGCGTTCCCCCTTCCCGGTCGGCTATTTTGTCTTTTTCCCCGAAGGGTTGCCAGCAAACTGCCTAGATGGCGGCGTTGCCGGTCTCGCCGGTGCGGATGCGGATGACCTCGTCGATGGTGGAGACGAAGATCTTGCCGTCGCCGACTTCGCCGGTTTGGGCCGCGGCCTGGATGGCTTTGATGACCTCGGCGGCCAGGCCGTCCTCGACCACCAGCTCCATCTTGACCTTGGGCACGAAATCGACCTGATACTCGGCGCCGCGGTAGACTTCGGTGTGGCCGCGCTGGCGGCCGAAGCCCTTCACTTCCGACACGGTCATGCCCTTGATGCCAAGGCCGGTCAGCTTTTCCTTGATTTCGTCGAGCTTATAGGGACGGGTGATGACTTCGATCTTTTTCATGATGGCGCGCTCCTTATCCTTGGCTAGAGCTGGTAGCCGACTTCGCTGTGCTGGCTGACGTCGAGACCCTTGATCTCGTCGTCCTGGCTTACCCGAATACCAACCATCACGTCCACGATTTTAAAGAGGATCAAGGTCATGACGAAGCAGAACACCCAGGTGGCGACCACGGACACGAACTGGATCCAGAGCTGTTCGGGGTTGCCGTAGAACAGGCCGTCGTTGCCGAGTTCGTTGACGGCCTTGGTGGCGAACAGGCCGGTGGCCAGGGCGCCGAAGGTGCCGCCCAGGCCGTGGATGCCCACCACGTCCAGGGAGTCGTCGTACTTGAACACACTCTTGATGAGCACGCCGCCGTAGCACAGCCCGCCGGCAATAAGCCCCATGAGGATGGCCGGCATGGGTTCGACGTAGCCGGCGGCCGGGGTGATGGCGACCAGACCGGCGACCGCGCCGGAGGCCATGCCCAGGGTGGTGGGCTTGCCGCGATGCCACCACTCCACGATGATCCAGCTAAAGGCGGCGGCGGCGGCGGCCAGGTGGGTGGTGACGAAGGCCGAGGCGGCCAGGCCGTTGGCGGCCAGAGCGCTGCCGGCGTTGAAGCCGAACCAGCCGAACCAGAGGATGCCCGCGCCAAGGATGGTCAGGGGCAGGTTATGCGGAATAAACGACTGCTTGCCGTAGCCGTGGCGGCGTCCCAGGTAGAGGACGGCGGCCAGGGCGGACGCGCCGGAGCTCATGTGGACGACCGCGCCGCCGGCGAAGTCGAGAGCGCCCATCTTGGCCATCCAGCCGCCGCCCCAGACCCAGTGGGCCATGGGACAGTAGACGACCAGCAGCCACAGGGTGGTGAAGAGCAGGAAGCCGGAGAATTTGATGCGCTCGGCAAACGCGCCGGTGATCAGCGCCGGGGTGATGACGGCGAACATGCACTGGAAGATCATGAAGGCCAGGTGCGGGATGTTGTCCACGCCTTCCTTGGCCGCCGTGCCGACGCCGTTAAGGAACATGAAGTCGAGATTGCCGATGACGCCGCCGATGTCGCCGCCAAAGGCCAGGCTGTAGCCCACGATGGCCCACAGCACGGAAACGGTGCCAAGCAGAATGTTGGAATGCATGAGCGTGCCAAGGATGTTCTTGGTACGGACCATGCCGCCGTAAAAAAGCGCCAGACCCGGAGTCATAAGCATGACCAGGGCCGCCGAAATGAGCACGAAAGCGGTATCTGCCGCGTTCATGGTTCCCCCTCTGATGACGTTTTTGTCGAAGATTCCTTTGCCGTCGTCGTCGCGTCCGTTGCCTCAAACGGCCCCGCGCGGCCCTCTCCAAGGCCAAGCAGGCCGCTTTCCGCCGCATCGACAACTCCTGACTAGCTCAGTGTTGACATTTTTGCAACACTAAAATCCACCCCGTTGCAAACCCGTAACAAAAGCCTGCCGACTGGCGGCTTTCCTGAAAAAGCGCTAGGCTTGGGCCAGCCCGAAATTCCGGGGAGGCCTGCCATGTCCGACAAAATCGCCAAAATCCTGGTGGTGGAAGACGACGAGAACGTGCGCCGCCCGGTGTGCGCCTGGCTCGAAATCTCCGGCTACGCCGTCACCGAGGCCGGCGACGGAGACGAAGCCTTGCGCCGCATCGCGGACATCGGGCCCGACGCCGTGCTGCTGGATCTGCGCCTGCCCCGACGCGACGGCTTCGGCGTCCTGGAAGCCCTGTCCCGGGAACACGACGCGCCGCCGGTCATCGTCATCTCCGGCCAGGACGGCATCGACGGCGTCATCCGCGCCTTTCGCCTGGGCGCGGCCGACTATCTGCAAAAACCCATCGTCAGCTTCGATCTGCTGGCCCACGCCCTGGACGCGGCCCTGGAACGCCGGGAGCTGGCCCGGGCCGTCAAACAGGCCGAAAACCGCTATTTCACCCTGGTCCAGAGCCTGCCGCTTTTGGTCTTTGTCCTGGACGAAAACCTGGAACTGACGTTTATCAACAAGTTCTGCCGGCCCCTGCTCGGATTTTCCCGGGCCGAGGCCATGGCCGCGCCGGGCTTTTTCCCGGCCCGGCTTCATCCCGAGGACCGGGACCGGGTCACGGCCTGGCTGGGCGAGAGCCTTGGCCCGGGCAGGCCACCCCACACCGAGGAATGCCGGTTTTTGCACAAAAACGGCGCAACCATCCACGCCCTGCTGCGGGCCATCCCCTCGGCCCGTGAAGAAGCCGGCGGCCAGAACCGCCAGATCGAGGGCATCGTGGTGGACATCACCGACCGGGTGGAGCTGGAGCGGTTCGTGGTCCAGGAAGAAAAACTCAAGACGCTCGGGGCGATATCGGCCGAGGTCGCCCATGAAATCCGCAATCCCCTGTTTTCCATCGCCGGCTTCGCCCACCGCCTGCAAGCCCGGCTGCCGGACTCCCGGGAAGCCGGCATCATCCTGTCCGAGGCAAGGCGGCTGGAAGACATTCTCGACAAGATTCGCAATTACCTGCATCCCGTGGATCTGCGGCCGCGCCTGTGCTCGCTGCGGGCCATCGCCGCGGCCGCCCTGGACTTCCTGGCCCCGGAGTTCGCCGCCCGGGGGGTCGTGGCGGCGGCGGACCTGGCCGGCGGGCTGCCCGATCTGCGCCTGGACCCGGATCTGCTCACCCAGGTGGTGACGAGCCTGACCCGCTTTGCCGTCAGCCGCAGCCCGGCCGGCCAGACCGTCCTGTTGGCCACCTCGCGCCACGCCCGCTACGCCCACCTGGACGTGACCTTCCGGCCTTCGCGCCCGGTGATCGATCCCGAGGTGCTGTTTTTGCCCTTCGAGGAAGGTGACGAACGCCTGGGTCTGCCCCTGGCCTACAGAATCGTCAAAAACATGGGCGGCTCCCTGACCTTTGGCCAGCACGCCCCCGAGGCCGGCTTCACCTTGCAGCTGCCCATTGATCCCCTAGCCGAGGAACCCGACGGGCCGGACCCTGACGATCTCGACGACGCCCTGGCTGCGGCCGACGACGATGACGACGCGCCCGGGCTTGGCGCGCCGGCAAGGCCGGGTCGGGCATGAGCGTGGAAGCCTTTTTCGGCCGACTGGCCGGGCTGACCCTGCCGGACAAGCCGGTGGTGGTGGACGGCGGGGCCAACAAGGGGCGGGTGGCGGCGCGGTTTCTGGCCGCCCTGCCCGGCTGCCGGGTGGAGGCCTTCGAGCCCCAACCGGCGCTTGCCCGCAAGCTGGCCAAGCGGTTCGCCGACGAGCCGCGCCTGACGGTCCATGCCGTGGCCCTGGGCGAGGCGGCGGCGGTCTTGCCCTTGACGGTGATGTCGCGCCCCACGCTCTCCTCGCTGTTCGCGCCCACGGGCATTCACGAAAAGTACGCGGACCAGGAACTGACGCAGACGGCAGTGGTGGAGGCGCCGGTGGCGCGGCTGGACGCGGTGCTTGGCCGGGCCGACGTCATCAAGCTGGATTTGCAGGGCTACGAATTGCCGGCCTTGCGGGGAGCGTCGGGGCTATTGGGCGGCGTCACGACAGTGGTGGCCGAGGCGGCGCTTTATCCGCTCTACGACGGGCAGGCGCTTTTGGACGAGCTTGAAGCCTATTTGCAGGGTTTCGGCCTTGTTCTCGACGGGGTCTACGATTTCCACCGCGACCCGGCCGGCCGCATCGCCTCGGGCGACGCCGTCTTCCTGCGCCCCTGACGCCTCTCCCCTTTCTCCATTCGGGGGGTCCGGGGGCCTCAGGCCCCCGGCCGCCGGAGGCATCCTCCCCCTTCTATCTTCACCAAAAATTTCGCCGCCTTGGCCGCACCGTCGAGGTCGATGCGTCCGGGGGGGGGCGACGAGGCGGTCAGCGCGGCGGCCAGGCGGGGGGCCAGGAGGGAGGCAGAGAGCTGCGACGGTTCGATGAGGCCGAGCAGCCCCAAGCCGGCCAGGCGCTCGGCGCGCAGGCGCTGTTCGCGGTTCTGGTCAAAGGGCATGACCAGGGCTCGGCAGTGGGCGGCGAGCAATCCCATGACGGTGTTGTAGCCGGCCAGGCTCACGGACAGGTCGCACCCGGCCAGCACGGCCGGGAAATCCGGGGTGAAGCGGACGACCCGGGCGTCGGGCAGGTCGGCCGCGGCCCGGACCAGGGCGGCGAAGGCGTCCTCGTCGCAAAAGGGGCCGGAAAACACGCGAAGGGCCGCCTGGGCCAGCTGGCCGTGCTCCCGGCAGGCGGCAAGCACGGCGGCGGGCAGCTCCGAGCCGACCTTGCCGCCGCCGGCCGAGACGACGACGAGGGGCTTGCCCTCGGCCACGCCCAGGGCGGCTCGGGCGGAGGCGGCCTCTTTCGGCGTGGCCCGAGGCGGGGCCACGTAGCCGGCGTGGGCCACGGGCAAGGCGATGTCGCCCGCTCGGGAGAAGGTGGCGGACAGGGGAAAAAGGGCCGGGTCGCCATGGACGCACACGGCGTCGAAGTGGCGATTGAGCCGGTCCAGCACCCGGGTCTCGTAAGCGGCCTGGTCCTTTTTTTCGACCAGGATGTCGCGCACGCCGCACACGACCTTGCCGCCCCGCTCCCGCACGGCGCGGATGGCCGGCAGCAGCTCGAACTCGAAGGCCTTGCGGCCAAAGGGATAGAGTTCGACGAAAAAGACGTCGGGCGCGAAATCGGCCAGGGCGTCCAGCAGCCGGGCCTGGCGAGTCGCCTTGGCCGCCTCCAGGGCCGGGCCTTCCAGGGTCAGGGCGCGAAAATCGGCGTCCATGGCCAGGGGCGGCAAGCGCAGGAGACGCACGCCGCCGGGCACGGCCGCCGGCACGTCCGGGCCGCCCACGACGAGCAGTCGCTCGTGGCCGTCCAGGGCGGCGACGATTTCCAGCGTGCGAAACAGATGCCCCATGCCCAGCACATGCTGGCAGTAGACGGCGATCCTCACGGCTGGGGCAGCTCCAGGTCCAGGCGGCCCAGGGTGAGTTGCCCGCCCTGGCAGACCACCTCCTGGACCCGGTTCGGATCAAAGGCCGGCGGTTCGCTGGGCAGGTAGGCCCGACCCAGGAGATGGTAGAGCACGGCTTTGATCACGCCCTGGTGGGTGACCACCAGCACGTTGCGACCACCGTTGGCCTTGGCCGCGTCAATGAGCGCGTGTTCAGCCCGCTGGCGCACGTCGGCGCGGGACTCGCCGCCGGTGGGGTGAAAATCCCACCCGGCGGCCTCGGCGGCGGCGATGGCTTCGGGCGGGATGTCGCGCCAATGCTTGCCGGTCCAGTCGCCGTAGTGCTGTTCGCGCAGGCGTTTTTCCAGGGTCACGGGCAGGCGCAGGCTGCGATTTAAGATGCCGGCGGTGGATTTGGCCCGGCCGAGGTCGCTGCACAGGATGCGGGCCAGGGTCAGCCCGGCCAGCTGTGGGGCCAGGGCCTCGCACTGGGCCGTGGCGACCGGGGCCAGTTCGCTGTCCCACTGGCCCTGGATGCGCTTGTCCAGATTCCACAGGGTCGGGGCGTGGCGCAGGAGATAAAACACGCAGCGCGACATGGCGTTTGTCCTTTGGTCGGCCCGTTGCGGCGAGCCGTCAGTTTCCGATGCGGCACAGATAGTCGTCCAGGCCGCCCACCGCCTCCCGGCAGGCCTGATCCAGGGTCGGGGCCAGCTCGGCCAGCCGGGCCGTATTGCCGGCCGCCGCCGCCTGTTCGGCCTCGGCGGCCAGGCCGCGCATGGCCGCCGCCCCGAACATGGCCGCGTTGCCCTTGAGCGTATGGGCCACGCGCTCGCATACGGCCAGATCGCCCTGGTCCATGGCTTCGCGCAGGGACTCCAACTGCTCCGGCACCGAGGCCACGAACTCGCGCCCCACCCGGGTGAGCAACCCGGCCTTGCCCCGGTACTGGGCGGCCAGGGCCTTCGTGTCGATGGGCGAGGAGGCCGTTTCCCTGCCCGCCTCCCGCGCTGCCGCCGGGGTACGGCCGCGACGGGCCAACACCCGGGCCACCACGGCGAAAAACGTTTCCACGTCGATGGGCTTGGTGATGTAGTCGTCGAAACCGGCGGCCAGGAAACGCTCGCGCTCCTGATCCATGGCATAGGCCGAAAGCCCGACCACGGGCAGGCCCGGGTCGATGTCCAAATGGCCGGCCCGGATGGCCCGGGTGGCGGCCAGACCGTCCATGACCGGCATCTGGATGTCCATGAGCACCACGTCCACGGCGTGGGTGACGAGGTATTCCAGGGCCACCCGGCCGTTTTCCGCCAAAATGACCTCATGGCCGCGACTTTCCAAAAGATCGGAGGCAAAGACGCGGTTGACCCGGTTGTCCTCCACCAGCAGCACCCGCAGGCTCGGCGGCGGCTCCCGACGCGACGACGCGTCGTCGTCCCGCCGGGTCAGGCCGCCTAGGCCGGCGGCGGCCTCAAAGGGGCATTCGAGCCAGAACACGCTGCCCTTGCCGGCGACGCTGTCCACGAACACCTCGCCGCTCATGAGTCCGGCCAGCCGGCGGCAGATGGCCAGGCCCAGGCCCGTGCCGGCCTGGCGTTTGGTCAGGCCGCCGTCCACCTGAGTGAAGCTGTCGAAGATGGCGGGGAGCTGGTCGGCCGGGATGCCCACACCGGTGTCGATGACGGCAAAGCGCAGGGTGACGAGCTCGCCGCCTCCGGTTGGGCACGGCGAACGATCAAGCAGCGAGGCGCGCAGGGTCACGCTGCCGTGCTCGGTGTATTTGACGGCGTTGTTGACGAGGTTGCGCAGGATCTGGCGCAGGCGCAAGCCGTCGCCGCGCACGCTCCCAGGCAGCCCCGGATCGAGTTTCAGGTCCAGGGCCAGTCCCTTTTCCCGGGCCAAGACTTCCTGCTCCTTGACCACGGCGGCCAGACATTGGGCCAGATCGAAGGATTCGGCCTTGATTTCCAGCCGCCCGGCCTCGATCTTGGAATAGTCGAGGATGTCGTTGATGATGGAGAGTAGCGTGGCGGCGGACTCTTCGACCACGGCCAGACGCTGGCGCTGGGCCGGCTCCAGGCGGTCGCGCAGCATGAGTTGGACGTAGCCCAGGACGGCGTTTAAGGGCGTGCGGATCTCGTGGCTCATATTGGCCAGAAACGCGCCCTTGGCCTGGCTGGCCGCTTCGGCCCGCTCCAGGGCGGCGGCCAATTCGGCTTCAAGTTTCTTGCCGGCCGTAACGTCGCGCACGATCTCCACCACGGCGGTCACGGAACCGGCGGCGTCGAGCATAGGATAGCAAAAAAGCTCCACCCAGCCGGCGGAATCGCCCGGATCGTCCTTGGGCACCACGCTGATGGCCAGCTTGCGGGTGGCCATGGCCCGCAGGGACGGGCAGTCCTGGCAGGGGGCGGACAGGCCGTGGTAGACCTCGTGGCAGCGCTGGCCGACGATCTCGCCGCGCGAGGCGTACATGCCGCGAAGCGACCGGTTGGCGGCCAGGACTTCCATTTCCGGCGACAGCAGGCACACGCCGTCCTGGACGCCGGCAAGCACGGCATCAAGGAAAAAGGTCTTTTCGCGCAGGGCCTCGGCCAGCCGCCGGCCATCGGCCAGGGCCGCGCCGAGCCGGTCGGCCAGCTCGTCGGCCTCGGCGCTTTTTTCCCCGGCCAGGACGTGCAGTTCCTCGGCCCGGCGCTTGAGGGCCTGCTCGGCCAGCGTGCGGGCCGTGACGTCGCGGCCCACGGCCTGGTATTCGACCAGTTCGCCGGCGGCGTCGAAGATGGCCCGCCGGGTCCAGCGCTGATAGCGGGCGCGGCCGTCGGGGCGCAGCACCCGCACCTCGTAGCCGGTGGTGGGCCGGTGGGGACACAGCGAGGCCACGCGCCGGGCCACCATGGCCGCGTCGTCGGGGTGCAGGGCGGGCTGGTAATTCTCGGCCAGACAGGCTTCGGGGGTCTTGCCCCAGTAGCGGGCATAGGCGGCGTTGACGAAAATGAGCCGTCCGGCGGGATCGAAGCGGCAGATGAGTTCGGTCTGATGTTCAATGAGAGACCGGTAGCCGGCGGCGTCGGCTACCCCGCCCAAGGAAACGGTCTGGGAAACATCGGTGCAAGCGCCCTCGAAGCCGGTGGGCTGGCCGAAGGCGTCACGCACGGCCCGCACGGAACAGGCCAGCCGGCGATAGCCGCCCTCCCGGCGCAGTCCTCTCGCCTCGAAAGTTACGGGGTCGGCCTGAGACAGGGCGCGGGGCAGAAGCTCACGCCGGCTTGGTCCGTCCAGGCGCAGGGGATGGGCGGGCTGGCGCGACTGGCGCAGGCAGTCGGCCACGTCGCGGTAGCCGAGCATCCGGGACAGGGCGGCGTTGACGGCCACGGGCCGGCCTTGAGGATCAAGGCGGAAAAGGCCTTGGCCGGCGTTGTCGTACAGGTCGCGGTACCGGTCGGCCTGATCGCGCAGCCGGGCCGTCTCGGCGTCGCCCACAATGCCCGACAGCACGGCGGCCACGTCGGTCCAGGTCAAAAGGCCGATAAGAAACCCGTCCGGATCGGCGACCACCAGCCGCCCGGCCCCGGCCCCGTCCATGCCGGCCAGCCCTTCGGCCAGGGGCAGTTGCGGGGCCACGACGGCCACCGGCGCGCTCATGGCCGTATCCACCGCCATGTCGCGGATGTCCGCGCCGCCGGCCAAAAGCCGCACAGCGTCGCGGGCGGTAAACACGCCGCAAGGCACGTCGTCCCTGGCCACCACGACGCCGCCGACGCCAAGGCGGGACATACGGGCCAGCACCAGGGGCAGGGGCTCGCCAGCCCGGGCCGTGACCACGGTACGGGTCATGGCGCTGGCCACGGTGCGCTCGGCCAACTCGTCCAGGGCCACGGCCAGACGGGCCACATGAAAGGGGGCGAGCATGCCCACGGCCCGGCCGGCGGCGTCCACCACGGCCAGCCGACGCGACGGCGCGGCCAGCAAATGGCGCAAGGCCCCGGGCAGATAGTCGCTTTCCGGCGACACGGCCACCGGGTCCATGACATCGCGCACGGCCAGATGGGCGGCCTGGACAATGTTGTGGGTCAGCACTTTGGACAGCCCGCGCGTGGTGACGACGCCCAGGGGACGGCCGCCGTCGAGAACAAGCGCTTCGCCGGCTCCGGCCCCGAGCAGGGTGCGGGCGGCCTGGGCGGCGGTGGTCCACAGCCCCAGCGTTATGGGCGCGGCGGGCGGCAGATCGCGCAGCGGCGTCTCGTGCAATTTGGCCATCACGGCTCCATCGCCCGCTCGCCGCCACGCCGCGCGAGCGGAAGGCTGACTGACGTTATCCTCCTGCCAAGCCCGCACCAAACGCCACCCACAGCCACAGGGCTTGCCCCTGGGCTATCGGCCGTTCACGACAACCTCGACAGTCTTTGGCGACCAATGCCGCCCAGAGCCCCAAAACCGGGCTCGCGCCTTCGGATCACTGCAAAAAGTGCTATTTTCTACCACAAAACCGCCCTGTTGGGCCAGCGCCTTTTTCAGCCCTGCCCGGCCAGCCGGCGCAACACGCCGGCCAACACGCCGTAATTCCTGGCCCGGTCATGCGAGGCGCGCACGTAGGCCCGGGCCGCCTCGCCCATGGCCAACCGGCGCTGCCGGTCGCCCAGCAGGGCGTCCACGGCCCGGGTATAGGCGGCCGGATCGGCCGGAGGCGTAAGGATGCCCGTCTCGCCGTCGGCCACCACCTCGGCAACGCCGCCATCGGCCAGGGCCACCACCGGCAGCCCGGCCGCCTGGGCTTCCAGGTAGACCATACCCAGCGACTCCCGCAGGCCCGGAAAGGCGAACACGTCCCCGGCGCTGTAGACCGCGCCAAGCCGCTCCCGAGGAACTTGCCCCAGGAAGATGGCCCGTCCGGGCAGTTCTTTCGTCGCCAGCGCGTTCAGGCGCTCCCGGGTCGGGCCGTCGCCGGCCGCCACCAACGCGAAATCGCGCCCGGCCCGGTGCAGTTCGCCCAGGCGCTCAAAAAGAAAAGTCAGGCTCTCGGTCTTGACGTCGTCGCGGAACATGGCCGCTGTGATGATGACCGGCCGGGTCCCCACGCCCCACTGGCGGCGCAGCTCCCGCCGGGCCTCGGGGTCAAAGGCAAAGGCTTCGGGGGCGATGCCGGGCCGCACGTAGCCCAGGCGCTGCCGGGGCAACAGGCGCTGCAAATTCTCCACGTCCAGCCGGCGGTTGGACACGACCAGATCAGCGGCCAAAAGCGACCGACGGTTGAGTTCGTAGCCCAGGCGCGTCTTGAGGTGGCGGCGTTGTTTGGTGGAATACACGCCCTGAAACACCACGTAGGGGATGCCGAGTTCCCGGGCCACGTAGGGGCCGATGACGTCGGGGGACTTGTAATAGGCGTGGTAGGTGAGAAAAAGCCGGGCCTTGGCCCGGGAGGCCGCCTCCAGGGCGGCCCGGCGGGCGAAAAGGGCCTCGATCCAGAGCCTGGGGCGGCACGACAGCCAGCGCGCCCGGAAGCGGCTGGCCACGGTGAGCGTTATGCCCTGGTCCGTGAGAGCGGCGGCCAGCTCCCGGCCGATGGTGCGGTCCCCGGACGGATCGGGATGGTCGAGCGGCTTAAACGGCGCGTAAAAGGCGACGTTCACAAGGCGGCGTCCCGGGCGAAACGCCCCGGCGGATCGCCGGCATGGGCCGCGAACACGGCGGCCAGCCGGCGGATGTTGGCGACGTTGTCGAATTCCCGGCCGACCAGCTCCCGGGCGGCGGCGGCCAGCCTGCCGGCCAGGGCCGGGTCGGCCAGCAGCCGGCGCAGGTTGGCGGCCAGGGCGGCCGGGTCGTTGGGATCGCACGTCAGCGCCGTTTCGCCATGTATCGCCAGCTCCGGCAAGGCCGAGACGTTGGTGGCTGCCACGGGCAGGCCCATGGCCATGGCCTCGACCAGGACGTTGGGCACGCCGTCGCGGTCGCCGTTTGGCAGCACCCGGCAGCCGATGAGAAAGGCATGGGCGACCCGATAAAGATCGACGACGTGTTCGTGGGGCATGGCGCCGTGGAAGCGCACCCGGTCGGCCAGCCCCAGGCGCGCCGCTTGTTCGGCCAACGCCGTGGCCTCCTCGCCCGCGCCCACGAGGTCGTAGGTGAAATCGAGGCCCTCCCGGGCCAACAGGCTCAGGGCGTCCAGCACGGTGTCCAGACCTTTTTTGGCGGTGAGCCGGGCCACGGTCAGAAACCGCCAGGGCGGGCCGGCGGCCGGCCGGGCGGCCGCGCCGTCAAAAAGGGTCAGATCGATGCCGTGGTAGACCGGAAAAATGGGCGTGCCGTTAGGCGAGAGTTTTTTAAGATACGCCGCGTTGGCCTGGGTGCAGGTGACGACAAAGGCGGCCCGGCCGATCTTTTCGGCCAGACGCTCGGGGCGCTGGGTCCAGACGTCCTTGGCGTGGCCGGTGAAGCTCACGGGCGCGTCGGCCATAAGCCCGGCGTACATGGCCACGGACGTCGGCGAATGGGCGAAATGGGCGTGGAGATGGGGCGCTTCGCCCGGGTGCAGGGCCTCGTCGCAGAGCAGTCCGGCCTGGAGCAGATGCTTGACCGTGGCCGACTTGGGAGCTTCGAAAAAGTGGCGCAGCATGAGGCCGGCGGCTTTGAGATAGCCAGCCGGCCGGGAGGCGGCCGTGCGGAGGTTGGCGGCCAAAAGCCGCCCCAGGGCCGGCAGCATGGCCTCGGGCAGATAGACCACCTCGGCCTGGATGCGCGCCACGGAGGCGTGGCTGAAGTTCTCGCGCGGCTGTCGCATGGACACGATGCGCACGCTAAAGCCCTGGCGCTCCAGCAGCTCGATCTCATTGGAAATAAACGTCTCGGAGATCCGCGGATACCCCTTGAGCACCATCACCAGCACCGGCTTTGCCGTCATCGTCGCTCCTTACCCCCGATAGCCGAACACCAACCGCAGCACGCGCCGGGTCAATCCGGAAAAAAGTTTCGCCTCAAGGGGCCGGCCGGCAGCCCGTTTGCCGGTCTCGGCCAGGGTCGGATAGGGCAGCACCGTGCCGGCCAGGGTGGACAGCCCGACCTTGCCGGCCTTGGCCGCCAGCCACAAGGCCAACTGCTCCCCGGCTCCGGCCCCGGCGATGCCCACGCCCAGGAGCCGGCCCCGCTTGCCGAGCACGAGCTTGACCAGCCCTTCCGGGGTCCCGGCCGCCCTGGCCCGGTCGTTGCCGGCGTAGGGCTCGGCCACCACCGTATGGGCGATGCCGGCGGCCTGGGCCTGGGCCTCGGTCAACCCGGCGGCGGCCAGCCCCGGGTCGCTGTGGACGCAGCGCGGCATGAAGCCGTAGGCGACCTGCCTGGGCAGCCGGAACACCGCCCCGGCCAGGACCACGCCGCCCTCGTAGCCGGCGGCATGGGTAAACTGGTGCTCGCCGGTCACGTCCCCGGCCCCGAACACGTGGGGCAGGTTGGTGCGCAGCCGCCCGTCCAGCACAAGGCCTTTTTTTGTATGGGCAATGCCCACGGCGTCAAGGCCCAGGGCGTCGGTGTTGGGCCTTCGACCCTGGGCCACGAGGAGAGCCTGGGCGGCGACGGTCTCCCGCGCGCCCCCCTGCTCCACCGTGACCAGGCGCAGTCCGGCCGGGTCCGGCCCGGCCACGCGGACGACCTTGGCCCCTAAAAGAAGTCGCACGCCGTCGGCGACAAGCCCGGCCTCGACCACCCGGGCCAAGTCCGGGTCTTCCTTGGACAGCAGCCGGCCGCTTCGCTGGATGATGGTCACCCGGCTGCCCAGGCGGGCGAATACCTGCCCCATCTCGGCCGCGATGGCCCCGCCGCCGAGGATAACCAGGGATTCCGGGAGGTTTGGCAGCGAAAAGAGTTCACGGTTGGTGAGGTAGCCCGCCTCGGCCAGCCCCGGGATGTCCGGCACGGCGGCCCGCGATCCGGCGGCGATGACGATGCGGTCGGCCGTGACCGTCTCGCCGTCCACCTCCAGGCTGTTGGCGTCGCGAAACCGGGCCTGGCCGAAGCGGACTTCTACGCCCAGGCCCGTGAACCGGGCCACGGAGTCGTGCTCCTGGATGCCGGCGATCACCGTCTCGACGCGCCGGCGAACGGCGGCGAAATCCACCGGAGGGAGGGCCATGGCCGGCAGGCCGAAAGCCTCGGCCCGGGCGGCCAGATGGCGCGCCCGGGCGGTTTCGATGAGCGTCTTGCTCGGCACGCAGCCAAAGTGCAGGCAGTCGCCGCCAAGGGCCGGCTCGGCCTCGATGAGCAGCGTTTTCACGCCCAGCCGCCCGGCCCCGGCAGCCACGGTCAGCCCGGCCGCGCCGCCGCCGATGACGGCCAGATCGTAATGTCCCTGATGTCGCATGTCTGCCTCCTTGGCATGTGCCCCGCCGGCCGCCCCCCACGACAACGTCACCGCGGCAGGACGTAGAGCACCGTTTCCAAGGCGCAGGCCGTGTGGTGCCCCAGGTAAAAACAGCTGTCAGGCAGGATATCCTTGAGGAACAACGGGATGACAAAAAGATCCTCAGGCCGATGGTAGACGGAAATCGCCAACCGGGGGCGGCTGCGGGCCAGGGTCGCGACAGCCCCTTCCAGGGCCCGCATCTCGGCCCCCTCAACGTCCAACTTGATAAAACCCACCCGCTCCAGGGCGTTTTCCGCCACAAAAGCGTCCATGGTGGTCATCTCGCAGACCGTATTGCCCTGCCCCCCGTCCGCCACCACGCGGGAGTCGTCGCCGCCCGAGGCAAACGGGAGCGCGGTTTTCTCGTTCCACAGGCCAAGGGGCACGAGCTGGAAATTGCGGCAACCGTCCTGGCCCGCGATCTGGCCTGAGGCGGCGGCGAAACCGGCCGGGTCGGGCTCGAAGCCGTAGAGGCGGCCCTTGTCCCCGATGCTTTGACAAAAAGCGCGCTGGGAGTGGATGTCGGCCGAGATGCCGCCGTCGATGACGACGTCTCCAGGGCGGGGTTGCACTTGCGGGTGATAATATTCGTTGTAGCCGCACAGCCGGTAGTAGCCGATGTTGCCCGTCGCCACGGCGCGCACCCGGGCGGCGAACACCTGGCGGCTCTCCTCATCGTCAAGCAGGGCATAAGCCCGCTCCAGCGCCTGCCTGTTGGTTTCATAATAATCCGGCCAGTACGGCGAAACCCATTCGTCGCGGCGCATGGGCATAAGCACGTGGAAGGCGTCAAATCCCAGGGTCTTGAGGGCGCAGGCCCCGGCCGCGAGCTTGTTCCAGCCGTAAGACGGCAGGGCCAGGGCGATGTCGGCGTCAAGGGGCAGCGGGTCCCCGAAGAGCTTGCGCACGGGCAGACGCGCGCCCGACGGGCCGGCCGGTCCGGCGATTTCCCGAGGCGAGCGGCTGCCCTGGTCCACGATGAAGAAGGCGCGACAGCTCGTATAAAACTCGTCTCCAAGCATGGCCGCAACCGCCGCGAGATCCTTGGCGAAGCAGACCACCACAACGCCGCGCGACCAGACCGGATAACCAAGGGGCCGCAGGAGCGGCGCTTGCCTGAGCATTTTTTTGAGCGTCATCCCAATCCTCGCGGCCAAAGCGGACACGGCAGCGTCCGGGCCTTCCCTGGGTTGCCACAACCCCAGGCCCAAGGCAAACCCGCCAAGCGGCCCGGCTTCCCGGCGTTCCCGCAGCCGCCCCTATGGCAAACGTCGAATCCATGGTATGCGTCAACCTCCCCAAGTCCAACCGCCGGCCCGCGACGGCCGGCCCACGAGGTGTCCCCATGACGACCCTTGCCTACGATCTGGCCGTCATCGGCGGCGGCCCGGCCTGCGGCCCGGCGGCCAGGGCCTGCCGCGAGGCCGGCTGGTCCGTGTGCGTCATCGAATCAGGTCTGCTTGGCGGCGTGTGCCCCCACACCGGCTGCAACCCCAAAAAAGTCCTCATGGGGCCGGCCGAGGCCGTGGCCATGGCCCGCCACCTGGCCGGCAAGGGCCTTGCCGGCGAACCCCGGCCCGACTGGCCGGCCATGGCCGCCTTCACCCGTACCTTCACCGAACCCGTGGCCCCCTGGCTGGCGGGCGACTACGCCAAACGCGGCATCGACGTCCTGCACGCCCGGGCCGCCTTCACCGGCCCGCGCACCTTGCGGGCCGGCGAAAAAACCATCGAGGCCAAAAAAATCCTTATTGCCGTGGGAGCCACCCACCAGCGCTTCGACTTCCCGGGCGTGGAGCATCTGGCCACCAGCGACGATTTCCTGGCCTTGGCCAAGCTTCCGGCCCGCATCGTCTTCGTCGGTGGCGGCTTTGTCGCCTTCGAACTGGCCCATCTGGCCGCCGCCTGCGGGGCGCGGGCGACCATCCTCACCCATGGCGACGCCGCCCTGCGCCGCTTCGACGCCGACCTCGTGGCCCGGCTGGTGGCCGCCACCGAAGCCATGGGCATCGCCGTACGCTTAAACTCCCCGGTGGCGCGCATCGACCAGGAGTCCCAGGGACTTTGCGTGAGCGGCCCGGGCTTCTCCCTGGCCGCCGACATGGCGGTCAACGCCGCCGGCCGGCCGCCCCAACTGGCCGGCCTTGGCCTCGAAGCGGCCGGCGTGGCCGCCACCAGGGCCGGAATCACGGTCAACGACCAGCTGCAAAGCGTCACCAACCCCGACGTCCATGCCGCCGGCGACTGCCTGGACGCGCCCTATGCCCTGACCCCCACGGCCGATCTGGAAAGCCGGGTCGTGGCCGCCAATCTCCTGGGCACGCCCACGGCCATCGACCGCACGGGCACGCCAAGCGCCCTTTTCACCCAGCCGCCGCTCGCCATGTGCGGGCTGACCGAAGCCGACTGCCAGGCGCGTGGCCTGGCCTACGTGAAAAAGGAATACGACCTGGCCGACAGCTTCCCCTGGCAACGTCTGGGCGAGACCGTGGGCTGGTCCAAAACGCTGGTGTCGCCGGATGACGACCGCATCCTCGGCGCGCATATCCTGGGACATGCCGCCGAGGAATTGATAAACGTCGTGGCCCTGGCCATGCGCCAGAACCTTCCGGCCTCGGCCCTGCGCCAAGGCATCTGGACCTATCCGACCTGCGGCTATTATTTGCGGTATATGTTCTGAGGAGGAAGAGAAGATCGGGGCGCTGCCCCGAACCCCGCCGGGGGGCCTAAGGCCCCCGGCCCCCCCATCCTGTATGGAGCGGCGCGTCAGCGGGCGACGGTGACGCCGGCGAGTTTTTCGAAGTGGCGGATGATGCTGCCGTGGTCGTCCTCGCCGCAGCCGTCGGCCATCATGGCCTGCATCACTTCCATCACTGCGGCGGTAAAGGGCAGCGGCACATGCAGCTCATGGGCCGTGTTCATGACGTTGTTCAAATCCTTGGCGTGCAGCTTGATGCGAAAGCCGGGATCGAACTTGCGGTCCATGACCAGCGGCGCCTTGGCGTCCAGCACCGTGCTGCCGGCCAGCCCGCCGCGAATGGCCTGATAGACGAGATCCGGCTCCACCCCGGCCTTGGCCGCCAGGACCAGGGCCTCGGACATGGCCGCGATATTAAGCGCCACCACGATCTGGTTGGCCAGCTTGGCCACGTTGCCGGCCCCGACCTCGCCCACCCGCGTCACGGACCCGGCCATGGCCGACAGCACGGGCTTGACCGCCTCGAAATCCGCCGCCTCGCCGCCAACCATCACCGACAACGTGCCGTCAATGGCCTTGGGTTCGCCGCCGCTGACCGGCGCGTCGAGAAACCGCACGCCCTTTGCGGCCAGCTCGGCCGCCACTTCCCGGCTGGTCAGCGGCGCAATCGAGCTCATGTCCACGACGTACGTGCCGGGCTTGGCCCCACAGATGACGCCGGCCTCGCCCAGGATCACCTCGCGCACCTGCGGCGAATCCGGCACCATGGTGATGACCAGCTCGCTGGCCTCGGCCACGGCGGCCGGCGACGGAGCGTAGACTGCGCCATGGGTTGTCACCGCTTCGACGTTGGCGGCGGTACGGCTGAAAACCGTGACCTCGTAGCCGGCCTGCAGCAAATTACGGCACATGGGCTTGCCCATGATGCCAAGGCCGATAAATCCGATCTTTTTCATTTGTTTCTCCAGTACGGCCGTTGGGAAGCCGGGACGGCCATGGGCCTGCAGCCCCACGGCCGACGCCGCCTCCCGGATGATTACCCGACGCGAACGGCGGGCGTTACAGCGAATAGCCCATGTCCTTGATCCAGCCCAGGGACGACAGCGTGTCCGGCGCGGGCACGTACTCCAGGCCCACGTAGCCGTCGTAGCCCAGGCGGTCGAGCTCGGAAAAGATAAAAGGAAAATTGATCTCGCCCGTACCCGGCTGATGCCGCCCCGGGTTGTCGGCGATCTGCACGTGGCCGATGCGCTTGATGTTGGCGGAAAGCGTCGCGGCAATCTCCCCTTCCTGGCGCTGGGCGTGGTAGACGTCGTACTGCATGGACACGTTCTCCCGGCCGATGGCGTCCAAAAGGGCCATGACCTGGCTCGTGCGGCAGACCACGAAATCCGGGATGTCGTAGCGGTTGATGGCCTCGACCACCAGTTCCATGTCGTCGCGGCGCAGCACGTCGGCGGCATAGACCACATTGGCGGCCAGCATGTCGAAGGCGTCGGCCTCGGTCTGGCCCGCCACCAGCTTGCCGGCCAGGCAGTTGAGCCGGGTCACGCCCAGCTTTCGGGCATAGTCCACGGCCCTATGCACGCCGTCGCGAAACTCCTCCACCCGCGCGGGGTCGGCGGCAATGCCCCGATCCCCGGCGGCCCAGTCGCCGCTGGGCAGATTAAAAAGCACCTGGGTCAGGTTGTTGACGTCCAAATGCCAGCGCAAATCCTTGGCCTCGTAGTCATAAGGAAACAGGTACTCTACCTGCCTGAACCCGGCCTTGGCCGCGGCGGCAAAGCGGTCCAGAAACGGCAGTTCGGTGAAAAGCATCGACAAATTGGCGGCAAAACGCGGCATGGCGGCTCCTTGCGGTGTTGCGATGGGATTTTGCCTCCGGCGGCCAGGAGAGGCTCTGCCTCTCCTGGACCTCTCCGCCGGGGGGCTCAGCCCCCCGGACCCCCGACATGGGGTTGCGGGGCGGCGGCGGGACGGCGACAGGTCAGGACGCTTCCTGGGCGGGCTGGTCGCCGAAGGTCGCCGGATCGAAACACGGCGCGCCGGACAGGAAGCAGGCCACCATGGCGTCCATGCTGGCGTCGCTGACCATGAGCATGTCCGTCTGGCGGGTGAATTGCAAAAGCCGCCCCATATGCCCGAGCTGCTCGGCGATGACCTCCCGGGAAAACTTCTGGAAACGCCCCGACACCCGGTCGGACACGGATTCCACGGCAAACCCCAGCGCCGTCAGGATGCGGCCGATGGCCGTGGCCCGCCGGGCGCGCTTGACGTCGTCGGCCGCGCCGCCGGAAAACGAAAACGTGATGTAGTTCTTGTTGACCGTATGCCCGCAGTAACAGTCGAGCACACCGTAGTGGTAGCCCACCCGGGAACTGAAATTGAGGTATTTGTCGGAAATAATCGCGTAGGATTTCTCGCCGAAACGGTCGGCCCCGGCCTTGGGCTGGGCAATGAGCTGCTCGGACATGACCGAGAGAAACCCGCCCAGGTTGACGGGCCGCAGCGCCTTGGCCTGCTCGCTGAGCACCAGTCCCGTCAACAGCGCGGCAAAGGGCTTGGAAGCGATGTCCTGCGGACGCACCCGCGTTTTGTCCGCCGCCTCGGGCTGAATGCCGCCGCCCAGGTCGATGATGTGCAGATCCAGGCCGGTGGTGGCGTCGAGGACGTACGTGCCCCCGCCCTGGCCGGCCACGAGGTCGCTGACGGCGAACATGCAGCCGTAAGACCACTCGTGCAGAAGCCGCGTGACGTCATGCAGGCTCGTGCAGGACTCCGGACGGAACTCCGGGGCCTTGGGATTGAGCAGTGTGAGCGGCACGACGCGCCTGGCCGCCTCGGCCAAAATGGCGTGGACTTGCGTGCCGGCCATAAACGCCGGGGCCTCGGCGGCCGCATCGAGCAGGCTCTCCACCCGCCCCCGGTAGATGCGGCAGCCCGAGGCGTCCACGGTGACGATCTCGCCGTCCGCAAGCATCTTGGTGGCCTGGCCAAGCCCCAGGAGCGTGGGCACGCCGAACTCCCGCGACAGCGAGGCCATATGGCCGGTGACGCTGCCGTGGTCGGCCACGATGGCCGCCGCCCGTTTCATGGCCACCATGAACCCCGGCGAGCTGTGGGGAGCCACCAGCACCCCGCCGTCCGGGAAGTCGTCCAGATCCTCGTCGCGGGCCACCAGCCGCACCGGCCCGCAGGCCGCGCCGACGCAGGCCGTCTGGCCGCCGGAAAGCGCCACCTCATAGCCCGGAACCGGCGGCGCGGCCTCGGCCCCGGCCTCGGTGAGGGCGGTGAGTTGCCGCGATTGCAGCACACAAAGCGCCCCGTCCTCGGCCAGCGCCCACTCCATGTCCTGGGGCAGGCCGAAATGGCGCTCCAGGGCCATGCCCCAGCCGGCCAGGGTATGGGCCTGCTCCGGGGTCAGACAGGGCTGGCGGCGCAACGCCTCGGCCACGGGCACGTCGGTGAGGCCGCCGGTCGGCGATGCCACCAGCATTCGGGGCTTGTCGGCGATGTCGGTGGCCGTCGGCTCCAGGCTGCGGCGGTCCAGGCGGTAGGCGTCGGGGGTGATGACCCCGTCCACGGCGTAGGGGCCAAGGCCCCAGACGGCGTTGATGAGCAGTTCGTCGCGGCCCGGAGCCTCGGGCAGCCGGGTGTAGAGCACGCCGGCGGCCTTGGAAGGAATAAGGGCCAGACAGGCGGCGGCCATGGCCACGTCGTCGTCGGGAATGCCCTTGAGCAGCCGGTAGGACATGGCCCGGGGCGTAAAAAGGCTGGCCAGGACGAATTTATAGGAGGCGGCCAAACGGTCCCGGGAGACGTTTAACATGGTGAGGTACTGGCCGGCGAAGGAGAGCTCGCCGTCCTCGCCGATGGCGCTGGAACGCACGGCCAGCCGCATTCCCGGGCCGAGGGTTTCTTCCAGCCGGGCGGCGGCGGCGTCGATTTCCCGGGCCACGGCCTGGGGCAGGGGGGCGCGCAGAATGGCGGCCTGGATGTCCTCGGCGGCGGCGGCCATGGAGGCCGGATCGTCCGGGGCGATGCCCAGGCGGATGCTGGCGATGGTTTCGTAGAGGCCGGCTTCCTCGAAAAAGGCCTGGAAGGCGGCGGTGGTGACGGCAAAGCCCGGCGGCACGGGCAGCCCGACCCGGCCGGCGATTTCGCCCAGGTTGGCGCATTTGCCCCCGGCCTGGTCCACCATCTCGGCGGTGATCTCGCCCAGGTCGAGGACGAGGCGGCCGCGCGCCGGGTTGACCCGGGTCTCGATGAGCCCCTTGATTTCGGCCGAAAGCCGCTCCACCAGGGCGATCAACACCGGCTGGGGCCGGCCCGAGAGGCCCTCGTAGCTCTTGATCATGCGGATGGCGTGGAAGATGGCCCGGCTGGTGCGCGAGCGGATAAAGGCCATGCCGAACACCGTGCGCCCGCGCAGCATCTCCTCGATTTCCGAGCAGATTTTGAGCAGCTCGGTGTTGGATTCGAGCAGCGACTGGAACCGGTTGTATTTTTCCCGGAACACCGCCGCCGACTGGTCGCGGTCAACCGGGACTTTGCGCCGGGTGAAGCTGGCGGCCAGGTTTTTCAGCCCGGCAAGGACCGTGCCCATGGGCGTTCTCCGGCAGCGACCGGGGATCATGCCCGGCGCGGGTTGCGGCGCTTTGGCTTTTGCGCCCGGCGGCCTTCCCGGCTATACGAGAGGTTACCGCCCACAGGCGGACCCCCGGGAGGCAGCCATGGAAGCCAATTACGCCATCATCGCCATTGTCATCGCCTTGTCCCTGGTCATCGGCGTCTACATCGGCGGCAAGCTGCGCCGCAAACGCTAACGCCCCACAACCCACGGAAATACCCTTTCCCCATGCAGGGAGGGGCCGGGAGGGGGTTACCCCCTCCCGGCCGCCGGAGGCATCACCCGTCTCCCGCCACCCTGAATCTCCAGCCCCAAAGCCTCGGCCAGCCGGTCGAGAATCACGGCGGCGGCGGTGAAATCGTAGCGGTCCACGGCCTCGCCCAGTTCGGCCAGTTGCGGCGGCGCGACCCGGCCAATAAACGCCTCGCGCACCACGGCCATGTCCTCGTCGGCCCGGATGTTGCCCTCGGCCAGATGTCCGGCCAGACGCCGCAGCGCCGGAGCCAGCCCGGCTGGGTTTGTTCCAGCCGGATGGGGCGTCCGGACCTCATGGCCGGCGGGTTCCCGGCCGTCCATGAGGCCTTGGAGAATGGCCAAAAGCTCGCCCTGCTCGAACACCTTGTGCAGGCAGGCGTCCATGCCGGCCTCCAGACAGCGCGCCGCCTCGTCCTTGCAGTCGTGGGAGGTCAAGGCCACGATGGGCACGCCCGGGGCGCACGGCGGAGCGACGCTGGCGGCCAGCAGCCGGCGGATGGTGCGGGCGGCGGTGGGGCCGTCCATCTCGGGCATCTCGATGTCCATGAGGATGAGGTCGAAGGGCCGTCCGTCGGGCTTTTGGCCAAACAGCCGGCGGCAGGCGTCCTTGCCGTTTTCGGCCGTGACCACCTCATGGCCGCCGCTGCGCAGGATCTGGGAAAAAATCGCCCGGTTAAGCTTGGCGTCGTCCACCAGCAGCACCCGCCAGCAGGGGCCAAGGGAACAAGCCGGCTCGGCTTCCCTGGGCGGGGCCAGGGTGGCGGCGCTGGCCACGGCCGCCTCCAGGCTTCGGGTGAAAGCGCGCAGGACGCCCGGGCCGGGCCGGCCGCCCACGGCCAGCACGGTTTCCAGCTCCCGGGCGGCTTCGGCCAGGGGCAAGGCGGCCAGGGTGCCGGCCACGCCCTTGACGGTATGAGCCAGCCGCCGGGCCGCCTCCAACTCCCCGTCGGCGACAAGCCCTTCCAGGGCGGCGGCGGCGGCGGCGTAGTCCCGGACGAACTCGGCGGCCACGCTGGCCAGCAGACGTTCGTTGCCGCCAAGCCTGCGGCGGGCGGCGGCGAGGTCCATGCCCTCGGCCACGGGAGTTCCAGCCGTGCCGTCGGCAGGGGCGGCCACCACAAGGCTGGCGGTAACGGCGGCGCGACCACGCACGGCGGCGGCGGCCGGGGCGATCCACTGGCCCAGGGAGGCCAGAAGCCGGTCCACCTCCAGGGGCTTGGTCAGATAGTCGTTCATGCCGGCTTCCAGGCAGCGTTCGCGGTCCTCGGCCAGGGCATGGGCGGTCAAGGCCACAATGGGCAGCTCGGCCGTGCCGGGAAGCTGGCGGATGGCCCGGGTGGCGGCCAGGCCGTCCATGACCGGCATCTGCACGTCCATAAGCACGACGTCGTAGAGCGACGACCGGACCATTTCCACGGCTTCCCGGCCGTTTAGGGCCACGTCCACGGCCGCGCCCAGGGTCTCCAGGGTTTCCCGGGCCACCTGTTGGTTGATGGCGTTGTCCTCGACCAAAAGCACCAACGTCCCGGACAGGGGACGCATGGCCGGCGAGGCGGCCTCCCGGGGGCGTGGGGCTGGTTTTGGCGCAGCCGGGGCCGTTCGCTCGCGGCCGGCCTCGGCCGCCCGGGCGAAGGGCACGACAAACCGAAACCGGGTTCCCTGCCCGGCCAGGCTCTCCACTTCGAGCACCCCGCCAAGCAGGGCCACGCCCCGGCTGGCCAGGGCCAGCCCCAGGCCGGTGCCGCCGTAGGGCCGCGACAAGGAGCCGTCGGCCTGGGTGAAGGAGTCGAACATTTCCGGGACGGCGGCCTTGTCCATGCCGATGCCGGTGTCGGTGACGGCAAAGGCGACGAGGGCCTTCTGCGCGTCGCCGCCGTCCAGATCGGCCTCCAGGCGCAGGCCGCCGCGTTCGGTGAATTTGACGGCGTTGCCGGCCAGATGCCCGAGCACGGCTTCCAGGCGGGCGCTGTCGCCGACCAGGACGGCCGGCACGGCCGGGTCCAGACGCACGGCCAGGGTCAGGCCTTTTTCCCGGGCCGCCTCGGCGATGCGCCCGGCCACCCGTTCCAGGGCCTCGGCCGGCTTGAAGGGCGCGATAGTAAGATCGGCCTGGCCTTTTTCCAAACGCGAAAAATCGGTGATGTCGTCCACCACCTCCAAAAGTCCCCGGGCGGCCTGGGCGATCTTCACCAGATAATCGGCCAGTTTAGCGTCGGCAGCCAAGGGCTTGGCCAAATTGGACAGGCCGATGATGGCCGAAAGAGGGGTGCGCATTTCATGGGTCATGCGGGCCATGAAATCGGCCTTGGCCTGGCTGCCGGCCTGGGCTTCGGCCCGCAAGCGCTCGATAATGCCCCCGGCTTCGGCCAGGGTCAGGCGCAAGCGGTCCCGTTCGGCGACGACATCTGCCACAGGGGCCTCGGGGGCCTTTGCGCGCGACTGCTCCATGTATGCTCCGACGACAGAAACGGGCGGTCGCAACAGCCCGGCTCGTTTCTCTATATTCGCTGTTTCTCGCCGGTTTGCGCTGATACGTCAAGGCCGGCGGCCGGCGTTGGACATCGCGCCCGTTTGCCGCTACACCCGGAAAAATCGGAGGCTTCATGGATCTGCCCACGCCGACCCTCGCCCTCTTTGCCGTGGTCGCCGCCGCCGTCGTGGCCGGCGCGGCCGTGGACGTGGCCACCCGCCGCATCCCCAACCGGATCACTTTCCCGGCCGCCGTGCTCATCCTGGGCATTCAGGCCTGGTTTCACGGCCTTTCGGGTCTTGGCGACAGCCTGCTCGGCCTGGCCGGGGCATTGATCATCTTCCTCATCCCCTACGCGTTTCGGGTGCTTGGCGCGGGCGACGTGAAGCTTCTGGCCGTGGTCGGGGCCGGCCTTGGCCCCTCGGCTCTGGTCAGTCTGGCGCTTTTCACCAGTCTGGCCGGCGGCGTGCAGATTGCCTTATGGCTGGCGGCCATGCGTCTGTCCCACGGCCGCATCCAGCCCGGCAAGCGGCTGTGCTACGGCCCGGCCATCGCCGCCGGAGCCCTGGCCGCCATGGCCCTGCCCTTAAACGGCCAGCCCTATCTTTCCATCGCCTTCCCCCAATTCTAGGCCGGGGATTGTGAGCCGTCCGGGTTTGGCCTAAGGATGGTCCCAGACCCCATCCCACGTCGGAGGCCAGCCGCCATGTCCCGCCCGCCCCATTCCGCAAGCCACATAAGCCGCCGCGCCGTCCTGGCCGGGGCGGCCTATGCGCTGGCCTTGGCCGGGGCCATGTGGCTCGTGGCCGCCAGCTGCCTCACGCCCGAGCGTGGCTCCCGGCTGTTCGACCAGGGGCATTACGCCGAGGCGTTGCCGCTGCTGGAAGCCGCCGCCGGGCGCGGCTCGGTGGCCGCCTCGCGCCGGCTGGGCACGCTTTTGGCCGCCGGCCGGCAAACGCCCCGCGACGAGGCCCGCTCGCTCACCCTTTTCACCTACGCCGCCGGCAAGGGCGACGTGGCCGCCATGGTCGCGGCCGGCGACCTGACCCGAAGCCTCAGCCACGACGATGCGGCCGCCGCCGGCCTCTACGAAAAAGCCGTGGCCCGGGGCGACGTCAAGGCCATGGCCCGCCTTGGCGTCATGCGGGCCTCCGGGGCCGGCGGTCCCATGGACGTCGATGCGGCCCTGACCCTCCTTGGCCGGGCAGCCGCAGCCGGCGATCCCCAGGCCGCCACGGCCCTGGGCCAGACTCTGCTGGCCCTGTCCGAGGCCGGCGACCGGCGCGGCGGCACGCCGGCCGAGGCGGCGGCCTGGTTCGAGAAAGCGGCGGCCGCCGGCGAGGCCGAGGCGCTCACCCGGCTGGCCGAGCTGTGCGCCGACGGCCGGGGCGTGCCGGCCGATCCGGCCAAGGCGGCGGCCCTGCGACGCAAAGCGGCTGAGCTTGGCCACGCCCCGGCCGCCTACGATCTGGGGCTTATGTATCTGTCCGGCCAGGGCGTGACGGCCTATCCCCTGGAGGCGGCACGGCTTTTCGAGCGCGCGGCCCAGGCCGGCCACGTGCCGGCCATGCTCCAGCTCGGCGACATGTACTTTGCCGGAGAAGGCGTCTTTCGCGACAAAACCCGGGCCGTGGCCCTTTACGACGCCGCCGCCGAGGCCGACGACCGGGCGGCTGGCGTGGCTTGCCGCGTCTTTGCCGCCGGCCCGCAGGAGCGACGCGACGCGGCCCGGGCGGCCCGTTTCTGTGCCAAGGCGGCAGCGGCCGGCGACGGCGCTTCAGCCACCCTGCTTGGCCTTGGCATGGTGCGCGGCCGGCTGCCGGGCGATCCGTCCGCCGGGGCGGCGCTTTTATCCCAGGCCGCCTGGGCCGGCCAGCCCCAGGCCATGTACGCCATGGCCCTGCTCCACCTGTCCGGCCAGGGCGTGTCCGGCAATCCGGCCGAAGCCTTCCGCTGGTGCGCCAAGGCGGCCGAGGCCGGCGTGCCCGAAGCCAAGGGCCTGCTCGCCGCCCTGTCCGAAGAGGAATTTCCCAGCGCCGCCAATCTGGCCAAGGCCGTGACCTACTACCGCGAAGCGGCCAATGCCGGCGACCTGGAAGCCGGATTCGCCCTGGGATCGCTGCTCTCCAAGGGGCTGGCCGGGGAACCGGATTTCGCCGAGGCGCGCAAATGGTACAAACAGGCCGCCGCCCAAGGCGACGCCAGGGCCCAGTTCAACCTGGGGCTCATGTACCTGACGGGCAAAGGCGGGCCGGCAAACGACGCCGAAGCCCTGCGCTGGATGCTCGAAGCAGCCAAGGGCGGCGACGCCCACGCCCGCAGCAACGTGGCCACCATGACCCTGACCGGCCGGGGCACGCCGTCCGATCCCCAGGAAGCCTTCCGCTGGTACCGTCTGGCCGCCGGCCAGGGCTACGCCCAGGCCCAGGCCATGCTGGCCGGGTTTTACTACGAAGGCCGGGTGGTGCCGCGCGATTTCGAAAGCGCGCTTGTCTGGCTGACGCTGGCCAGCCGCGCCCCGGGCGGCGACGCCCTGCTCCAGCGGGCGGCCCGGGCCAAGGCCGTGCTCGAAAAACGCCTCACCCCGGACCAACTCGAACGCGTGGCCGCGAGGCTGGCCGCGTTCAAGCCGGCCCCCTTCGATCCCGAAGCGGAAAAAGACGTGCTGGCGGCCATCAAATTCCTGCCGCCAAGCGCCCGCGGCCCAGGCTACCCCACGGCCACGGCCCAGGCCGGCGCGCCGCCGCCGCAATTGACGCCGGCTGATCCGAAGGCGTTGTTTTAGGAGAGAAAGGCGGAAGATGCCTTGGCGGCCGGGGGCCTGAGGCCCCCGGACCCCCAAATTGTTGGACGGGGGTTAGGGGACGGGAACGGCGTTTAGGACGGCGGCGATGACCGCGTCGGGCGTGAGGCCCTCGGCCAAGCCCTCGTAGGTGAGCAGGATGCGGTGGCGCATGACGTCGGCCGCCATGGCCTTGACGTCGGCCGGACCGGCGAAATCCCGGCCGGACAACAGGGCCAGCGCCCGGGCCGTGCGGGCCAGGGCAATGGACGCCCGGGGAGAGGCGCCGTAGGCCACCTTGTCGGCGAATTCGGGCAGCCCGGCCCCGGCCGGATCGCGCGTGGCCGCGACCACGGCCACGATATATTCCGTCAGCCGGGCATCCAACCGCACCCGGCCGCACAGCCGCGACAAGGCCAGCACCCCGGCTCCGTCCAGGACCGGACCAGGCTCGGGTTCCTCCTCCAGACAGGCCCGGCGCACGATCTCCGCCTCTTCCCCGGCCCCGGGATAGCCCAGGGTCAGATGCAGCAAAAACCGGTCGGCCATGGCCTCGGGCAAGGGATACGTCCCTTCCTGCTCAATGGGATTTTGCGTGGCCAAAACCAGAAACGGGCGCGGCAGATCGAAGGTTTCGCCGCCGATGGTCACCTTGCCCTCGGCCATGGCGTCCAAAAGCGCCGACTGCACCTTGGCCGGCGCGCGGTTGATCTCGTCGGCCAGCACGATGTTGGCGAATATCGGCCCCTTGCGCACGGTAAAAGTGCCCGTGGCCGGTTGGTAGACCTCGGCGCCCCGGATGTCGGCGGGCAACAGATCGGGCGTGAACTGCACCCGGCTGTACGCGGCCGTGACCACCCGGGCCAGGGTCGTCACGGCCAGGGTCTTGGCCAGCCCCGGCACGCCTTCGAGAAGCACATGGCCCCGACACAATAGCCCGACCAGAAGCCGCTCGATGAGCGCCTCGCGGCCAACCAGCACCTTTCCCATCTCGGCGCGCAAGGCCTGGGCGACGCGCGCCGCCCCGGCCGTTTCCTCGGCAGTCAGCATGGCAACCCCTCCGCCAAGCGGTATGCCCGCCCCGGGCGCGCCCGGCAAGGGGGGTTATTTCAAATCCATGACCAGGGGCGCGGCAGAGACCGGTTCCCCCGGCCGGGCCACGGCCACGGGCGGCGGCGCGCAGGCCGCCGCGTCCGGCACGGCCAGCACGCAGCCAACCGGCAGCCGTTTGGCGTCCAGACCGGGATTGGCCCTCTCCAACACCTCCAGCGGGATGCCGAAGCGCTCGGCAATGACCGCCGGACAGTCGCCCGGCGCAACCACGTACTTGCGCCCGGCCGCCTCCTCGTCAGGCAGCAGGGCCGGGCCGGCCTTGGCCCCGGTCGGGTTTTCCGCTGTGGCCGGCGCGGCCGGGGCAGGTCCGGGAGCCGTCTTGGCGGACGGCGCGGGAACGGACGTGGACGGCGCGGCAAGCTCCGCCGCGTCGGGAATGACGATGGCGTCGCCGACCATGATGCGGCAGGGATCAAGGCCGGGATTGCGGGCCAGAATGGCGGCCAGGGTCACATGATAGCGTTTGGCCAGGGCGGCGGGATGATCGCCGGGCCGGGCCTGATGGACGGTTTCGCCGGCCAGGGCCGGCAGAGCCTGAACCAGAAGGCAAAGCGCCAAGAGGATACGCCAGGGCATGGCAGGCCTCCGGTTTAAGGGGAGGGATGCTATCCGCCTATCAGGCGGCCGGCAATTTGACAATCCGGCCGGGCTTTGGGATAGCCAGGACATCCAAGACCGCTTTTTTCGGAGGTTCCCTCATGTCGATACGCCGCTTTGCCGCGCCCGTGGCCCTGGCCGCCCTGCTCGCCGTGCTGCCCGGCTGCGGCTCCATGAAGTTTTCCTCGTCCGAACCGGCCGCCGACCCCGCCGCCGGCAACGCCGCCGCCGGCAACGCCGCGTTCGAGAAAAAGGATTACGCCGCCGCCTGCCGCGAACTGTCCCAGGCCGGGCCCTCGGCCGGAGCCGAAACCCTGGCCCGGGGCGGCACGGCCTGCGCCAAGGACGGCCAGGACAAGGCCGAGGTGGCCTTCCGCGCCGCCCTGGCCGCCAGCCCCACCTCCGCACCGGCCATGGAAGGGCTTGGCATGACGCTTTTGGCCGGCGGCGACGCCGCCCGCGCCCGCGACATGCTCGAAGCCGCCGCCAAGGCCGGCGGCAAGGACCCCCGGGCCGCCGTGGCCCTGGGCGACGCCTCGCTGCTGACGGGCCAGTGCGACAAGGCCCAGGCCGCCTACCAGGAAGCGCTGCGCCGCGAGGCCGGCAACGCCCAGGCCCGGTCGCGCCTGGAAGGCGTGCGGCTCGTGTGCGGCGCCAAACGCGCCGCCCCGGCCGCGTCCTCCGCTCCCGCCGCCGCGTCCAGCCCGTCCTACAGCGGCTCCAACCTGTCCGCCCCCAGCCAGCCCAGCGCGCCGGCCGGCGCCAAAGACCCGGCCAAGCCCGCCAAACCCGCGCCCAAGACCATCGATTTGAACGATATTTGAGGCAAAAGAGGCCTCCGGCGGCCGGCGGCCTGAGGCCCCCGGCCCCCCCAATTGGTCTGCGACCTCCGCTCCTTTTCCCCAGGGGCCTTCCTGTTTGGAGAGCGCTTTTTCGTCAAGCGGAGCTTGGCGAAAAAGCGCTCTCCAAGTAGGGAGGGTCCGGGAGGGGGTTACCCCCTCCCGGCCGCCGGAGGCACTCTTCCCCCCTGCTATGACGGCAACGGCTCGGCGTTGGGGCGGGTTGCAGGCGAGGTCGGGGCTGCGGGCGACGCGGCGGCCGGCGGCAGCTCCACCACGAAGCTTGTGCCGTGGGGAGTGCGCCCTTCGGCCCGGATGGAGCCGTCGTAGCGTTCCACGATGTGTTTGCAGATGGCCAGCCCCAGGCCCGAGCCCCGGACCTTTTCCGGCCGGGTGTCGCCCCGGCGGGCTTGATAGAATTTGTCGAAAATGCGTTCCCGGTCCTTTTCGTCGATGCCCGGGCCGGTGTCGTCCACCCGCAGTTCCAGCCGCCCCGAGGGCAGCTGGCGCGCGCCCAGCGTCACCACCCCTTCCCGGGTGTGGCGCGCGGCGTTGGTGAGCAGGTTGACCAGCACCTGCACCAGCCGGTCCGGGTCCAGGCGCAGGGGCGGCAAGGGGCCGACCACGTCCACCACCAGGGCCAGACGTTCGTTTTGCTCGAACTCGCCGCCCACGGCCTCGGCGGCCAGCCGCAGCACCTCGCCCGGGTCCACGTCGCGGTCGTTCCAGGGCAGCCGGCCGGATTCGATGCGCGAAAGATCGAGAAAATCGTTGACCAGCCGGGTGAGCCGTTCGCCTTCGTTTTCGATGATGCGCAGGTTATCGGCAATCCGCGTCCCTTTGCGGCGAAGCTTCTCGCTCACATCGGAAAACGGCATGAATTCCTTGAGAAAATCCCGGCGTACGAGCTTGGCGAAGCCCAACACCGAGGTCAGGGGTGTGCGCAGATCGTGGGTGACCGTGGCCAGGAAACCGGATTTGAGGGCATCGAGTTCGACGAGGCGGTTGTTCGCTTCGGCCAGTTCCTCGGTCTGACGGGCCAGCACGTCGGTGCGTTCGCTCACCCGCCGTTCCAGGTCGCGGTTGAGGGATTTGAGGCGGGCGACGGCCATGTTGCGTTCGGTGACGTCGGTTAAAAGCGTCAGCATGAGCGTCTCCTGGCAGGACAGGACCAGGGGCGCGCAGGTCATGGCGAAATATCGGCCGTCCAAGGGGCTTTGGATCTCCATGGCCGCCACTCGGCCGGCCAGGACCTCGTCGGCCGGGCACCAGGGGCAGGGTTCGCCCCGGCCGTGCAGGGCGGCATGGCAGGTCATGCCGGCCGGATCGGCCCCGGCCCGGTGCGTCAGGGGGGCGTTGCCGCGCACCACCCGCCGCCGGCTGTCGCAGACCACGACCAGACCGGAAAAACCGCTTAGAAACGTGCGTTTCCAGGCCAGATTTTCCTGGGAGCGACAAGAAGCCTCGTCACGTTCGGCCAGCAGGGTGAGGACCGTATCGATGCCGGCGGCGGCCAGTCCCGGCAGCAGGCGTAGGCCCTCGGACGGAGCCGCGAACCCGGCGTCGGCCACAAACACGGCCGCAGCCGCCACGCCGTGAAGCAGCGTCAGCAGTTCCGGCAACGGTTCGGGGCCGTCCTGGCCAAAAAGCGGGATGATGAGCACATCCGCCGCAGCGGCGGAAAGGACGTCGGGCAAGAACGCGGGCAAGACCGCGCGACAGACCCGGCCGGGCCGGCCGAGGGCGGCGGCCAGGGCGGCGGCGTCCCGGTCCGGCCCGCCGGCCACGAGCAGCCTCGCGCCGCTCATGGGCGCGTCCGCCCGGGCGGACAGCCGCGAACCAGCGGCTCGCATGGCAGGGCGATTACGGGCACGGCGCTTGCTCCGTTCGGGTTCGAAAACCACCAAACCCTTGGCCAACTGGGGAAGAAATACCATAGGGTGGTTACGGACACAACCGTTGCCCCTGGGAATGGTCCCGCCTGGGGGCTTCCCATTCGGGCGCGTCGGCGTTAGGAAGCCCGTCTTCGCGTCAAGGAGCATCCCGTCCCCATGATCAGCTTTTCCGACATTGCCGGCCGCCTCGGCCGTTTCGCCAGACGTTTCGGCTTGCGCCACGCCCTGCGCACGGCCGTGGCCGTGGTGGCCACCCAACTGCTTGTCGCCTTTCTCGCCCTGCCCCAGGGCTACTGGGCCGTGGTCACGGCCGTCATCGTCATGCAGGCCAATCTCGGCGGCTCCATCCGGGCCGCCTGGACCCGGCTGGCCGGCACGGCCGTGGGCGCGGCCTTGGGCGCGGCGGCCTCCCACTTCGGCGGCCAGACCGTGACCGCCGCCGGCCTTGCCGTCTTCGCCACCCTGGCCGTGTGCGCCGCCATCCCCAAACTGCGGGAAAGCTCGCGCGTGGCCGGCATCACCGCCGTTATCGTCATTTTGGCCGGCCATCCCGACATGCCGGCCCTGGAACTGGGCTTCGACCGGTTCCTGGAAATCGCCGTGGGCATCGTCACGGCGCTGGTGACCTCGGTGGTCGTGTTCCCCTCCCGGGCCAGCCGGGCGCTGTCCCATGGCCTGGCCAAGCTCTTCGAGGACGTGGCCTCTCTTTTCGCCGTGGTGGTGGAAGGCCGCATCCGCGAGGACTACCCCGAACGCCATGTGTTCGCCTTAAAGGACCGAATCCTGCGCACCCTGGCCCGCTGCCGGGAACTGCGCCTGGAAGCCGACGCCGAAAGCCGCGACCGGGGCGAAAGCGCCCTGCGGGCCATGCTGCTTTTTCGCGGCGAACGGCTCTTCGAACACGTGCTGGGCATGGACCACGTGGCCGCCGAATGGCGCGGCAAGGGGCTGCACCGCCATTTGCCCGAGGAAATGGCCGATCTGGAACACGCCGGAGCCGAGGTGCTGACGAAGCTCGCCGCCCACCTGCGCGGCGACGCGCCCCTGCCCGACGTGGACGCCCTGGACGCCGCCGTGGCCAAGGCCCGGGATAAACTCGCCGACATGCGCCGCGACCGCGCCCCGGCCGCCTACGATTTAAGCGAAGTCATGCACTTCTTCAGCTTCATGCACGGCATGCTCGCCTGCGCCGCCGACGCCCGCGAAACCGTCGCCCGCATCCGGGCCATGGAATAAGCGAAAGGCAGTGCCGGCGGCCGGGAGGGGGTAACCCCCTCCCGGACCCTCCCTGGTTGGGGGGCGCTTTTCCCTTCAGGCAAGGCCTGAAGGGAAAAGCGCCCCCCAACCAGGGAGAATCCAAGAAAGAATAAACGCGCACCGCAGACCAATTGGGGGGTCCGGGGGCCTCAGGCCCCCGGCCGCCGGAGCATCTTCCACTTTCTCTTCTCCTCTCTCCCCTCCACCTCGCATCAGTAGACGACGCCCGCCTGCCCGGTTAAGAGTGTCGCCGTGACGTCGGCGGCTGGGGCCGCTGTTGACCGCTTTCCAAGGAGATTTCGCCATGCTGCTTATTGACGGCAAGAAAGTCGCGGCCGAATTGCGCCAGCGCGTGAAAAACGACGTGGACGCCCTGGTGCGCCAGCATGGGCGGCCGCCGCATCTGGCCGTCATCCTGGTTGGCGAGGACCCGGCTTCCCAGATTTACGTCCGCTACAAGGAAAAGGCCTGCGAGGAAGTGGGCTTCGTGTCCCGCATCTGGCGGCTCGACGGCGGCATCACCCAGTGCGCCCTGGAGAAGCTCATCACCGAGCTTTCCAGCAGCGAGGACATCGACGGCATCCTGCTCCAGCTGCCCCTGCCCAAGGGCTTGGACGCCCAGCGCTGCCTGGCCCTGGTCGATCCCAAGAAAGACGTGGACGGCTTCCATCCCGAAAACGTCGGCCGGCTGTCCATCGGGCTGCCCTGCCTCAAGCCGTGCACGCCATACGGTGTCATCAAGCTTCTGGAATATTACGGTCTTTCCCCGGCCGGCAAGCGGGCGGTGGTCATCGGGCGCAGCAACATCGTGGGCAAGCCCATGGCCATGCTGCTTTCGGCCGCTTCGCCTTTCGGCAACGCCACGGTGACGGTGTGCCATTCGCGCACGCCGGATCTGGCCGCCGTGGTGCGTGAGGCCGATTTCATCGTGCCGGCCATCGGCAAACCGAAACTCATCACCCGCGACATGGTCAAGCCCGGCGCAGTCATCGTGGACGTGGGCATGAACCGCCTGCCTGACGGCAAGCTTTGCGGCGATGTGGACTACGACAACCTCACCGACGTGGCCTCGGCCATGACGCCGGTGCCCGGCGGCGTCGGCCCCATGACCATCGCCACGCTCATGAGCAACACCGTGGAGGCCTACCGCTGGCGTCGCCAGCCCCCGGATTGCCCGATCTAGGCCCCAAGGGCGCGCGTGATATACCACCGGCCGTCCATCCCCCCTTTCAGGGAGGGTCCGGGAGGGGGTTACCCCCTCCCGGCCGCCGGAGGCATTCTTCTCTTCCTCCTTGGCCTCTCCGCCCCAGACCCTCGCGCCGCGTCCACGAGAAGCAACAGCGTAAAACCAGTAATTTTTCTTAAAAAATACTCTCGTATTTTTTAAGGGACGCGCCGCCATGCTGTCACTCGCCTCGATACCGCATTTCGCCAGAAACGCCCGCAGATTCCGGGAAATCGCCGGGGTGCTGGCGCGTTACGGTCTGGCCGAGTTTCTGGCCGCCACGGACCCGGCGTTTTTAAAAGACCTGCTGGTCAGCCCGTCGGGGGCCAGTCTGGCGACGCTGAAGCGTGAGGAACGGCTGCGGCTGGCCCTGACCGAGCTTGGGGGCACGGCCATCAAGCTTGGCCAGATACTCAGCACCCGGGCCGACCTCGTGGGGCCGGAGGTGGCGGCGGAACTGTCCAGGCTGCGGGCCGACACCGAACCCGATGCGCCCGAGGCGGTGGAGCGCACGATCCGCGAGGCGCTGGGCGCGCCGGTGGAAGAACTCTTCGAGGGTTTTGATCCCGTGCCCATGGCCAGCGCCTCCATCGGCCAGGTGCATCGGGCCAGGCTGCCGGACGGCACGGCGGTGGTGGTCAAGGTGCGCCATGCCGGCATCGAGGAGCGGGTACGGGCCGATCTCGACATCCTCATGGGCCTGGCCGAGCTGGCCGAGCGGGGGGTGGTGGAGCTGCGGCTCTATCAGCCCCTGGCCGTGGCCGCCGAGATGCGCCGCACCAT
Source organism: Solidesulfovibrio carbinolicus (assembly GCF_004135975.1). Classification (NCBI taxonomy): domain Bacteria; kingdom Pseudomonadati; phylum Thermodesulfobacteriota; class Desulfovibrionia; order Desulfovibrionales; family Desulfovibrionaceae; genus Solidesulfovibrio; species Solidesulfovibrio carbinolicus. Next base: position 1,001,575 of record NZ_CP026538.1, on the reverse strand, counting down.
CCTTCGCGAACTCGATTTCGTACGCGAGGAGCGCAACCTGCGCCATTTCGCGGCCAATTTCGCTTCCGAGCCGGGCGTGGCCTTTCCGCGCCCCTATCCCGAGCGCTGCGCCCGGGAAGTGCTGACCATGGAAGAACTGGTCGGGGAGCCGCTGTCGCGTCTGGCCGGGGAGCTTTCGCCCGAGGCCGCGGCCCGGCGCACGGCCATGGCGAAGCTTGCCGCCGACGTGTTCCTGGAGATGATTTTCCGCGACAACTTCTTCCATGCCGATCCACACCCCGGCAATCTGCTGGTGCTGCCCGGCGACAGGCTGGGCATCCTGGACTGCGGCATGGTCGGGCGCATCGACGAGCGCACCCGCCGGGCCATGGAGGACGCGCTGTTGGCCGTGGCCGAGGGCGACGCCGAGGGGCTCACCGAACAGGTCATGCGCATCGGGCGGCTGCCGCCGGGCCTGGACCGGGCGGCGCTTCGGGCCGACATCGAGGATTTCGTGGCCGATTACGCCAGCCAGGAGCTCGGCGCGTTCGACCTGGGCGGGGCCATGGGCGACGTGGCCGCCATCGTGCGCCGCCACGGCATCCTGCTGCCGCCGGTGGTGGCCCATCTCATCAAGGTTTTCGTGGTGCTCGAAGGCGCGTCGCGAACCCTCTCCCCGGGCTTTTCGCTTATCGACGTCATCGCGCCCTACGCCGGCAAGATCATCGCCCGCCGGCTTTCGCCCGGGGCGCTTTTCACCCGCGCCCGGCGCAGCTGGCGCGACTGGAACGCCCTGGTCGAGAGCTTCCCCCGCGACGCCGCCGAGATCCTGCGCCGCGCCCGCGAGGGCCGGCTCGACGTGCACCTCGTCCACCGGGGCCTGGACGCCACCATAAACCGCCTCGTCTACGGCATCGTCACGGCGGCGCTGTTTCTCGGCTCCTGCCAGGTGCTGGCCAGCCGGGTGCCGCCGCTGGTCTTCGACATCTCGCTCTTCGGGGCGCTGGGCTGCGCCGCCGCCGTGCTGCTGGGCCTACGGCTCCTTCGCGCCGTCAAACGCTCCGGCGAACTTGGCCCCGACTCCTGACAACCACCAGCCGCAAAGGACCTGCCGTGCGCGCCATTTTGCTTGAGACCACCGATCCGGCCGTGAATCTCGCCACCGAGGAGTGGCTGCTCAAAAACGCCACTACCGACGTGTTCATGCTGTGGCGCAACGCCCCGGCCGTCATTGTCGGGCGCAACCAAAACACCCGCGCCCAGATCGACGAAGCCTTCGTGCGGGAGCGGGGCATCCCGGTGGTGCGCCGTTTAAGCGGCGGCGGCGCGGTCTTCCATGATCTGGGCAACGTCAATTTCACGTTTATCAGCCTCGGCGGCGGAGCCATGGACTTTAGGGGCTTCACCGCCCCGATTCTGGCGGCGGTGGCGGCCCTGGGCGTAGCGTGCGCTTTCGAGGGCCGAAACGACCTGACCATCGAGGGCCAAAAATTCTCCGGCAACGCCCAGCACGTCTGGCGCGACCGGGTGCTGCACCACGGCACGCTGCTCTTTGACGCCGACGTCTCCCATCTGGCCGGAGCGCTTCGGGTCGATCCCGAAAAATACCGCGACAAGGCCGTCAAAAGCGTGGCCAAGCGCGTCACCAACATCGCCGCCCACCTGCCCGCACCCATGGCCGTGACCGACTTCATGGGCCACGTCATGGGGCATGTCTGCCCGGGCGCGGCCCCGGGCGACTTGGCGCTGGCCCCGGACGAGGCCGCCGGCGCGGCCTCCCTGGCCGAGAGCCGCTACCGGACCTACGACTGGAATTTCGGGGCCTCGCCGGCCTACGGCTTCACCCGGACGCGCCGCACGCCCGGCGGGCTCATCGAGGCCCATCTGGACGTCAAAGGCGGCGTCATCCTTGCGGCGCGGCTTCTGGGCGACTATTTCGGCCGGCGCGACGTGGCCGAGCTGGAAGCGGCGCTGGCCGGCTGCCGCCACGACCGCGACGCCCTGGCCGAGTGCTTGGGCGGGGTGGAGCTGGGCGAGTATCTGCTGGGCGTGGGCGTGGAGGAGTTGGTGGAGTGTTTGTTTTAGGGGACGGAGAGAGGGGAAAGAGGGAAGAAGGAAGAATGCCTCCGGCGGCTGGGGGCCTGATGCCCCCAGACCCCCCAAATGGGAAAAGGATAAAGGGGGTTGCGGGGCCGGTCAGGCGTCTTGCGCGAGCGGGGACGCAGCCCCAGGCGTAGCGTCGCCGACAGCTGCCGTGGCCGCCTGGCGGCGGGCCGCCTTGGCCAGCTTGGCCGCGATGAGAAAACCGGGATTGATGGCCAGACAGCGCTCGGCCGCCTCCACCGCGCCGTCGTACTCCTCCAACTCGTAGAGCACCCGGCCGAGATTAAACAGCAGGTTTTCGTCGTTTTCGCTGACGGCCAGGGCTTTCTCGTAATACGACTTGGCCAGGGCCAACAGCCCGGCCTTGCGCATCCGGATGCCGAATTCGTTGAAAAGAAACTTGTTTTCCGGGCCAAAGGCCAGCTCGATGCCCATGATCTTGTCGAAGATGTCGCGGGCGTCGTCGAGCTTGCCGCCGGACAGATAGGCGTTGCCCAGGCCGAAGATGGCGCGCAGGTTCTCGGCGTCGTAGGCCAGGGCTTTCTGAAAGGATTCCTCGGCCCGCTCCAGCCGGCCGGCCTCCAGGTGCTTCTCGCCGCGATCCAGCTCGGCCTGCATGGCTTCCATGCGCGGCTTGACCAGATTGTAGTACATGAGCGGCTCGGGTTTGAACTTCTGGAGGAATTCCTCATCGCTCACCGGCGTGACCTCGCCGCTGGGCACGCTGTTGCCGTTTAAGGCCTGGATGCTGATGCCCGCCTCGGGCGTTTTTTCGGCGTAATAGTAAAGCACCCGCTCGCCTTCGCGGGTCGTGCCGCTAAAGCCCATTTTATAGGTTTCGCGTACCGACACGGCCACGGCGAAACGCTCGGCCCCGATTTTTCCCGTCATGGCGTCGTACAGCCCTCCCTGACGTTGGCGCGCCGGACGCGTGCCCGAGCACATAGGGACAGGATAGTGCATTTCACGACTGAAAGCATCCTCTTTTCGTCGGAATAAACACCCTCAAGACGGGTTTGGAACAACGCAAACCGGAAAAATTTCAGGATGTAAGGGGAAAAAGGAACAATTTTTCTTGCCAGCCATTGACCGGTTCGGTATCGTTTTCCATGTTCGCTCAAACCCGTGACGACTTCGCGTGTGGTGCGTGACCGTCCTCCCCGTGTTTGCGCGGCGAGACTCTAACGGAGTCTGGAATACGAGTGCGCAACGCCTGCCATATCTTCCTTCGCCGTCCCGACGGACAGGCGCACTCCAACTGTCAGGCCTTCACGGCCCAAGGGCCGATGGGTTTGTCCCGGGGAGGAGCGTAGCCGGCGGGTAGCCCTCCTCCGTCCACGCTTCGCGTTCGCTGACGTCAACCGTTTTGGGAGTCCGTGTCTCATGTCCAAAAACATCTATGTTGGCAACCTGCCCTTCCGCACCACCGAGGAAAGCGTCCGTGACCTGTTTGGCCGTTACGGCCCCGTCCAGTCCGTCAAACTGATTTCCGACCGCGAGACCGGCAAACCGCGCGGCTTCGGATTCGTGGAGATGGACGACGACGCCGCCGCTGACGAAGCCATCCGGGCCCTGGACGGCGCCGAGTTCGAAGGCCGTAGCCTCAAGGTCAACGAGGCCAAGCCCCGCGCTCCGCGTCCCCCCCGCCGCCCGGCCTGGTAAACGCCCGGCGCAACATCTTTCCTCCCGGGACCGGCTCGTCCGGCCCCGGGAGTTTTATTGTCCACTCCCGGCTGGCCCTGTTGTTGCTCGCCTGCCCCCATCCCCCAGGAGGCAACCATGCGCGTCAAATATCTGATCATCGGAGCCGGCCCCACGGGCCTTGGCGCGGCCAACCGCCTGGCCGAACTCGGCGAAAACGATTTTCTCGTCCTGGAACGCCATCCCTATCCCGGCGGCCTGGCCGCCAGCTTCACCGACGCCGCCGGCTACACCTGGGACGTGGGCGGACACGTCGTTTTCTCCCACTACAAAGCCTTCGACAAGCTCCTCGACGAACTGCTTGGCGACGAGGTCCTGCGCCACCAGCGCGAATCCTGGATTCGCCTGGCCGGAACCTTCGTTCCCTACCCCTTCCAGAACAACATCCGCCGACTGCCCCCGGACCTCGTCTGGGAATGCGTCGAAGGGCTGCTGGCCGCCGGCCGCGACGCCGCCGCCGGGGTCCACCCCGATGCGCCGGCCAACTTCCGGGAGTGGATCGACCGGGTGTTCGGCCCGGGCATCGCGCGCCTTTTTATGGTCCCCTACAATTTCAAGGTCTGGGCCCATCCGGCCACGGCCATGTCCCACCGCTGGATCGGCGAGCGCGTCTCGGTGGTGGACGCCGGACGGGTGGTCAAAAACATCATCTACGGCGCCGACGACGTGGCCTGGGGCCCCAACAACACCTTCAGCTTTCCCCTGCGCGGCGGCACGGGCGAGATCTTTCGCCGTCTGGCCGCCCGCTTTGCCGACCGGCTACGCCTGGGCGAGGCCTGCCGCCGGGTCGATGCGGCCGAAAAGACCGTGCTCACCGCCTCCGGCGACATCATCCTCTACGACCATCTGCTGACCACCGGCCCCCTGGACCGTTTCGTCGCCGACCAGCTGGAAGGGGCCAGCCCGGCCATGATCGAGGCGGCCGGACGGCTCAAGCACAGCGGCTCGGTCATCCACGGCCTGGGCTTTGCCGGCGCGCCCCCGGACCCGCGCTGCTGGATGTATTTCCCGGAAGCCGACTGCCCGTTTTATCGGGTCACCAATTTCCACAACTATTCGCCCTTAAACACCCCCGACCCCGACGGCATGATCCCGCGCAGCCGGGCGTTCATGACCGAGACCAGCTTTTCCGCCCACAAGCCGGCCGACTTCGCCGGCCTGGAGCGGGCCACCGTGGACGGCTTGGTCGCCACAACGCTTTTGGCCCCGGCCGACGTCGCCGGCCAGAACGCCTCCTGGGAAATGCGGGTGGACTACGCCTACCCCATCCCCTGCCTGGAGCGCGACGCCGCCCTGGCCGTGCTCCAGCCGGCCCTGGAGCGCCTGGGCATCCAGTCCCGGGGACGCTTCGGCGGCTGGAAATACGAGGTCGGCAACATGGACCACTCCATCATGCAGGGCATCGAGTGGGCCCAGCGGCACGTCCTGGGACAACCGGAAACCGTCTACGCGCTTTAACAACCTGCCTCCGACGCGTCGGCCAGCCGAGGGCGCAGGCGTTTCCTCGCGCCATATCCCGTCCGACCGCCGGCCGGTTGACGTCGCCGGCCCGATCTGAAACACCTTCGCGGGCGGGCGCGTCCCGCCTGAAGGAGATGCCATGACCGCCACCGCCACAAGCGGCTGCCCCGTTTTCGCCGGCCGCCGCGACCGCTTGCGCGCCGCCCTGGCCGCCATGGGCCACGACGCCCTGCTCGTGTCCCACGCCGCCAACCGTTTCTATTTAAGCGGCTTCGAACTCCACGACCCCCAGTGCAACGAGAGCGCCGGCTATGTCGTTGTCACGGCCGACGGCGACGACTATCTCTTCACCGACGCCCGCTACCGCGACGCCGCCCTGCGCCTGTGGCCGGAAAAAAACCTCTGCATCTACGGGGCCGGGCGCTACGCCGCCATCGCCGATTTCCTCAAGGCCCGAGGGGTGACGCGCCTGGGGTTCGAGCCGGCCGGCCTGTCCTTCGACGTCCACGGCCGGCTGTCCGCGCTTCTGCCCCTAACGCCCGTGGCCCTGGCCGTGGAGCCGCTGCGCCTGCGCAAGGACGCCGCCGAGATCGCCCGGATGCGCCGCTCGGCCGCCATCAACCACGGCGTCATGGCCAGCCTGCCGGACATTCTCCTGCCCGGGCGCACCGAGGCCCAGGCCGCCTGGGAGATCGAAAAACGCTTCCGCGAGCTCGGGGCCTCCGAACTGGCCTTTGCCCCCATCGTGGCCGTTGACGCCAACGCCGCCCTGCCCCACGCCATTCCCGGGGAGACCGTCATCGCCGACGGCTGCCTGGTCCTGGTGGACGTGGGCGGCCGGGCCGACGACTACTGCTCGGACCAGACCCGCACCGTCTGGGTGGGAAGCAAGCCCCCGGCGCGCTTCACCGAGATGCTCGCCCGCGTCCAGGCCGCCCAGGCCGCCGTGCTGGAGCGCATCGGCCCGGGCATGGCCTGCCGCGAGGCCTACGCCCTGGCCCGGGAGGTCTTTGCCCGGGAAGGCGTGGCCGAACGCTTCACCCATTCCCTGGGCCACGGCATCGGCCTGGAGACCCACGAAGGCCCAAGCCTCAACCCCTCGGCCGAGAGCGTGCTGGAACCGGGCATGGTCGTCACCGTGGAGCCGGGCCTGTACTATCCCGAATGGGGCGGCGCGCGTTGGGAACACATGGCCCTTATCACCGAAACCGGACGCGACATCCTGTGAGCCGGCGCAGAAGGCCGCCCCGGCGGCGTCGCCATCCCGTGCCGACCGGTTCGGCCCGGCTGTATGTGCGCCTGGCCTCGGCCAACGTGTCGCTGTTGACGTTTTTTCTCCAGGCCGAGGACAATCTGGCCCTGCCCACGGTGGTGGACCGGTTCGCCGCCGTGGTGCGCCTGATCTACAGCCCGGACGAGGCCGGCCGGGTGGAAACGTTTTTGCGCGACTTCACCGCCGTCTGCCCCGAAACGGTCGTGTGTCTGCGGCCTTGACACGCCTTTCCCCCTTGCGCTTTTCCGCCCAACGGCTATCTTCCTTAAGCTAGAGATTGCACACTTACGGCCCCTGTCCCCGGATACGCCATGGAACCAGCCACCGCCCCCCTCGCCTGCTGCTTGTCGACGACAATCGCGACAATCTGACCCTGATCCGCCTCTACCTGGAAAGCGACCACTATAGCATCGACGAGGCCGAAAACGGGGACGAGGCCGTGGCACGTTTCGCCGCCGCGCCCTACGATCTGATCCTCATGGATCTGGAAATGCCCGTGGTGGACGGCTACGAAGCCACCCGGCGCATCCGGGAACTGGAACGGCAGCGCGGGGCAGGTCCCACGCCCATTTTGGCGCTGACCGCCCACGCCCTGGATGAGCACCGGCTGCGCTGCCAGCAGGCCGGATTCACCGATTTTCTGGCCAAGCCCGTACGCAAGGCGGCCGTGCTGCGCACCCTGCTCCACTATCTCGGGCCGGAAGGCGAGTCCGCCGAACCGACCACGCCCCGGCCCCACGACGCCGACGCCCCAAACCCTGGCCGACTGGCCGCCCTGCTGCCCCTCTTTTTCGACCTGGCCAGCCAGACCCTGGACGCGGCCCACGCCGCCCTGGACCAGGGCGACCTGGATCAGGCCCGCCGCCAGGGCCACAAGCTCAAGGGGTCGGCCGGCTCTTACGGCTTCCCCGAACTGGCCAAGGCCGCCGCCGCCCTGGAACGAGCGGCCGACGCCGGCAACACCAACGCCGCCGCCGCCGCCCGGGACTGGGCCGCCGCCCTTTTGGCCAAGGCCCGCCTGGACTGGCCGGTGTAAGCGAAGGGAAAGAGGAAGATATGCCTCCGGCGGCCGGGGGCCTGAGGCCCCCGGACCCCCCATATGGAGGAAAGGTTTCAAGGGGGACGGCGAGGATGCGTGCGCAGCCGGTTGGGGAGCCAAAGAGGCTTTGGGCAGAGCTTGACGGAAAACACCATTGCTCCGGCGAAACGGGAAGACGCCCTACATGGCAGTCGAGGAAGCCCGAGGACAGGCCTGGGACAAAAAACGGGCGGCGCGTGGAAAAAAAAACGATCAGTCGGCGGCGGGGCCGATAAGGGCGGTCACCTTATCCAGCAGGGTGGCTTCGCCAAAGGGTTTTTCGAGCACCGCGTCGGCCCCGAAAATGGTGGCGTGGCCCAGCAAATCCATGCCGATCTTGGCCGAACCGCCGGAAATGGCCATCACCCGGCAGGTCTGGCAGTGGCCCCGCAACACCTGCAACACTTCCAGCCCGTCCATCTCCGGCATGAAGATGTCGAGAATCACCAGATCCACCGGCTGCCCGTCCAGGGCGGCCATGGCCCGCTTGCCGTCGGCCGCCTCAATGACGGCATAACCGGCGCTCTCCAGATAGAGCCGGATCAGGGCACGAATGCTGGGATCGTCGTCCACGACCAATACGGATTTCACGTCTGCCTCCGCAGCGGTTGACGCGGCGTTATCGCGGGAATCGTCACAGTGTAGGTTATAGGAGGGTTGGCCCGGGGCGTCAAGAAAAGACGCCCCGGACCCTGAAGCCAGACGTCGGACGACGGTCCAGGCTGCCGTCCGGGCGGCGCATTGGCCAAGCCCGAATCAGGCGAAGTCGTACATGTCCAGCAGCTTGCCGTCGCGGCCAATCAGCAGGGGATCGACCATGCTCTTGCCCCGGGATTCGCCGGTCTCCATGCTCATGACCCGGCCGTCGTAGCGCATCCCGGTGACCACGGCTTCCTCGCAGTAGAGGTCGGAAAACCGCTCCACTTCGATGACCAGCTTGTCGGCGTCAAAGGTTCCGTCGAAATCGGCCAGAGTGAACAGCATCTCGCCCTTGTCCACGGCCCCGAGCACGGCCAGCACCTCGTCGTCGCCAAGGCCTTCCAGGAAGCCGTCGAGCCGGGGCCGCTGCTCGGCCACGGCCAGCCCCAGGGCCGAGGTTTCGCGCTGGCCGGCGGCGTCGCGCACGGAGAGCGAAAGTCCGTGCAGGCTGGCTCCGGTGCGGTGGTGGAACTTGGGGGTCGACAGCCAGCCGCGCCAGGGAAAGCCCACGTCGTCGGCGTACTTGATGGCCAGGCGCTCATCGAAATAGAGCACGCCCTTGAAGCAGTTGCCGGCGAAATAGGGGGTGTTGTTCTTGCCCCAGCAGTGGCGGTAGATTTTCTGGACAAAGGCGCGGGACAGCGAGGATACGACGATCTGATCGATGTCGCCCTGGGTCGCGATTTCAAGGGTCATGGCGGCAGGTCTCCCGGTTGTGCGTCAGACTTCACGGCCGACCTTACCGCGCCGGCCGGCTTTGGGCAAGACGGCCGGCCAACGGACGGGCTCGAAAAGGAGAGCCTACAGCCGAAAAAACGCCCGGGCGTTGTCGCCGGTGGTTTGCCACAGCTCGGCCGGCTCCAGGCCCAGCAGCCCGGCCACGCGCACGGCCGTGAAGGCCAGCAGGGCCGGTTCGTTGCGCTTGCCGCGCCAGGGCTCGGGCGCGAGATAGGGGGCGTCGGTTTCCAGCAAAAGCCGCGAGGGGTCGCAGCCGGCCACGGCCTCGGCCAGAGCCGTGTTCTTGGCGTAGGTCACCGGTCCGGGCACGGAGAGATGAAAGCCGCGCCGGGATATCTCGGCGGCCAGGGCGGCGTCGCCGCCGAAGCAGTGCCAGACCAGCGGCCGGCCGGCAAAGCCCAGGTCGTCGAGGATGGCCAGGGTGTCGGCGGCGGCGTCGCGGCTGTGAACGGCCACGGGCAGGTCGAGCTGCCGGGCCAGGGCCAGCTGGTCGCGAAAAAGCGCCTTTTGAACTTCGGCCGTGCCGGCGTCCCAGTAGTAGTCCAGGCCGATCTCGCCCACGGCCCTCAGGCCCGCATCAGCCCGGAAGGCCGTTTCCATGGCGGCCACGTCCCCGGGCGCGGCCTTGGCCGCGTCGCAAGGATGGATGCCGAGCAGGAAAAAGACCTCGCCCCGGCCGGCGAACAGCTCCCGCCCGGCGGCGTGGGCGGCCGGCCCCAGGAACACGTGGCCGACTTGGGCCACTCCGGCCGCCGCCGCCCGGTCGAGCACCGCCCCCATGGCCTCGGGCGTGGCCATGGCCCGATCCTCGCCCGCGCCGTCGAGATGGGCATGGCTGTCCACCCCGACCCGCGGCAGCCCCAGGCTCGACGGGTCCGGCCGCTCGGTTTTCCTTTTTGCCATCGCTCTATACTCCTTGAAAAAAGTCGGCGCGTTGACGCCGCCCGGCCGGACACGTAGGACGGTTGCGCCTTGCCGTCACAAAAACGCCACAGGAGCCCCGCCCTTGATCCAGGGACCCCTTGCCTTCATCAGCAGCGCCACCGGCTTGTCCGCGTCCGCCGTTGACGTGGGGGCGCGCCTCGCCCTTGGGCTGGCGATTTTCGCGGCCGTGTCCCTGGCCCTGTCCCTGCTCGCCCGCCGGGGGGCCATTAGCCGTCCCTTGGGGGGCCTCGTCAAGTGGCTGTGCGGCCTGGGGCTTGTCTGGGGTCTGGCCGCCACCCTGCCGCCGGCCGACGCCGCCGCCGGGGACAAGGCCGTGTCCCTGGCCAGCCTGGTCGCCTTGTGGATGGTGGCCCGCTATGCCGTGGACTTCTTTTTCCAGAAGTTTTCCCCGAGCCGGGGCGACGTGCGGCCCACGCGCCATATCCTCCAGGACCTGAGCAAATTCCTCATCCTGGCCGTGCTGGCCGGCTGGGGGCTGCGCGACATCCTGGACATCCAGCTCGGGCCGCTTTTAACCTCCTCGGCCATCCTCACCGCCGTCATCGGCCTGTCCATGCAGGACACCATCGGCAGTCTGTTTTCGGGCCTGCTGCTGCAGATCGAAAAGCCTTTCAGCGAAGGCGACTGGATCAAGGTGGGCGACGTGGAGGGGCAGGTGACGGAAGTCACCTGGCGCTACACCAAGGTGGTGACCATCGAGGCCAACGCCGTGCTTCTCCCCAATAACCTCGTGGCCAAGGAACGGCTGGTCAACTATGACCGGCCGGCCTCCCACCTGCGCCAGATCGTCAACGTGCCGGCTCCGGTCCACGCGCCGCCCGTGGCCGTGCGTTCGGCCATCCTGGCCGCCCTGCGCCGGGCCGAGGGGGTGCTGGCCGACCCGGCCCCGGCGGCGCGGCTCATGGACATCCAGGGCGACCGCATCGTCTACGCCGCCGTCTATTACATCGCCGCCTTCAACAGCCGGCTGGCCGTGGCCGATGCCGTGCTGGCGGCCATCTGGTACCAGTTCATGGAACAGGGCGTGAGCCTGCCTCCGCCTGGCCGGCGCATCGTCATGGCCGAGGAATCGGCCCAGGCCGGGGCCACGCCCGAGCAGCTCGCCTCCCTGGCCGGGGTGGCGCTTCTGGCCGGCCTGGGCCAGGCCGACCTTGATCTGCTGGTGCGGGCCTCGACCCGGCGGACCTTCGCCCCGGGCCAGGTGATCATGGCCAAGGGCGAGACCGGCAGCACCATGAACGTCATTTTGTCCGGCCTCACGGCCGTGACCGTGGGCGACCGGGAGGTGGCCCGGCTGGGGGCCGGCCAGATCGTCGGCGAGATGGCCCTTTTGACCGGCGAACCGCGGCAGGCCGACGTGCGCGCCGTGGAACCCACCGAGTGTCTGGTGGTTGACCGCGAAGGCTTCCGGCTGGTGCTGTCGCGCCACCCGGCCGTGGTCGAGCGGGTGCGGGCCATCTTCGAGGCCCGGGCCGCCGCCAACCACGCCGCTTCCAAACCCGATGCCCAGGCCGAGGCCTTAAGCCTTTTTGCCCGGTTCAGGAGTCTTTTCACATGACCGAAGTCCGTCCCGTCCACGGTCGCCCCTTGGCCGCCGCCGCCGCCCTGGCCTTTTCCGGCGCGGCCCTTGTCCTGCTCGTCGGCCGCGAGGCCCTGGCCGCCGCCCCCCTGGCTGCCGTCACCGCCGTTGCCGCCGCAACCCTGCTCGTTCTGGCAGCCCTTGGCGCGCGTCTGATCCGGCCGTACCTTTCCAACAACCCTCCGGCTTCACTGACGGCTCCGGCCATGGGGGCCATGGCCGTGTGCCTGCCGACGGCTCTTTTGGCCGAACGGCTGACGACATTCCTGGCCGGCGGACTGGCCGGGCTGGGGCTGGCTGCGGGGCTGACGGGCCTGGTCGGCGGCGCGGGACTGGCCGTGGCCCGGGCCGCCGGAAGGGAAGCCGGGGTCTCGCCGGGCCGACTCCTGTGGGCCATGGCCGGCGGCGCTGCGGCCGGGGCGCTTTTCGTGCCGCTTATTGCCGTGCCCAAGCTGTCGCCCTTAAACGCCTGCCTCGACGTCGGCATCGGCTGCGCCGCCGTGGGCATCATCTGCGCCTCGGCCGCGCCTCACGGCAAGCGTTCCCTGGAAACCTGGCTGTCGGTGCTGGCGCTGGTCTTCGTGCTGTTGCTGCCGCTGTCGAGCCTCATCGACGCCCGCAGCAGCGCCTGGTGCGACCCGGCCGCCGCTCCCGTGGCCGCCAAGCCGGCCCCGTAAGCACGCCCTACCCTCACCCCGCAACCGCAATCCCCTTAAAACTGTTTTTCATTCGGGGGGTCTGGGGGCCTCAGGCCCCCAGCCGCCGGAGGCATCTTCCTCTTTCTCTCTCCTTCCCTCATCTCTCCCCTCACCCCCGTCCACTCCCGATACGCCCCGGGCGGCACGCCCAGGCGGCGTTTGCATTGGCGGGTGAAGTGGCTTTGGTCGCAAAACCCGGCGTTTAGGGCGGCCTGGGCCAGCCCCTCGCCGGCGGCGGCTTGCCCTACCCCGTGGGCCACCCGCCGGGCGAGCAGGTATTGGCCCACGGCCATGCCGGTTTCGCGCACGAAAAGGCGCTGCAGGTAGGTCGGGCCGACCCCGGCCAGGGCGGCCAGGGAGGCCAGGTCATGGGGTACTGCGGGATCGGCCTCAATGGCCGCCCGGACCAGGGCCACGGCCGGATGACGGGGCTTTGGGGGGCCGGGGCGCAGCCGCAGGACATGGGCCAGAGCGCAAAGGGCCTCCAGGGCCGTGTCGGCGTCCTGGCCCAGGGCTTCGGCCAGGGCCAGCAGCCGGGCCGAGGCCTCGGCGTCGCGCCAGGGCCGCACCCAGTCCTCGGGCGCGGCGTCGGTCCGGCCGACCTCGGCCAGCAGTGGCGGGGCCACGGTCACGACGACATAGCTGTGGCCGTTCCGGGACAGGGGCGCGCAGCTGTGGCGCACACCGTCGGGCACGATAAAGCCCTCCCCGGCCTCAAGGCGCAGCTTTCCGCCGCCACAGCGCAGTTCGCGACCGCCCTCCAGGAGCAGCCCGACAATCACCGCGCCGTGGGCATGGGGGGCGATTTCAGCGGCCACGTCCCAGCCCTTAACGACGGCAAGGCCCGGCAGGTCGGGGCGGCGGAGCACATCGAGTCGGGGCGCTTGGGACATGGCCGCTTCCTTGGAAACCAGCGTTACAGCAAGGCCGGGAAAAATTTGGCGAGCAAGCACAAGCCCTGGTCGCCGGCTGTGACGGCGTGGGGCGTGCCCCGGGGGATGACGGCCGTGACGCCCGGCGCGTAGTCGGTTTGCCGGCCGGCCAGATCGGCCGTGCCCGATCCGCAGACGACCTCGTGAAGCTCCCATTGCCTGTCATGGACATGGCCGGCCAGGCTGGCCCCAGGGTCCAGACGCACGATGTGGCAACTGAGCCGGCCTTCGGTGTCGGCGGCGGTGACCAGATGGCGCAGACGCACGCCGGCAAAGGCCGGATGGTCCTGCCAGGGCAGGGCTTCGGCGTCGCGGACGTTGGTCAGGGTATGGACGGCGCGGCCCTTGGTCAGGATGGAAGCAGCAGTGTCTTGCATGGCGGTTCACTCCGTTTTTTCGGGTGATGCCGGAAAACCCCGCGACCATCTTGGACGATCCTGCCCCAAAGGCCAAGCGATCCCTTTACGGGCCGGGTTCGGGCTGATACAAGTTAAGTACTTTTTTTCACAATCCACGTCCGAGGCTTCCATGCAGATCGCCGACATCATGCGCACCACGGTCATCAAGGTACGGCCCGAAGCGCCGGTCGGGCACGTGCTCATCTGGTACGGCGGCATGAACAACACCTTTCGCAACACGTACGTAGTGGACCACTGCGACCGGTTGCTCGGGGTGGTGACCATCCACAGGTTTCTCTCGCTTATCGTCTCGCCCGAGGTGTCGTCCCAGGCCCGGGCCGGCCATCTCGACGGCCGGGAGGCGCTTTTGGACGCGCTGCGCCGCAACATGGCCGCCAGTTCGGACACGCCGGTGGGCGAACTCATGGACACCGACTATCCTTTTGCCCATCCCGAGGATCTCTTCGTCATGGCCGGGGAACTCATTGTGGAGCGCGGCATTCCGGCCGTGCCGGTCATCGATCCCAACGGGGTGCTGATGGGCGAGATCAGCCGGCGCATGATTTTGCAATTTCTGGTGAAAAATCTTTAGGCTCGCGCTCCCAAGCAAGACGAGAGCATTGCTGGGACAACACAAGGCTTCACGCTGTTGCCTGCCAATCGCCCAGGCGCGTTTGGCGGACGCGACACGAGACCCGGCCAAAAAGCAGGCCCCTGCCCGGAAACCGGGAAGGGGCCTGAAGGACTCGCCTGTTCCCAATCCGTCGCCCGGCAGGCGCGGAGGGCGGCAAGGCCGGCGCGTCGAGACGCCGGTTCGCCAAACTACTTCACGGCGTCCTTGAGGGTCTTGCCCGGGGTGAAGCGCACGGCCTTGGAAGCGGGGATGTCGATGGGGTTGCCGGTACGGGGGTCGCGCCCGGTGCGCGCCGCCCGCTCCGACACCTTGAAGGTGCCAAAACCCGTCAGGGTCAGGGCCTCGCCGCCGACCAGGGACTCTTGGATGGCGCCCAGAACGGCGTCGAGGACCTTGCCGGCCTCGGCCTTGGTGGCAATGCCGGCATTGGCCTGGATCTTGGCGATGATGTCTGTTTTAGCCATGTGCGTGCGATCTCCTTATCGTTGGGAACCGCCCGGTTTTCCCAGGGGCGGCGAGCCGCCCGCGAAAACCCCGCGGCCATTTCCCGAAATGGTACCTTCCTATAGCGAAATCGCCCGCCTTAGGCCACTATTTTCACCTTCTTCTCCCACAGGCGCATATCCTTCATCTTTTTGCGGCGTTCCCGCTGCAAGCCCTTGCACACCAAGGGCATGGTCTTCTTGTAGCCGTGCTTGACCTTGTACTCCTCGGGGGTAAGCCCGTGGGTGGCCAGATGCTTGCGGGTGATCACCTTGAAGGATTTGCCGCACTCCAGGCAGGTGATGGATTTCTCTTTGACCGCCTTTTTAGGCTCCATCTCCACGGCGTCCTCGTCGTTCTGGGGGCACAGGCCGAGACTGATTTCGAGGATGCCGGCGGCCAACCGGCGCACCATGGAGGAAATCTCCTCATCGCTCATGCTGCGCACCGAGGCCTGGGCTTTGACGATCTCCAGGGCGCTCTTCACATGGTCTTCCATGGTTTCTCCTTGTAGTGAAATCGGCATGACGCCAGACATTGCATAGAGTTTCTTCGCCCTGTCAACGGAAATGACGATTGTTTCTATTTTGAAGCATTGATAACCCTCCTGAAAACCTTCTTCTAGGCCTTGCCATACGGTCTATTACATTTTTGAAATATTCCGAACTTCTGCCAACTCCCTTTTTCTATGCACCCAGGCCGTTCCCAAACGCCTCTGACCACCCCTGCGGCTCCTTCTTCCCAAGGCCAGGCGAAACACCAAAAAAGCCGGGACGCCTGTTCGCGTCCCGGCTTGTTCGCCCTGCGTCCGGCCAACCGGCCGGTCTGCCGATTAGCCGGCCTGAATCTCGATCTTGCGAGGCTGGGCCTTTTCCTGGCGGGGCAGATGCAGTTCCAGCACGCCGTCACGCAGCGACGCCTTGATGCGTTCCTTGTCCACGATGTGCGACACGGTGAAGCTGCGGAAGTATTCGCCGCCGCCGAACTCCACATGGCCAAGCTTCTGGCCCTCGGCCAGGGCGTATTCGGCCTTGCCCGAAACCTTGAGCTCGTCCTCGTTGAGGTCGATGACGAGGTGCTCCTTGGACACGCCGGGCATGTCCAGATAGATGTAGAAGCCGTCTTCCTTTTCGATGATGTCCGTGGCCGGCTTGACCCTGGGCAGCCGGCGTTCTTCTGCCTTGGCGACGGTATCGGCCATGGCTTCGTCCTCCTTTGCCGGGGGGCTCCCGGGTTAGACCGTCACGATGCTGATCTTTTTGGGTTTGCTCTCGTCCGACTTGGGCAGCACGACTTCGAGCAGGCCGTCGCGCATGGTGGCCGTGACCTTGTCGCGACTGACCCCGCCCGAAATGTTGACCACCCGCTGGAACACGCCGGTGGGGCGTTCCTGCCGGTAATACTTGCCGCGCTCCGCCTTGCGCTCGCCCTTGATGACCAGACTGGAGTCGGTCAGCGTCAGGTCGAGGTCGGCAATGGCCATGCCCGGAATCTCGCACCGGACGTAGAGGTTCTCGTCGTCCTCGCCGATGTTGACGGGCGGATAGGCCGTGCCGCGCTGACTAATGGCCATGGAAGGCCAAAGCGTCTCGAAAAGCCGGTCAAACGGGGTCGTTGCGCCATAAAAAGGGCTTAAATCAATGACCATGGGTGCTCCTCCTGACATTTGGACACTTCTGAGCGAAAAATAAGCCAATGACCGGCACTGTCAATGGCTGACGGACAACACATGCGGCCTTGACAGTCCGCCCGGCCGGCTTATCTGTTTTCCCGACAGATTTCCCGAGGATGCGACAGCGCGCGGCTGTGCCCGAACAGACGGAGCCGGCCGCTTTTGCCGCTTCCCACGACATCACGGAGAAAGGAGACCGCCCATGTCCGCCAGCCACGGCGAAACCCATGAATTTCGCGCCGAGATCCGCAAGCTCCTCGATATCATCACCCACTCCATCTACACCAATCGCGAGATTTTTCTGCGCGAACTGGTGTCCAACGCTTCCGACGCCCTGGACAAGCTGCGCTTCGAGCAAAGCCGGGGCAGGGCTGTGGTCGATCCCGACGAGGCGCTCGAAATCCGCATCACCGCCGACAAGGACGCCGGCCGCCTGACCATCGCCGACACCGGCTGCGGCATGACCCGCGACGAACTTGTCGACCACCTCGGCACCATCGCCAAATCCGGCACCGAGGCTTTCATGAAGTCGGTGTCCGAAAACAAGGACGCCGCCTCCAACCTGATCGGCCGGTTCGGCGTGGGCTTTTATTCCGTGTTCATGGTGGCCGACCAGGTGGTGGTCACCTCCCGCTCGGCCGCCCCGGAGGCCGCCCCGGCCCGCTGGATCTCCGACGGCTCGGGCAGCTTCACCATCGAGGACGTGGACGGCGAGGTTTCGCGCGGCACGGTGATTGAGATCACCCTCAAGGAAGAGGCCAAGGAATACGCCGACCCGGCCCGCATCAAGGACGTGCTGCGCAAGCACTCCAATTTCATCGCCTTCCCCATTCTCTTGGACGGCGAGAAGACCAACACCACCCCGGCCCTGTGGCGCGAATCCAAGTTCTCGGTGACCCCGGAGCAGTACAAGGAATTCTACCAGTTCCTCACCTACGATTCCGACGACCCCCTGGCCACCATCCACGTCAGCGTGGACGCGCCGGTGCAGTTCACGGCTTTGCTCTTTATCCCCAAGCACGGCCTGGGCCCCATGCCCATGCGCGATCAGCTCCACCACGGGCTGGACCTGTACGTGCGCCGGGTGCTCATCTCCAAGGAAACCAAAGAGCTCATCCCGGAATTTCTGGGCTTCGTGCGCGGCGTGGTGGACACCGAGGACCTGCCGCTCAACATCTCCCGCGAGACGCTTCAGGAAAACGTGGTCCTGCGCAAGATCCAGTCCGTGCTGGTCAAGCAGATTTTGGACAAGCTCAAGGCCATGGCCAAGGAAGACCCCGAGAAGTACAACGCCTTTTTCGCCGCCCACGGCCAAGGCTTCAAGCTCGGCTACGGCGACTACGCCCACCGCGAGGCCTTTGCCGAGCTGGTGCGCTTCGACTCCTCGGCGCTGGCGGCCAAGGACGGCGACGACGAGGAGGCCGAAAAGGTCCGGCTCACCTCGCTGGCCGATTACGTCACCCGGGCCAGGGACGGCCAGAAGGCCATCTACTATCTGTCCGGCCCGTCCCGGGCGGCGCTCGACCTCAATCCGCACCTGGAAGTCTTCCGGGCCAAGGGCCTGGAAGTGCTCTACCTCTATGAGCCCATCGACGAATTCATCATGGATTCCATCGGCACGTTCAAGGACTTGAAGCTCAAGTCGGCGGAGCTGGCCGACGCGGCCGAACTGGACCCCTTCGAGGGCCAGCCAGCCGAGAACAAGGCCCCGGAACTGACCCCGGAAGAGTCCGGCTCCCTGGACGATTTCCTGAAGGCCATCAAGGACCTGCTCGGCGAGCGCATCACCGACGTGCGCCTGTCCACCCGCCTGACCCAGAGCCCCTCGTGTCTGGTCTCGCCCGACGAACACATGACCTCGAGCATGCAGAAGATCATCCGGCTCATGAGCAAGGACGCCACGCCTCCCAAGAAGGCGCTGGAGCTCAACCGCGACCATGCGCTCATCCGCAATCTGCTTTCCATCTACCGCCGCGACGCCGCCGATCCCTTCATCGGCAAGGCCGTCGAGCAGCTCTACGACTCGGCCCTGCTGCTGGACGGCTACCTGTCCGACCCGCACCAGATGGTGGCCCGCATCAACGATCTGCTGGCCGACGCCAGCGCCCTGCACGCCAAATAGGCGGGCACTCGCCAAAACCACGTCAACGGGCCGGGGAGCGATCCCCGGCCCGCTTTGTTTCCTGTCCCGGACGACGCACTGGACAAGGATTCATTCTTCCCTTGCGCGGCGCATGTGGTGTAGGCTGGGATTCCATCCCTGTCGTCACGGGATCTGGAGCAACGGCATCCATACAGACGTCCCGGCCGCGAGGCGGTTGATGGATCGGATGCGGAAACGCGCGGGGCAGCCATGTTCCAACACATCACCATCGGCGACGCGGCCATCCCCCTGGCCCGGCTGTTCGCGGCCATGCCCGTGGCCATGGCCCTGATCGACCGTGAGGGCCGTCATGTGGCCCTGAACCAAGCCTTGGCTTCCATCAGCGGCCTGAAGGCGGAACAGCTCATCGGCCGTCGGGTGGCCGAGCTGAGCCCGGAAAGCGGGGAAAACATCCAAAACGATTTTCGCCGCATCGACGCCGGCCTCGACGTCCCGGACCACGAGATCACCATCGAAGACCGCGTGTTTTACGTGTCGGTCAAGCCGCTATTTGATGGCGACGGCCAGGCCATCGCCATCATGGTGGCCCTGACCGACATCACCCGCCACAAGGAAACCGAGGGCCAACTGGCCAAGGCCAACGCGCGGCTGGAAGCCATGGCCGCCATGGACTACCTGACGCGCCTGGGCAACCGGCGTGTCTTCGACGAGGCTTTGGCCGCCGCCGTGCGGCAGGGGCGCGAGTCGTCCAAGCCCGCTTCCCTCATCCTGTTCGACGTGGACCACTTCAAGCGTTTCAATGACGCCTACGGCCACATCGCCGGCGACGGATGCCTGCGCCGCATCGCTGAGGCAACCCGGGAGGTCGGCTGCCGCCAGGGCGTGGAGGCCTACCGCTACGGCGGCGAGGAGTTCGCCGTGGTGCTGCCGGGCCGGTCCAGCCGCGACGCCGCCGCCCTGGCCCAGAACCTGTGCGACGCGGTATGGGACTTGGGCATCCCCCACGAGGCCAGCCCGTTTTGCCGGGTCACGGTGAGCCTGGGCGCTTCGGGCTACGACCGCTGGCCGGACGAGCGCCGCGACCTGGACGCCCGGCTCCTGCGCGCCGCCGACAAGGCCCTCTATTTAGCCAAGGCCTCGGGCCGAAACACCGTGGCCGTGGCCGCCGTGGAAACCGGAGCCGGAGCCGCCGAAGGCTCCTCCGTCCTGGTGACGCAGCCCTGATCCCCCGGGGGGCTGTGGATGCCGATGTCGATGCCGCTCTCCGGGCTGACCCGCCGGCTTTGCCCATGGCGGCCGGGCGCGAAACCGCCGGTCCGCCTATCTTGGCCGAGAGGCCCAATGTTCTGGCCTGTCACGCCTGGCCGACAACCATGACGACGGATCGTTTCCGTTGTCCCCGGCCAAGCCTTCGCGCCTTCCCAGCCCGGGCGTTCTCCCTGGACGCGCCGTCCATGAAACCGTAGTTGATCAGCCATGGAAACCCTTGCCGCTCTATTCGCCCTGCTCGCCGGTCTCGACGCCGCCCTGATCCAGGCCGTGGCCGACCACGGCGACCTTGTCTACGCCCTGATCTGGCTGACCATCTATGCCGAAACGGCCTTTGTGGTGACGGTGTTTTTGCCGGGGGGAACGCTGGTTTTCGCGGCCGCCGCCCTGGCCGCCCGGGGGACGCTTGACGTCTGGCCGGTGGCCCTGGGCTGCTACGCCGCCGCGACGCTGGGCGACATGACCAACTTCGCCATCGGCCGGGCCTTGCGCCGAGGAACCGCCCGGGGAGCCGGCGGGGGACTCGCCGGGACGCTTCGCAAACGCCTGTTGCCGCAGCAGCAGCTGGAAGCGGCCCGCCGGGCCTTTGCCCGGCACGGCGCGGCCACGGTGTTGCTGTCGCGGTTCGTGCCCATCCTGCGGGCGGCTTTTCCCATGGCCGTAGCCATGGCCGGGATGTCCTGGAAACGGTTTGGTTGGCTCAACGCCCTGGGCAAGATCGTCTGGGCGCTGGTCTTTGTGGGCGGCGGCTACGGGCTGGGGGCCATCCCCTGGTTCGCCCGCCATTTCGGCGCGGTGGTGGTGGCGGCGGCGCTTTTTCCCTTACTCATCGCCGCAGCACGCCACTTGCTCATGCATCTGCTGGACCGGCGCGGCCGGCCAGAGAACCAATCCAGCCCCAAAACCCCGTAAAACCTTTCTCCATGCAAGGGGTCCGGGGGGCTTAGCCCCCCGGCCGCCGGAGGCCTCTTCTCTTCCTCTCTTCCCCTCTGCCCCTCTGCCCTCCCCTCACAAAAACAGCAGCAACGACAAGGCCATGACGGCCATGCCGGCGACCAAGCCGAAGATGCTGTGGTGGTGTTCGCCGTATTCCTCGGCCGCCGGCAGCAGCTGGTCCAGGGAAATGAACACCATGATGCCGGCCACGGCGGCCATGAGGATGCCGAAGGTGGCGGGGGTGAAAAAGGGCATAAGGAGCAGGTAGCCGACCAGCGCCCCCACCGGTTCGGACAGGCCGGACAGGAAGGAATAGAGAAAGGCTTTTTTGCGGTTGCCGGTGGCGTAGTAGAGCGGAATGGAGACGGCTATGCCTTCGGGGATGTTGTGAATGGCGATGGCCACGGCGATGGCCAGCCCGAGTTTGGGATCGGCCAGGGCGGCGGTGAAGGTGGCCAGCCCTTCGGGGAAATTGTGGATGGCGATGGCCAGGGCGGCGAAGATGCCGGTGCGGCGCAGCTTGGCGAAGTCGTGGGCCTCGTTTTTGGGAAGTGTGGCCTCGCCGGCGTCCATCTCTTCGATGGAGTGCATTTCGTGGGGGTTTTCGTAGTCCGGCACGAACTTGTCGATGAGGGCGATAAAGGCGATGCCGCCGAAAAAGGCGGCCGCCGCCGCCCAGGAACCGCCGGCCTCGCCCAGAGCCTCGGTCAGGGAATGGCGGGCCTCGGCGAAGATCTCCACAAAGGACACGTAGACCATCACGCCGGCGGAAAAACCGAGCACGACGGACAGGAACTTGGTGTTGGTTTGGCGAGCCACGAAGGCCAGGGCCGAACCCAGGCCCGTGGCCAGGCCGGCGAAAAGGGTCAGGCCGAAGGCGTACCAGACGGCTGAGGCGGTGATGTCCATGGGGTGTCGGTCCTTGGCGCGCCGTTAGAAGAGGTAGCCGTAGGTGGAGGCCAGCTTGTCGGTGCGGCCCAGCAGCGCCTCGGCCGTCTGGTCCACGCCGGAAGCGTCCACGATGCCGGCCTCGGAGGCCAGGAAGTACTTGAGCGCCCCCTCGCGGGAGGAAAAGAGCCACGAGACCGAATAGATGGAACACAGATTGGGCCGGCCCGGGAACTCTTCCTTGGTCTTCAGCACGATGACCAGCTTTTTTTCGTCCTTGTTGGTGGGCGTCATGAGGGAGGAACGGCCCAGCAGCTCCTTGAGGCGGTAGGCCAGGCGCGCCCCCACCGGATCGGCGTCGTCGTGGTCCACGGCCACGGGCGTTTTTTTGACCGCCGCCTCGTCGCCCTTTTTGGCGGCCGGCTCCGGGGCCGGCGCGGCCTGGGCCGGGGCCGGTTTGGGCTTGGCGTCCTGGGCGGAAGATGGGCCGGGCGTTTGGGCCAGGGCCAGGGACGCGGACAGGATCAGCAGGCAAAATGCCGCAACAGCGGCGCGGCAAAGGGCGGGCATGGCGCACTCCTTGAGTTCGACATTTCACGTTCTTGCCCATCCCATACAAAGCCGCGCCTGCCGAGGCAAGCCGCCGGCTCCGAAGCGGCCCCGCCAAGGGACCGGCCTTCCCGACTTTTTGCGCAAAATGCTCCGCCTAGAGACCCCAAAACGACGTTTTTGCGGATTTGCGCACGAAAGTCGCCCGAACCACACCGATAAAAGACGCAACCACCCCCGCAATGCTTCGCGACTGCATCTTCTTCGGCCGAACAAAAAGTTAAAAATAAAAATAGTTATCATGACCTAATTGCCAAAAACCCGCCTCGCCGGTATGGAAGTGGCCCAATAGCCGAAGATTCGTTGCCCCATAGCAGCCTGGAGGTTCCATGCGCCTTGCATCCTTGACGATTCTCCTTCTTGCCGCCCTGTCCGTCACTCTGCCGGCCCAGGCCGCCGACCCCATCCGCATCGGCGCGGTGGTCTCCGCCACCGGCCCGGCCTCGTTTTTGGGCGAACCCGAGAAAAACACCCTGCAGATGCAGGCCGACGCCATTAACGCCGCCGGCGGTCTGCTCGGCCGGCCGGTGGAAGTCATTATCCTCGACGACGAGACCGACGTGAACAAGGGCGTGCTGGCCGTGGACAGGCTGCTCAAAAAGGAAAACGTCGTGGCCGTGGTCGGCCCCACGGTTTCCGGCAACTCCCTGGCCGTGGCCCCCAAGGTCGAGGCCGCCAAGACGCCCATGGTGTCCATGGCCGCTGCCGAAAAGATCGTCAAGCCGGTCAACCCCTTCGTCTTCAAGACCGCCCAGTCCGACCGGCTGGCCGTGGCCCGCATCCTGGCCCACGCCAAGAAGCAGGGTTACAAAAAGCTCGCCATCCTCACCGTGTCCGACGGCTACGGCCAGGCCGGGCGCGAGGTGCTGAAAGAACTGATCCCGGCCGGCGGCTTCGAACTCGTCGGCGACGAGGTCTACGGCCCCAAGGACACGGACATGACCGCCCAGCTGACCAAGCTCAAGGGAACCAGCCCCGACGCCGTCATCTGCTGGGGCACCAACCCCGGCCCGGCCGTGGTGGCCAAAAACCGTGTCCAGCTCGGCATCGCCACCCCGCTCTACATGAGCCACGGCGTGGCCTCCAAGAAATTCATCGAACTGGCCGGCGACGCGGCCGAAGGCCTGCTCTTGCCGGCCGGCAAGCTCACCGTGGCCGGCCAGCTGCCCGACGGCGATCCCCAGAAAGCGCCCCTGGCCGCCTACGCCAAGGCCTACGAGGACCGCTTCAAGACCCCGGCTTCGGCCTTTGGCGGCTACGCCTACGACGGCCTCATGCTCGTGGCCGAAGCCATC
Source organism: Solidesulfovibrio carbinolicus (assembly GCF_004135975.1). Lineage (NCBI taxonomy): Bacteria > Pseudomonadati > Thermodesulfobacteriota > Desulfovibrionia > Desulfovibrionales > Desulfovibrionaceae > Solidesulfovibrio > Solidesulfovibrio carbinolicus. Next base: position 978,101 of record NZ_CP026538.1, on the reverse strand, counting down.
AAGGCCGGCGGCGACGCCAGCCCGGCCGGCATCCGGGCCACCCTGGAAAAGATCAACGGCTTCCCCGGCATCACCGGCGTGTTCCGCTTCTCGCCCGAGGACCACAACGGCCTTGACGAAACCGCCTTTGTCATGGTCACCATCGCCGGCGGCGATTTCAAGCTGCTGGCCGACTAGACCGTCATACAGCAGGCTTTCCCGGTTTCCTTCCCGCCCGATTCCGTCTACAAGGACGGAACGCGAATCGACACAGCCGACGCCGCCGCGCCGTAGGGAATTCCCTGCGGCGCGGCAGCGCGCTTGAAGGAGCGAACCATGCGAGTCAAAGCGATCCTCACCGCCCTATGCGCCCTGTGCGCCGCGACCTGCGCCTTTGCCGCCGAACCCGTGCGCCTGGGCGCGGTGCTGTCCGTCACCGGCCCGGCCTCGTTTCTCGGCGAACCCGAGAAAAACACCATCCTCATGGAAGTCGATAAAATTAACGCCGCCGGCGGCGTGCTCGGCCGGCCGGTGGAAGTGGTCATCCTCGACGACGAGACCGACGTCAACAAGGCCGTGCTGGCCGTGGATCGCCTGATCAAGAAGGAAAACGTGGCCGCCATCCTCGGCCCCACCACCTCGGGCAATTCGCTGGCCGTCATGGGCAAGGCCGCCGCCGCCAAAATCCCGCTCATCTCCTGCTCGGCCGCCGAGAAGATCACCAAGCCGGTGAGTCCGTATATTTTCAAGGTCGCCCCGTCCGACCGCCTGGCCGTGGCCCGCATCCTCACCCACGCCAAGGCCAAGGGCTACAAAAAGCTCGCCATCCTCACCGTGTCCGACGGCTTCGGCCAGGCCGGCCGCGAGGTGCTGAAAGAACTCGTCCCGGCCGAGGGCTTCGAGCTGGTGGCCGACGAGGTTTTTGGTCCCAAGGACACGGACATGACCGCCCAGCTGACCAAGATCCAGGGCGCGTCCCCGGACGCCGTCATCTGCTGGGGCACCAACCCCGGACCGGCCGTTGTCGCCAAGAACCGCGTCCAGCTCGGCATCAAGACCCCGCTGTACATGAGCCACGGCGTGGCCTCCAAGAAGTTCATCGAGCTGGCCGGCGAGGCCGCCGAGGGCCTGCTGCTGCCGGCCGGCAAGATCACCGCCGCCGACAAGCTGCCCGACACGGACAAAGAAAAGGCCCTGCTCGTGGGCTACGCCAAGGCCTATGACGAGCGCTTCAAGGCCCCGGTATCCACCTTTGGCGGGCATGGCTACGATTCGCTGCATCTGGCCGTCAAAGCCATCGCCAACGCCGGCTCCGACAAACCCGAGGCCATCCGCGACGCCCTGGAGAAGATCCAAAACTTCCCCGGCATCGGCGGCATTTTCAGCTTCACCCCCGAGGACCATGCCGGTCTTGGCCCCGACGCCTTCATCATGCTCGGCATCGACAAGGGCGACTGGGTTATTGTCGGTCAGTAACGATGTTTGCCGGCGCGCCCCAATACCTCGTTTCCGGACTCACCCAGGGGGCCGCCTATGGCCTGATCGGGCTCGGGTTTACGATGATCTTCAACACCACCGGCATCATCAACTTCGCCCAGGGCGAGTTCGTGATGCTCGGCGGAATGCTCTCGGTGTGTTTGCTGGGGGTGGGGCTGCCCCTGCCCCTGGCCATCGTGCTGGCCTGTCTGGCCACGGCCGCCATCGGCGGCCTCATGGAACGCCTGGCCATCCGGCCCATCGCCGGCGCGCCGGCCATTAACGCCGTCATCATCACCATCGGCGTCTCCATCCTGCTGCGCGGCGGGGCCATGCTGGCCTTTGGCAAGGACACCCACGCCCTGCCGGCCTTTAGCGGCACGGCCCCCATCCTGGCCCTGGGCGCGGCCATCCAGCCCCAGAGCCTGTGGGTGCTGGCCGTGACCCTGGCCCTGCTCGCGGCGCTCAAGCTCTTTTTCACCGCCACCATCCAGGGCAAGGCCATGCTGGCCTGCTCCTGCCAGAAAAAGGCCGCCAGCTTAGTGGGCATCTCCGTGGCCCGCATGGCGCTCCTCTCCTTTGCCATAAGCGGACTCATCGGGGCCACGGCCGGGGCCATCCTGGCCCCCATCACCATGACCGCCTATGACGTCGGCATGATGCTTGGCCTCAAGGGCTTTGCCGCCTGCATCCTGGGCGGCCTGGGCAATCCCTTTGGCGCGGCCGCCGGCGGGCTGGTGCTGGGCGTGCTCGAATCCTTTGGCGCGGGCTACATCGCCTCGGGCTACAAGGACGCGTTCGCCTTCGTGGTGTTGCTGCTGCTCCTTTTCGTGCGGCCTTCGGGACTTTTCGGCAAGGCCGGCGTGGAGCGCGTATGAAGCTGCCCGTCCTTGGCCAAAACGCCGCCCAGGCGGCCCTTTTCCTGTTGCTGCTCCTGGCCCTGCCCTACACGCTGCCCAACGAATACTACTTGAGCATCTGCATCCTGGGGGCGCTTAACGCCGTCATCGCCGTGGGCCTCAATCTCCTTATGGGGTATGCCGGCCAGGTGTCCCTGGGCCACGCCGCCTTTTATGGCCTGGGGGCCTACGCCACGGCCATCGCCACCTCCCGCTTCGGCCTGCCCATCCCGGCCGGCATGGCCATCGGCGTGTCCCTGGCCACCGTCGTGGCCTGGATCGTGGCCGCGCCAACCCTCAAGCTCAAGGGCCATTACCTGGCCATGGCCACCCTGGGCTTTGGCATCATCGTCTCCATCGTCTTCAACGAAGCCGTGGACGCCACCGGCGGCCCGTCGGGCTATGTCGGCATCCCGCGTCTGGCGCTTTTCGGCTACGAATTCACCTCCGACCACAGCTACTACAACCTCATGGCCGTGGTGCTGACCTTTGTGGTGCTGCTCTCGCTTAACCTCATGAAATCCCGCACCGGCCGGGCGCTTCGGGCCTTGCACGTGTCTGAGAAAGCGGCCGCGAGCCTGGGCGTGGACATCGCCGCCCACAAACGCTTCGTCTTTGTCCTGTCCGCCGCCCTGGCCGGACTGGCCGGCGTGCTCTACGCCCACTACTTAAGCTTCATCGCCCCTGCCTCGTTTGGTTTCGGCTTTTCCGTGCAGCTTGTGGTCATGGTGGTGCTCGGCGGCATGGCCAGCGTCTGGGGCTCGGTTGCCGGCGCGCTCTTTTTGACCGCCCTGCCCGAGGCGCTGCGGGAATTCGAGGACATCGACATCCTTGTTTACGGAGCCATTTTGGTGCTCACCATCATGTTTTTGCCCGACGGCCTGGCCGGGGGCCTGTCGCGCCTGACCAGACGGCTTCGCCGCAAGGCAGGCGCGTCATGACCGCCGCCCTGCTGGACGTTACGGCCGCCACCGTCCGTTTCGGCGGCATCCATGCCCTCACCGACGCCGACTTCGCCATCGCCCCGGGCACGGTGACGGCACTGATTGGCCCCAACGGCGCGGGCAAGACCACGCTTCTAAACGCCATCACCGGCATGGTGCCCCTGACCTCCGGCGCGGTGCTGCTCGGCGGAGCCGACATCTCGGGCCTGCCGCCCCACAAGCGGGCCGAAGCCGGCGTGGTGCGCACCTTCCAGAACCTCGAAGTCTTCACCTCCATGTCGGTGCTGGAAAACGTCATGGCCGGCCGGCATGCGCTCACGCGCTATTCCGTGGCCGCAAGCCTGTTGCGCACGCCCGGTTTCCGCCGGGCCGAGCGGGAATGCCGGGAGGCGGCCCTGGACTGCCTGGAGTTCGTCGGGCTGGCCGACCTCGCCAACGCCCCGGCCGGGGATCTGCCCTACGGCAAGCAGCGGCTGCTGGAAATGGCCCGGGCCTTGGCCGCCTCGCCCAAGCTCCTGCTTCTCGACGAACCGGCCGCCGGGCTCAATTCCAAGGAAACCGCCGAACTGGGCGTCCTCATCCGGGCCATCCGCGACCGCCGCGGCGTGGCCGTGGGCCTGGTCGAACACGACATGGAGCTGGTCATGAGCGTGAGCGACTATGTGACGGTGCTGCATTTCGGCCATCCCCTGGCCGCCGGCACGCCCGAGGAAATCCAGGCCAATCCCGAAGTCATCAAGGCCTACCTCGGCGAGGACGACTAGCGTCACCCCTGAAAAATACGATAGTATTTTTTTAGAAATTACTGGTTTCATCGCATTCCCCGCGAACAACGCACACGCTTTTCGCGGACGCGACAGGAAAACGACCCCCTGTCCTGGGCCATCCCCAGGCAGGACACCATACCCCATATCGGGGGTCCGGGGGCCTGAGGCCCCCGGCGGAGAGGTCCAGGAGAGGCAGCGCCTCTCCTGGCCGCCGGAGGCACTCTTCCTATGCTGACCCTGCGTAACGTTGATATTCACTATGGCCGGGTGCACGCCGTGCGTCGGGTGTCCTTGCACGTGGCCTCGGGCGAGATCGTCGCCCTTATCGGGGCCAACGGCGCGGGCAAAACCACGCTGCTCTCCGCCATTTCCGGCGTCGAGCGCGTCTCGGGCGGCGAGATCGAATTCGACGGCAAGCGCATCGAGGCTGAAAAACCCGAGCGCATCGTGCGCCTGGGCCTGTCCCATGTGCCCGAGCGCCGGCTCGTCTTTGGCCCCTTGTCCGTGGCCGACAATCTGCTTTTAGGGGCCTACACCAAGTTTCGCCACCGCGAGGTGGCCGCCGACCTTGACGAAATCTACGCCATGTTTCCGGTGTTGCGCGAACGCCGCGACCAGCAGGCCGCCGCCCTGTCCGGCGGCGAACAGCAGATGCTGGCCATCGGCCGCGCGCTCATGGCCCGGCCGCGCTGCCTGCTCCTGGACGAACCCGGCATGGGGCTGGCCCCGCAAGTCTGCAAGGAAATCTTCCGCCACGTCTCCACCCTGCGCCGCGACAAAGGGCTGACCGTGCTGCTCGTCGAGCAAAACGCCAAAAGCGCCCTGGCCGTGGCCGACCGGGGCTACGTCCTCGAAACCGGCCGCGTGCTGCTCTCCGGCACCTCCGAGGAGCTGCTCGCCAACCACGACGTCCGCCGCGCCTACCTTGGGCGCGAGAAGGATAATTAGAGAGATTAAGAGAAGATGCCTCCGGCGGCCGGGGGGCTAAGCCCCCCGGACCCCCTGAATGGGGGGTAAAGGGAGGCGAGGGATCGAGAACGTAACGGGGGCTATTGCCATGCGCGAGTGTTTTGAGCCGAAATTCGAGACCATGGACCGCAAGGATCTGGCCCAGCTTCAGCTGGAGCGGCTCCAGGAGACCCTTGCCCGCGTCGCCAGAAACGTGCCGCTCTACCGCAAACGCTTCGCCGAACAGGGCATCGATCCCGAAAGTTTCGCCGATCTGGCCGACGTGCGCCGACTGCCCTTTACCACCAAAGCCGACCTGCGCGAAGCCTACCCCTACGGGCTTTTCGCCGTGCCCTTGCGCGACGTGGTGCGCCTGCACGCCTCGTCGGGCACCTCGGGCAAGCCCGTGGTCGCCGGCTATACCCGAAACGACGTCCGGGCCTGGTCGCGCCTGGTCGCCCGGGTGATGGTGGCCGCCGGCGTCTCCCGCGACGACATCGTGCAGATCGCCCTTGGTTACGGGCTTTTCACCGGCGGCATGGGCTTCCACTACGGGGCCGAAACCGTGGGCGCGGCCGTCATCCCGGCCTCCAGCGGCGGCACCCGCCGCCAGGTCACCATCATGCAGGACTACCGCACCTCGGTTTTCGTGGCCACCCCAAGCTACGCCCTGCATGTGGCCGAGACGTTGGCCGCCATGGACGTCAACGTCAACGCCCTGTCCCTGCGCTACGGCCTGTTCGGGGCCGAGACCTGGACCGAGGCCATGCGCGAGGCCATTGAGGATCGCCTGAAGCTCACGGCCACGGACAACTATGGCTTAAGCGAAATCATGGGGCCGGGCGTGGCCGGCGAATGCCTGGAAAAAGCCGGCATGCACGTCAGCGAAGACTACTTCCTCATCGAGATCATCGACCCGGCCACGGGCGAACCCCTTGCCGACGGCGAGGAAGGGGAGCTCGTCATCACCACCCTGGCCAAGGAAGCCTTCCCCATGATCCGCTACCGCACCGGCGACCTCACCCGGATCATCCCCGAACCCTGCCCGTGCGGCCGCACCATGCGCCGCATCGGCCGCATCCTCGGGCGCTGCGACGACATGCTTATTATTAGAGGCGTCAACGTCTTCCCGTCCCGAGTGGAGTCGCTGCTGCTGGAAGTGGAAGGGGTCACGCCCAACTACCGCATCGTGCTCGACCGCAAGGGCGCGCTGGACGAGGCGCTGGTGGAGGTGGAACCCGCCGAGGAGCTGCTTTTCGACCGGGTGGGCGAGCATCAGGCGCTTTTGGACAAGCTGGAGCGCCGGCTGGGTTCGGAGCTTGGCGTGGGGTTCGGGGTGCGGCTGGTGGAACCGGGCAGCCTGGCCCGGGGCGAGGAAGGCAAGACCATCCGCGTGGCCGATCGCCGGGGGCTGACGCCGGCCAAGTAGACGGTCCCGTTCCTGCACTGCGCCGAGGGGACAGCCAAACCCTATTGAAAAAACGGCCCGGGAATCCGACGATTCCCGGGCCGTTTGTCGTTTTTGGCAAAAGCGGCGGGTGTTTTTCCGGCCACCGCCTGGGCATGGCCGGCCGGCTAGTGTCGCGTCCGCGAAAAGCGCATATGGTATTTTGTAGTCAACGAGCTAAAACCATTTGTTTTTCTTAAAAAATACTATCGCTTTTTTTCAAGGGATGCGACACTACCGGCCGAGGGTGATTTCGCCGGTCTTTTTGAGCTTTCGCAAGAGCTTGTCGTCAGTCGCGGCCAGGCGCGGCGCATCAGCCACGAAATTGGCCAGGATCATGCCGCAAAACTTCTCGCCCCGGTAGACTTCCACCCGGTAGACGAGGCCGGCCTTGTCCACGGAAAATTCCTTTTTCAGCTCCCCCCGGCCGATGACCGTATCGGCTTCGTCGGTCAGGCCCGGCTTGGAAAAGCCGATGACGTTGACCCGGTAGTCCGCGCCCTTGCCCACGGAAAAGCCCTGCCGCACGTCCACCACCCGGCCGAAGGGCACCTCCCGGCGCGCGCCGTCGATGTCCATGGGCACGGCGGCCAGGCTCGCGTCAAACTCCACGAACTGCGGGTCGAGTTCGGTGACGTTGGTGTTGCCGAAATACACCTTGAGGCTTTTGTCGGCAGAAACCAGGGCCAGGATGGGGCTGGACGGCCGGTACTCCACGGCGCTGTCCTTTTTGAGGGGAATAAAGCGCAGCCGCTCCCGGGCGTTTCGCAGATCGAGAAACACCTTGTCGCCAAAAAACGACACAGCCATGTTTTGTTGCAGGGCCTCGGCCACCTGCGGCGCGCCCAGTTCGAAGGTGCGTTCGAAATCCAGGCCAAAGGACTTGAAAAACGACTCGATGACCCGCAGATGGTAATACGACCGCATGGGCGGCGGCAGATTCTTGCTGCCTTCGATGCCAAAGGCCGGCTTGCCCTGGCCGATGGCGAAATAGGTCAGCGTCTTGGCCATTTCCTTGGCCGTCTCGCTGCTTAAGTCCTTGGTGTGGGTGTTTTTGACGTGGTAGGCATGCAACGGCTCGTAGAGATGTTCGTTGGCAGCGGCCACGGCCCGGCCGGCCAGCTCCAGGAGATTGCCGAAGCGCGGCGCGGCGGCGCTGTCCTGGTCGATGATGACCGACTGGCCCCAGCGCAGGGGATTTTGCCATTCGCTGACCACGGTCGGGCTGTAGTAGCCCCAGCCGTCGTGCAGATGCAGTACCGCATCGACCTTCTCGTCGCGGATGATGGCCTTGATCTTCTGTACGGCGGCGTATTCCGGGTCGCCCGGATCAAGGTCGGCGAACTTGCGGTTCATGTCGCCGTACACGCCGCGCGAACTGCGGATGATGCTTAAGAAATTGAGGTTGGGCACCACCCAGACCGCGCCGGAATTGATCTTATAATGGGAAACCAGCAGGGCCGCCGCCGAAAACCCGCCTGGCTCGTCGCCCTGGATGCCGCCGATGACCAGGATGGTCGGTCCGGGGCGGCCGGAGTCGAGCTTGTGCAGGGTAAAGTCGAGGTTGCCGCAGGGCGCGGCCGTGGCGGCGAAAAGTAGGACAAGCAGAGCCGTGAGCAAACGCATGGGACCTCGGCGCGGCGCGGTTAGAAGTGGCAGGACGGGGCCAGCCTATGCCAATCCAGCCCAAAAGTCACCTTGCCCACGCGCCGTGCCGGACGGGCTGCCCAGCACGCCCAGCACGCCCGACACGACGGCAAACGGCTGCCGCGACGCCCCGGCTGCCTTGCGGACCATCACCGCCCGCCGCTTTCGCGGACAGCTCTGCACAGCTGTCCCGGACACGGCCCTGCCCCGAGCCGCGCCTCCTGTCCCGGCACGCCGTGCAGGCGACACGCCCCGGCGCGCATGCCCTATGGCCAGTTTGCCGTCACACGGCCAAGCCGTCGCGAGCTTCCCGTCACTGGCTTTCCATAAAGTCACAAGCCGCTAATTTTACAGTAGATTATTTTTTTGCAAAGCCTCTTCCCAGGTCCGCTGGTTCCTGTATAGTTCCGCTGTCTCACCTTTTAAAGCTGGCTTTTTTGTCGCTTAAAAATCCCAAAAAACAGGACGTACCGATGACCAATCGCCGATTGTGGCTCATTGACGCTGGCTACATGTACCGGGGGCAATCCTATTTCAGTAGGGAATATAGTATTGACTATGTCAAACTGCGCAACAAACTGGAAGCCGAAACCCCCATCTGGCGCGCCTATTATCTCAATTCCATCCCCCATCCCACCCCGGAATCCCAGATCGCCTTCTACAACTGGATGCGCTCCGCCCCGCCCCAGGGACCGAAAATCATCACCAAGCTCTACGAACTGCGCACCAGCGAAATCAACGAACTCTACTGCGAGCAGTGCCGCCGCAAGGTGCCCGTCACCTGCCCCAACGACCGGGCCCACCGTTTGAGCCGCGAACAGCAAAAGGGCGTCGATGTGGGCCTGGCCACCCTGGCGCTGACCCATATCGAGAACTACGACACGCTCATTCTCTCTTCCGGCGACAGCGACCTCCTCGACGCCGTGGAGTACATCACCGAGAAAAACAAGCGCTTTGAGCTGCTCGTCTTTAAAAACGGCGTCTCCACCGACCTCCAGTGCCGGGCCGACCGCATCTGGTGGATCGACGAGTTTGCCCACGAAGTGGCCCGCGAAGCCCGGGTCATGTCCTAGTGGCGCGTCCGCGAAAAGCGCATAAGGCATTGCGTAGACAAGACATGAGAACCAGAGGTTTTTCTTCTAAATACTACCGTATTTGTTAAGGAACGCTACAGCCGCCCCGCTTCGGGCCTGCCAGTTTTGACGCCATGCGGCCGGGACAAATGTTCCGGCCGTTTGTTTTTCGGCCTTCGCCGGGTTGGTCAATAGCCCTCGGCGTTCAGGCTTTCCCGGTCCGAGCACCTGGGTGTCAGGCTGCCTGAGAGACGTGTTCCTTCCCGGCTCGCCCGGAACCTGGATAAGACGGCAGGCTGCGCCTCCCTCCCCTCGCGTCGGCGCAACCTGCCGTCGGCGCTTTTTTCGCCCGAAACCATGACCAAGAGCATATTTGATTACAGCATGTTACATCTAGTGTAGCCAACTGTCGCTTCACGAAATAGGCGAATTACAATCCCGTATTACACAATATGGGCTAATTATTCGCCAGAAAGCCCCCAGCTTCCTGGCCTCCGCTGATGTCTCGCCAGTAACCATCTAAAATAACAAACTTCTCATTTTCGGCACGGTTCCTGCCTCTGGCGCATCCAAGAGCACCGCCATGCCGCCAAAACCACGCCATCCCTTTCCCACGCCGCCCTGCCGGGTATGTCTGGCCTGCCACGGTCCCAGGCTCGCCACCCTGCTGGAGACGGCATCCACGTTTTGCTGCTTTGCCCTGGGCACGGACGGCGTGGCCGCCCTGGTCTCCTGGCCCATGCCGCCGGGCGGGCTGCCGGCTCTGGCCACCCTGCTCGCCGCCGCCGACGTCGGCCATCTGGTCTGCGGCGGGGCCACCTGCTGCTGCCTGGCCCCCTTTGCCCGGCGCGGCATCACCGTGTCCGCCTGGATAAACGGCGACGTGACCGACGTGCTGGCCGCCATCGCGCATAACCGCCTCGACGCCCTGCTCGCCCCTGGCGCTCGCCCGGGCCGGATCGCCTCCGGCCCGGGCCGTCCGGGCCGACCGGGCCGACGGGACAACCTGACGGAGTTGCTTCGCCATGAATGAACAAGGCCTTCGCGACCTCAACGAAGAAATCGGCGGCAAGCCCAAAGCCACCGGCCTGGACCAGGTCCGATCCGTCATTGTCGTGCTCTCGGGCAAGGGCGGCGTGGGCAAGTCCACCGTGGCCGCCAATCTGGCCGCCGGATTGGCCATGGAGGGCCTGCGCACGGGATTGCTCGACGTGGACGTCCACGGCCCGAGCATCCCGCGCCTGCTCAAGCTCACCGGTTTCAAGCCCGGCATGTCCGCGCGCGGCATGTTGCCCGTGGAGTGGCACTGGAACCTCGGCGTCATGTCCATCGGCCTGCTTCTGCCCAGCCGCGACGACGCCGTCATCTGGCGCGGGCCGGCCAAGGCCGGGGTCATCGCCCAGCTGGCCGAGCAGGTTGACTGGGGCACGCGCGACGTGCTGGTGGTTGACTGCCCCCCGGGCACCGGGGACGAACCCCTGTCCGTGCTCCAGATTTTCGGCCAAAAGGCCCTGGGACTCATCGTCACCTCGCCCCAGGACGTGGCCGTGGACGACGTGCGCCGCTCCATCACCTTCTGCCGCCAGCTCGGCAACCCCATCCTCGGCATTGTCGAAAACTTGAGCGGGTTTGTCTGCCCGGACTGCGGCGCGACCCACCATATCTTCAGCACCGGCGGCGGCGAGCGCCTGGCCGAAGAAGCCGGCGTGCCGTTTTTGGGCCGGCTGCCCATCGACCCGGAAGTGGCCCGCTCCGGCGACGACGGCGACGTCTACCTAGCCGTGGCCGGCCAGGGACCGGCGGCCGCCGCCTTTAAGCCCATCCTGGCCGCCGCCGTCCAGGCCGTGGGACCGGCCGCCGCCCCGCAGGCCAAGGACGCCCAGGAGGCCGCCCATGCCGGCTAGCCCCGACAAGGACACCCTCGACATGCTGCTCGACGTCTTCGAGCAGGAGCAGCGCGACGACCTCATCGCCCGCTTCGGCGAAAAAGGCTTTGCCGTCTGGCGCGACGCGCCAAACCGGGCGCGCCTGGAAGCGCCGACCACTTTCGGCACGGTCAAGGGCTCCTGCGGCGACACCATCACCATCGCCCTGCTCGTTTCCGGCGAGCGCGTCACGGCCACCGACTTCGACACCGACGGCTGCGCCTCAAGCCTCATCGCCGCCGCCACCGCCGCGTCCCTGGCCGTGGGCAAGACCCTGGACGAAGCCGTGGACATTGATGAAGCGGCCGTGGTCGCGGCTGTCGGCCGGTTTCCCGACGACGACCGCCACTGCGCCTATCTGGCCGCCGCCGCCGTGCGCGAGGCCGTCCACCGCTGGATGATCGCCGGCGGCGCGTTGGCTGCGGCCCAGAGCCAGGAAACCGGCCAAAACGCCCAGGCCTGAACCATGGAGAACAATATGCACACCATCATCGCCGTCAGCAGCGAAGGCCCCACCCTGGCCGACGCCGTGGACCCGCGCTTCGGCCGGGCCGCCGGCTTCGTCCTCGTGGACCCCGCCGGCAACGTCACCTATCTCGACAACGGCTCCTCCCAGGCCATGGCCCACGGGGCCGGGCTGGAAGCCGCCCGCCGCCTGGCCGACGCCGGAGCCTCCGTCGTGCTCTCGGGCGTGGTCGGCCCCAAGGCCGCCGCCGCCCTCAAGGCCGCCGGGCTGACGGCCGTCGAAGGCTTCGACGGCCGCACCGTGGGCGAAGCCGTGGCCGCCTACCGCGCCGGCCAGGCGGGCTAAGGCCGTGAAAGCAACGAACATGCTGCCCCCATGGCCAAAGGACCGGCCATGGTCATAACGCGTGCCGGGAAAAAAGGCCTGCGTCTGGCCATTGCCAGCGGCAAGGGCGGCACAGGCAAGACCACCGTCACGGCCGCCCTGGCCAGCATCTGGAGCCAGGCCCTGTGCCGGCCGGTGTTGGCCGTGGACTGCGACGTCGAGGAACCCAACCTCCACCTGTTTTTGCGCCCGGTCATCCGCCGGGCCGAGACGGCCAAGCTCGAAGTCCCCATGGTGGCCGAGGCCGCCCTGTGCGCCGACTGCGGGGCCTGCCGGGAGCTATGCCAGTTCGGCGCGGTCACGGTCATGGCCGGCAAGCCGCTGGTTTTCCCAGAGATGTGCCACGGCTGCGGGGGCTGTCTGGCCGTGTGCCCCACTGGCGCGCTGGTCGCCGGCTCCCGCGAGCTTGGCCGCATTGAGGAAGGCGCCACCGAGACGGCCGGTTATCTGGCCGGGCGGCTGCGCATCGGCGAGGCCCAAAGCCCGCCGCTCATTCGCGCTGTGTTGGCCCGGCTGGCCCGGATCGCCGAGCCAGCCGCCGACGTGCTCATCGACGCCCCGCCCGGGGTGAGCTGCCCGGCCGTGACCACCGTGTCCGGGGCCGACGCCGTGCTGCTGGTGGCCGAACCCACGCCCTTTGGCATCCACGATTTCGAACTGGCCGTGGAGGCGTTCACGCCGCTGGGCAAACCCATGGCCGTGGCCATCAACCGCTCCGGACCGGGTACGCCCGAACTGCTGGCCCTGTGCCGGGGGCACAACCTGCCCGTTCTGGCCGAGATCGCCAACGACCGCGTCGTGGCCGAAACCTACGCCCGGGGCGGCCTGCTCCACGAAGCCGGAGCCCACTACCGGGCCGCGTGCTTCGCCCTGGCTCGATCCCTGGCCGAGCTGCCCCAAACCGCCCGGGAGGCCGCCCATGCCTGAGATCGTGGTCTTAAGCGGCAAGGGAGGGGCCGGCAAAACGTCCGTGACGGCCGCCTTTGCCGCCATGAGCCGCAATGCCGTCCTGTGCGACCTCGACGTGGACGCCCCGGACCTGCACATCCTGCTGGCCCCGCGTAATTCCCGGCGCGAACCCTTCGTGGCCGGCCATCTGGCCGCCATCGACCCGGCGCGCTGCGACGGCTGCGGCGAATGCGCCGCCCGCTGCCGCTACGGGGCCGTGTCCGCCGCCGATCGGGACCGGTTCGTCATAAACCCGGCCCACTGCGAAGGCTGCAAGGTCTGCGTCGTTCTGTGCCCACGCCAGGCCATCCTGTTCACCCCCCGCACCTGCGGCGTCTCGGCCGTGTCCGACACCCGCTTTGGCCCCTTTGTCCACGCCAGGCTCGATCCCGGCGCGGAGAATTCCGGCCGCCTGGTCGCCCTGCTGCGCCAAAAGGCCAAGGCCCTGGCCAAGGAGCAAGGCCGCGACCTCATCCTGGCCGACGGCGCGCCGGGCATTGCCTGCCCCGTAGTCAGTTCCATCACCGGCGCGAGCCTGGCCGTGCTGGTCACCGAGCCCACGCCCTCGGGCAGCCACGACCTCGGCCGGGTGGCCACGCTTTGCGACCACTTCAAGCTGCCAACGGCCGTGCTCCTCAACAAGGCCGACCTCAACGCCGACGAGGCCGCCCGCATCGAGGACGCCTGCCGCGACGCCGGCCGGCCCATCGTCGGCCGGCTGCCCTACAGCCCGGACGTGACCGCCGCCATGGCCGCCCGGCAAACGCTCCCGGAATACGGCGGCCCCTTGGCCGAAGCCCTGGCCGAAGCCTGGGCCAATGTCCTTAATCTGGCCGCCGCCCCCAAACCCCAACGAAACCCCTTCTAACCCAAAGGAACAGCCCTCATGGAAACCATCCGCCTCGCCATCCCCTCCGCCGCCCCCGGCGGCCTCGACTGCGAACTCGGCGCGCATTTCGGCCACTGCGACTGCTACACCGTGGTGGACGTGGCCGACGGCCGCGTGGCCGCCGTCAATACCCTGCCCAATGTCCCCCACGTCCACGGCGGCTGCATGGCCCCGGTGGAGCATCTGGCCGGCCATGGCGTGGGCGCCCTGGTCGCTGGCGGCATGGGGCTGCGGCCGCTCATGGGCTTTGCCCAGGTCGGCATCACCGTCTACCACGGGGGCACGGCCGCCTCGGTGGGCCAGGCCGTGGAAGCCTTCCTGGCCGGCTCGCTCACCCCCTTTAGCCGCAACCAAACCTGCGGCGGCGGTTGCGAGAATTAGGAATGCCTCCGGCGGCCAGGAGAGGCGCTGCCTCTCCTGGACCTCTCCGCCGGGGGCCTTAGGCCCCCGGACCCCCAAAATGGTGTATGGGAAGGCATGTTACAGCGTCGGCGGGTGCGTGGAAAAACACGGCCGGCGGCTGTTCCTGGAGAAAAAAATGCCGATTTATGAGATTGTTTGCGACGCTTGTTCCTATGCCGGCGAAACCATCGCGCCGGGGGCCACCGATACGCCGACCTGCCCCGTCTGCGGCGCGCCGGCCCGAAAGCTCATGGCGGCCACCAGCAGCCTGACCGGCAAGGCCGGTCCGTCCCTGCCCGGTCCTTCGGATCACGGCTGCTGCGGCTCACGGCCCGGCCAGGCCAGCGGTTGCGCCGGTCCCGGCTCCTGCTGCGGCAAGGCGGGAGCATGATGCGCCATATCTGCGTGGCTTCCGCCGATCCCGAGACCCTGGCCCCGTTCATCGCCGCCCTTGCCCAGGCCGGCTGCGCCGTGGACTGCCTGCCCACGGCCGCCGCCACTGCCTCGGCCGTGCGGGAGAAAGCCCCGGACCTGTGCGTGGTCGACAGCGACCTGCCCGACAGCGACGCCTTTGCCCTGGTGGCCGCACTGCTGGAGATCGACGCCCGGGTCACCTCGGCCGTGATCTCGTCCCTGTCCGACGAAGCCTTTCACGACATCGGCGAGGGCCTGGGCATCCTCCTGCGCCTGCCCCCGGCCCCGGGACCGGCCGAAGCCGCCCGACTGCTGGCGGCCCTGGACGCCATCGGCTAGGGCCGCGTCACTTAATAATACGAGCGTATTGGTTAAGATCACTTTATGGCCTTAGCCTGTCGTCCACGAAAATCGCATGCGTTTCCGTGGACGCGACACTCGGGCCGCCAGCCGCCAAAGGACGTTGCCATGGCCGTGTTGCGCATCCTCGTGGACAATCAAAGCGCCCGGGCCGACATGCCTTTCGAGCACGGCTGGTCGGTCTGGGTGGAGCTTGGCCGCCAACAGGCTTGGTTATGGGACGCCGGCCAAACCGAATTGTTCGCCCAAAACGCCGGGGTTCTGGGCATCGACCCGACCCGGGCCATCGGCGTGGCCCTGAGCCACGGCCATCATGACCATGCCGGCGGACTGCCGACGCTGCTGTCCCTGGGCTACGCCGGCCCGGTTGTCGGCCATCCGGGCATATTGACCCGACGCTACAGCCGGCGCGGCGGCACGACCTTCCGCTCCGTGGGCATGGGCGACGGCCGGCTGCCCGACCCCCTGCCCGGCTTCGTCCCGGAAACCGGCGTCCGCGTCCTGGCCCCGGGCCTGACCTTCGTCGCCGGCATCCCGCGCCGGCCCGGCAATTACCAGGCCACGGAGCACCTGTTTCGCGACACGGCCGGCCAGCAGCCCGACGCCGTGCCCGACGACGCCTGCCTGGTCATCGAGGGTAAAAAAGGGCCGGCGGTGCTGCTGGGCTGCTGCCATGCCGGCCTGGCCAACACCCTGGCCCATGTGCGCCAGGTCCTTGAACTCGACACCATTGCGACCGTGATTGGCGGCCTGCATTTGGCCGGAGCGCCGCAAGAGGCCGTGGCCGAAACGGCCGCCGCCCTGGCGACGGCCGGCGTCAGCGCCGTCCACCCCGGCCACTGCACCGGGCAGGACGCCCTCAAGGCCCTGGCCGACCGGTTTCCCGGCAGGCTCGCCCCCACGGGCTGCGGTCAAAGCCTGACCGTCTAGCTTCGGGCCCTGGAAACGCCCGAGGCTTTCAAGCGCAAGCAGCATACGAGGCAAACGCGGACGTTGGCAGGGCGAGAGGCTCCATGCCCGCCCCAACCCTGAAAGCGGTCCCGGCAAACGGGCCAAGGAGACGACAGATGGCCGGTTTCATGATGCTTGTTAAACTGCTGACCGGCGCGGCCGCCGGGGGCGCCGGCATGGGCTCGGGTCTGGGACGCATGGCCGGGCAGGGCCTGGCCAAGGGACTTATGGGTTCGGCCGCCCGAG
This sequence comes from Solidesulfovibrio carbinolicus, assembly GCF_004135975.1. Lineage (NCBI taxonomy): Bacteria > Pseudomonadati > Thermodesulfobacteriota > Desulfovibrionia > Desulfovibrionales > Desulfovibrionaceae > Solidesulfovibrio > Solidesulfovibrio carbinolicus. The sequence continues at coordinate 961,936 of NZ_CP026538.1, read as the reverse complement.
GGCTTGCCGGCGGCAAAGGCGGCATGGGCGGCGGCAAAGGACGCGGCCAGAGCGGCGGACAAGGCGGCGGACAGGGCCGTTGCGGTTGCGGCCAGGGCGGCGGACAAGGGGAGACCAGCGAACAGCTGGTGAAGATTGTGGAGCTGGTGGCCAAACGCCTGGCCGAACGCAACGCCGGCCAAAGCGCGCCGGCCCTGGCGGCCGAGGAACAACCCGCCCTGGAAACGTCCCCACCCACGACCTTGAGCCTGCAGGCCGCCCAGCCCGAGAACGTCGTCGAGACCATCGAAGTGCGGGCCGTGGCCATGGCCGCCTATGCCTGCCGGATGTGCGGCCGACGCATTTCCGTGGCCGCCGACGATCCCATTGCCGATCCCCGTTGCCCCCAGTGCGGCGGCCCCATGGACGCGGCCCCCGAGGCGTAAACATGAACACGCCGGGAGGGGGTTCCCTCCCGGCGTGTTGCACGAAATCCGTTCCATCCTCTTCTCGACTTTTCCCATGCCCATTCCCAGGGCCGACGACGGCGGCGGTCAACCCGCCGGCCGGGAGACGGCCGCGTCCCGTTTTTCCCCGGGAGGCCTAGGGCACGATCCAGGCTTCGATAAACGGCCGGGCCTTGTCGGCCGGGGCCGGACGGCTGGGCTGGGACAGACGGTCGGCGTTGACCGCCAGCATGTCCACGTAGGGCGCGGGATTGGTCAGTTGCGGGGCCAGCCCGGCGGCGCGCAGGTATTCGCGGCCCATGAAGGCCATGCCCCAGGGGCTGGGATGGATGCCTTCGGGCATGATGGCCTCGCCGCCAAGCGCCGCGGTCAAGGCGGCCTTGAAGGCGTCCATGCGCGGGCGCAGGTCGAGCAGCGTCACCTTGCCCTTGCTGTTCGGCAAGGCGGCCAGCTTGGCGGCGGCGGCGCGCAGGGCCTGGTTATGGCTGCGCTTTCCCTCGGGAACCTTCGAGGGGAAAAGCGCCTCGAAACGAAACGCCTCGGCCGGCACGCCCATGATGGAGCCGTCCGGGATGGCGTCGAACATGTCGCACAGGATGACGGCGGCCCCGACGTTTTCCAGCACCGCCCGGCCAAGGGCCAGCCAGTTGGCTTCGTAGACGTCAGGGTCCTGGCCGTGGAAACCGGCGTCTTCGAGGATGACCACATCGCCGTCGCGAATGACGCCGTCCTTGGCCAGCGCGGCCAGTTTGGCGGCCCGGGCTTCCACTTCCTTGGGAAAAGGCTGCCCCAGCGCCCCGCCGTAGGCGGCGACCAGCCGGGCGGCGGGCACGGTGTCGCCGCCGTCGGGCGTGTCGAGCAGGCCGGCGGCCGCGAACTGGAAATTCATGGACGAGGCCAGGGAATGCATGGGCCACAGCGGATCGCTCCCCTTGCCCTTGATTTTTTCCTGGTCGCGCATGAGGTCGGCCATGGCCGAGACCATGTAGGCCTGATCGTTGGCGTTTTCCTTGATGGCTGAGAAATCGACCTCGGTGAGGTTGCACAGCATGACCACCGAGTCGCCGAAGATAAAAACCACTTGGCCATAGGCGTCGCGGTTGGCGGCGATTTGCTGAAACACCGGATCGGGTGGAAATTCCTCGGCCCGGCCGCTGGCCGTCCCCAACAACAGGGCGGCCAGCCCCAGCAGGAGAAGGCGCGGCAAAGATCGGATGGACTGGAGCATGGGGCACCCCCCCTAGCGCAGACGGCTTTTGAAAAAGTTGTGCAACGCCAGATCCAACCGGGCAAAAAACCACCCGCCGACCGCCACCGCGCCCAAACCCAAAAACGCCCGGGCATTATCCAGGGGCCAGCCCAGGGTGTAGACCATGATGGAAAAGACCGCCGAAAGGATGACGGCGTGGATCAAATAATAGGCATAGGCATAGTCGCCGAAATTGGACACGGCGATGAAGAAGGGATGGCGCACATAGTCTTCAAGCTTGACCACGGCGAACAGGGTCGCCGCCGTGCACAGGCTCCAGGGGCCGATTTCGCTTAGGGACTTGATGACGCCCAGGGGCCGGTTCCAGCCCCAGGCCACGGTAAAGACGGAGCAGGCCACGAGAATGCCCACGGCCAGGGCCGGATGCATCGGGCCGGTACGCTTTTGCAGATAATAGACCAGGGCGCCGGTGATGAAATAGAGGTTGTAGCCGGCGAAAAGCACCGTGCGCCAGGTGTTGAAGACATAGCCCTCGCGCAGGCCGAAAGCCAGATAGGCGACGATCACGGCCAAGCCCCATATAACGAGGAAAGCCGGGAAATAGCGTCGCAGCCGGGGCGTGGCAAAGGGCGCGATGACGATATAATAGACGATCTCATAAATGAGGGTCCACTCCACCCGAAGCGGCAGATCGGCCGGCCCCACCGGCAGCAGGGAGGCGGCGGCGAAAAGCTCCTTGCCGGGCAGCTTGCCCCACAGGAGATAGCCGACAATGACCGATATGGCCACGCCGCACCAGTAAGTCGGATAGACGCGCAACAACCGCCGAGGCAGAAAGTTGCGGTAGCCGATGTCGATGAGGAAGGCCATGATGAAGCCGGAGATGCTGAAAAACGGCAAGGCAACAGCCATAAACGCGTCTGGGACCAGGTTGAAAAAGGTGTCCGTCTGCCCGCCATAAATGAAGAGATACGCCCTCACATGCAGATAGAGGACCATGGACATGAAAACAATGCGGAGAATCTGAATGGAATAGTAGCGCATGCCGGTTCTGTTATCTCCCAGTGCGAGGTAAAGGGGCGAGCCAGGGCACGACGTGGAGGCGTCCCGGCACGATGCTATCCGTAAGGGCTTTTTTGCGAGAAGGCCACTAAAATCAACTCTGGCAAGCCGCTTGGCGGTCGGGGCCGTGGCGCGCCGGAGAGCCGGCCAGGGCCGACCCAAGGATGCGGCGCACAGGGAGACGTCGCGCGTTGGCGCGGGAAGGATACGCCGGCCAGGCGAAAATGGGCGGGCAGGGTCAGGACGCAACGCCCTGCGTGGGCCGCGCGGCGTTACGGCCAGCGACGTCATGCCCCTCAACCTCGCAACGTCGTGCGCGCATTCGCCGCAAGCGCAAGCTCGGCGAATCTCGTGTCGCGTCCCTTTAAAAAATACGACCGTATTGCGGACGCGACACTAGACGCCTTCGGCCCGGGCGGCGGCGTCGCGGGCTTCCTCGTGGCGGCCCTGGGCGGCCAGGGCCCGGGACAGCTCCACCCAGAATTCCCGGCGTTCGGGCCGCAGGGCCACGGCCTGCCGGGCCATGGCCTCGGCAATGGCCGGGTCCTCGCCCTCGGTCAGGTAGACCCGGGCCATGAGCTGCAAGGCAAAGGCGTCCTTGGGATCGCGCAAAAGGGCCTGATGCAGGTGTTCCCGGGCCTCGTCGAGCTGGCCGCGAGCAAATGCCAGCCGGGCCAGATGGCGCAGGGTCGGGGCGGCCGGGCCGCCAGCGGCCAAGGCCCGGCGGTAATATTTGAGGGCCTCGGCAAAACGTCGGTTCTCCTCGGCCATGCGGCCCAGGCGCAGCAGACTCGACACATGGGCCGGGTCAGCCCGCAGGCACTTCTGAAACGCGGCCCGGGCGGCGGCGGCCTCGCCCTGGCGCATCAGCACGCAGCCAAGGTTATACAGGGCCATGGCGTTTTTGGGTTCGCCCCGGATGACCCCCTCGAATTCGGCCCGGGCCTGGGGCAGCCGGCCCAGCCGGGCCAGGCAGATGCCCAGCGAATTGCGGGCCAGGGCGTTTTTTTCGTCAGCGAGTAAGGCCTGCTTGTATTCTTCCATGGCGGCGTAGACGTCGCCGATGGCGAAATGGCGGTCGCCGCTGACGGTGAGCGACAGGGAGTCGAACACGGCCAGACGCGGGCCGGTCGGCAACAACAGGGCATGGTCCAGGGCCTTGCGGCAGTTCTCGGCCACATCGCTTCGGGCATGGTCCAGGCAGGGATGGCCGGCCACGCCCACGGCGGCGTCGAGCTCCAGCTCGGCCCGCAGGGCCGCCAGGAGCCGGCCGGCCGGTTCGGCCAGGGCGGCGGGGTCGATCCCGGGCACGAAAAAGACCAGTTTGGAAGCGCTAAAGCGCCCGCCTACGGCCTCGTGGCCAAACACCCGGCGGCACAGCCCGGCCGCTTCGGCCATGTCTGCCTCGGCCGGCCGGCCGGCCCGACGCCTGGCCGGCGGATCGGCCAATTGTACGAGAACTTGCGAAAAAACGGGATTTTTCTCCCGTGCCTGGGCGATGGCGCGTTGAAAATCACGGAAGGGATACAGGCCCGAGGCCGGATCGCGCCGGGGCGCGCCGGTGGCGGCGGCATCGCCGCCCTCCTCGGCCTCGGGAATAAGGGCCAGTCGGTCGCCGGGCTCCAGGGGCAGATGAGGGTCGGCCAGATGGAGGACCTCGGCAAAGGCCATGTCCTCCACCACCTCGGCCAGGACGATCTCGCCCTTGACCGCCGCCGGGCTGCGGCCGCTGAGGCGTCCGCCGTCAGCCCCGCGCACGTCCACCTCGCGCTCCAGGCGCGGCGACCAGACCAGAAACCGCTGGCCCGGCTCGGCGTCCACCCAGCGGCCAAGGCTCACGGCCGCCCGGGCGAGCGGCAGGGTTTCGAGCACCACCCCGCCCTCGGCCAGGATGCGGCTGTAGGCCATGGCCTGGTCGCGGCCCAGGTCCTTGGCCACGGCCAGACCCTTTTTGGCCTTGTGGACAAGCAGCCTGGCCTGCTCGGCCGGCGAGGCCGCGAACTGGCCGCCGCGCACGTCCTGGGGATAGCTCACGCAGCCGGCGCTGGCGGTCAGCGACAGCGATTCGCCCGTGGCCGGAATGGGAAACGGCGTGCGCCCCAGTTCGGCCAGCAAGGCCTCGGCCGCTTCCCGGCAGCGCGCGGCCGAAGCACCCGGCAAAAAGACCGCGAAAAGATCGTCGTGGAGCCGGGCGGCCAGCCCGCCTTCCGGCGTAGCCCCGGTCACGGCCGCCCCGGCCCGGGCCAGCACGTCCTCGGCCATGAGAAACCCGTACCGGCCGGCCACCCGGCTGAACCGGTCGAGGTCGGCCACGATGAGGCCGAAACCGCCCCGGCAGGCGGACAGGGGCAAATCGCCCAGACTGTCGCCGCCAGGCAGGATGCGCTGCTGCACGGCCTCGATCTCCCGGGAAAGCGTCGCCAACAGCGCCTCCCCGGTGGCCAGCCCGGTGACCGGGTCGGACGCGGCGGCCAGACGCAGGTGCAACTGGTCGAGCGCCATGGCGGCGATGCGGGGGAGCAGGGATAAAAGCGCCCGCCGCCCGCCAAGGCTGGCCCCACGGGCCACGAAGACGCCCAGCAGCCGGCCGTCCTCGGCCAGGGGGATCATGATCTTGCGCTCGGTCGGCAAATGCGCCGCCAGCCCCAGGTCCGGCCCGAAGGCCTCGGCCAGGGCGTCGCCGGGCTTGGGAAAATAGAGGCTGTGGGTTTTAAAGGCCAGAAACCGGGAGAACACGTCGCGCAGGGCGTGCTCGTGGGCGATAAGCTCTCGTTGGGTCAAGGCAGGCGCGGCCATGGCGTTCTCCCGTATATGAAATAGGCCGGCCACCTGTAGCGCCCCCGGCCCGGGAAAACAAGGCCGGCCGGCCCCTTGACGGCAGCCGCCGGGCGCGGCATCCCCAAGGGCGGGCCAAACCCGCCAAGCGCCACCGGAGGCTTCCCATGGATATTCTCGCCTTTCCCCTCGGTCCCCTGGAAACCAACTGCTATCTGGCCATGGCCGGCACGGCCGCCCTGGCCGTGGACCCGGGCGGCAATCCCGGCGTCGTTCTAAACGAGATCGAACAACGCGGCCTGACCCTCGAAGCCATCTGCCTGACCCACCTGCACTGCGACCACCTCTACGGCGTGGCCGCCCTGGCAAGGGCCACCGGGGCCAAGGTCTGGGCCGGGGCCGAGGACGCCATGCTCATGGAAACCGAACTGGGCCGGGGCGGGCTTATGGGCCTGCCCATGGTCGACGGCTTCGACTGGGCGCCGGTTGCGCCCGGCGAGGCGACCATCGCCGGGGAGCCCTGCCGGGTGCTGGCCACCCCGGGCCATTCCCCGGGCAGCCGGTCGTTTTATTTCCCCGGAGCCGGGGCGGTTTTCGTCGGCGACCTGCTCTTTTACCGCTCCATTGGCCGCACCGACTTTGCCGGCGGCGACTACGACGTGCTCATCAAGTCCGTGGTCACCGAGATCTTTGCCCTGCCCGAAAAGACCCTGGTCTACCCCGGCCACGGCCCGGCCACCACGGTCGGCGACGAAAAGCGCCACAACCCGTTTTTCTCGGAGTTCGCCCGGTGACGGCCGGACCGCCGGTGGTCTTTCTGTGCGGCCCCCGGGCCGGCGGCAATTCCGACGCCGCCGGCCGGGCCTTTGCCGCCGGTCTGGCCCGGGCCGGGTACGCGCCCCGGATTATCGCCCTGCGCGACCACGCCTTCGCCCCCTGCCGGGGCTGCGGGGCCTGCGCCGGGCCGGGCCATCGCTGCGTTCTGGACCGGCCCGGCGACGCCGCAGCCGGGCTGTTCGCCGCCCTGGACGCCGCGCCCGTGGCCGCCTTTGCCGCGCCCATCTACTTTTACCATGTGCCGGCGCTGTTTAAAGCCTTCATCGACCGGGCCCAGCGCCGCTATGAGGTCCGGCAGGCCCAGGGCGCGGGCGAGGTCCCGGACCGGCTGGCCTATCCCCTGCTTGTGGCCGGCCGGCCGCGCGGCGAGCGGCTTTTCGAGGGCGCGCTTCTTACGCTCAAATACTTCCTGTGGCCCTTTGGCTTTCTGCCCGGCCCGGCCACCCTGCTGCGGGGCCTGGACGCCCCGGGCGATCTGGCCGGCGACGCCCAGGCCCTGGCCGCCATCGAGGCCGCCGGCGAAGCGGCCGGCGAAGCAGCGGCCGTTTTCCTGGGCGACCAGCCGTGACCGACGGGACCGGCCCGTTGCCCGGCCTGGCCGCCCTGCTGCGTCGCTTCGGCCGGTGTCTCCTGGCCGCCTGCGACCGCTGCCAGGCCTGCCAGGGGCTGTTGCCCGCCCACACCGCCCTGCCCCTGTGCCCGGCCTGCCGGGACCGCCTGGCCCCGCGCCTGGGCGGATTTTGCCCGCGCTGCGGGGCCATGGGCCAGGACGCCGACGCCGCGCCCGGACTGTGCCTGGACTGCCGGCAGGGCGGCCGGCCCTGGGACGGGTTCGCCTTCCACGGCCGCTACGAGGGGCTCCTGCGCCAACTCGTGCTGGGGTTCAAATTCCACGGCCGCCTGGGCCAGGGCCGGCTGCTGGCCGGTTTCCTGGCCGTTGCCTGGCGGCGGGCCGCCGCCAGCAATGGTCCAGGCAGCCCGGACGCGACGCCCGACCTCCTCGTGCCCACGCCCCTGCATCCCCGCCGCCTGGCCTGGCGCGGCTTCAACCAGAGCCTGGAGCTGGCCCGGCTGCTTGGCCGGGAAATCGGCGCGCCGCTGGCTCCCCAGGCCCTGGTCCGCCTGCGCGACACCGTGCCCCAAAGCTCGCTGCCGGGCCGGGAGCGGCGCACCAACCTGACCGGCGCCTTCGCCGCCGACCCGGCCCAGGTGGCCGGACGCCGCGTGCTGCTCATCGACGACGTCATGACCACCGGAGCAACGGTGGAAACCGCCGCCCAGGCCCTGCGCCGGGCCGGCGCGGTGCGGGTGGACGTGGCCGTGGCGGCGCGGTGAGGGGTAAGGGAAAGAAGAAGAATGCCTCCGGCGGCCGGGGGGATAATCCCCCCGGTCCCCCTGAAGGGAAGGCTTAAACCAGGTCCGCCGGCAGGGTCAGGGGCAGGCGCACCCTGAAGATCGTGCCGTCCTCGCGGGTGGAGACAAAATCCGCCCGGCCGCCCAGGTAGCGCTCGGTCAAGAGCTTGATGGAGTAGGTGCCAAGGCCCCGGCCCACGCCCTTGGTGGAAAACGAGCGGCTAAATATCCGCATCTGCACGCTGCGGGGAATGACCCCGGCGTTTTGCACGGAAAATTCCACGGCGTCAGCCAGGGCGCGGCTGCCCAGACGGATCTCGCCGCCGGCCGGCGTGGCCTCCAGGGCGTTTTTCACCATGTTGCCGACCACCCGCCGCAACAGCACCGGGTCGGAATGGAACACCACCTCGGAACAGGCGTTTTCCACCACGATGCGCCGGTCCCGGGCCTGCTCGCCGCCCTGGAAGGTGGCCGCCACCACGTCGAGAATGTCGTCGCTGCGAAGCGGCGTGCAATTGGTCTCCAGCTCGTTGGTTTCGGCGGCCAGCAGCTGTTTTTGGTAGATGATCTCGTCGGTGAGCTGGGACACGGCCCGGTGGATCAGCCTGGCGTCGGACTGCAACTCTTCCGGAACCTCCTCGGCCAGAAACTCCAAAAGCCCCTGAACGCCGCCCACGGTGTTGAGCATGTCGTGAAAAAACAGGCGCTCCAGGGTGCGGCGGCGCTTTTCGTGGCTCACGTCGTTGATGGAAAAGATGAGGTAGGGTTCGGCGTCGAGGTGGACCGAGGCCGAGGAAACGCGCAGGTCCAGCGCCTCAATGCCCGAGCCGGTGTCGCGGTTGATGGCGCACTCCTGGACGTTGTCCGTGCCGGCCAGGCCAAGCAGTATGGAACGCACCGCGCCGCAGTGGGCGCAAAATTCGCTGGTGCCGCAGCCGCCCGGATGCTCGTCGGCGTGGACGCAGCGAAAGGCCTCGCCCGGCCGCTTGCCCAGGGCCTCCCGGATGTCGGCGATGCCCAGCACGTCGGCGAACTTGCGGTTGCCGTGCACCACCTGGCGCTGGCGGTTGAGCACCATGGCGATGATGGGCATGGCGTTTAAGACCAGAGGGATGGCGTGCTGGGACAGCACCGCGAACTGCCGGTCGATATCTTCCGGGCAGGCCCGCTCGGACGGCGCGAAGCAGGTGGGGTCTTTGGCATCAGCCATGGGACGGCTCCTGACGATGGGACGGTGGGACTGGTGCGCCCTGCATCATTCAGAAGTCCGACCCGAATGTAAAGCCCCAAGCGGTGCGGGGCCGCCCCGGCCCCGAATGCATCAGGAACTGTCGGTGGTCGTGGCCTGGCTGGCCACGAGATAGCCGATGAGCGCCGAGTTGAGGATGCTTCCCGGCGTGCCGTTGGCGGCGGCCGTGGCCGAGCCGGCGGCAAAGGCCGAGGTCGGCGTGGTCGAAACGGTGGGCGCGGTGACGCCCGAGGTGTCCAGCCCAAGCGAGGCCATGAGGGTCTTCATGGAGTCGGTGAGGCTGGCCGCCTGGGCATTGAGGGCGTTGGCTCCGCTGGTGATGGCCGACATCCAGGCGGCCGAGGCGTTGGAGGCCATCTTGGCGGCGCTGGCAAGCATGGATTTGATATTGGCGGCAGCATTGGAGATATTGGTCTTCTGTGCGGCCAGGGTGTCCGAAGCCAGACTGTCGAGGGTGGTCGAGGTGGCTGTGGGCAAGGTCAGCCCGGACAGTTCGCTGTAAAGGCCCTCCAGGGCCTCCTGGCGTTCCGTTTCCGTGGTCGCCCCGGCCAGGGCCGTATTGTAATTGGTATAGGCGTCGAAATACTGGAACTGCACGCTCGACTGAACCTCTTCCGGCACAAGGCTCTTCATGGTCGCGTTAAAGCTCGCCTGGGCCTCGGCGATGTCCTTGCTGCGCGTGGCTGAGGAACTGGCGTTGGCCTGGGCGGAACTCAGCTTGGCGCTGGCCAGGCTGTACTGGTAGGCCCAATTGACGACGTCGTTGGTGGCGGCTGATGTGGCCATGGGGAAGCCTCCGGGCGGCAAGTTCGGCCCTTCTCCACCGGGAGAGGACCCTTTGTCCCTTCATTGAGCAATTCCCCTGCCATCCGATTTATTCTCACAAGGCCTTAATATCTCTCGTGAAGTCTCTTTTGGCTGGCGGCAGATTTTGCCGGCCGTCCGGCCGGTCGGCCGCCGGCGTCACCGAGTCTCCACACGGCCGACACGCCGCTTTCAAATGTCCCGGGCAAAAGGCGACCATGCGGTTCCCGGGAGCGTCCCGGGAAACTCCACCAACCGACGCCAACGGAGCGACGCCATGGGACATCTCGACGTGGACCGGATCAGTGAAGTGCTGCGCGACATGCTGGAAACCCTCAAAGGCAAGTCCCGGGACTCCCTGGGACTCATGGCCCGGGAAGAAACGGCCTGCCCCGACGCCGTGGACCGGGCGGCGGCCGAGTCCGACCGCCACATGGCGCTGATCATGGGCGAGCGCGACCGCCAGCTCATCAGCGAAATCCATGAAGCCCTGGCCCGGGTCAAGGACGGGGAATACGGCATCTGCCAGGAGTGCGGCGAGGAGATCGGCCTGGCCCGGCTTCGCGTCCAGCCCACGGCCACCCTGTGCGTCCACTGCAAGTCGCTGCTCGAAGACATGGGCCGGCCCTACATGCAGGGCGGGCGGGCCGACTCCGCGTTTCTCGAAGAATAGGCCGGCCTTTGCCGGCCGCTTCATTTCCGGCCGGGGAGCGTAAGGCGGGCCAGCCCGCCGCCGTCCGGGCCGCGTTCCAAGGTGAGCGCGCCGCCCATCTCTTCGGCCCGCCGCCGGGCGATGGTCAGCCCCATGCCCACGCCCACGGCCTTGGTGGTGAAAAAGGGGTCAAAAGCGTAGGGCAGCACGTCGTCGGCCGGCCCGGGGCCGTTGTCGGCAACCGTCAGCCTTACGTTTTCGCCCTGGCGGGCGCAGGCCAGGGTCACCCGCGCCCCGCCTTGCGGGGCGGCTTCCAGGGCATTGGCGCATAGCGCCGCCAGAATGGCGGTCAGCATGGCCGCGTCGGCCCGGACGTGCCCATCCGGCCCGTCCAGGCCCGCCGTTTCCAGCCGGCCCGCGCCGCCCGTAGCCGCCAGGGCCTCGGCAAAGGCCTGGTCGGCCAGCCCGGCCAGGTCGCACGGGGCCATGACCGGCTCCTCCCGCCGGGCATAGTCCGCAACCGCCCGCACCACGGCTTCCAGCCGCCTGGCCCCGTCCAGGATCATGGACAACGCCTCGGCCTCGGGATCGCCCTCCCCTTTGCCACGCAACAGCCGGCCCGTGAAGCCGCCGATGACCATGAGCGGATTACGGATCTGGTGGGCCACGGCCAGGGAAAACCGGATCAGTCCCTCGATGCGTTCCTTCTGGGCGGCCTGGACGCCAAGGAGCCGGTCGCGGTCGCGTTCGTGGAGACGGTAGATTTCAGTGACGTCGGTGATCTCGATGAGGATGCCGAAGATTTTCTCGTTTTCAAGCAGAAGCGACCCCGACAGGCGATAGCGCCGCAACTGGCCGTCGGGATGGGTGTAGGCGATGGACAGCGGCTCGGGCTTTTGGCCGTGCTTGATGGCCGCGGCCAGGAACCGGGCCAGTTGCCGGGGCGCGTCGGCCCGGGCAATGAGGGCGGCCGAACGGGCCGGATCGGCCAGTTCGCGGCGGCTGACCCCGAGCAGCCGGCAGGCGGCTTCGTTGGCGGCGTAGACCAGCCCCCGGATGTTGCAGATGACCACGCCGGCCGAGAAACTCTCCAGGAGGTCGTGGAAATAGGTCGAGTGGGCAAAGGTGAGCATGGCGGCCCCGGCTGGCAAGGGTGGAACGTGCCCCCACCATGGCCCGGCGGCGTTACGGCCGTATGACGCGTCCCCACCGACGCTTTTGTCGCCCGCAGCCACGCTTTTGTCGGCCCGGTTCACCCTGGCGGCGACAACAGACCGACAATCTTGACAAAACAAAATGGACCGGTATTTGCTATTTCCCGGGCATGGACACCATCGACACCCGCTACGGTCCCCTGCCCATCGAAGGCCTCGTGGAACGCCGCCCGGACGGCGGCGCGCGCGCGGCCTTTCTCGCCGCCCCGGCCTCCCTGGCCACCTCCCTCGGCCGACTCGTGCCCCAGCACACCATCGACGACGCCCGGCGCATGACCAAGCCGCCCGTCACCTTCCACGACAACGGCCATCTCCGAAGCCTGCCGCTGGAAACCCGCACCGTGGTGGAAACCCCGGCCGGGCCGCTGCCGGCGGAACTGGTCACCTTCCATGACAACGGGGCCGTGGCCCGGGTGTTCCCCCTAAACGGCAAGCTCTCCGGCTACTGGACCGAGGCCGACGAGGCCGGGCTGGCCGAAGTCATTCCCCTGGCCACGCCCGTGGGGAGGCTTAGCGCCAAATGGCTGGCCGTAGCCTTCGACCCCGAGGGCCGCCTGCGAAGCCTGACCCTGTGGCCCGGCGAGGAACTGCTCGTGCCCACCCCCTGCGGCCAGTTGCCCGTTCGCCTGGGGCTCAGTTTCCATCCAGGCGGTGCCTTGCGTTCTGTCGAACCGGCCCGGCCCGTGGAAGCGCCGACCCCGGTCGGCCCGGTCTGGGCCTTTGATCCCGACGCCGTGGGCATCGCTGGCGACGACAACTCCCTGGCCTTCACCCCGGACGGGGAAACCGCCCGTCTGGCCACGGTGCGCACGGCCGTGGCGGTGCGCCTGCCCGACGGCTCGCGCCGTGAGCTCGCCCCCAAGGTGCGCGACAGCATCTGCGGCGACGGCGACCACGAACTCACCCCCCTGGTCCTGACCTTCTCCCCGGACGCCGTGACCGCCGCCCACGGCTGCGCCAAACCCTTCGCGGTCATTGCCAAAGCCGGCGCCCTCTTCACGGCCCGGCCCTTTGTCTCGGCCTTTGCCGTGTCCTTTGTTCCTAAACAATGTTCCATGTAGACCGGTTTTCCTTGACGAGACCCCCTTTGCGACTGATATAAGAGACCATCAAGAACCGACGCTCCCGGTCGCCGCTGTTGGACGGCCGGGCTGGCGCGCTGGCCCTTGCTTCCATCCGGGCGTGCACGGCCCCTTGCCGTCACGCCGTGGAGTGCAGTCGGGCCTGACACAGTGTCCGGCCAAAATGCCGCGACACGTAACAAGGAGGTCTTTCGTGGGTCGTACCGCATGTGTCTTGCTGGCTGTTTTTGCTTTGCTTTTTGCAAGCGTGGAGCTGGGCCTGGCCAAACGGCTGGGCGGCGGCGGTTCCATGGGCAACCGGCAGTCCTTCAGCACGTCCACCACCCCCCGGCCCGATGCGGGTTCCCCTTCAGGCAGTTTTTCCTCGCAGCAGGCCCGACCCAATCCCACGGCGGCCGCTCCCGGCGGCGGCATGTTCTCGCGCCCGGGCCTCGGCGGGATGCTCGGCGGCTTGCTTGTCGGCGGCCTGGTCGGCTCCATGCTTTTTGGCGGCGGCCATGGCTGGGGCGGTCCCAGCCTGATCGACATGCTGCTGATCGGCGGCGGGTTGTTCCTGCTTTTCCGGTTCATGCGCTCGCGCCGCGCGGCCACCGCCCAGGGGCCGGACTACGGCCAGCCCATGTCCCGCACTTACGAAGCCGAACCCCAGGCCCAGGCCAAGCAAGCGGCGGCCGGCGGCTGGAGCAACCTCGGCGCGGCGGACCAGCCGGCCGCGCCCGCCGGATCGGACCTGCCGCCGGGCTTTGACGCCGCCGACTTCCTGGCCGGAGCCAAGGCCCTGTTTGCCCGGATGCAGCAGTCCTGGAGCAAGCGCGATCTGGCCGACATCGAGGCCTTTGCCACCCCGGCGTTCATGGCCGACGTGCGCAAGCAGGCCGCCGAGGACCCGACTCCGTCGCCCACCGACGTGCTTCTGGTTGACGCCAAGCTCCTGGAAGTGCGCAGCCAAAACGGCGCAACCATCGCCTCGGCCTACTTCGACGTGCTCATGCGCGAAGACCCCAAGGCCGGGCAGCCCGAACAGGTGCGCGAAGTCTGGCACTTCACGCGCAAGGAAACCGTGCCCGGCGACGCCTGGAAGCTCGACGCCATCCAGCAACTGGACGCTTAGCCTTCCGGAGCCGTCCCCGGCTCAAGCCACCCTCCTCTTGTCCCGGACAAGCCGGCGGGCCGCCCTGGACGAAACCCGCCCCTGCGTCTTGCCAGACGCCAAACGGCCCGGCCCTCATCAGGAGGGCCGGGCCGTTTGCCATCGGCGGATTCACGAGAAAACACAATGGACGGCCATGTTTCCCCCTGGGCCAAGGCGTCCCCGGGAGCGCCTGCCCTCCGGCCTGCCCTTCCAGCTCTCTAGGCAATCCTGTTTTGGCCCTTTTCCCAAGCCTCCATGACCCGGCCGATGGCCTGCTTGAGGGTGTCGTATTCCAGGGGCTTGACCAGGCATTCGTTCATGCCGGCGGCCAGGAAATCATCGCATTGGCTGTTCATGGAATAGGCCGTGGTCGCCACAATGGGCATATCCGGCCGGCCGCCCCAGCCTTCCCGGACGGCCTTGGCCACTTCCACCCCGTTCATGACCGGCATCTGCACATCGAGCAGCACGATGTCGAAGGGCTGGGCGTCAAGCAGGAGCAGCGCCTCGCGGCCATTTTGCGCCACCGTGACCTGATGTCCAAGCTTGTTCAACATGCCGACGGCGACCATGCGGTTGATGGCGTCGTCCTCCGCCAGCAGGATGCGATACCGCCGGGGCGGGGCGCCCTCGGCTGTGGCGAGGGGAGGGCTGGTTTCCTTGGAAACCGGGCGGGTCACCGGCACGCTGAGATAGACAGTCGTGCCCTCGCCCTCGGCCGATTCCAGGCATATGGCCCCGCCCATGAGGCAGACCAGCCGGTTGACGATGGAAAGCCCCAGCCCGGTCCCGGCATATTGCTTCTTGTACGAGCTGTCGCCCTGGGTGAACGGTTGGAATATCTCGGGCATAAGCTCCGCCGAGATGCCCTTGCCCGTGTCGGTTATGGTCGCCGCCAGCGTCGCCCTGTCGGGGAAGACCGGCGAGCGGGCGTAGGTGAGGGTTAGCCGGACCTCGCCGTCTTGGGTGAACTTCACGGCGTTGCCGACGAGATTGAACAGCACTTGGCGGATTTTCGGGGCGTCGCCCGTCACCAGCTCGGGCACGCCGTCGTCTGCGGAAAAGTGCATCGTCACGTTCTTGGCCTTGGCCATCCCTTGGAAAAGCAACACCGGCTCCTGCAGCAATTCGACGGGCGAAAACGGCTCCTGGACCATGACCGTGCGCCCGGCTTCAATGCGGGAAATATCCAGAATATTGTTGAGGAGCTGCAAGAGGCGTTCGGAGCTGTCGTAAGCGAGCTTGATGAAGTCGTTGCGTTCTTTTTCGCAGCCCGTCAGCTTCAGGAGTTGGAGCATGCCCATGACGCCGTTGAGGGGCGTGCGGATTTCGTGGCTCATGTTGGCCAAGAATTCGCTCTTGGCCCTGGCGGCGGCCTCCGCCGCCTCCTTGGCGCTGGCCAGGGCGGCCGTGGCCTTGACCCGTTCGGTGACGTTCTCGTGGGCCACCACGGCCCGGGCCGGCCCCTGCCCGGGAAAACGCGTGACGCGCACCTGGAACCACCGCTTCTCGGTGGGCGAGTGGCAGGGATACTCCAGGCTGAAAAACGGCAACCGGCCGGCCAGGACCTCACGGATGGCCTGGGCGATCCGCCCGGCCGTGTCGGCCTCGTCGCCGGTCGCCCCTTGGCAGGCGAGGAAATAGTTGGCGCCCTCGCTCACCGCGCCCGGCGTGCAGGAGGCGTGGTCGGCAAAGGCGCGCCAGGCGGAGTTGACGGCCAGGATGTCCCCGGCCTCGTCCACGATGGCGATGTGGGCGGAAAGTCCGTCGAGGGTGCCCCGGGCGAAGCGCTCGGATTCCATCAGGGCTTCCTCAGCCTTGCGGCGGGCCGAGATATCGCTGACGGCGAGAAAAAGCTGGGGCACCGGCTCCGGTTTTTCCCGACCGGCCGGCTGTTCATGGACGCAGGCCTCCAGCAGCACGGGTTTGTCGATGCCCCCGTGGACATGCAGGACCGTCTCCACCTTCTTGCCCTCGGGGCTTTTGAAAAGCGCCCGGTAGCGGGCCACGAAAACGGGCAACGCCTGCGGGGCGAGGCACTCGAAAAACGGCCGTCCCACGGGTTTGCGGCCCTTCCAGCCGATCATGTCCAGAAACGTGTGGTTGACTTCCTGGATCATCGCGTCCTTGTCCAGGACCACGTAGCCGACCGGGGCCTTGTGGAAGAGGATGGAGAAACGCTCCAGGGCCAGGGCCAGTTCCAGCTGGGAACGCTGGAGTTCCTCGTTTTGAAGCTCCAGTTCGATCTGGTGGACCTGGAGTTCATGGATGACGGCCTGGTTCTCTTCCGGGGAAAGCGTCTGGCCGGCGATGCCGTGCTTTTGCAGCAACTGTTCGGCGCGTTCCCGGAGTCCCTGGGCGGCGGGAAGTTTGTCGGAAGTCATCTGACGTTACCCCTGTGCGGTATAGGCGGTTTCCGGGCGGTTTGGGCGTTGGGCCGTCGCGCGAGCCGTTTCAGGGCTGTTTGTCCTGGCTGTCCGGCTTGGCCGGGGCTGATGCTTGGGGCGTTTCGACGGCGGCCGCCGCGTCGCCTGGGAGCGCGCCCCCCCTGCCCAGGCGTTCCTCGGCGGCTTTCAGCACGGTGATGTTTTCGTGCACCAACAGCACCCTTCGGCCCTTGGGCGTGTCAAAGGGCTGGATGCGGACCAGAAACCAGCGTTGCCGGCCTTCCTCATGGCAGGGGTACTCGATCGCCGCAGGCTCGTCGCGGCCGTCCAGGGCCGCCCGCACGGCCTGGGCCGTACGCAGCGCTTCCTCGTGGCACGGGGGGGTGGCCGCCTCGCAGATACGCAGATAATTGGCTCCCACAGCGTCGGCCGGCAGGCGCAGGCCGTTGTCGCGGCCAAAGGTCCGCCAGGCCGCGTTGACGTATTCGATCACGCCGTCCTGGTCCAAAATGACCAGGTGGGCCGGCAGGGCGTCGATGACGCTGCGCAGATAGGTCTGAGACAGGCGCAGGGCGTCGCGGACGGTGACGAGGTCGGTGACGTCGAGCACCATGCCCATGGAGATCGTGGCTTGTCCGGCTTCGTTGCGCGTCTCCACGGATTTCTCCTGGACGATGCGCACCTCGCCTCCCGGCCGCACGATGCGGTGGACGACCTCGTAGGGGACGCCGTCCCGCAGGGCGCGCTGGTAGGTCTTATCGACGGTTTCCCGGTCCTCGGGGTGCACCAGTTCCATGAAGGTCTCGTAGGTAGGAGAGAACGTCTCCGGATCGGTGCCGAAAATGCGGTGGACTTCGGCCGACCAATCCAGGCGTCTGGTCCCAAGGTCCAGCTGCCAACTGCCGACGCGGGCCATTTCCTGGGTCTTGATCAGGAGTTCCTGATGCATGGCCAGGGCGTCCCGGCTTTGCTTGAGCGGTCCGGTGTCCATGAAGGTGATGAGCATCCCGGACGAGGTCGAGGACCCGATGGCGTAAGGCAGCACGCGCATGAGGTAGCATTCGCCTTCAAGGGTGCAGGCTTCCTGGGACACGGGTTGCCCTTGACGCTCCACCTGGTGCAGCGCCTCCATGACGTCCACCCCGTGCAGCCGGTGGGTCAGATGGGAGATGGGGCGCCCGACGTCGCTTTGCAGGATGCGGAAGATGTTGGCTGCAGCCGGGGTGAATTTCCGAATTTCCAGATTCTCGTCCAGAAACACCGTGGCGATCTGGGTGGCGGAGATGAGGTTGTCCAGGTCGTTGGTCATCTCGGTGAGTTCCAATATCTTGTTTTGGTACTCCGCGTTGACCGTGTGCAGTTCCTCGTTGACCGACTGGAGCTCCTCGTTGGTGCTTTGCAGCTCCTCGTTGCTGGCCAGGAGCTCCTCATTGGTGGCCTGGAGTTCCTCGTTGGAGGTTTCCAGCTCCTCGATGGTGGCCTGCAGGTTTTCCTTGGTGAATTGGAGGTCCTGTTCCAGATCGAGAATACGCTGTTCGGCTTCGCGGCTGATGTCGAGTACCTGGGCCGCGCCGGGCTGGGCTTCCGACTTGCTGGGCGCGGACTCCTGGAGGATGACCGCGGCCAGCGGCAACTGCCCTTTTTTCTCGGCCAGGGGCCGGATGCGCATGACGATGGTCCTGACCCCGTCGCGGGCAGGAAGGCGGATGTTGGCGTAGCTGATTTCCTGGCCCGAATGGAAGACCTTCTGCAGGCCCGTGGCCAGGGGGATGGCCAGCTCTTTGACCGCCATGCGGGTGATGTCGTTGCTCTGCTTGCCCGACGGCAGGCGCAGGAGCCCCTCGGATTCGCCCACCAGATGCAACAGCTCGTGGTGTTCGTTGACCACGGCCACCAGGGGCACGTAATCCCCGGCCAGGGATTGGAGGAGCCTGTCCTGGATGCGTTCCTCCTCGCGCTGGCCCAGGGCGTACTCGTTGCGGAAAAACCGCGAGGCGTACTGACGCGAAAGTCGGTCCCCCGTGCCTTGGAACAGCGGTTTTTCAACGGGGTGACGACGTTTGCCGCGCGAGCGGAAAATCTTGAACCGGTGATGCAGGGGTTCGAAGTACTCCCCCATTTCCCCCGGCGTCTCGCTGGTGCCAAGCAGCAGCAGGCCCTGGGGATTGAGGGAGAAATTCATGAACTCCAAGACCTTTTGCTGCAGCACCGGCTGCAGGTAGATGAGCATGTTGCGGCAGCTCAGCATATCGATGTTGGTGAAGGGCGGGTCCTTGGTCAGGTTGTGCTGGGCAAACACCACCATCTCCCGGAGATGGCGATTCACCTGATAGTGGTCGTCGCGGCGCACAAAATGCTTGGCCAACATGCCCGGCGGCAGGTCGGCGGCGATGGATTCGGCGTAAAGGCCGTTGCCCGCATGGAGGATGGCGTCCCGGTCGATGTCGGTGGCGAAGATTTTCACCGAAAGCGGCCGGTCCAGGCGCTCGATGCACTCCAGAGCCAGGATGCCCAGGGTGTAGGCCTCTTCCCCGGTGGAACAGCCCGCCACCCAGAAACGGACCTCGCGCTGTTCGCTGGCCTTGAGCAGGGCGGGCAGATAGACGTTGCCGAGCTCCGTGAAGACGTCGCGGTCGCGAAAGAAGCTGGTCACGCCGATGAGCAGTTCCCGGTACAGGGTCGTGACCTCGCCCGGGCTCGACTCCAGCAGGCGGACATATTCGCGCAGGTTGGCGGTCTGGCAGACGGTGATGCGCCGTTCGATGCGCCGCAGCACGGTGCTGGGCTTGTAGTAGGTGAAGTCCACCTTGGTCTGCTCGCGCAGCAAGGCGAAGATGCGGGTCAGGCCGTCCTCGTCGGACAGCAGGGCCTGGGGATGGCCGGGGGCGGAGGTGAAGGGGTGTTTGGCGAAGGAGATGAGCTTGCCGGGCATGGCGTCGGCGGCAAGGATCATGTCGGCCAGCCCCGTGGCGATGGCGGCGCGGGGCATGCCGTCGAACTTGGCCGAATCCTCGCTTTGCACCATGATCATGCCGCCGGCCTCCTTGATGGCCCGGATGCCGCGAACCCCGTCGCTGCCAGTGCCCGAGAGGATGATGCCGATGGCCTTGTCCCCCTGGTCCTCGGCCAGGGAACGGAAGAAGATGTCGATGGGCAAATTGATGCCCTTGGCGTGGTCGATGTCGCTTAAAAGGAGTTTGCCGTGGAAGATGGTGAGCTGCTTCCTGGGCGGAATGAGGTAGACGGTGTTGGCCGTAACGGCCATGCCTTCCTCGGCGCGGCGCACGTTCATGGCCGTGCGCTTGGACAGCAACTCCACCATGAGGCTTTTATAATCCGGTGAAAGATGCTGGATGACGATAAACGCCATATCGCTGTCCACCGCCATTTGGGAAAAAAACGCGTCCAGGGCTTCGAGCCCGCCGGCAGATGCGCCTATCCCTACGTAATACTTTGGTTCTCTGTCAGCGGTATCCATAAACTCCCCAGCGTACATCGCGTTGCAAAACGGCCGGCCACAACGCCGCGTACGCGGCCCTGGCCTGCCGGCCGCCTGTCACGGCTCGGCCACTGTCTCCAATATACTTTGAAGCCAGCGACATGCAAGCGCAGGCCACCACGAGAACGGCCCAAGGCAAGCCGTTCTACAAATAATGTACCGCCGTATTGGTTTGTCATGCCCGAAAAATATTAGACTCAATAACTGTTGCATTTTTTCAATAAACGACGCCTGCCCGCGCGACATCGCCAGCCGCGCCGCGGACAACAGCGCTGCCGATCTCCGCCAACGCCCGCACCTGGCCTTGCACCAACGGCAGAAACCAGCTGTCCGTGGTCACCTGCAATTTCGTCTTCACAGAAGGCATCGCCTTGACCCTCCGGCCGTCGTGGACGGCGGCTACCCCTGCGTCACGAGCCCGGCCGCGTCTGGGCCTCCACGAAGAGTTGGAACACCACCAGACACAGACTCATGGACACCGGACCGTAAATCAGCCCCAGGGGGCCAAAGAGCAACACGCCGCCGACGATGGCCACGAAAATCAGCAGCAGCGGCAACTGCGCGCCCTCGCGGATGAAAAACGGACGCACCAAGTTGTCCACCGTGCTCACCACCACAAGCCACCACAGCGTCAAAAAAATCGCCTTGCCCATCGCGCCAAGGGACAACAAATAGACAATGGCCGGCACATGAATAAGCGTCGTGCCCACCACCGGGATCAACGACGCCAGCAAGGCCACGAAGCCCCAGAACAAGGGATCGATGCCCACCAGCCACAAGCCGAGCATGGTGGCCAGTCCCTGGGACAACCCGGCGGCCGCGCCGCCGACCAGAATCGAACGGGTCACGGTCTTGAGCCGTTCCGTGAGCTCCTGCTCCTGGCTGCGCCGCAACGGCGACAACAGCCGCAAGCCCCGCACCACCTGGTCGGCCTGGGCCAGGAAATAAAACAAAAACAGCACCAGCATCACCGTCTGGGCGGCAAAGCCGGCCATCTGGCCGGCCAACCCGCGCCCCATGGCCAACAGTTGCCGCCCGGCCGCGCCGGCCGCGCCAAGCAGGCTGCCCTTGAGGCCCTGGGAATCAATGGGAATCATGTCCAGCAGCCCCTGCACCCAGTCGGGCAGGGCCACGGCCTGGAGCCGGTCCAGGAGATTGGCCACGCCCCCCTCGCTCCACCACTGCACGCCCTCGACCAGCAGCGCCCCGGCCTTGCTGGTCAAGACGGCCGCCAGGACGGCCGCGGGCAAAACGATGAAAACCAGGGTGGCCGCCGTCAACAGGGCCGCGGTCAGATAGCGGGAACCCTTGAGCGCGGCCTCCATGCGCCGCCGTAGCGGCGAAAGCAAAATCGCCAGGATGGCGGCCAGGATGACGGCATGGCGAAACGGCCATAAAAGCCCTCCCACCGTGGCCACCGCCGCCAGAAAAACCAGCAGCAAAAATGGGCGGTAATACCGCGCATGAAGCGGGCCGTGCTCGTCGCCGTCCGCATCAGCCGGGTCGGCCGGCAACGCCGGCTGCGGTCGCTCCGCAACGGCGGGCGAGGGGGAAAGGCGTTCGTCTTGTTTGGGCATAATCCTCTTCCTGGTTGCCGTGTCCGCCGCTGCGGGCGTCTTCAGGATGTTTCCAGTTCCAGGTCGAAATCCGTCAAGATGGACGCGTCGCCCAGGGGCTTGCCTCGGACGTAATTGTAGACGTTGCGCGCATGGACGTTTTGCATAAACATGGGCCGGGTCTCGATCTGGGCCACCGGAGCCTTGTCGTAGATGGCCGGATGGTCCACCCAGAAAACCGTATGCGGCGGGCGGTTGCGTTCAAGCAGGCTCACGAAGGCGTTGGTGGCGTCAAAAAAGTCGTAGATCGTGCCGTCCTTGTATTGCAGGCCGTTGGGGAAGTTGATGTAGAGTTCGCCCTGGGGCAGGCGGCCGCCGGCCTCCAGGTCCGTCACGACCTTGTGCAGCCGGGCCACGAAGTGGCGTGACAGGGCGTCGTCGTTGTCCAGGCGCGTGGTCAAAAGCCACGGCGCGTCCGGGAAGGCCTCGGCCACGGCCTGGCGCGCCCGGGGCAGGACCGTTTCGAACGCGCCGCAGTAGACCGGCCGGAAGTTGGCGTAGCCTTCCAAAGCGGCGATCAGCCGGCGAAACGGCGGCGGCGTGGCCTCGTCAAAGAGCACGAACCACAGAAAATCCTGGCAGGTCTGCCCCCGCACCGAGGGCAGGCAGAAACGGCGGAAAAGCTCGAAACGCTCGACCAGCCAGGTGGAGCCGAGGCGGAAATCGTAGGCGATCGCGTTGATGTGCACGTTAAAGCGCGTGATGATGGCATGGGCAAAGGGCATGACGGCTCCTTGGGGCGGCCTGGCCGCCTGGCCAAGGCGATGATGCCCGCCGCCGCAAGCGGCGTCAAACAGCGCCGGCCGCCCCCTCAAACGCCCTTGTCGCCAAACGTCCCGGCCGCGGTTTTGCACAGGTCTGTCCTGCCCAGACAACGCATCATCGGTTTCGATTGGCCGCCGCAAGAGTTCCTTGGCCTCCTCGGTGCGGGTTTCGGTTTTCCTGCACCCTACAGCGTTCGTCCGTTGACAGGACTCCCTGGTTTTGAAAATACAGGTGAACCATTTCGATGCAGATGATCATTTTCAGACCGTGTTCACCTACAACTGAAGAAGCTTTCAAACCGCAGAAAACTCGGGGAGACGCCATGCACTTGCTGAAAAAAATCTGTCTATTGCTGTCACTGTTTCTGCTTGTTGGCTGCGGAAAATCCATGCAACAAGCTCGCGACCTGGCGGCTCCCAACATGTATCAGGATGCGACTTACGAAAATGCGGCCCAAGCAGGGCCGAGCGTCATTGTCGTCGGCGGCACGCTCACCTCCAAGACCTACGAGTTCCTATCCCAGATAAAGGCGGACAATTTGCGGGAGTACGGCGAACTGGAACTGGGCAAGGCAAACTTCAAAGTCATGGAGAAAAACTCGCTTTCCAATATTTACCAGGAAATTTCCATTGCCGCCAACCTCGGCGACGGCTCCGTGGCCAAACGCTTCAGCAAGCACAAGATCACCCCGCCCCAGTGGTTCGTGGTCTTCGACATCGCCGACGTCTCGGCCCAGACGCTGAATTTCAGCTACACCGACAAGAATTCGGCCATGTTCGCCGGCGCGCTCATGGGCAGTTTCCTGGGCAGCGCCTCGCTTGGCCAGGGCGTCATCGGCTCCATCAACAACGCCAAGGAGCAACGCGCCTGGAACGTCACCCTGCGCTACCGCATCCTCGACGGCGTGTCCGGGCGGCAGCTCCACGAAGGCCAGTTCACCGAACAAGCCACCATCAACCGCGAACTGACCGGGTTTCTCGGCGTGGACGCGGCCCAGGCCGGCGGCCTGACCCTGGGCACCGTGACCCAGCGCCTGGTGCAAAGAGCCGTGGCCGACATCGACAAGCAGCACAAGCTCGCCGCCGCCGCCGAGCCCGAGCCCTCGCCCAAGGCCAAGGGCGGCAAACCGGCCAAGCCCGAACGCGCCGGCAAACGCGCCGCCGTCGAGGACGCGCCCGCCCCGGCCGCGCCCGAGGTGGCCTGCGCCCAGCAGGCCGTGGGCGGCTTCGTGTGCCAGATGCCGGTGGCCTGGTCCACGGGCGCGCCGCCCCGGGCCGTGGAAGTGGCCGTGGCCGAGAAACCGGAACTGGGCCGGCTCCTGGAAGCCAGCAAACGCAACGGCGGCAAGCAGGGCTTTATCGACTCCGTGGTGGCCTTTGACATCCTGCGCACGGCCGGCCCCCTGGTCACCCTGACCGAACCGCAGTCCCCCCTGTCGGGCATGGGTAAGACCCTGGCCCTGACCGGCGAGGGCGTCGAAGGGCGCATTTTCGTGCTGCAAGGGGCGGCAGGCAAATTTTCGGCCGACAAGCTGGCCGAGGCCATCCTCGGGCACATGCGCAACGCCGTGGTCGTGGAACCCCTGGGCGTTGAGGCCGTGGCCGCCAAGGACGGCCAGCGCAATATCGGAGTCTTCAAATACATCAAGGTGGAGCGGCGCAAGGAACTCCAGGAAAAGCCCGATTACGACCGCGACAAAAAGGACGAGTACAAGATCACCTCGATCCCCCACTACCACAACATGGCCATGGCCGTGGTCCCCAAGGGCAACGATCTGCTGCTCGTCATCGTCATCGCGCCTGAGGAGAAATTCCTGCCCCACCTCGAAGGCGTCAAAAAGCTCGTGGCCTCGGCGGCGTAAGGCTGGCAGAGAAAGACATGCCGGCGGCCGGGGGGGGCCGCCGGCCCCCCTGATCGGGGAGCGGCGTTTTGCCGGCGGCAGGGAAGACCCTGCCGCCGGCAAAACGCCGCTCCCAAGTCAAGGGTTCAGGAAGGATGTCGGGGCGATCGGACCAATCCGATAAAGGTTTTGCCAAAAAAAGGGGGGAGGTCCTCCCCACAAACGCGTATGCTCAAAAATCTCACTATCGTCCTGTTTCGCCCGAAATTCTCCGAAAACGTCGGAGCCGCCGCCCGAGCCTGCGCCAACATGGGCGTGGGCCGGCTCGTGCTGGTCGATCCCCCGGCGTTTGACCTGGAGCGCGCCAAGCCCATGGCCACCAGCAAGGGCGGGCTGGTGCTGGAAAGAATGGAAATATGCGGCACATTGGCCGAGGCCGTGGCCGGGGCCGAAGCCGTCTACGGCACAACAGCCAGGCTCGGCGGCTGGCGCAAAAGCGTGCTGACGCCGGGCCAGGCCGCCGGCGGCGCGGTCAAAACGCTGCAAGGCGGCGGCGGCGTGGCCGTGGTTTTCGGCCCCGAGGACGCCGGCCTGTCCAACCAGGAAACCCAGCTGTGCTCCCGGCTGGTCAACATCCCCACCGCCGACGAGGCCACGTCGCTGAACCTGGCCCAGGCCGTGCTCGTGGTGTGCTACGAGATCTTCAAGGCGTCCAAGGGATTGGAAGAAGAGGTCGATCAGCCTTCGCCGTCCCGGGCAGCCACCCATGCCGAACGCGAGTCGCTTTTCGCGGCCCTGCGCGAATCCCTGCTGGCCATCGATTTTTTGAAGGCCGACAACCCGGACTACTGGATGCTGCCGGTACGCCGCTTCATCGACCGGGTGGGCCTTAAACGCCACGAGTTCAACCTGCTCATGGGCGTGTGCCGCCAGATCAAATGGGCCCTGGGGCCGGGCCGGGACAAGCCCCGGGCCGACTGACGCCGGCCCCATGGACAGGGGCCGGGCAAATCCGTATCAGGGCGGATATGCCCATGAAAAGCATTCTGGTTGCCGTCTGGCTGCTGCTGGCCGTCCCGGCCGGGGCTTTTGCCGCCGTCCCGGCGGTTTCCGGCGACTCCGACCAATCCTGGAGTCTGGTCCTCGAAGCCCTGGACCGCCAGGACAAGATCGTGCGCGGCCGGCTGGCCGCCTTCAACGCCCGCCGGGCCGCCGAGGCCGCCAGCTTCGCGGCCGAGCAGGAACGCCTCCTGCGCGACCGGGCTAGGCTCGCCCTGTGGCAGGCCACGGCCACGGACCCCTGGGAGATACGGACCGTGCTGGCCGGCATCGCCCGCCTGCGCCAGGACGTTGACCACCTGGCCCAACGGCCCCAGCAAACCTGGGCCTCCCTGGAACAGAACGTCGCCCTGCTCGAATCGTATCGCGGCAAGCTGGCCGAAATCACCCGCCACGAAATCCCCGAGCGTTTTCGCGACGCCCTGGCCCCGATCCAGGAATCCATCGCCGAGCTCAGTCAGCAAGTCCTCGCCCTGCGCGACGGCCTGGCCGCCGAAACCGCCCCCCTGCGCGACCTGAGCGAGCAGCTCGACGCCGCCGAAAACGAACTTCAGACCGCCCTGGCCCCGGCCTGGAAGACCTATTACACCGACGCCAACCCGACGATTTTTTCCTCCTCCTATCCGCGCTACGTCGAAGAGGATGTGGAGGACTGGAAGCTCTGGGCCGGCCTGTGTCTGGAGCTTCTGGACACCCCGGGGATGCCGGCCGCGCTCCTGCACGGCGCGGCCATGGGCCTTTTGGCCGCCGTCCTGGTGTTCGGCGCGTTTCTGGCCGTGCGGCGCTACGCCGGCCAGCACGGCTTGTCGGCCACGGGCCGGCAGTATGTGACCCGGGGCGGGGCCTGCGCCGCCGGCGGGGCGTTTTTCATGGTGCTGGCCCAGTATGCGCCGTTTTTCCTTTTCACCCAGCTTATTTCCGTGGGCGAGATCCTCTACGCCGCCGCCTTGGTCTGCCTCTCGCGTCTGGCCCTGCGCGACCGGGACCTGCGCCGGCCGGCCGTGTTGTGGCCCACCTGGCGGCTTTTCGCCCTGGGGCTGATGCTGGAGGCCGGCCGCTACCCCGAGACCCTCACCGGCCCGATCATGGCCGTGGTGCTGCTTCTCTCCGCCCGGGCCTTCTGGCGGCGCTGCCGGGATACGCCCAAGGACATGCCCCTGGAACGGGCCATTCCCCGCATCCTGGCCCTGGCCCTGCCGCCCCTGGCCGTCTGCTCCCTGCTGGGTCTGCCCCAGACGGCCATCCTGTGCGCCTCGGGGCTTTTCTACGTGGCCCTGGCCCTGCGCAGCGCCGCCCTGCTGACCCGGTTTCTCGGCATCCTGGAAATGCGCCACAGCCATGGCCGGCCGCCCATCTATCTCGGCATTCTCACCGGCGCGGGCTTTCCCTTCTTTTTCATGGCCAGCCTGTTTTTGTTCCTGTGGCTGCTCTCCAACCAGTACGGCGGCGAAAACGTGTTCCTGGAAGTCCTCAACACCGAGGCCCGGATCGAATCCGTGGGCATCAGCCTGCAAAAGCTCGTGCTGTTGCTGCTGGGCTTCTACGTGGCCCGGGCCGCCATCGCCCTGTCGGCGGCCTTTGTCGCCGAAATCGCCGGCCGGCGGCGGGCCGTGGAGCGCGGGGCCAAGGCCACGCTTTTGACCATCAACACGTATCTGTGGTGGGG
Source organism: Solidesulfovibrio carbinolicus (assembly GCF_004135975.1). NCBI lineage: Bacteria > Pseudomonadati > Thermodesulfobacteriota > Desulfovibrionia > Desulfovibrionales > Desulfovibrionaceae > Solidesulfovibrio > Solidesulfovibrio carbinolicus. Next base: position 935,288 of record NZ_CP026538.1, on the reverse strand, counting down.
ACTCTATCTCGTCTTCGCCCTGTCGGTGCTGGGGCTGTCGCTGACCAGCATCGCCGTGGTGGCCGGCGGCCTGTCGGTGGGCATCGGCTTTGGCCTGCAAACCACGGTCAACAACTTCGTCAGCGGCCTGATCCTGCTCTTTGGCCGTTCCATCCAGGCCGGAGACACCATCCAGATCGGCGAGGGCGAGGGCGTGGTCAAGGAGGTCAACATCCGCAACACCGAGGTGCTCACCCGGGAAAACGCCACGGTGTTCGTGCCCAATTCCGAGCTGGTGTCCGGGCGCATCGTCAACTGGAGCCACAAGGACCCGACCGTGCGCCGCGACGTCAACATCGGCGTGGCCTACGGCTCGGACACGGACAAAGTGCGCGAGCTGCTTCTGGCCGCCGCCGGGCAGTGTCCGGCCGTGCTGCAAAATCCCCCGCCCGCCGTGCTCCACTGGGACTTCGGGGCCAGCACCCTGGACTTCAAGCTGCGGGTCTGGCTGGCCGACGTCAACAGCGCCGTCAGCTCCCTGTCCACGATCCGCACGGCCATCGACCGGCTGTTCCGGGAAGCCGGCATCGAGATCGCCTTTCCCCAGGCCGACCTGCATCTGCGCACGGCCCCGGCCCTGGAGAATCTCGCCGCGCCCCACTTCGCCGAGACCGCCCGGCTGCTGGCCGCCGTAAACGAGCGCTTAAGCGCCCTGGAACAACGCCTGGCCGGCCGCCCGGCCCGGACGGGCGACGAACCCGACAAAGGAACCACGCCATGACCCAAGACGAAGCCCCCCAGCCGGCCAAGGTCTATTTCGCCGACCTGCGCGCCCGGGCCGCCGGCCGCAACCGCACCGCCAAGATCCAGAAACTCTTCGAGGCCGCCGGCTTTGGCGACGTGGTCCAGAAAGGCGACCTCACGGCCATAAAGCTCCACTTCGGCGAGCGCGGCTGCGACACCCACATCAGCCCCACCTACGCCCGGGCCGTGGTGGAGCTGGTCAAGGCCCAAGGCGGGCGGCCCTTTGTCACCGACACCAACACCCTCTATTCCGGCAGCCGCCACAACGCCGTGGACCATCTGCTCACGGCCGTGGAACACGGCTTCGACTACGCCGTGCTCGGCGCGCCGGTCATCATCGCCGACGGCCTGGACAGCACCAACGTCCTGGAAGTGCCCATTAGCGGCAAGCATTTCCAGAAGGTCAAGATCGCCGGCGACATCGTGCGGGCCGACTCCCTGCTGGTTCTGTCCCACTTCAAGGGCCACGAGCTGGCCGGATTTGGCGGCGCGGTCAAAAACCTGGCCATGGGCTGCGCCCCCCGGGCCGGCAAGCAGGACCAGCATTGCGTACGGTTTGTGGTGGAACCCAAGAAGTGCATCGGCTGCGCCGAGTGCGTGGCCGTCTGCCCGGTGGGCGCAGCCGCAATGAAAGGGAAAAAGGCGGTCATCGACAAGGCGGCCTGCATCGGCTGCGGCGAATGCCTGACCGTGTGCCCCAAAAAGGCCATGAGCATCGACTGGGGCACCGAGATCGTGCCCTTCATGGAGCGCATGGTGGAATACGCCCTGGGCGCGGTGACCGGCAAAACCGGCCGGGTGGGCTATGTCAACTTCCTGGTCAACGTCACCCCGGACTGCGACTGCGTGCCCTGGTCCGACGCGCCCATAGTGCCGGACATCGGCTTTCTGGCCTCGTCCGATCCGGTGGCCCTGGACAAGGCCTGCCTGGATCTGGTCAACGAGCAGGCGGCCTGTCCCGAGTGCAAGCTCGAACACGGCATCCACTCGGGCGAGGACAAGTTCACCGCCCTGTGGCAGTGGACGCGCGGCGACATGACCTTTGTCCACGGCGCGGCCGTGGGCCTGGGCCGGCCGGAATACGAACTGGTGCGCGTCTAGTGTGGCGTTCCTGACAAAATACGATAGTATTTGCTAAGAAAAAGATCATAATTTGAGCACATTGCCGACGGAATGCCCTCTGCGCTTTCGTGGACGCGACACCAGCCTCGCGGCGTTTGCAGGATGCGGCGGGTTACTTCAAGAAAAAGGGCGTGCCCGGACGCACTGGCAAGCGGACTGCAAAACAAACGGAGCCGACGGTCTCAGCCGAAGGCTCCGTTTCGTTTATATGAAGCTCGAAGGTCTTGCAGGACTATTTTATTGCTCGGCGCTTCAAGCGCCCCATCGAGGATGGCGTAGCCGATGCCGGCGTCGGTGAGCTTTTGCAACCGGACCTGGCGGTATTCGGCCACGGTCCTGTCGCCGGGAAACGCGTCGCTCCAGGCCTGGCCAAAAGGCAATGGCGTGATCGCGTCCATGAAAATCACGACGCGAATCCCGTCCACCCTCCAGATCGCCTCCTGAAGTTCGTTGGCTGTCATGCACCTTCCTCTCGGAAGGAGATATACATAAACTGATCTACCGTATCAATGGAATTTTTCCCCACGAAACGCCGACGACAAGAACACCTTATTTTTTGATCTGCCGGCTGGATTTGATGCAGCCGCCCGTGGCCGAGGCCACTTTGCGCTGCATGTCCTCGGGCATGGCCCCATGGGTCAGGATGTGGCTGACGGTCTGGGAATTGAGCAAGGCGGACGTCTGCTGGGCGGCGCAGCGGCAAATGGCCGCCACCTGGGCCTTGGAATAGCCCTGCCGCGTGAACTCCGCCTCTTTTTTGAGACAGTCCTGTTCGATGCTGCCCTGCATGGCCCGGCGCATTTCCGGGGTCACGGCCACCCCGCCGGCCGCCCGGGCCGGCTCGGCCTGAGACGCCGTCAACAGGGCCAACGCCGCCGCCAGCATCATGGCGCGCGTCTTCATGCCCGCTCCTCCTCTCGCGTTCCTCCTGGCGTCCACGGGCGGCGGAACCGCCCCGGAGCCGGGAACGGCCCCGCCGCCCGACTTCGGACGGGCGACGGGGCGCGGCCGCTACTTGCTCATGTTGGGATGGTGGACGTCGCCGTCCATCTCGATGGTGTGGCAGACGTCGCAGCGCTTGCCCGAGGCCACCACCCCGGGCGCGCCCACATATTGCATAGGCGCTATGTTGTTGACGTCAAGCCCGTAGTCGTTGACCGCGACATAGGTCGCATGGGGCGGTCCGTGGCAGGCGGCGCAGGGGATGTTGCCGGTGTCCTCGGTGCGGTTGCGGAAAAGCCCGGCCGCGTCCTTGGTCCAGGTGTTAAAGGCCGAGGCGTCCTTGGCCGGACGGGTGAAGTCCTTGTGGCAGGTCAGGCAATCGGGCAGCTGGGTCCAGGCGGCCCGGGGCTGGACAGCGGCGCTTGTCGCCACGAGCCTTGGGGCCAGGGGGGCCAGCAGGCGCGACGCGGCGGCCTTGCCGGCGGCTTTTTCGAAGTTCAGAAGCGAGATGGCGTGGTCTTCCATATAGCCGTGGCAACGCGGGCAGCCGATGCCGGCGGCGGCATGGTTGTCGCGCTGGGCCTGGGTGACGCCGGTCGGCGCGGTCGGATGGCAGCGGTTGCAGGCCTCCTCGCCAAGCCCGGTCATGTACGACGCGTGAAAGCCGTGGACAGCGGCGGACAAGGACAGCAGCTCCTTGCGTCCGGCCAGGCCGGCGGCGCCCGGTCCGGCGTCGGGATGGCAGCCGAAGCAGGCCACGGGAGAGCCTGAGGCGGCCTGGGCGGCCAGGGTGGTGCCGTTTCGCTTGTCGTGGACGGCCAGGATCGCTGCGGCCGTGGGCTTGGCGACGCCGGTTTCGCCCCCCTCGCGCCAGTCCCCGCCATGGCAGGTCTTGCAGCCCATTTCCGTGGACACGGCCAGGGGGACCTTGGTTTCGGCCACGGTCGCGCCCGAGGCGTCGGCGGCCGTCACCGTGAAGACCGGATAGGGGTTCACCTTGCCCGAGGCCCCGTAGGGCGAGACCGGGATGCCGGCGGCGGCGAAAAGCTTGCCCGAAGCGGCCAGGGTCCCGTCCGGGGACAGGCCCGTGACCGAGACATTGGGCGCGAGTTCCTTGCCCACAAGCGCCTTGGCGTATTTCCAAAAGTCCAGCCGGCCGGCCGGGTCCTTGGCTCCGTCCGGGGCGGCGTAGCGCACGGTCAGGCCCTCGGTGGCCGCTTCCGGCAGCACGTCGCGCTTGACCACCACGGCTCGCAAGCCATTGCCCGGCACGGCCAGGGAAAACGAGCCGTCGCAGCCGGCCATGGCCACCACGCCGAGTTCGCCAACGGCCAGCACCAGGTGGGTGGCCTTTTCCGGGTCAAAGGCCGGGATGGCCACCTCGGCCGGGGTCACCTCGGCCGGCGTGTCCTTGGCCGGGGGCATCTTATTGATGTCCTGGGCGATGTAGGCAGCCAGGGCGGCCCGCTCGGCCGGGCTGCCGAGGAATGGCGGCATGTGGGTGAACAGCTTGCCCTGGCCCGTGAGGTAGGCTTCCAGGCCCACGGCCCCCACATGGCGGGTGAACTTGCGGATGTCGCGCACCGGCCCGTCGATGCTGTGGCAGCTCAGGCACTGAAGCGTATAGAGGTCCGCGCCGGCGGCGAGCGTGTTGTCCGGGGTGGCCTCATGGGCCCCGGCCCACTTGGCCCGGGGCAGGATGGGCGCTTCGTAGGGCGCGGCCTGGCTCGGGCGAATGTCCGTGGACCAGAGCATCCCTTCGATGAGCCAGGGCTTGCGGGCGGCCTCGCGCATGGTTTCGAAGGCCCCGACGATGCCAAGCCCGACCAGCAGCAGACACACGGCCAACACCCGGCGAAGGGCCAGCGGCAGCCGGGAAACCAGGGCCAACGAGCCCACGGCCACGGCCAGCAGCATGGCCGGCCAGGCGGCCCGGTAGGCGGCCATCTCGCTGGCCCGGCGCAGGAAGAAGTCGCGCACGGACTCGGGCAGCACGTCGACGTACCACCAGCCGGACACCAGCAGCACCGGCGCGGCGGCCACGGCCCAGCGGCTTGAGGCCCGCAGCATGGTCTCCCGGGCCTCCTCGTCGCCGATGCCCAGGGCCGTGGCAAAGCCGAACAGTCCGGCCAGCATCAACCCCAAAGCGAAACGCAGCACCAAAGACGGCCAGAAGGTCGGATTGAAAAAGCCGTCCCAGAAATCGCGGGTGGCCGGCCAGTCGCCCGGGGTGAGCATGAAGCCGATAATGCCGTTAATGGTGAACAGCGACAGGAAGGCAAAGGCGAAATAGAGCCAGCCGACCAGCATGTGGCGCTTGGGGTCCAGCCGGTCATAGCCGTAGTAGTAAATCAGAAGCGCCCCGATCTCGCCGGCGAAAAAGGCCCATTCGGCCGCCCAGCCCCAGGCGAAGGAACGCACCAGGATAAGCGTGGCCTGGGGGGAGAGTAGCGAGATCGTCAGCCAAATGCCGACCCCGGACAGGCCGCCGAAAACCATGGTGAGCAGCAGGAAAAACCGGGTGTGGCGATGCAGGTAGGTCAGCAGCGGCCGCGAGCCGGTCCGCCGGGCCATGGCTTCGGTGAGGACCAGAAACAGCCCGCCGCCCACGGCGAAATGGGCCACGTACACATGCAACACGGCGATAAGAATGATCCAGAAGCCGCCGCCGAAGGCTCCGAGTTGCCAGACGGGAAAATCCATGTCCTAACCCCTTTTGGCCGTGCGGCGGTAGGCGGCCACGGCCCAGACGGTCGCCACGGCCGCAACCGCCGTGCTCCCGACGAAAAAGACGAACGGCCCGACCTGAAAATCCATGGGCAAGGCGGCCGGATCAAACTGCGGAGCCAGATAGCCCAGCCGCGCCACCGACCGCACCACCGCCATGCAGACCACGGCCAGGGCCGTGAAAAAAGCCGCCCGGCCGGGCCGGCCCCGAAAGGCGGCCAAAAGCGCCGCCGTTGCCAGCCCCAGCCCGGCCACAAAGGCCAGGGAGCCGCCGGTATGCAGCCCGAAAAACCGCTCCATCACCGGACGCGGCAGGGAAAGCAGATACCACAGTCCGACGGGAATCTGGGCCAGGGTCGCGCCGATAAACCAGCGCAGGCCCGTGCGGCTGCGCTCGCCGGCGCCGGCGTCGGCCGCCTTGCGCGAAAAAAGCGCCACATAAAGCCCGCCCACGGCCAGGGAAGCGGCCAGAAAATGCAGCCAGCGCGGCAGGAAGGTAGGATCAGAAAGCGCCGTCACCAGGCCGGCCGGGGCGGTGAAATAGCCCGTCCACAGGTCCGGCCGCACGGCCAGGGTCGAGACGTTGACCAAAATGAGGCTGGCCCCCAGCAGCAGCCCGGCCGAGGCGGCCGGCAACAGCCCCGCCCCCGGCGCGCCGGCCCGGGGCTGGTAGACGTAGAGCAGGGCGTAGGCGATCATGACGACCATGAAAAGCGACAGCCAGGGCACGGCCGAGACGATGGCGGCGGTATAGAGGTAGTGGCCGTAGAGCACCGAGGCAAAAAGCAAGGGCGGCACGGCCAGGTTGACGCCGATGGCCACGGCCGACGGCAGGCGCTTGGCCAGCCCCACGGCCGTCTCGCGGCCTGCCCCGGGGGCGAAAAGGGTCAGCAGCGTACCGCCCAGGGCCACGTTGACCACCAGGATGTGCGCGGCGAACGTCAGTACGAGCAGCGCCTCGAAAAGGCCCCACGGGCCGGGGATGGCCTCGCCCGGGGCCAGGGTCATGACTGGGGACATGGAAACGTCTCTCCCTTCCCGGCCAGGGTGGCGCGGAAGCTTTCGCAGGCCTTGCGGCGGCCCATTCTCCAGAGTTCCCCCGTTCTATACGAAAATATGGGAGCCATCACAACGAAAAAGGCTCGCAACCACACTCCACGACACGTTCGGGCCTGCCGCCAAGCTCGACCGCCAAGCTCGACCGCCAAGCGGCATTGGCCTCGACCGACGTCGCGGCCCGGACGTTCGGCCAAGGGCCAGCCAGCCCCGAGCGGCCGTCGCCGCAGCCCCCTGCCCCGCCCCTCGACGCGCCGGCCGCGCCGTGCTAGGGCCAGCGCAAAAAAGGGGAGTGCCTACCCTGGTTTTTCCCTTTTCCCGCCCGGCCCTTTGCCCTTGGACGGTCCAAGGCCATTTCCCCTTTAACCGGGCGGGTTTTTACGCCAGAAAACGGGAAGCTTCCCGTCACCATAGGCGGCAGGCCGGCAAGGCCGCCCCAAAGGACGACACCCCCATGGAAAAACGCGAGAACATGGCCCTGCAAGTGACCAAGGAAATCGTGGTCAAGTTCGTCGAGACCGGCCGCATCTCGCCCGGCAACTTCACCGAACACTTCGGCCCCATCTATGAGGAAGTGCTGCGGGTGATCAGCCGCAACGAAACGGCCGGGGAGACGCGCGAAAAAGTGCGGGTCATCGCCAAAGGCGGACAGGACAATGGCTGAGTTGCCCGTTCCCGGGGACAACCGCCGGGTGGCCGGCATGTTCGGCCGGGTGGCCGGCCGCTACGACCTGCTCAACCACCTGCTCTCGGCGGGCCTGGACATCGCCTGGCGTCGGGCCATGGTCCGGGCGCTTCTGGCCCCGGGACTGCCGCCTGGCCCCATCCTCGACCTGGCCGCCGGGACGCTGGACGTCTCCATCGCCATCGCCCGCCGAAGCGACCGCCCCATCCTCGCCGCCGACGTCTGCGAACCCATGCTGCGGGCGGGCCTGGGCAAGCTCGACACAGCCCTTGGCCGGCGCATCCACCCCACCGTGGCCGACGGCCGCGTGCTGCCGCTGCCCGATGCCTCGGTGGCCGGGGCCACCATCGCCTTTGGCATCCGCAACATCCGCCCGCGCCCCGAAGCCCTGGCCGAACTGGCCCGGGTCATCCGGCCCGGCGGCCGGCTGGCCATCCTCGAATTCGGCACCGGCAAACGCCGCATGTGGGGGGGACTCTACAATTTCTACCTGCGCAACATCCTGCCGCGCATCGGCAAACTCATCTCCGGCGACGACGAGGCCTACCGCTATCTGGCCGCCACCATCAGCGAATTCCCCGAGGAATCCGTGCTGGCCGAAGAAATGCGTCAGGCCGGCTTCGCCTCCGTGGACTACCGCGCCATGGCCGGCGGCATCGTGTTTTTACATGCTGGCGTGAAAGCGTAGAGGGAGAGGAAGAGAAGAATGCCTCCGGCGGCCGGGAGGGGGTAACCCCCTCCCGGACCCTCCCTGACTGGGGGGCGCTTTTTTGTCAGGCGAAGCCTGACAAAAAAGCGCCCCCCAAACAGTGATGAGCCAGGGAAACAACAACGCTCACCGCAGACCATATGGGGGGTCCGGGGGCCTCAGGCCCCCGGCCGCCGGAGGCATCTTCCCTCTTCCCGCTGTTCTATCCCCCGGTGCCACGCAAAAAGAACAACAGCGCCAGGCCGGACAGGATGGCGGTGAAGCCCAGTCCCCGCAGTTCGCTGGGTTTGCGTTCGGACAGGGCGCGCAGCACGGTGGGCATTTTTTCGGCGGCCAGGAAGTACGGCAGCCCTTCCAGGATGAAGGCGAGGCCAAGGCCGGTGAGGAAGAGTTTCCAGTCGAATTCCATCCGCCAAAGCTACGTTTTCGGCCGCGACATGTAAAGCCGTGCGTCTTGCCGGTTTCGGCGCTTTGCGCTATCGCGGCATTCGGCCCGTTGGGCCCTTCCCTAAAAAGGAGCAACCCCATTGATCAGTTTTGAGGATATTCGCGCCAAAAAGGCCCCGGTGGCCGTTATCGGCCTTGGGTATGTCGGCCTGCCCCTGGCCGTGTCCCTGGCCCGCCATTTCGAGGTGGTCGGTTTCGACGTCAAGGCCGCCCGGGTGGCCGAGCTGCTGTCCGGCCAAGACAGCACCCTGGAAGTCTCGCCCGAGGAAATGGCCGAGGTCAGCCTGCGCTACACCTGCGATCCGGCCGATCTGACCGCCTGCAAGGTGTTCATCGTGGCCGTGCCCACGCCCATTAACGCCAACCGCGTGCCCGACCTCGGGCCCCTGGTCGGCGCGTCGCGGCTTTTGGGCCAGCACATCGGCGAAGGGTCCATCGTGGTCTACGAGTCCACGGTCTACCCGGGACTGACCGAGGAAGTCTGCGTGCCGCTTTTGGAAAAGGGTTCGGGACTGGCCTGCGGCAAGGACTTTTTCGTGGGCTATTCGCCTGAGCGCATCAACCCCGGCGACAAGGTCCATACGCTTTCCACCGTGGTCAAGGTCGTGGCCGGCCAGACCCCGGAAGTGACCGATCTGCTGGCCGACCTGTACGGCGCGGTAGTCACGGCCGGCATCCACAAGGCCCCGTCCATCAAGGTGGCCGAGGCGGCCAAGGTCATCGAGAACACCCAGCGCGACATCAACATCGCGCTGATGAACGAGCTGTCGCTTATCTGCGAGCGCCTGGACATCGACACCGTTGACGTGCTTCGCGCCGCCGAAACCAAATGGAACTTCCTGCCGTTTCGCCCGGGACTGGTGGGCGGGCACTGCATCGGCGTCGATCCCTACTACCTGCTTTACAAGGCCCAGAGCCTCAACCTGCACCCCCAAGTGATTCCGGCCGGCCGGCGCATCAACGACTCCATGGGCAAGCACATCGCCGAAGTCGCCATCAAGATGCTCATCCGCTCCGAGTGCCGGGCCAGCTGCGCCCGCATCGGCGTGCTGGGGCTCACCTTCAAGGAAAACGTGCCCGATCTGCGCAACACCAAGGTCGTGGACATCATCCGTGAGCTTGGCGATTTCCGGATGCACGTCCTGGTTCACGACCCCATGGCCTCTTCCGAGGAAGCCCACGAGGAATACGGCCTGACCCTGGTCGGCCAGGAAGAGCTGCGCGATCTTGATGCGCTGATCATCGCCGTCAACCACGACGCCTTCAAGGCGTTGTCCCTCGAAGAGTTGGCGACCTGGTTTCGGCCCACGGTCACGCCCATCCTCATCGACGTCAAGGGCATCCACGAGCGCGCCGCAGCCGAGGCGGCCGGCTTCCGCTACTGGCGGCTGTAGGCCCCATGCCCGCATCCGTTTCGCCCCCCGGACCGCCGCGCGCCCCGGCCCCAGGCCGGGACCGCCACGGCGGTCCGGGGGGCGTTTCCCGTTTCCGGGCCGCGCCGGTGCTCCTGGCCCTGGCCACGGCCAAGGAATACCGCGCCGCGCTGTCGCCCCTGGGCGCGCCGGCCCCGCCCCTGCCCGGCCGCGCGACTCCCTGGCGTCGCGGCGGCCGGGATTTTCTCGTGCTGGTCACGGGCGTGGGCCCGGTGGCCGCGGCCATGGCCGTGGGCCGGGCCATTGGCGAGGCTCGGGGCGAACTGGCCGGGGTGGTCAACCTCGGCATCTGCGGCAGCTTTGACCTGGCCATGGCCCCCCTGGGGGCCGTGACGGCCACAACCGCCGCCATCTTTCCCGAATACGGTCTGCGCCGCGACGAAGAGGTCGATGCCCGGGGCATCGCCTTTCCCCAGGCCGTCATCGACGGCTGCGACGTGTACGACCGCCTGGCCCTCGACCCGGCCGGGGCCGCCACGGCCATGGGCCTGCCCCTGCCGGAGGGCGTCGTGACCGGGGCCGGCCTCACCGTGGCCGGGGTCACGGCCTCGTCGGCCCGGGAGGCCGCCCTGCGCGCCGCCTACGCGCCCCTCACCGAGGCCATGGAAGGCTTTGGCGCGGCCCTGGCCGCCGCGTCCGCCGGCCTGCCCTTTCTGGAGCTGCGAAGCGTGTCCAACCGCGTGGGCGCGCGCCCGCCAGACGGATGGGACCTGCCCGGAGCCTTCGCCGCCCTGGGCCGGACCGTTGCCATCCTCCTTGGCTAGTGTCGCGTCCCTGAAAAGTGCTTACGGCCTTTCTCGGACAACAGACTAACCCATTATTTTTCATAAAAATACTGTCATATTTTTACGGGAGGCACCGCGAGGCCGCCATGGACGCCGTCAGTTTCGCCATTTCCCCCTGCCCCAACGACGTGGTCATCTTCGGGGCCGTCATCCTCGGCCGGGCCGGGCTGCCCGACCGACGGGCGACCTTTGCCTTTGAGGACGTGGAGACCTTAAACGAGGCCGCCCTGGCCGGAACCTACGACGTGGTCAAGGTCTCCGCCGCCATGGCCGCGCCCCTGGCCGGCGACTACGACGTGCTGCCCTCGGGCGCGGCCTTCGGCTTCGGGGCCGGCCCCAAGCTCGTGACCGCCAAGGGGTTTGCCGGCCGGCCGAGGACCGTGGCCGTGCCCGGGCTTCGCACCACCGCCGCCACGCTGTTGCGGGCCGCCCTGGCCGAGGACCGTCCCGAACTGCCCGTGCCCGACGCCGCCTTCGTCCCGGTGCGCTACGACGCCGTCGTGGAGGCCGTGGCCGCCGGCCGGGCCGAGGCCGGGCTTCTCATCCACGAAACCGCCCTGGCCGCCGCCGGCCACGGCCTTGCCGTCGCCCTGGACCTCGGCGTCTGGTGGCAGGGGCAGATGCCCGACGTGCCGGTGCCCTTGGGCGTCATCCTGGCCAACAAACGCTTGGGGCGCGAGCGCGTGGCGGCCCTGGGCGCGCTGCTTCGCCAAAGCCTGCTTGCGGCCCGGAAAGAACCGGGCCTGGTCGCGCCCTTGGTGCGCCTTTTTGCCCGGGAAATCGACCAGCAGGTCATCGACGCCCACATCAAGGCCTATGTGGGGGAGCTCAGCCTGGACATGGGCGAGCTTGGCCGGGCCGCCCTGGCCCGTCTGGCCGGGCTGGCGAGTCGCACAAACAGGGCGTCGTGACGCCATTTCCCGGCCGCGACCCCCTTGCCAGCCCCGAAGGAATGCTGTTAAACCCCGGCGGATGAGCGATATCGCGGACATTGTCAGTCGGGAAGTCCCGGCCATCAACCGGTACCTGGAAAGCGCCACCGAGACGCTCAACCCCATGGTCCAGCCGGTCGTGCGCCATGTGTTGCTGGCCGGAGGCAAGCGCCTGCGTCCGCTGCTCACCATCCTTACCGCCCGGGCCATGGGCTATCGGGGCGACGACGTCTACCCGTTGGCCTGTTCCCTGGAGTTTCTCCACTCGGCCACCCTGCTGCACGACGACATCGTGGACGGCGCGAAACTGCGCCGGGGCCGCGAATCGGCCCATGTCCGGTTCGGCTCCACCCACACCATCCTGGCCGGCGACGTGCTGCTGGCCCTGGCCAACCGCCTGGTCGCCGAATACGACAATCCCGAGCTGACGAAACTCCTTTCCGAAGCCCTGCTCCAGACCGCCACCGGCGAGATCCTCGAAATCGCCCACCTGCGCGACGTCGATCTGCCGCTTTCCACCTATTTTTCCATCATCACCGGCAAGACCGCCTACCTGATCCAGGCCTCGTGCCAGTGCGGCGCGGTGCTGGCCGGCGCTTCGCCGGCGTTGATCCAGGCCGCCGCCGACCTCGGCCACCACATCGGCATCGCCTTCCAGCTCGTGGACGACGCCCTGGACTACACCTCCCCGGCCACGGTTTCGGGCAAGCCCACGGGCGGCGACCTCAAGGAAGGCAAGGTCACCCTGCCGCTTCTGCTCTACCTCCAGGGCCTGCCCTTCGAGGAACGACGCCGGCTGGCCGAGGACTTCCGCCAGGACCAGCTGTCGGCCGAGGACATCGAATATTTGCGCGGCAACGTCGTTGCCGGCGGACACGCCGAGAGGACCCGGGAAATGGCCGGCGAATACCTGGCCAAGGCCCAGGCCGCCCTGGCCAAGTTCCCGCCTTCCCCCGAAGCCGAACTGATCGGCGACGTCCTGGCCCCCATGCTCGCCCGGGACAAATAGGACCGCGTCCGCCGGCCTGTCCGCTCACCTTTGACCTCATAACGGAAGGAACGCCATGCTCAGTCGCGTCGCCGTGGGCCTGCGCCCAAGCGTCCGGGACGTGGTCGGCCAGCGCGTGGCCGGCAAGATCCAAAGCGAACTCCACCTGCCGGTCAGCGCCGTCTCCATCGTCAAGATTTTCACCATCGACGGCCTGGACCCCAGCGCCGTCGAGGCCGTCATCGCCGCTGGCGTGCTCCACGATCCCGTGGTCCAGACCGCCTCGGCCGCGCCCATCACCCCCGCCGTCCCGGCCGACTGGGTCATCGAGGTGAGCTTTCGCCCCGGCGTCACGGACAACGAAGCCCGCACGGCCAAGGAAGCCATCGCCCTGGCCCTGGGCCTGGACGAGGCCGGCCGCAAGGGACTTTCCGTCTACACCGGCGTGCAATACCACATCGCCGGACTGGCCGACCGGGCCGCCGCCGAACACGTGGCCCTGGATCTGCTGGCCAACGACCTGCTCCAGCGCCATGAGGTCAAATCCGCCGCCGAGTGGACCGCCGAACCGGGCTTTACGGCCCGCACGGCCAAGGTCACGGGCAAGGCCGACTCCACCGTGGAAGTGCCTGACCTGTTCAACATGACCGAGGAGCAGATGCTGGCCCTTGGCCGCGAGCGCACCCTGGCCCTGTCCCTGGACGAGTGGTGGGCCATCCGCGCCTATTTCGGCCTGCCCGGCTTCAAGGTCCGCCGCGTGTCCTGGGGACTCATCCACAATCCCACCGATGTGGAACTGGAATGCCTGGCCCAGACCTGGTCCGAGCACTGCAAGCACAAGATCTTTAGCGCCGACATCACCTACATCGACAACGAGACCGGCCGGACCGAAGCCATTTCGAGCCTGTACAAGAGCTACATCCAGCGTTCCACCGCCGACATCCGGGCGGCCCTGGGCGAAAACGACTTCTGCCTGTCCGTTTTTTCCGACAATGCCGGCGTGGTCAAATTCACCGACGACCTCAATTTGTGCATCAAGGTGGAGACCCACAACAGCCCCTCGGCCCTGGACCCCTACGGCGGCGCGCTCACCGGCATCGTCGGCGTCAACCGCGACCCCATGGGCACCGGCATCGGGGCCAATCTCCTGTGCAACACCGACGTCTTCTGCTTCGCCTCGCCCTTCCACGAGGGTACATTGCCCCCGCGCCTGCTCCATCCCCGCCGGGTGCTCGAAGGCGTGCGCGAGGGCGTGGAGCACGGCGGTAACAAGTCCGGCGTGCCCACGGTCAACGGCTCCATCGTCTTTGACGAGCGCTTCCTGGGCAAGCCGCTGGTCTTTTGCGGCACCGTCGGCATGTTGCCAGCGACCATCAACGGCAAGCCCAGCCACGTCAAAAAGGCCCTGCCCGGCGACTACATCGTCATGGTCGGCGGCCGCATCGGCAAGGACGGCATCCACGGCGCGACGTTTTCTTCCGAGGAACTCCACGAAGGCTCCCCGGCCACGGCCGTGCAGATCGGCGACCCCATCACCCAGCGCCGCATGTACGACTGCCTCATGCGCGCCCGGGACATGGGCCTTTATAACGCCATCACCGACAACGGGGCCGGCGGTTTGTCGAGTTCCGTGGGCGAAATGGCCCAGGACGCCGGCGGCTGCGAACTCTATCTCGACCGCGCCCCGCTCAAGTACGACGGCCTGGTTCCCTGGGAGATATTTACCTCCGAGGCCCAGGAACGCATGACCCTGGCCGTGCCGCCCGACAAGTTCGCCGACTTCATGCGGCTGGCCAAGGAAATGGGCGTCGAGGCCACGGAACTGGGCAACTTCACCAATTCCGGCTACCTGCGCGTCTACTACGGCCAGCGCACGGTGGCCTACATCGACATGGACTTTCTCCACGGCGGCACGCCGCGCATGGCGCTTAAAGCCGAATGGACACGTCCGGTCATCGCCCGCACCGAGCCGAAGCTGCCGGCCGAGGGCCACGGCGCGCTGCTCAAGCGGATGCTGGGGCGCCTCAATATCTGCAGCAAGGAATACGTGGTTCGCCAGTACGATCATGAGGTCAAGGGCGGCTCGGCCGTCAAGCCCATGGTCGGCGTACGCCGCGACGGCCCGTCCGACGCGGGCGTGCTGCGGCCGGTGCTGTCGCGCCCCGAGGGCGTGGCCCTGTCCCACGGCATCTGCCCGCGCTATTCCGACATCGACGCCTACTGGATGATGGCCGCGGCCATTGACGAGGCCGTGCGCGGGGCCGTGGCCGTCGGGGCCGACCCCGACCGGCTGGCCGGCGTGGACAACTTCTGCTGGTGCGATCCCGTCGAGTCCGAAAAGACCCCGGACGGCCGCTACAAGCTGGCCCAGCTGGTGCGGGCCAACAAGGCCCTGGCCCACTTCTGCCGGGCGTTTAGAACGCCCTGCGTGTCGGGCAAGGACTCCATGAAAAACGACTATTCCGGCGGCGGGGCCAAGATCTCCATTCCACCCACGGTGCTGTTCTCCGTCATGGGCTTCGTGCCTGACGTGAGCCGGGTGGTCACCTCCGACTTCAAGAACGCCGGCGATCTCGTCTATGTGCTGGGGGCGACCCTGGCCGAGTTGGGCGCTTCGGAGCTGGCCGGCGAGCTGGGATTTACTTCCCCCGACGTGCCGCAGGTCGAGGCCGTCTCGGCCCGGCGGCGCTACAAGACGCTGCACGACGCTATGATGACGGGTCTGGTCTCGGCCTGCCACGACTGCTCCGACGGCGGTCTGGCCGTGGCTCTGGCCGAAATGGCCATCGGCGGCCGGCTCGGGGCCGATCTTGATTGCGACGCCGCCCCGGGCGCGCGTGGCCTGACCGACCTGGAACTGCTCTACAGCGAATCCGCCAGCCGTCTGGTGGTCACCGTCGCGCCGGAAAACCAGGCCGCTTTCGAGGCCCTGTTCGCCGGCCAGCCTTGCGGACTGCTCGGGACCGTCACGAGCGCCCCGGAGCTGACCCTTCGCCGGGGCAAGGCCGTCCTTTGCGCCGAACCGGCCGAGGAGCTGGCCCGAGCCTTCAAGGCCACCCTGGACTGGTAGCCGGTCCCCATCCCTCTCATCACACGCCAAACGCCGGGAGAGCGGCTCTCCCGGCGTTTTTTCGTGGTCCGCCTAACATCATCCCGCCACCCGGGGACTTGCCACGCCAACGGCGGCCGGCGATCGCGCACAATCCGCCGCCAACCGCATTTGGTCTTTATGCCAACAAACACGATTCCCCGCCGGCCAAAGACTTCCCCGCCATTCTGAAAACCGTATTGCCTCTTTGCTGTTCATCTGTTATCTTAATCGGTAATCTTCCCACCTCAACACGAGGAGACCGCAATGGTCCGTTGGCGTGCCTGGACTCTGGCATTGCTCACGGCGGGTCTATGCGCCTGCCCAATCGGAACTGCAACGTTTGTCCCTCTCGCCGCCGCCCAGGCCCAGGCGACTTATGTCGGTTCCAAAGCCTGCATGGCCTGCCATCCCAAGGAATACGAGTCTTACTCCAAGTATTCCAAAAAAGCCCATTCCTCCCAGTCGGTCAAGATCATGGCCCCCAAGCTCACGCCCGAGGAATTAAACGGCTGCTTCGCCTGCCATGCCACAGGCTACGGCCAGCCCGGCGGTTTTGTGAGCTTCGAAAAAACCCCGGAACTGGCCGACGCCGGCTGCGAGGTCTGCCACGGCCCGGGTTCGGCCCATGCCGATTCCGGCGGTGACCCGGGGCTGATCCGGGCCAAGCTGGCCATGAGCGAGTGCGAGCGCTGCCACAACGCCGAGCGGGTGCGCTCGTTTAATTTCAAGCCCATGCTGTTCGCCGGGGCGCACTGATCCGGCCGGGCAGGCCCGCCAGGGCCGTCGCAACCGTTCCCGCCCCATCCCGCCGCCGGCCGCCGCCGGCCGGGACGCCACACAAGGAGTCCGGCAATGTTCGACGTGGTATCGCGCTCCCTGGGCCTTAAGGTGTTGCTCCTCGTCTCCGGTCTGACCATCGCCGCCTTTGCCGGCCTGTTTCTGGCCAACGCCCACTGGCAGCGCCAGGGGACCGTGGACATGATCGACCGTTCGGCCCGCAAGACCAGCGACATGCTGCGCATGGCCATCGAAGAGCCCATGCGCCTGGGCAAGAACGCCGAAACCGCCGCCCAATTCGCCAAGACCGCCAGCGCCCACGCCGACATCCGGGCCTTTCTCACCGATTATAAGGGCAACGTGACCTACGCAACCGACACGGCCGCCGCGCGCCAGGACATGGACCGCCTGGCCCCCGACGCCTCGGTGGCGGCCATGGTCAAAAAGGCCCTGACCGGCGACTACCATGGCGGCGAGATCATTCCCTGGGCCGGCAAGCCTTCCTTCGTGGCGGTAAGCTCCATCAAGAACGAACCCGCCTGCCACCACTGCCACGGCGCGTCCAAGCCCATCCTCGGGGCCATGGTGGTGGTCCAGGACGTCAGCCCGGAAATGGCCCGCCTAGCCGGCGACCAGTGGAAGGCGGCCGGTGTCTCCCTGGCCGGGCTGGTCTCCCTGCTGGCCGCCCTGCTCCTTTTCATTAAATTCGCCGTGGTCACCCGGGTCAAGCACATCGCCGGCCTGTCCTCGCAAATCGCCGCCGGCTCCCTGGACCTGACCTTCGCCGATCCGGGCAAGGACGAAATCGCCGCCCTGGCCGCCAATCTCTCGGCCATGGTCGGTTCCATGAAGGACCAGCTCGAATACAACCGGGGCATCTTAAACGGCGTCATCATTCCCATCTTCGTGGCTGACCGGGAGCGCCGCTTCGAGTTCGTCAACGCGCCGCTCACCGGCATCCTCGGCAAGGACGCCTCGGCCATGCTCGGCAACCCCGTCACCGACAGCTTCATGCGCGAGGACGGCCGTTCGGGCTGCGCCGCCGTGCTGGAAACCGGGGAATGCTCCAGCGGGTTCACCCGGTTTACCCGCTCCGACGGCCGGGCGTTTCCCCTGCACTACGAAATCTCGCCCCTCAAAAACGCCTCGGGCGCGGTGGTGGGCGTCATCGGCGTGCTTATTGACCTCACCCAGGAGGAGCGCGACAAGGACCACATCAAGGCCCAGCGCGAAAAGCTCCTGACCGTGGCCGACGAGGTCACCTCCGTCGCCCGGGAGCTGTCCGACGCCTCGGACGTCTTAAGCGCCCGCATGGAGGAGCTGACCACGGGCGTGGCCAATACCGCCCGGGAAACCGAGCGCGTGGCCACGGCCATGGAGGAGATGAACGCCACGGTCATGGAAGTGGCGAAAAACGCCGGCGACACGGCCCGGGCCTCGGACGAGGCCAGCCGTGAGGCCTCGGCCGGCGGGCGCGAAGTGGAGCAGACCGTGGAGGAAACCCGCAAGGTCTCCCGGCGCACAGCCGATCTGGCCGCCTCCCTGGGGCAGCTCGAAACCCGGGCGGAGAACATCGGCCAGGTGCTCTCGGTCATCGGCGACATCGCCGACCAGACCAATCTGCTGGCCTTGAATGCCGCCATCGAGGCGGCCCGGGCCGGCGACGCCGGACGCGGTTTTGCCGTGGTGGCCGACGAGGTCAGAAAGCTCGCCGAAAAGACCATGCACGCCACCACCGAGGTGGCCGCCGCCGTGGGCGAGATCCAGACCAGCACCCGGCAGGCCGTCTCGGGCATGGACGAAACCAAGGCCCGGGTGGAGCGCACCGCCGACATGGCCGAAGGCTCCGGCGCGGTGCTCGGGCGCATCGTGAACCAGGCCGGACGCATCGCCGACATGGTGCGCAACATCGCCACCGCCTCGGAACAGCAGTCGGCCACCAGCGAAGAAGTTTCCACCAGCGTGGCCCACATCAACGAACTTTCCCAGGACCTCACCAGCCGCATCGCCGAAGCCGGCGAGCGCATCCGCGAAGTCCGCTCCATGGCCAACCATCTGGCCAAACTGGTGGAACAGTTCCGGGAGGGCTAGGCCGCGCCGCGTCCACCAAGAGGATCATATTTTCAGGAAACACCGCGCCTTGCATCGGTTGTCCCCCAAACGGCTCCGCGCCTTGCCAGGACGCGGCACGAAGACAGGGACGGCGCGAGACAATATCCATGCCGTCAAAAGGCTGTCCTCCGGGCCGGCCGGCCTTGACAATTTGGGGTAAACTAAAGGATAGACTTGTCCGTGCGTGACCGCTATTTTCGGTCGCGCGTCCTGTCGGCAAGGCCGATTCCGTGACGCGATTCCGTGGCGTTTGGCCCCAAGGCTTCAGTCGCGCCGCCGGAAACATGACCTTGTTGCCGCTCAGGCAAGGGCGCCTTCACGGCGGACCCGGCGCTGAGGGCAAATAAGGATCGCCAAGCCGGCCAACCTCAATGACGGAGAACGAACATCATGGATAAATACGAGTGCACCATCTGCGGTTACGTGTATGATCCCGCCGCCGGCGACCCCGACAACGGCGTGGCCCCCGGCACCAAGTTCGAAGACGTCTCCGAAGACTGGGTCTGCCCGGTCTGCGGCGCGCCCAAAAGCGAATTCAACAAAGCCTAACACGCCCTGCGCCGCTGTTTTGAATGCGGCGATTCGAGGATGTACATGCGACCTGTCGCCATCTGTGAAGGCGTCTACTGGGTCGGAGCCGTCGATTGGGAATGCCGTGACTTCCACGGCTACATGACGGCCCCCACCGGGACGACCTACAACGCCTTTTTGGTCAAGGACGAGAAAATCGCCCTGTTTGATTCGGTCAAGGCCGGCCATGGCAATGAAATGCTCTGCCGCCTGGCCCATCTGGTCAAACCCGAGGACGTCGATTACCTCATCGTCAACCACGTGGAAATGGACCACTCGGGCGAGCTGCCCGAACTGGTGGCCCGCACCAAGCCGGAAAAAATCTTCACCTCGCCCATGGGCGAACGGGCGCTCAAGGCCCACTTCGACTGCGCCGACTGGCCCATCGAAGTGGTGAAGACCGGCTCCACGATCTCGCTTGGCAAGCGTACCCTGCAGTTCCTGGAAACCCGGATGCTCCACTGGCCCGACAACATGGCCACGTTCATCCCCGAAGACGGCGTGCTCATTTCCTCCGACGCCTTCGGCCAGAACTGGGCCACCTCCGAGCGTTTCGCCGACGAAGTGGACAAGCATCTGCTCCAAAAACAGCTCGACCGCTACTTCGCCAACATCGTCCTGCCCTTTAGCCCCATCGCCCAAAAGACCATCGAGACCATCGAGTCCATGGGCCTTAAGATCAACGCCATCTGCCCGGACCACGGCCTGATGTTCCGCACCCCCGAAGACGTCGCCTGGGTCGTCTCGCGCTACAAGGAACTGGCCGCCCAGAAGCAGAAGAAAAAGGCCGTGCTGGTCTTCGACACCATGTGGCACTCCACCGAGCGCATGGCCCACGCCATCGCCACCGGGCTGGCCGAGCACGGCGTGGCGTTCAAGCTCATGAACCTCCACGCCTTTGACCATTCCGACGTCATGGAAGAGGTCTGGGACGCGGCGGCGGTGTTCGTGGGGTCGGCCACCCACAACAACGGCATGTTGCCCAAGGTGGCGGACATGCTGACCTACATGAAGGGCCTCAAGCCCAAGGGCAAGATTGGCGCGGCCTTTGGCTCCTACGGCTGGAGCGGCGAAGCGGTGAAAGACATCGCCGGCTGGCTGGGCGAAATGGGCATGGAAATGCCCGTCGATCCCGTACGCCTGCTCTTCGTGCCCACCCACGAGCAGCTCGCCGTCTGCGTGGAAATGGGCCGCACCATCGGCAAGATGATCAACGAGCGCGTGGGCGAATAGCGCACGCTGGCGTTTCAAGAGAAATGGAAGGGGCCGTCCTATTGGGGCGGCCCCTTTTTTTGTTGCGAGATAGCGAATGATTGAAGCACCCTGCCTTAAAAAACAAAAAAATACATATTATATATCGACTACAAATCTCGTTTTTGTTATAAATACATTCCTAAATATTCGCAGGCAGAATTAAAAAAACCAACACGGCAGAGATCTGCCAACCACCCAAGGGAGAACAATAAATGCCTATTTTCCCAAGAAGCTCAGGGAAACGCTACATTCCAATGTTAAAAACGAAAGAGGGCGAACTGAAAAGCCTATATCACCTAACTACTCAGCAAAAAAACTTGATTACCCCGTTGCTAGAACTACACAGCAACGACAAGATAAAAGACAACACCACACTTCAGCAATATTGTACAAAAATCAGTCAATCCTGGCCAGGACATCAGCCGCTCTACTTTGACGGTAATAGTGTTGCATTCTTCACAAACACTAACATTGGTCCATCTCCAAGCCTAACATTATTTTCTCAACTTATTCATGCAGGCCTATCCATCATCCCCGTCACTGACCCTTGTCGACCCATCGAATATCAAACAGCTATATCAACTATCGTACAAAATCAAGGGAATGGAATATGCCTTAGAATTCCCGCAATCCTGCTTAACAATAGGGCTCAAGTAATCAGCGACATTCAAACCACACTAAGTTCTATAAGCGTTCAAACAACAGCCACAGACATACTTATCGATCTCGGCGACATACATCCTGCATCACCTAATGCCGTCTCAATGCATATCCCCTGGCTCATAACCGAAATAAATGCACTAAACGCTGCAGCCCCATGGAGGGAAATCATCCTGGCTGGCTCTTCATTCCCACAAATCATACCAGGAAACCCACAAACCCTCTCCAGAATAGACAGAATAGAGTGGATTATATGGGACAACCTACGTGTCTCACCACAATTACAAAGAGTACCTAACTTCTCAGACTACACCTGCCTCCCTGCGACCCCACTCCCTCCAGCACCATATATGGCGCCAGCTCCAAAAATTCGCTACACAGCAGACACCTATTGGCTAGTTGCAAAAGGTCAGTCTGTGAAGCAAGCTCCACCTACACAGTATTACAGACTCTCACAGATAGTCAGTGGACTACCTGAATTTTGCGGACCTCAATTCTCATTTGGCGATGACTACATATCACAGAGAGCATCGCAAGCACCGCCAAGCACTGGCTATTTCACACAATGGCTCACTGCAGACGTAAACCACCACATAGCCTACATAATAGCCCAAATATAGACCTATATTTGAGCTAAAATTTGTAAATTTTCAACACCGCGGGGAGTGACAAAAGACGACTCTTCGTCTCGCCACTCCCCGCGATTTTTTATCGCCTGCCGGACGAGCCAACATAATTCATTCAGTTTTATTTCTCTGGCCAAAATCTCCCAAAGAACATTCCGAGGCTTAGCTCTCAACCCTTTCGACAAAGAATGGGCCTCAAGGATAAGAAGCGCCTCTCGACGCCAGAGCAGTTGTGCAACAGAAAGTGGATCTAGAGAAGGATTATGACATGAGCGCCGCTCCCACTTTAAAATAGGCGTGTTGTTTTTGCTGCATGTAACGACAATTACCCCCCACCATCTTGGCAGCAAAGATCGCGCAGCATCAAGATGCGACTCTCCAACCACAAGAGTAGAAAAATCAAGGACTTTAGAATACAAACATACTTGCGAGGGGAGTCGAGACAAATTATCTTGATCGCTTTTAATTTCAAAACCATGGAGTGCACCATTAACGACAGCAACATCTACACGCGTTAAACCAGTGCATAACCCGAACTCATCAAAAACACGAGTCCTCGGGTCTGCGTGAAATTTACGAAGCACTTTTGCATGTAAAGTTTGTCTAATTTCTCTGTCCCGCACTGTCCCCACCCTTTTCTCTATTTTGTCGATAGTCATTAAAACTGAGCGAGGGAAGTGGCAAGCTCCAGAATGAACGATAATTATAATATTCTATACACAATAGCAACTTTATATAATTTATCCAACAATACCGGTAGATAGCAAATCAAGCCAAAACCATCCCCGCCCTTGCCCGCCGCCGGCCCCGGCGCTACAAATGCCCGTCGCCACCCACGGCGACCATCCGCACCCGCAAAGGAGCCGCCATGATCGTTTCCGAAGGCCGCCTCGGCCGCGTGTTCGTGCTGCGACTGGGCGACGGCGACCGACTGCCCGACGCCATCGAGGATTTCGCCCGCACCCGGGGCGTCGAAGCCGCCCTCGTCGCCGCCCTGGGCGGCCTGGAAAACGGCCGCCTCGTCACCGGCCCCGAAGACGGCCGCACCATGCCGCCCACCGCCATGCTCACCGCCATCGACGCCGTCCACGAAGCCGCCGCCGTCGGCACCCTCTTCCCCGGCCCGGACGGCACCCCGCGTCTGCACATGCACGCTGCCCTGGGCCGCGCCGGCGAAACCAAAACCGGCTGCGTGCGCCCCGGCCTCGATGTCTGGAAAATCTTCGAAGTCGTGGTCATCGAAATCACCGGCACCGACCTCGCCCGCGCCAAAGACCCCGAAACCGGCTTCGAACTGCTCGGCCGCAAACGGGGCTAAGGGAAAGAGAAGTAAGAGGAAGAGGCCTCCGGCGGCCGGGGGCCTCAGGCCCCCGGACCCCCCGATTGAAAAGTAGTAAAGGGGGTGCTTTGGCGAGTCTGTATGCAAAGGCTCGAAGCGCCCAGGAGAAAAAAATGCGCCTTGCCGCCTGCTGCGCCGCCCTGGCCCTGATGCTCACCGCGTCGCTGTTCGTCCTCTCACGGGCCATGCCCGCCGAAGCCTTCACCGCCTACAGCCAGGAACTCGCCGTCAATCCCCAAAGCTGCATCGGCTGCGGCTGCCCGGCCTGCCCGAGCTGCAGTTGCGTGCGGTGTGGATAATAAGCGAAGATATAAAGAAAAAGATGCCTCCGGCGGCTGGGGGCCTGAGGCCCCCAGCCCCCCCGTATGGAGACAACGGGGAAAGGGGGATTATTCGCCGCCGGGGGAGGTGGCGGCGGCTTCGACGGCAGGCATATCGGCCGAGGCGGACGCCTCAAGGGGACGGTCGGTCAGGATTTCCAGGCTCGGGCCGTGCTCCCGGCCGGGCCGCAACACGTAAACGCGCCGCGCCTCCAGGGCGAACAGATCGACCGGATGATGGCTGATGTAGAGCACCTGGATGCCCAGCCGGTCGGCAATGGCCGCCACCAGCCGCACAAAGCCCGGCACAAGGTCCGGCCGTAGCCAGCAGTCCTGCTCGTCCAGCACCAGAAACGGCCGATGCTCGTCCGGATCGAGCTGGGACAGCGCGATAAGCCGCAGCCCCACGGACAGGATGTTGCACACCGACCCGCCCTGCCCGGTCAAAATGTCCTCGGCCTGGCCGTCCTGCTCCATCTCGAATTCAATGGACAGCTTGCCCTTATTGAGCGACCGCCGGGCCTTGACCGTGCGGTTCTGGCCAAGAATCTCGCGCACGGCATGGGTGAGTTCGGTTTCGATCTCATCGAGCACCTGGCCGAAAAGCTCCTGGGTCAGCTCCTCCAGCCGCGCCGCCGCCTTGGGGGCGAGGTCGAGAAAGCCCTCGACGTCGAGCTGCTCCCGCCGCGCCTGCCCATGGGCCGCGACAATGGCCGCCGCCTGGCCGGACAGCCGGTCCAGCCGGCGCGTCAGCTCCCGGCGCTCGGCGGCCAGGGCGCCGATATCGGCGGTCGGGCCGTCCTCAGCCATTGCCGCCAAAATCCCGCTCCACGGCCTCAAGCTCGCGCCGCACCCCGGCCACATGCTCGCGGTACTCGGCCACCAGCCGGGCGTTGGCCGCCCGTTTCTCTTCCAAAAGCCGCGTGAGCTCCCCCGGATCGGCCGTGCCGTACTCGGCTGCGGCCTTGGCTTCCAGCTCGGCCAACTGATTTTGCAGGTGACTTAAGTCCTGTTCGGCGCGCACCTTGGCGTCGCGCAGGCGCTCGTATTCGCCCTTAAGCCCGGCCAATTCGTTTTGCAGTCGGGCGTCGGCGTCATGGGTGGGGGCGGGGGCGCTCCCCCGACGATCAAGAGGCGTCGCCATGATCGGTGACCTCGCGGTACAGCTCCCAGACAAGGGCCGTCTCGGGATGCTCGGGGTTGAGGTTGGCGGATAAAAAGTCCTTGAGTCCCGCCCCTTCCCGGGTGCGCTTCCAGGCCAGCCGGGCCAGGCCCTCCAGGAAGTTCGAGCGGACCTCGGCCGGGCCGGCCGCCTCCTCGGGCGGCAGCTCCTGGTCCGGGAAAACCTCGGCAAAGGGCCGGTGCGGGATGGGCCATTTTTCCAGATCGTCCAGCCCCGGCCGCCAGATGGCGGCCTCGGGAATGCGCGCCATGGAACGGCGGGAGAACTTCAGCCGCGTGACGTTGCCGGGGTTGGCCCAGCGCGTGCCCCCGGCGGCCACCGTCGGCTGGGGCCGATGGATGTGGCCGTTAATGAGCCAATCCAGGCCGGGGATCTCCCGAATCTTGATCTGCTTTTCCTCGAAATCCGGGAACCCGACGTTGTGGTGGGTGAGCCACACGCTGGTCTCGTCCGGTTCCTTGGCAACAGACGTCGGCAGGGGCGAACCGTCGGGCGAGGCCCCGACCACAGCCTTGCCCGTGGGCGTGTCCAGGCGCAGGAAAAGCCCGGGTTCGTCGAGCACGTCGCACACGCCGGCCGCCCGCAGCACGGCCAGGGAGGTGTCGGCCGTGAACCGGGCCTGGTATTTGTCGTGGTTGCCGACCAGCACGTAGGGATGGTGGCCGCGAAAAAGCTCGATGAGCGCCACCATGACGACGTTGGGATTCTCGCGCGGCCAGTGAAAAAGATCGCCGAGAACGACCGGAACCAAGTCGCTGGCGGCGGCCTGCTCCAGACAGGCGGCCAGCTTGGCCAAAACGTCGTCCATGTAGGAATCCAGCCGCTGCATGGGCGGCGTGGCGGCCACATGGGGATCGGGGATGCAAAAAAGCCCCCGGCAGCGGCGCACGGGCAGGCTCACGACGCGCCTCCGTCGTCCCCGGCCGCGTCATGGACGTGGCCGCCGGCGAAAAAGGCCTCGGCCGTCAGCGACGCCCCGCACAGGGGGCAGGCCCCCAGGGCAACCAGCCGGTCGGCGGCCCGGGCGGAAAAGGCGGTCAGCGCACCCTGCCGGTCGGCCAGCTCGGCCTGTTTGGCGGCGAGCGTTTGGCGTGCGGCCAGCAGGCTGGCGGCGGTCCGCCCCAGCCCGGACAGCGCGGCCGCGTCGGTGGTTTCCGGCGGCGGCAGGATGCGGGCCAGGGTTTCGCCCCGGCGGGCCAGGGCGGCGGCCCGGCCGCGCAGCGCGGCCACGGCGGCGGCCAGCCGGGCCAGCTCGTCCGTGGCCGCCGGCGACGGCGGTTCGGCCAGCGTTTCAAGCGCCCGCCGCCGGCCGGTCACCCGGGCCAGGGCCGGCAGGCAGGCGGCCAGACGCCCGGCCAGCTCGGCCAGGGCGGCCGTGTCGGCCGTCTGGGGCGGCGCGGCCAGCCCGGCCAGGGCGGCGGCCCGGCGGGTCTGCCGGCCAAGGGCCAAACGCCCCTCGGCCACGGCCCGGGCCAGCCCGGCCAGTTCCGCCGTGGGCGCCAGGGGCAACGGCGCGCCAAGCGGCGACAGCGCGGCCACCCGGGCGGCGAACCGGGCCACGGCCCGGCCAAGGGTCTGCTGCCGGGCAACCGTCTCGGCCAGGGGGGCGGCGGCGGCCAGGGCCGGCGGCGGCGACAGCCGGGACAGCCGCCGGGCGCGCTCGCCAAGGACGGCCGCCCGCCCGGCCAGACGCTCCCGTTCGGCCAGAATTCCGGCCAGCCGGTCGGCCTCGGCCTGGCCGGCGGCCAGGGCCGCTTCCAGCTCGGCGGCCCGGTCCAGGGCCAGTTCGATGGCCGGCAGCGGGGAAAGTTTATCAAGCGCCAGGGCGTGGCCGCCAAGCGCCTTGTCCAGGCGCTTTTTCTCGGCTTTCTTTTGGGTAGTGCGTTTGGACAGGGCGGCCTGCATGGCGATGAGGTGAGCGGCTTCCGAGGCGGCGGCGAAAAAGGCGGCCAGCTTCGGCCCGGACTTGTCCGAGAGCAGAAAGACCGGCTCGCGCTGGTTGCCCAGGTGCACGTCCACGGTCTCGCCGCCGTCCACGGCCACCGGCCCCAGGCGAAGGAGCTTGCGCACGTCCTCGGGCACGACCCCACGCCCCATCTTGGCGTAGGTTTCCGGTTCCTCGGCTCCGGGTCGGCGCACTTCGTACAGGGCGTACTTGGGCCGGCGCACCCAGGCGATGACCGTGCCGTCGGCAAGTTCCGCCTCGACCCGGGCCTCGGCCGCGCCGTGGCGGATGCAGTGCTTGGGCGGCGGATTTTCGGTCAGACAGCGCAGGGCCTCCACCACCGCCGACTTGCCGGAGTTGTTGGGGCCGGTGAGCGCCGTCAGCCCCGGCGGCAGGTCGATGACCGTGCGGCCGTGGGCCATGAAATCCACAAGCGTCAGCCGGCGGATCACGCCTCGCCCGCTCCCGGCTCGGCCGTGCCCAGGGAGGACCCCAGGTCGTCGTTGACGGCCTGGCGCTTGACGTCGATGACCGAATCGAGCTTTCGCAGCCGTTCGATGGTGCGGTAAAGGTGGCTGGCGTCGCGCACCTCGATGCGGAAAACCAGGGCCGTGGTGCCGTCCACATTGGAGTGGATGGCCCCGGAGTCGATGTTGACGCCTTCGTCGGCCAGAATGTTGGAGATCTTGCCCAATACGCCCTTCTGGTTCTTGGCCAGGATGGACAGGCCGGCCGGATAGGGCTGCTCTTTTTCGCCCTCCCAGTTCACCTGCATGAGGCGTTCGGACTCCAGGTTGCGCACGTTGGGGCAATCGTGTGTGTGCACCACCACCCCGCGTCCGCGCGAAATGTAGCCCACGATGGCGTCGCCGGGCACCGGGTTGCAGCACTGGGCCAGACGCACCAGCACGTTGTCCACGCCCTGGATGCGCACGCCCTCGCCGGGCTTGCCCTTGGGGCCGGCCCCGGTTTCCGGCGCGGCGTGGGCCTCGGCCTTGGCTTGGGCGGCTTCGGCCTCCTCGCCCTCGCGCTTGGGCATGAGCCGGCCGATGATCTTTTTGGGCGTGATGCGCGAATAGCCCACGGCCGAAAGAATGTCGTCCACCCCGACCAGGGACATGTCGTGGGCCAGGGCCAGCAACGAGCCGTCTTTTATGGCCTTGTTGATGTTGACGCCGTCTTTTCGGCCCTGCTTTTCGAGCATCTCCCGGCCAAGGACGATGGAGCGCTCGCGCTCCTCGGTGCGGATGAAGTGCTTGACCCGGGTGCGGGCCTTGGCCGTCTTGACGAACTTGAGCCAGTCACGGTTGGGCCGGCGGTTCTTGTCGGTGATGATCTCGACGGTGTCGCCGTTTTTGAGCGGCGTCTCCAGGGGCACGAGCTTGCCGTTGACCTTGGCTCCGGCGCAGTGCTCGCCCACGGCCGTGTGGATGAGGAAGGCCAGATCCACGGCCGTGGCCCCTTCGGGCAGTTCCTTGACGTCGCCCTTGGGCGTGAAGACG
This sequence comes from Solidesulfovibrio carbinolicus, assembly GCF_004135975.1. Taxonomy (NCBI): domain Bacteria; kingdom Pseudomonadati; phylum Thermodesulfobacteriota; class Desulfovibrionia; order Desulfovibrionales; family Desulfovibrionaceae; genus Solidesulfovibrio; species Solidesulfovibrio carbinolicus. The sequence continues at coordinate 907,300 of NZ_CP026538.1, read as the reverse complement.
TAGACCTCGTCCTGGAACAGGTCGAAACGCAGGTTGGTGACGAACTCCCGGGAGTCCTTGAGCTCGCGCTGCCAGTCCATGATCTGGCGCAGCCACTGGAAGCGCTCCACGTCCTTGGGGTTGAATTTCCCCCGCTCGCGCTCCTTGTACTTCCAGTGGGCGGCAACGCCCTCCTCGGCCAGCCGGTGCATCTCCTCGGTGCGGATCTGGATCTCGATGCGCTCGCCCCCAGGGCCCACCACCGTGGTGTGCAGGCTCTGGTACATATTGGCCTTGGGCATGGAGATGTAGTCCTTGAAGCGCCCCGGCACGGGCTTCCACAAGGAGTGGACCAGCCCCAGCACGTGGTAGCACTCGCGGATGGTCTCCACGATGACCCGGAAAGCGACCAGATCGTGGACCTGGTCGATGGTCAGCCCCTGGACGCGCATCTTGTTGTGCACGCTCCACAGGTGCTTGCGCCGCCCCACGATGCGGGCCTTGATGTTGTTGGGGCCAAGCAGCTCGTTTAAGTGGCCGATGACCCGTTCGATGAAGGTCTCGTCCACGGTGTGGTGGGTGGCCACCCCTTCCACGAGCTGGGCGTAGATGTCGGGCTTGAGATAGCGGAAACTCCAGTCCTCCAGCTCGGTCTTGATGCGGTGCAGCCCCAGACGGTTGGCCAGGGGCGCGTAGATGTCCATGGTCTCCTGGGCGATAAGCGCCTGCTTGTGGGGCTTTTGGAACTCCAGGGTACGCATGTTGTGCAGCCGGTCGGCCAGCTTGACCAGGACCACCCGGATGTCCTCGGCCATGGCCAGGATCATCTTGCGGATGTTTTCGGCCTGGGCCTCTTCCTTGGTCTCGAAGGGGATGAGGCTTATTTTGGTGACCCCGTCCACGATGTCGGCCACTTCCTCGCCAAAAAGCTCTTCGATCTCGTCCACGGTGGCCTTGGTGTCTTCCACGGTGTCGTGGAGCAGGCCCGAGGCGATGGAGGCGGCGTCCAGGCGCATGTCGGCCAGGATGCCGGCGGCTTCCAGGGGATGGGACAGGTAGGGTTCGCCGGACAGGCGCACCTGTCCGGCGTGGGCGGCGGCGGAAAAGACGTAGGCCTTGGTGATGATCGCCTGTTCTTGTTCATTCAAGTAGGCGCTGGTCTTGTCGAGTATTTCGTTGATGCGGATCATGCTGGTTGCGGCCTCGCGCGCGGGCGGCGGTGATGACGGGTGATGTCGGGCGCGCCGGCGTCGCCGCCGCGCCCGGAAGAACTACTGTTCCAGACGAAAGGTCTGCTTGTCGCGGGGAATCCACCACTTGGTGAAGTTGTAGCTGATGCCGGCCGGGGCCGGAACCACGCCCTGAATGCGGGCGGTGAGGATGGGCAGGCTGTAGGGCGTGTAGAGGAACATGTAGGGCTGGTCGTCGTGGAGGATCTTTTGGAAGGCGTCATAGGCCTTCTTGCGCTCGGCCTGGTCCAGGGTGCGCCGGCCGCGTTCCAGGAGCGCATCGACTTCGGGATTCTTGTAGCCGATGAAGTTGAGTCCCCCGGGCACGGCGCTGCTGGAGTGCCAGACGCTGTAATTGTCCGGGTCCTGGGCGATGGACCAGGCCAGCACGACGGCGTCGAAATTGCCCTTGTCCACGAATTCCTTGAGAAACGAGGCCCATTCCACGGTGCGGATGCCGACCTTTATGCCGATGGCTCCCAGTTCGCTTTGCAGGATGGTGGCGGCCTTGATGCGCTGTTCGTTGCCCTGGTTGGTGAGGATGGTGAAGGAAAAGGGCCGCCCCGTAACGTCTTCCAGCACGCCGTCGCCGTTGCGGTCGCTCCAGCCGGCCTCGGCCAGAAGCGCCTTGGCCTTGGCCGGGTCGTAGGCGTAGTCGGTGATGGTGGTGTCGTAGACCCAGGAACCGGGCTTGTAGGGGCCGATGGTGGGCACGCCAAGGCCGAGCAGCGCGCCCTTGATGATGCTTTCCTTGTTGACGGCCTGGGCCAGGGCCCGACGCACCCGGGCATCGGTGAAATACGGGCTTTTAAGGTTGTAGGCCAGATAGGTGTAGCCAAAGGACAGATACTTGTACTTGCGCCAGTCGGCGTCCCAGGCCTGCCCCGTGGTCTGGTAGAGGTACTGCTGGGGGGTCAGGCCCATCATGTCCAGGTTGCCGGCCTTGAGCTCCAGAAACATGGTCGAGGTGTCCGGGATGATGCGGTAGACCACCTGATCGATGTTGGGCCGGCCTTCGAAGTAGTCGGGATTGTAGCGCAGGGTCAGGCTCTTGCCCGGCTCCCACTTGTCCAGGATGTAGGGGCCGCAGCCGATGGGCTCCCGGGCGTACTTGGTGGTCATCATGTCCTGGCCGGACAGCACGTGCTTGGGCAGGATGGAGCCGGCCCAGGTGACCAGCGCCCGGGCAAAGGGCTCGTTGTAGCGGACTTCGAAGGAGTACTTTCCGGTGACCGTGAAGCTCGAAATGACCTTGTAGTCCTCGGCATAGGCCGTGGGCGTTTTGGGGTCGATCATGAGCTTGTAGGTGAATTCCACATCCTCGGCCGTGACTTCCACGCCGTCGGTCCAGCGGATGCCCGGGCGCAGCCAGAACTTGAGGAGCTTGCCGTCCTCGGCGACCTCATAGCGCTCGGCGGCGAAGCATTCGAGCTGGATGTCCTTGTCGTAGCGCAACGGCGACACGTAGAGCAGATCGGCCACCTCGTGGGAGGCCGAATCGGAGGATAGGTAGGGGATGAGGTTGGACGGCTCGCCGATGGTGGCCATGACGATGCGCCCGCCGGTCTCGGGCTGGCCGACCGGCGCGGCCGGGGGCTGAGGCGCGGTGGTCTGGGCCGGAGCCGAGGCCGGCGTGGCCGCCTTGTCTTCCGGCTTGGACGGGCCGTCACAGCCGCAAAGCAGGAGCAATCCCAGGACCAGGACGAAAAATGCCGCGTGCGCCGGACGCATAGTTCTCCTTTTTGCTTGCTACGACCGCCCAAAACACCGTATTGGTGCGGATGCGCAAGGCCTCGTGCACCTAATGCATATACGGAGCCACCCAAAAACAAAAGCGCTTTTTCCCGCGCCCCACGATCCTGCCCGGCCCTTGGGGCGTCGGCAACATTTCCGTTCCAAAACGGTCTGAAATCGGGTAATCGGCCCGAACCCGTCCGCCCCGCGCCGGCCTGCACGGCAGCCGACGCGAGATGCGGCGCGGCAAGTCGCACCAAGGAGTCCAAGGCCCATGGCCAACGGAAACGACGAAACCAAAATCAAAGCGTTGCTCGGGGAATTCGTTCGCGAAACCGTCCCCGAGTATATCCTGGACGGCGCCCACGCCATCGTGGCCGGCGGCGGCATCCAAAAGCTCACCGTCAACCGCCACGACCACTTCTGGGATGTGGAAGGCCAGGTCCAAGGCGACGATTTCCAGGTCTACGCCTCGGAACTTTCGGTCAACCTGCGTGAAGGCAACATCAACTTTTTCTGCAACTGCCCGGATTCCTTCTCCGGCGTATGTCGCCATGTCGGGGCCACGGCGCTCAAATGCCTGCGTACCCTGGACGAGGCCTCCGGCGACGGCGAGACGTCCGACAGCGCCGCCCACGCCTCACGCGGGGAATGGCGGCAGACCTTCCGCACCTATTTCTCCACCGAGCCCGAGCCCGAACCCGGCCGCCACTACCTCATCTTCCGCTTCCACCCCGAGCCCGGCCGGCTCCAGGTGGCCTTTTTCCGGGCCAGGCAAAACAAGTCCGGCATCTCCCAGGTGCATTCCGAAATCACCCTGGAGCAGATCATCAAAAACCCGGACTGGTCCGAGCTGTCCCCCACCCTGCCGGTGGTGGCCGAAATGCTCGAGCACCACCTCGACTACGCCGGCCACCGGGTGGAAATTCCGCCCGGGCTTCTGGCCTGGTTTTTCTGGGCCATCGGCAAGGAATACTACCTCTACTGGCGCGACACCGAACAGCCCGTGCGCATCGAGTCCAAGACCATGCGCCTGCAGCTCGCCCCCAGGCTCCAGGAAGACGGCCTGTCCTTTGACATCCTGCTTGGCAGCCCGGGCAAGTCGCCCTTTTCCATCCTCGGCCAGGAGGTCTATTTCTACGGCCAGATGCCCATCTGGGTGTGCTGGAAAAACGCCTTCTATCCGGTCCAGACCGGCCTGCCGCCCCAGCTCGTGTCGGACATGACGCAAAACCCGCCCTTTATCCCCACCGCCGACGTGTCGGAATTCCTCGACCGGGTGTGGACCCATCTGCCCATGACCGACCTGTACGGCCAGGAAGAGTTCCTGGTCAAAATGCAGCCGTTTTTCGTGCCGGCCAACTTCGATCCCAAGATCTTCCTCGACGAGGAAGGCAGCCTGCTGACCCTGCAAATCCAAAACGTTTACCAGACCGAGCACGGCGAGATCACGGTCCCCGGCCCCAACCCCGATCTCATGACCGCCTCGTATCTCCACGACGGCAAATCCTATCTCATCGCCCGCGACTGCGACCAGGAGCAGGCGCTTATCTCCATGCTGGCGGAAATGCGCTTCCAGGCCCGCAACAACGCCAACTGGTTCCTGGAGACCGAGGAAGCCATCGTCTTTTTGCTCGACGCCTACCCCAAGCTCATCGAGAAGTACCGGGTCTTTGGCGAAAAAAACCTGACCCGCTACAAGGTGCGCCTGTCCACCCCGGTCATCGTGGCCGAGGTGGAGTCCAAGGAAGAGGAGAAGTGGTTCAACCTCGACTTGCAGGTGCAGTACGACGACCAGCGGGTGCCCATCGAGAAGATCTGGAAGGCCTGGACCCAGGGCAAGCGCTATGTCCAGCTCAAGGACGGCTCCTATACGAGCCTGCCCGAATCGTGGCTGGAAAAGCTCGCCCACAAGCTGCGGGCCCTGGGCTACGACACGGACAAGCCGCCCCAGACCAAGTTCAAGCAGTTCGAGGCTCCGGTCCTGGACAAGCTCCTGGAAGACATGCCCGAGGCCCGCACCGACTCGTTTTGGAACAACCTGCGCCAAAAGATCCACAGTTTCCGCGAGATCGTCCAGGTGCGGCCGCCCAAGGGCCTAAACGCCACCTTGCGCCCCTATCAGGTCCAGGGGCTTTCCTACCTCAATTTCCTGCGCGAATACGGTTTCGGCGGCATCCTGGCCGACGAAATGGGCCTGGGCAAGACCGTCCAGACCCTGTCGTTTATCCAGCACAACGTCGAACGCGGGGCCATTGGCCCCAACCTCATCGTCGTGCCGACCTCGGTTTTGCCCAACTGGGAGCGCGAAGCCCAGAAATTCGTGCCCGACCTCAAACAACTCATCATCTACGGGGCGCGGCGCGAAAACATGTTTAAGCGCATCGCCGAATCCGACCTCGTCATCACCACCTACGCGCTCCTGCGCCGGGACCTCGACGAGCTGCTCAAGTACGAATTCGCCTCCATCATTTTGGACGAAGCCCAAAACATCAAAAACCCCAATACCATCACCGCCCGGGCCGTGCGGCGTCTGGCCGGCAAGACCCGCCTTTGCCTGTCCGGCACGCCCATCGAGAACAACCTCTTCGAGCTGTGGTCGCTGTTCGAGTTCCTTATGCCGGGCTTCCTCGGCGGCCAGAACGCCTTCCAGCGCGGCATCGTCAAGCCCATCAAGGACGGCGACGAGGAGACGCTGGATTACCTGCGCGGCCGGGTCAAACCCTTCATCCTGCGGCGCACCAAGAACGAGGTGGCCAAGGATCTGCCGCCCAAGGTGGAAAACACCTACTACTGCAACCTCCTCGACGAGCAGCTGGAGCTTTACGCTGCCCTGGCCAAAAAGCTCAAGGAACAGGTGCTGGCCACCGTTGATGAAAAGGGCATGGCCAAGTCGCAGATGTCGATTCTCGACGCGCTGCTGAAGCTGCGCCAGATTTGCTGCCACCCGCGCCTGCTCAAGCTCGACCTGCCCGGCGTCAACACCAATCTGCCCTCGGGCAAGTTCGACGCCTTCAAGGATCTCATCACGGACTGCATCGAGGAAGGCCACAAGGTGCTGGTCTTTTCCCAGTTCGTGCAGATGCTCCACATCATCCGCTCCTGGATGAGCATCAGCCAGATGCCGTTTTGCTACCTCGACGGCTCCAGCAAGGACCGCTTCGATCAGGTGGACAAGTTCAATCAGACCGAAGACATCAAGGTGTTCCTCATTTCCCTCAAGGCCGGCGGCACGGGGCTAAACCTCACCAGCGCCGACTACGTCATCCACTACGACCCGTGGTGGAACCCGGCCGTGGAGAACCAGGCCACCGACCGTACCCACCGCATCGGCCAGTTGCGGCAGGTCTTCTCCTACAAGCTCATCTGCCAGAACACGGTGGAAGAAAAGATCCTCAAGCTCCAGGAACAGAAACGGGATGTGGCCGAGGCCGTCATCCCCGGCCAGGACGCCTTCAAGTCCCTCACGCGTACCGACCTGGAATCGCTGTTCGACGTCTAGCTCGGCGAGAGTTGCATACAAAGTAACCGATAAAAGGGGGGGCCGGCGTGCCCCCCCCTTTTCGTGTCTTTTGGACTGACGACCGCGATGGTTGCCGGCCAAGGCGACTTCCCATAGGCTTTCCCGATCAAACAGCCAGCAATCGAGAACCCCATCCGATGCAATCCGTATTTCCCGCCGTCTCACCCGAGGACCGAGTCCGCATCCGCCAGGCCGTCCTCGCCAAATACGAACAGGTGGCCGTCACCGCCCAGGGCCAGTTCCGTTACCCCGTGGGCAGCCAAGGCTTGGCCGGCCTGGGTTACGATGCGGCCCTGACGGCACAGCTGCCGGTCGAAGTCCTGGCCGGCTTCGTCGGCGTGGGCAATCCCCTGGCTGCCGGAAGACCCGAACCCGGGGAACGGATTCTCGACATCGGCTGCGGTGCCGGGGTCGATGCGCTGCTCGCCGCCCTCCCGGCCGGGCCGGAGGGTTTTGTGGCCGGCCTGGAATATTCCCCGGCCCTGGCCCGACGGGCCGAGGCCAACCGGTCTCGCGCCGGCCTGGGCAACGTCGCCTTTTGCCTGGGATCGGCCGAAGCCCTCCCCTACGGCGACGCCGCTTTCGATCTGGCGCTCTCCAATGGCGTGTTCAATCTGGTGGTGGATAAGCAAACGGCCCTGGCTGAAGCCTTCCGGGTCCTGCGCCCGGGCGGGCGGCTGGCCGTGTCCGACCAGATCCGCCTGGGGCCGCCGCCCCAAGACCATGCGGCCATGGTCGCCTCCTGGTTCACCTGACAGGGGGGCGCTGTGTCGCAAACGGCGTTTGCGGTTCTTCTTCGGCAAAGCGGCTTTACCGACGTGGCCTGCCTGGGCCCCTCGGGCTACGCCAGTTCGCCGGCCACCATGGGCATGACGTTTCTGGCGCGAAAACCCGCTCCCTCCCGTTGCATTCCGGCTCCGCTCGGGTAGTATGGTTCCGTGGCCCCAGGCCGCGCCCACATCCCCAACCCCGAAGGAGTCCGTCATGCTTATGCGCCGTGCCCTGCTCGTCCTTGTTGCGTTGCTGCTGGCCGTCCCGGCCGTTTCCGCCCAGGCCCAGAGCCAGGGCATCCCGCAACTCGTCGGCACCTGGGAAGCCGCCGGCTTCGCCCTGCACGACACGAAAAACGGCTTCGTCACCGGTGACAAACAGTCCGCCACCCTGGTCGTCAAGGAACAACACGGCCGGGTGTTTTCCGGCGAGGTCAGCTGGACCGGCAAGGTCACGGGCAAGGACACCTTCTCCGGCGTCATCGACAAGAACGGCGAGGAATTCTACTTCGTCGGCCACAAGGACGCCCTGCGCCTGGGCAAGCTCGAAGGCCCCGACGCCATGGTTTTCTATTATCTGTCCTCGGGCGGCGACAACCCCCGGGCCGGCTACGTGGAGTATAAGCGCAAGCAAAAGTAGAAAGAGGCGGGGAGGAAAAGAGGCCCCCAGCCCCCCATCCGAAGAAAGGGGTTAAGGGGGCCGGCGTCCAGCCGCTGCAATTCGGCGATGGCGTCGCGGGCGGCCCAGGCGGCGTCGGACACGGCAACCACCTCGGAACCTAGCTCAAAACGGCGTAGCCGATGAGCACGGCCACGAGGCTGGCCGCCCGCAGGGCCTGGTTGTGGACGATGAGCCGGGCCGCGACCTTGGGCTTGAAGATGCCGGCATAGTAGGGAAACTGGTGGCGAAAGGCCCGCATGGGCGTGGACAGGATGTTGCCGACCAAAAGGGCCAGCACCACTTGGCGATGGTCGAGGTCGCCGGCCCCGAGCATGGCGCCGGCGGCGGCCAGCCCGGCCGAGGTCTCGGCCGCGATCTGAAACACCACGATGCTGACCGCCTGGGGCGTCATCCAGGACAGAAAGCCCAGATGGGCGGCCAAAAAACGCTCCATGGCCTCAAAGGCCCCCCACACGGCCAGATAATGAAAAAGCACGTAAACCGGCACGGTAAAAAGCACCATGGAACGCAGCCGGCGCTTGAAGCGTTTCCAGGCCTTGGCCAGGGCTTTTTTCCAGGAAAAGGCGTCGTCGGTTAGATGGCAGACCACACAGCCGTCGGGCAGCGGCGGCAGGACGAGCCGGCCGTAGACGAGGATGGCGGCCGAGCGGGCCACGGCGGCAGCGAGCGTCAGGCCGACGTAGGTCGCGGCGGCGCGTGGGCCGATAAAGGGCACGGTGATGAAAAACATTTGCGGCAAATGCAGGAAATAGGTGGGCAGGCTGTTGAAAAGGTTGGCCAGAACCAGTTCGCGGTCGGTGAGCTTGCCCTGGCCGTAAGCTTCGGCCAAAAGCGAATTGGCGGCCACGCCCGAGAAAAAGGCCATGGAAAAGCTTGCGCCGATGACGTCCTTGAGATGGCCGACGCGGATTATGGGCGCGGCCAGCCTTGCCAGGAACCGGGTCCAGTTGAGGGCCTCGATGAGGTTGGCGACAAAAAGCCCCAGAGCCAGGGAACCGAGCAAACGCAGGAGCGGCCAGCCAAGGGCCTGCCAGATGTGGGCGATATCCATGGGACGTGAGGTATAGTCCGGCCGGGGCGGTTTGGGAAGCGGGCTGGCGCAACAGGGCTTTTTTGTCGGCAAGGCGACTTTTTTCCCGGATTGGAAAGATGTCGCTTGACAGAACCGGCCCATGGGCATAGAGACATTCTTCCCGTGTGGGCCGTTAACTCAGTCGGTAGAGTATCTGCCTTTTAAGCAGAGAGTCGCTGGTTCGAGCCCAGCACGGCCCACCAGCCTCGCATTAGGTCCCCATCGTCTAGTGGCCTAGGACGGCGGCCTCTCACGCCGCTAACAGGGGTTCAAATCCCCTTGGGGACGCCAAGCTAATTCAAGGGCTTACAGCTAAAACGGCTGTAGGCCCTTTTTCTTACCCAACACTATTCCCAACACGTGACGCCGTTTTTGGCGGCTTCCCATCGATGACCGGCTTGCGGCCGCCGAGAAACGTGCGGGCCATGTAAAAAGAGGTGGCGTCCAGGCCGTGGGGTTCGCTGCCCACCATGCAGCTCCTCATCGAAGCGCTACGCATAAGCCAGCCAATTTTCATCGGCAAACACAAAGAAGCCCATTTATAAACATGTAAAAATACCTACCGACGCCATCGCCCAGCACCTCGAACCTGCCGAGGACAGCACGCAACATAAAGCTTTAACATACTGATTTTAAGTATCATATTTACATATCCGTGTAATTTTCCAGTATAATAAGCTCCTTCCACTGAACATCGGTTTTTTTTATCAAAACAGCCCATATTTCTCTTGACGAAATAAACCCACAGAGGAATATAGGGCCAGCGAAAAATGGTCTGGCAATCACTTGGCACTACGCCCTTGAGACCAGAATTACCTCTATAAAATATGTACAAATGGAATAATTTTCCCTAAATTCACTAGAAAACCGCAGAGACATTTCTCATTGCCCAAATTCCGATGCAGCTTGCTGACTGTCAGAACATTTGTCTTATCGCAGAATTGCGGACGCCATGGCCGAAGCACATCCTCTTGTTAACGGATGGAAAGTTTCCTGGCCCTCATGATTGCTTCGTGTTCTGAGTTCTCCACTTCTTCGTCCTGGGGCAACAATTCTCTTCCGGCTTTTGCGTGATCAGGGCGAGTTCCCTGTGACGACAATCCAAAATGGAGGGTGTCATGCGAGAGTTTAAGAGCCTGATGCCGATGGAGGCGTCGGAAGATCAGGATGCCGAGATCCTTGGCGTGGAGCCTGTGGTGACGCTAGAGGAGACACAGGGAAAAATCATCATCAGCTACAAGTTCCCCGGATTTTTCCTGACAGAACAGCCCCCGGACGCCGGGGTGGGACTCTCGTTTGTGGGAATCGACATCGCCAAGGCGGGCTACCTGGCCGAAAGCGGCAAACCCCTGCTGCCGTCGTTTGGGCGTTACGTACAAATCCCTTATGACTGCGACTACACGGTCACGACTGCTGCCGACGATCCCGTCGCATTCGAGGATGTGCTCGTGTTTCCGTCACAAAACAGAGCCACGGACTCGCCAAGCCAGGAACCGGAGTTCGAATTTGAAGCCGGTTTCTACAGCCAGGATCAGTGGTATCCATCGGAACTCGTACAGGTTGACGGCCCTTACGAGATGGACGCGTACAACACGCTGCTCGTTCACGTACGGCCGGTGCAGCATAATGCCGCGCTAAAACGCCTGCGGGCTCATGCGAAGATCACGGTGACCATCTCTCTCACGCCCAACGAGGCGCGTACGACTCCCGAGTCCAGCATCCAAGCGGCAGACAGCCGGGAGGCTTTCGGGAACCTGCTGCTCAATCCCAGGCGCTACGCCGAGGCCAGCCCCAGGGAGGGCGAACCCCTTGCTCCTGACCAAACACGGGCCGTAGGGCCGGAACTGCTGCTCGTCCATCCCAAGTCCCTGGCGGCGGCTGCAGCCAAGCTGGCCCTGTGGAAGCAGAAACTGGGATTACGCGTGGAGACGGCGGCCATGGAGACAATCGGCGGGACCGCAAGCGCGCTCAAGGCCGCTTTGCGCCAACGTCGAGGGCAAAGACAGGCGCGGCTGCGTTACGTCCTGCTTCTTGGCGACGTGGACGCGATCCCCGTGGAAACCATCCCGGCCTCCGCGTTCGGGCCAAATGCCACCGACTATTACTATGCGACTTCCCGCGACGCCGCCGGTCCAGGCGAACTCGTTTTCCCCTGGCTGGCCATCGGCCGGATTCCCGTATCCTCGCCGACAACGGCCGATGTCGTGGTCCGACAAATTATCGAATACGAGAGCGCCCCCCCTGCGGACGACGACTATTACCGGCGCATGACGTTCGCCGCGTACTTCCAGGATAAGAATTATGACGGGAGAACCGAGCGCAACTACGTCAAAACGCTAGAGACAATTCGTGACCATCTGTTGCCATTGGGCTTTGACATTCAACGAGTCTACGTATCCGATCATCCAACTCCACGGTTTTACAACGACGGCACGCCAGTCCCGCCGGATGTCCAGGCGGCCATGCTTTCACAAGGCGCCGCGACCAAAATGCTCATCGACAAGGCCAACAGCGGTCAATTGATCATGGCCCATCGTGATCACGGCATGCAAAACGGCTGGCATCAACCGGCGTTTACCACTGCGGAATTGAACTCCGTTACGAGCACAAAGCCATCGCTGTTTTATAGCGTGAACTGCTTGACAGGCCAGTTCTGCATGCCCGGCACCCAGCAATGCTTTGCGGAAAAGGTGCTGACCATGCCCGGGACCGCGCCTTCGCTCATCGCCGCCACCGAAGTGTCCAATACTTGGCTCAACGACGCCCTGATGCGGGCGCTTTTCGACGCGCTCTGGGCCGGGGTGATTCCCACCTTCCCGGGATCGACGGCCAGCTATCCAATTTACGGCCACCGCCTCGGCGACATCCTCAACTACGCCAAATCCTACCTGCCCCTTTGTTCGAGCGGCTCCAAGGACGAGATCAAGGACCATTTCGAGATCTATCACGTGGTTGGCGACCCCACCCTGGCCCTTTGGACCAAGCCGCCCCGTGACCTCAGCATCGATCTCGCGGTGAACGGCCAAGACCTGTACGTCACCTTGTCCGACTGTCCCACGGGGGCCGTGGTCACGCTGTGGCGTGACGATGATCTGGTTTTACGCCTTGAACCGCAATCCACGCAGTTCAAGGTTTCACTCAAGAGTTTTGGGGAAGCCTTGGACGCACTCAAGGCGCGCCGCCTGTCCGTGTGTGTTTTCGCGCCGGAGTATCGGTTCGTGCAGCAACCCCTGTCCTTGGTGTGACACGGCGACGCGGTCTTGGGGGCGCGCCTGTCCGTTTGCTTCAAGACGGCGATGGGCATCGCAATCGGGGTATAAACCATCAGCTTGCGAGGTAGGCCATGCTCAAGGTCACGGTGGACATTTTTTCAGGTTGTCCGAACCCCACGTGGATTGTGGACAACGACAAATCCCGCGAGGTATTGGATGCCGTCGCGGCCAATCCCGGCGCAGTCGCCGACATTGGCGCAGGCTTTTCCGGTCTTGGCTATCGCGGCATTCTCGTGGAACAATTGCAGGATCACTCAGCCCCGGGCTACGACATGCCCTCCATCTTCAAGGTCGCGTCAGGGGGCGCGGTCGATGAGGCGAACGGCGCGGACTTGGCCATGCGCCTGCTGGCAACAGCGCCCTCGGACAAGGCTGACCAGCCCTCACCGCTTGATGAGGAACTCAAAAAGTATATCGTTGATCGGCTCTCCGCGTTGCCTGACCTGGTCACGCCTCTTGATGCTCAATGCATTACGCTGGACGATCCGCTGATGGAGGTCGTTACCGCTGACGTCTCCTGCCAGATCGAATTCAGTGCCTTCAATCCAAACTTCTGGAACCAGGATCCTGGCGTGCTTCGAAGCAACAATTGCTACAATTACGCCACCAACCGCAAGACAGGCACCTTTGCCCAGCCCGGCCGGGCCTCCGGTCGCTACCCTACCCCGCTCACTTGCGATGGCGTGGTTGGCGGCGCGCTGTCAGACGGAGCACATCGACGCTTCAACTGTTTCCCGGACACGGAAAAACCCCGCTACATCATTGCCATGGTCATCTGGCCTGGGCGAGATTACCACTGGTACCGCAAACACTCCGAGGGGTTCTGGGGCCATAAGCCCGGATCGACGCCAGCGAAGAATACCGACAACAGTCAACGGGTCATCCTAGACCCGGAAAAATGCGACCGGGGAGCGTACACCCAGTTTTGCGGTTACCTTTACACGTGCAAGAGCATGCGGGTCAGCTGAACGTCTCAGAGAAGCCGGCCAACCGTATCGCCGGTTTCGAGAGGACTGTCTCCAAACCTGATAGGTCGTTATGCGCGTAGAGCTGGATATCTTCAGCGGCAGGCCCAATCCCGCATGGCCGCTTGACGCGAAGCAGGCCAGGGCCTTGTTGCTTCTGCTGCGCGACCCGCCTTCCCCTCCTCCGGAACCACGAGGAGGGGAAGGCCTGGGGTATCGCGGGCTGCTTGTGACCACCCAGCCTGACCAGGATGCTGTCGAGGGATCCCTGACAATCCGCGACGGCTGGGTGGTTCTCACAGGGCCTCAAGGTTCCTGGGGATACCGCGACGACGATCGGACGATTGAACGGTGGTTGCTGGAAACCGGGAGACCGTGGCTGGATGCGGACCTGCTCAAGGAAGCTCTGACCGCCGTCGGCGGTTGCGGTTCACCTCCTCCATGAGGCCGGTGCGGCGTCCGCAGCCGCCCCCCCCGAGGCGACCTCGCCGCCAAGGAGGCCCCCAGATCGCGCCCCCGGAACTCCGTCAGCGTTTTTAATAACAAATCAGCATAGTTCGTCTATCCTCGGCAAAATACCTTCTGCGCTTTTTAGGGACGCGACACTAGCCATGGGCACGGCGAAACGCCAACCGGGTCGCGGGCACGTAGCGTCCCAGAAACACCGACCGGCCCAAGGCAAAGAGCAAAAAGGCGAACAGCAGGCCGTGGTTGTCGAAAAGCGGCGTCAGACAGACTTGGGCCACGACATAGAAGGCCAAGGCCTGGAGCATGGAGTTGCGCACCGGCGCGGTCTGCATGGAGCCGGAGAAGATGCCGTAAAAGACCAGCCCCACGCTGGCGCAAAACGGGAACACCGTCATCCAGTGGGCAAAATCCCTGCCCGCCTCCAACACTTCCGGGATGGAGGTAAAAAGCCGGAACACGCCGTCCCAGGTCAGCCCGTAGGCCACGGACACCAGGATGGAGCCGTACAGGCACCACTGCCAGGACAGCGACACGCAACGGTCAAACAGCGCCGGGTCCTTTTTCCCCACGGCCTTGCCGGCCACCACGCTGGACGCGTTGGCCAGGCCGTCGAAGAAGTAGGCCATGAGATACTGGATCTGCAGGATGATGGCGTTGCCGGCCAGGATGTCCTTGCCGTAGCTCGCCCCCTTGGCCACGAACATGTTGGTGACGACGAGCAGACACAGGGTGCGGATAAACAGGTCGCCGTTGACCCGCACGATTTCGGCCACGACCTGCCGGTTGAAGAGTTCGCCCCAGGGCACTTCATCCAGCCGGACGGCGAAGTGCCGCCAGATGAGCCACACGCCCAGGGCCACGGCCCCGGTCTGGGCCAGCAGCGTGGCGGCGGCCACCCCGGGCACGCCCCAGCCAAAGCCCAGGACAAACAGCACCGACAACACGATGTTCAGGGCGTTGGTGGATATTTGCAGGACAAGGGAAGCCCGCAGCTTGATCTGGCCCATGAGCCAGCCCAGCATGACGTAGTTGGCGAGCACGCACGGCGCGCCCCAGACCAGGATGGAGAAATAGGTTTCCACCAGCCTGGCCACGTCCGGTTCGGGCCGCATGAAATACAGGGAAAAGGCCAGGATGGGCTTTTGCAGGAGGATGATGGCCGTCCCCACGGCCAGGGCGATGGCCAGGGGGCGCATAAGCGCCAGCAGGCACAGCTTGCGGTCGGCCGCGCCCAGGGCCTGGGAGGACATGCCGGTGGTGCTCACCCGCAAGAATCCGAACAGCCAGTAGATGGTGTTGAAGATGACCACGCCGATGGACACGCCGCCGATGTAGGCCGGGTCCGGCAGCCGGCCCATGACGCCCATGTCCACGGCCCCGAGCAGGGGCGTGGTGATGGTGGCCAGGATAAAGGGCACGGCAATGGACAGATAGGCTTTATGGGTCATGGAACCCTCCGCAAGGCTCATGATGAGCCCAAGGCCGGGCCTTGGGCGAAGAAAGAAATGCTAGGCCAAAACGGCGGCGATGAGCTGTCTGGAATAGCAGTCCTTGACGTTGACCAGGTCGGCCAGGGAATCGACCTGCTCGACCACCCGGCCGTCGTTGAAAAACAGGATGCGGTCACACAGGTGGGTGACGGCGGCCAGATCGTGGGAGATGAAGAGGTAGGACAGGCCGCTTTGTTCCTTGAGGGTTTTAAGCAGCTCCAACACCTGGAACTGCACCGAGACGTCCAGGGAGCTGACGGCCTCGTCGAGCAGCACCAGGGCCGGCTTGGCGGCCAGGGCCCGGGCGATGCACACCCGCTGGAGTTCGCCGCCGCTGAGTTCAAAGGACTTGCGGCCAAGGTAATCGCCAGGCAGGCGCACCTGGGCCAGCAGGGCTTTCAAGTAGGACACGTCCCCGGCCAGCTTGGTGCCGCGCAGCGGCTCGGCCAGAATGTCGCGCACCGGAAAACGCGGGTTGACCGAGGTGTTGTAGTCCTGAAAGACGATGCTCACCACGCCGCCAAGGCCCGTCCTGGCCCGGCCCCGGCCGAAAAGCCCGGCCGTGTCCATATGATAGATGTCTTCGCCCATAAGGCGCGCCAGACCGCGCTGGGGCCGCAGCGTGCCGGTGATGACCCGGCCCAGGGTGCTCTTGCCGCTGCCCGAAGCGCCGATAAGCCCCAGGCACTCGCCCTGGCGCATGTGAAAGGTCACGCCCTTGAGGATGGGTTTATACCCGGCGCGCCAGAACGTGCCTTTCTTTTTGAAGCTCAGGTGGACGTTTTCAACCTGCAACACGGCAGCACCCCCTTTCCCGGTCCAGACCGGCGCGTCGGCCGGCGTATGCCAGAAAACGGCTGGTCAGGGCGTTTCGGGTTTCGATGAGATAGCGGGCATGGTCGCTTTGGGGGGTATTGAATACGGCATCGGCCGGCCCGTATTCCACCTGCCGGCCCTGGTGCATGACCAGGGCCGTGTCCACGAGCATCCGCATGGCGCCGAGGTCGTGGGAGATGAAGATGAGGCTGGTGCGGCCGGACTCCCGGATGCGCACGAGCTCCTTCATGATCTCGAACTGCGTTACGCTGTCCAGGGCCGTGGTCGGCTCGTCGGCAATGATCAGCGCCGGCTGCAGGGCCAGGGTCAGCCCGATCATCACCCGCTGCAACATGCCGCCGCTCAACTGGTGGGGATACAGCGTGAGGATGTGGCCGGGATCCTGGATGCGCATGGCGGCCAGAGCGTCCCGGGCGATCTCCAGGGCGGCCTGCCGGCCGGTCCCCAGATGGAACCGGAAGGTTTCGGCCATCTGGTCGCCCACGGGACACAGCGGATCAAAGGAGGTCAGGGGGTGCTGCATGATCATGGCGATTTCCCGGCCGCACAGCGCCCGCATGGCCTTTGGCGGCAGGGAGAGCAGCTCCCGGCCCTGGAACTCGGCCCGGCCCGAAACCGCGAAGCCCTCGCCCAAAAGGCCCATGAGCGCCCGGCAGGTGACGCTCTTGCCGCTGCCGCTCTCGCCCAGGATGCCCATGGCCCCGCCGCGCTCCAGGCTGAAATCCACGCCGGAAACCAGGGGCCGCGCGCCTTGTTTCGTCTTCAGGGCCACGTCCAGGCCGCGTACCGTCAAAAGCGCGCTCATCGGCCGCTCCCTTTGATTTCCAGGGCGTCGCGCAGGCTGTCGCCCAGCATGTTGAAGGCCGCCACCAGGGTGAGCACGGCCAATCCCGGGGCCAGCATCTGGCCGGGGTGGGCGACGATGACCTGGCGCGCCTCGTTGAGCATGGCCCCCCACTCCGGGGCCGGGGCCTGCACGCCAAGCCCCAGAAAGGACAGGGTGGAGATGTTGAGGATGACCCAGCCCGTGTCCAGGGAGGCCAGGACCACGATTTCCGGCAGCACGGCCGGCAGCATGTGGCGCGACAGGATGAACCATGAACCGCTGCCGGTGGTGCGGGAGAAGACCACATAGTTGCGGTTGCGGTAGCCAAGCACCGAGCCCCGGATCATGCGGGCGTAAAAGGCCCACTTGATGAGGATGTTGGCGATGATCACGTTTTCCATGCCCACGCCCAGCATCCCGACCACGGCCAGGATCATGACCTGGCTTGGGAAAGACAGCATGACGTCGCAAAAGCGCATGAGCGCCTCGTCGATCATCCCCCCGGCCGAGCCGGACACAAGTCCGTAGGCCGCGCCCAACGTGATGGTGGCGGCCATGGTGAGCAGGGACAGCAAAATGGTGGGCTTGATGCCGTAGATCAGACGCGAGAACACACAGCGCCCCTGCTGATCCGTACCCAGGGGATAGTTCCAGGACATGGATTTGAACTTGTACAGGATATTGCCGGCCAGGGGGTCGTGGGGCGCGACATAGGGGGCGAAAAGCCCGGCCAGGACGGTGAGGCCGATGACGGCCAGACAGAGCAGGGCCACCCTGTCCTCCAACAGATTGCGCAGCATGTTACCGTTCCGCCTGTCGCCGTGGATCGATCATGGCGCTTATGATGTCCACGAGGAGGTTGCACACGATGAAAAGCACCCCCATCATGAGCACATAGGCCTGGATGACGGGATAGTCGCGGTTGAAGATGGCCGAGACGCATAGCCGCCCCACTCCGGGCCAGGCAAAGATGTTTTCCACCACGAAACTGCCGGCGATGAGCTGGGGCACGCTCATGCCCAGGGCCGTCACGCTTGATTGCAGGGAGTTTTTGAGCACATGGCGGACCACGGCCGCTTCGGGCAGGCCGCGCGCCCGGGCGTAGAGGACAAAAGGCTCCTGCATGACGGCCAGCATGGTGTTGCGGATAAGGCGCACATAGGTCGAAATGTAGGTCATGGACAGGGTGAAGGCCGGCAGCAGATAGGACCGCCAGCCCTCGTCGCCGCCGGTGGGCAGCAGATCGAAATGCACGGCGAAAAGCCAGATGGCCAAAAAGGCCACCCAATAGTTGGGCATGGCCGTGCCGAAAAAGACCAGGGTCCGCACCAGCCGGTCAAACAGCGAGTCCCGGGTCATGGCGCTGGCCACGGCCAGCGGGATGCTTGCGCCCACGACAAAAAGCAGGGACACGCCGGCCAGGGCCAAAGTGGCCGGCAGGCAGCGGCCAAGCTCCCCGGCCACGGTGCGGTGGTGGTTGGTGTAGGAGTGGCCGAAATCCAGGCGCAGGCTGTTGCCGAGCCAACGAACATAGCGCTCCCAGAAAGGCTGATCGAGCCCCAGCTCCTTGCGATGGAGCTCGATCAGTTCCTGCGACGGGATGATCTCGTTGACCCGCAGCGCCACCTCGGCCGGATCGGCAGGGATGAGCGTCACCAGGACGAAGGCCAGAAACGAGACGCCCAGGAGCAAGGGCACGGCGGCCAGCAGTCGCGAGAGAACATACCGTCGCATGATGCTAAAACGCCATCTTTTCCAAGGGGATCTCGAACTGGGACGGATTGAAGGTCACGTTCTTGAGGTCCTTGGTGAAAACGGCCCGGTTGCGCTGGTAGGTCAAGGGCAGATAGACGGCCTCGTCATGCAGCGTCGTCAGCAGCCATGTGAACATCTCCTGGCGCTTGGCCGGGTCGGTGCTGACGAGGATGGCCCGGATGGTTTCGTCGATTTTCTGCTTGTCCGGCAGGCCGAGCTGGGCCTTGTAGTCGCCGTAGACGACGCGCACCATGCCGCCGATGAACGACTGGGGATCATACGGCGTTCCCCAGGAGATGTTGTGGACGATGTCGAAGTCGCCGGCCTTCATGCGGTCGCGGTAGGCCTGCTCTTCCTCGCCGTGGAGATTGAGCTGCACGCCGGATTTGAGGAACTCCGCCTGGAGATACTCGGAGATGTCTTTTTCCGTGACGCTGTTGCTGTTGTAGTAGAGTTCCAGCGCCAGGGGCTTGCCGTCCTTTTCGCGGGGTTTGCCCGGGGCGGGCTGTTTCCAGCCAGCGGCGTCCAGCAGCGCGTCGGCCTTGGCGTGGCTGAAGGCGTAGGGGGTCAGGCCCACGTTGCAGTACGGGACGGTGGGAGCCAGCACAAAATCGGCCGGGCTTTCGATGCCGTTGAAAATGCCTTCCGACACGGCCTTGCGGTCGGTGAGGTGCTGCAGGGCCTGGCGCACCCGCTTGTCGCCGAGGTTGGGGCGCGAGGAGTTGATGAGGATGTTGCGGGTGGAAAGCGGCTTGGACAGGGCCGTGCCGAATTCCTTGCTCGTTTCCATCTGGCGCATGGTTTCGGCGTCGAGCAGGTTGGTGCCGTAGATCAGGTCGATCTCGCCTTTTTTGAGCGCCAGCAGCCGGGCCTGGTTGTCCGGGATGACCCGGGCCTTGAGGGTTTTGATGGCCGGCTTTTTGCCCCAGTACTTGTCGTTGGCCGTAAAGGTGGCCACCTGATCGACTTTGTTGTCGCTAAGGACGTAAGGGCCGGTGCCGACGTAGCTCGTCACGCCGTCCTTGGTGGAGCCGTCCTTCATGGACTTGGGCGAAATGAAGCGGAAGGGCCGCGTAACGCCGATTTCGATGAGGAAAGGATAGTACGGCTCCTTGAGGGTGATGCGCAGGGTGTGGTCGTCGACGGCCTCGACCTTGTCCATGAGCTTGATCATCTCCAGCCACGTGTGGCGCTCGCCATTGGCCAGGATGGCGTCGAAGTTGAGCTTGGCCGCCTTGGCGTCAAACTTCTCGCCGTCGGAGAAGAGCACGTCCTTGCGCAGGAAAAAGGTGTAGACCTTGCCGTCGTCGGACACGGTCCAACCCTCGGCCAGCCAGGGTTCGACGCCCTTTTCGGTGTTGATGACCAGGGATTCGAAAATGAGGTTCTGGGCGAAGATCTCGCCGGAATACAGGTGCGGATTGAGATTGCGGATGTCGCGGTAGTTGGCCACGACCAGCTCGCGGTCAGCCGCCTTGGCCTGGGCCGCCTGGGCGCTGCCTGCGCCACAACACAGCGCCATTCCTATAAAAGCCGCACAAAACCGACGCGTCCAACGCATGACGTCTCCTTGGGGTTAGTGTTGATATTGATTCTGGATTTCGCTATCATTTCTGTAATCCAGGGTTCATTACCAGCCGCCCCGGACGCGGGCAACAGCCTCCGCCGCAACGCAGCGTTTCACAAAGGACAGGCATGGATTACAACGATCTGTTTTACTTCACGATCATTGTCGAGGAGCAAGGGTTTAGCGCGGCCGAGCGCCGGCTTGGGGTATCAAAATCCACGCTGAGCCGACGCATCGCGGCCCTGGAACAACAAGTGGGCGTCCCCCTGCTCCATCGCAATTCCCGCCGGCTGGCCCTGACCCGGGCCGGGACGCAGTTCTTCGAGCACTGCAAGTCCATCGAGCGCGACATCCGCGAGGCCGTGTCGTCCCTGGCCGCCCTGCGGGAAAAGCCGTCGGGCCATGTGCGGGTGAGCGGCCGCACGCTTATTGCCCAGTATTATCTGTCGGTGACCCTGGCCAAGTTCATCGCCGCCCATCCGCAGGTCCGGGTGGAGCTTTTGGCCACCGACAGCGACCTGCATCCGGTGGACGCCCAGATCGACGTGGCCGTGACCACCCGGCCCATGGACGCCCTGCCCCAGGATGTCGTCGTGCGCCGGCTGGTGGAAGACGTCTACAGCCTCGTGGCCAGCCCGGCCTATATCGAGCGCTGCGGCCAGCCCCGGACTCCCGAGGAGCTTGGACGCTTCCAGACCATCGGCGAAGGCGGCGACGCGGCCGGCCGGCCCCAGGTCTGGGAGCTGTCGTGCGGCGACGGCCTGGACCGCCTGGCCCGGCACGAACCGGCCTTTTTATGCAACGATCTGCGGGCGCGCTACCACGCCGCCGTCCACGGGGCGGGCATCGCTCTTTTGCCGTCGGGCTTTTTGCGCGACGCCTTCCATTTCGGCTGGCTGCAGCCCGTGCTGCCGGACTGGCGGGGGCCTGCGGAAACCGTTTACGCCATCTTCCCGTCGAGCAAGGGCATGTTGCCGTCGGTGCGGGCGCTCATCGACTATCTGGGCGACAACCTGCCCGCCGTCATGGGGCTTTGCCGGACCCTGCCGGGCCGGGCCGCCTGAGGTTTTTGTCCTCCCGGCCAACACCCCACCTTCCCTTGGGGCCGCGGCGTCGCAAAAAAGGCCGGAGCCTTGCGGCCCCGGCCTTTGGCCGGCAACAGCTTCGGATGTTTAGAACTTGTAGGTCAGGCCGAAGGCCACCTTCCACGAATCGCCGTCGCGGGACTTGCTGGCCAGCCGGCTGCCCCAGACGCTCTCCTGGAATTCGCCGTGGGCCCAGCCGGTCTCGACCACGGCGGCCAGGTTTTCGTAGATCATGTACTTGTGGTCGAAGTTGACGGCCAGGATGTACTCGTTTTGGGTCAGGTCGCGGCCCATGACGAAGTAGGGGTTGGAGCCGAGCAGGGCATTGAGGTTGCGGATGGCCGAGGGGGCGTTGGTGCCGCGCACGTAGGTGAAGGTCAGGCGGTGGGTCAGCTTCTCAATGAAGGTGACGTTGTTGAGCGATGCCCCAAAGCCCCAGTTGCCGATGGGGGACACGCCCATGTTCGATTCCTTGCCGAGCATCTGGGAATCGTCGAACAGGAACGTGTTGCCCGCGCCCCAGTTGGGGGAGAGGGTCGGCATGCGCTCGGAGCCGTTGGCCGTGGAGCCGTCCTCGCCGGTGGACCACCAGCCAAAGAGCTGGGGCGTGAGCACGTCCCAGCCGGTGTACTCCACGCCGGCGTCGATGAACCAGCCGCTGCGCTTGCTTTTCTTGCGGTCGGACATGGCCCCGGCGCCGTAGATCACGTCAGCGTAGAACTTCACCGGGTCCAGGACGGTGATTTCAAAGGCGCCGCCGGCCCACCAGTAGGCGTTCTGGTCGTTTTTCCACATGGAAGGCGACACCAGGGTTCCGGCCGAGACGAGGTTGGCGGCAAAGCCGGTGGTCCAGTAGTTGGCGTTGTCGCCAGCCACGGCCACGGCGGCCCAAGGCGTAGCCTTAAAGCCGTCCAGGGTGACGGGCAGGACCAGGTAGTACATGTCCATTTCGTCGGCCACCTGGGTGGTGTCGGTGTCGTAAGTCCGGTTGGTGTCGATCAGGCGGGCAAAACCGGCCACCACGTCCAGGGTCTTGTCGATGAGGGGGGCCTTGACGTTGAAGGCAGCCAGGCGGTTGCCGCCAAAGACCACCGAGGTGTTGAACATCGACGACTGGGGCAGGTCGAATTCCTGCAAGCCGGCCGTGACTTCCACGCCTTCGCAGCCCGGGACGAAGAACTGCAGATAGGCCTGGTAGACGTAGATGGAAACCTCGGGGTTGGCGGCGGTCAGGGTGCCCTTGCCCCAGGCGTCCTCCACCCGGATGCCCAGGCGGAACTTCACGGCTTCGTTGGCCACGAAGTCGGAGCGCAGGCGAAAGCGCTCCCACAGCTGGAAGCGGTCCTCGGTCTTGGTCCCGGACTTGTTGTAGGCCGAGGGGCTGGCCCCGGTCCAGGACGAGGTGTTCCAGCCGGTGAAATTGTGGTTGGCGAAAAAGACGCCGTACACGCGGGCGTCGCCGGTCATCTTGACTTCCGAGGCAGCCTCGGCCCGGGCGAAAGCGCCCAGCACGAGCATTGCGGCGAACGTCCAAACGGCCAATCGTCTCATGAATCCTTCCTCCTTGGGGTAACAACGAGCATTGCCGGCACGAAGTGCTGTCCATCCCTCCCCGCAGCGTCCTGGACCTGCGCCAAAACCGCCGGGAAAACGGACTGGCCAGGCAAGCGGCGAAACATCGGCCCGGTCGGAACCGTCCGCCCAGAATCCTGGCCGGTCTGTTCCAAATAGTGCGTGGAAGGGAAGCGCTGGCGGATTGATTTCGAGAGTCATTACCGCCAGCTCAGGGCAGTTGATAACAGGCCGGCTTCGGCCGGACAACGCCACAAGGCGCAACGCTGCGTTGCAAGCAGGACACAGCAAGGGACAAAGGCCGCTGCAAACAGGAAGTGGAGCGGGAGAAGCAGCGCAACGCTTGGCTGGAAAAGGCCAGAACCCGGGAACAGGCGACGAACTGCAACGGATTGTTTTTCAGGCCTCCGCACCAGGGAAGCTTGCCGCGTGCAGTCGTATCGCTCGCCCAGGCTTCCCGTTACGGCAGGATGGCAAACACCCGGGCCGGGAATCCCGATCCGCCACGGGGTTTGGGGAAGGCCGCCACCACCAGCGCCCCGGCTTCCGGCACGGCGTCGAGATGGGCCAGAAGCTCGATCTGGTAGTGGTTGCGGGAAAGAATGTAGGTTTCCAGGGAATAGTCGTCGCGAGAGACGGCCAAGCCGGGATCAGTGTCCGTGGTCTCGTGGCCCGAGGCCGTGACGCCGCGCTCTTCATAAAGGTATTTGAGCACCTCCAGGCTCCAGCCTGGATAGTGGGCGATGCCGGCCGCGTCCTTGTTCTGCATGGCCGCCTGATCGGGCCAGCGGCTGCCCCAGCCCGTGCGCAGGGCCACGAACGCGCCGGCCGGGATTTGGCCGTTGCGCGCTTCCCAGGCGCGCACATCGTCCATGGTGACGGTGTAGTCGGGGTTCCCGGCGACCTTGGCGGTCACGTCAAGGACCGCCAGCGGCAAGACCATCTCCTTGACGTCGATCTGATCCACGGTGCGCAGGCCTTTGACGAAATGGGCCGGCGGATCGACATGGGTGCCCCACTGGCCGACGTGGGTGTAAGTTTCGGCGAAAAAGCCGCTGCCGGCCGTGCCCTGCCCGGGCTCGTAGCCGTAGAGGGTTTCGCGCTTCTCGTCGGGAAAGCCTTTCCAATGGGGGATGCCGGGGGCGAAAGCGTGGGTGAGGTCCACGAAGCGTTTGGAGGCGATGACCCGCCAGGCGTCGTCCAGGGTCATGGCGTCGCCGGCCAGGGCGAAGGGGGCGAGGGATAAACTAAGCCAGACCGCCAGGAAACACCCCACCACCACCACCGTGGAATGGCACTTTTGCCGCATCGGATTCCTCCGTTTTGACGCGTTGGCAAGACTCTCCTTGTTGTCTGCCGCCATTCGTCGGTGGCGTCAAATAGGGCGTGAGCCGGGGCGGCGAATTCGCCAAGTGAACACCGCACCATGATTCCCACATCCCCCCGCCCCCAAGACCATAAAAAAAGCCCCCGATCATTTCTGATCAGGGGCTTTTGAAAAGTAGCCCTGGCGGCGACCTACTTTCCCACACAAGAATATGCAGTATCATCGGCGAAGGAGGGCTTAACTTCCGAGTTCGGAATGGGGTCGGGTGTACCCCCTCCTCTATGACCACCAGGACAAATATATAAGTTAAAATAAGGGATGGGATTCGAGTTGGCAAAAATCAAGTCGAACGGACTATTAGTACCGGTCTGCTCAAACATTGCTGCTTTTGCACATCCGGCCTATCAACCATGTAGTCTACATGGGTCCTTCAGGGAGAACTCGTCTTGAGGCAGGCTTCCCGCTTAGATGCTTTCAGCGGTTATCCTTTCCGAACATAGCTACCCTGCGATGCCGTTGGCACGACAACAGGTGCACCAGAGGTTCGTTCATCCCGGTCCTCTCGTACTAGGGACAACCCCTCTCAATTCTCCA
This sequence comes from Solidesulfovibrio carbinolicus, assembly GCF_004135975.1. Lineage (NCBI taxonomy): Bacteria > Pseudomonadati > Thermodesulfobacteriota > Desulfovibrionia > Desulfovibrionales > Desulfovibrionaceae > Solidesulfovibrio > Solidesulfovibrio carbinolicus. The sequence goes on along the minus strand of NZ_CP026538.1, from coordinate 882,553 downwards.
GCGCCCACGGAAGATAGGGACCAAACTGTCTCACGACGTTTTAAACCCAGCTCGCGTACCACTTTAATCGGCGAACAGCCGAACCCTTGGGACCTGCTCCAGCCCCAGGATGTGATGAGCCGACATCGAGGTGCCAAACCGCATCGTCGATATGAACTCTTGGATGCGATCAGCCTGTTATCCCCGGCGTACCTTTTATCCATTGAGCGATGGCCCTTCCATTCGGGACCACCGGATCACTAAGGCCCACTTTCGTGCCTGGTCGAGATGTCTCTCTCGCAGTCAAGCTCCCTTATGCCTTTGCACTCGACGGCTGGTTTCCAATCAGCCTGAGGGAACCTTTGCATGCCTCCGTTACTCTTTGGGAGGCGACCGCCCCAGTCAAACTACCCGCCAGACAATGTCCTCGAACCGGATAACGGTCCGAGTTAGAAGCTTAAACAACCGAGGGTGGTATTTCAAGGATGGCTCCGCCGACGCTGGCGCGCCGGTTTCACAGCCTCCCACCTATCCTACACACGGTTGCCCAAGCTCCAATGTCAAGCTATAGTAAAGGTGCACAGGGTCTTTCCGTCTTTCCGCGGGTAGACGGCATTTTCACCGCCACATCAATTTCACTGAGTCTCTGGTCGAGACAGCGTGGAGATCGTTACGCCATTCGTGCAGGTCGGAACTTACCCGACAAGGAATTTCGCTACCTTAGGACCGTTATAGTTACGGCCGCCGTTTACCGGGGCTTCGGTTTAGAGCTTCGCTTGCGCTGACTCCACCCCTTAACCTTCCGGCACCGGGCAGGCGTCAGTCCGTATACGTCGTCTTACGACTTCGCACAGACCTGTGTTTTTAGTAAACAGTCGCCACCACCGTTTCACTGCGACCCCCCGCGGCTTATGCAGTAAATGCTTCACCATAGGGGGCACCCCTTATCCCGAAGTTACGGGGTCATTTTGCCGAGTTCCTTAACCAGAGTTCTCTCAAGCGCCTTGGGATACTCTCCCCGCCCACCTGAGTTGGTTTGCGGTACGGTCTGCTTGTGCTAAACTTAGAAGCTTTTCTCGGCAGCCTGGGATTAGTCACTTCAGTCGTAAGACACGGCATCACGTCTCGGCCTTGAAGGAGAACGGATTTGCCTGTTCTCCAAGCCTACACGCTTGCACCGGCACTTCCAACAGCCGGCTGACCTACCCTCCTGCGTCCCTCCGTCGCACACACAAACAGGTACAGGAATATTAACCTGTTTTCCATCAGCTACGCCTTTCGGCCTCGCCTTAGGGACCGACTCACCCTGGGAAGATTAACTTTACCCAGGAAACCTTGGGCTTACGGCGAACGGGTTTCACACCCGTTTTATCGTTACTTATGCCAGCATTATCACTTCCCGTTAGTCCAGCAGACTTTACAATCTGCCTTCATCCCGTCCGGGAACGCTCCCCTACCGCCTATCGTTAAGATAGGCCCGAGGCTTCGGTACCATGCTTAGCTCCGTTACATTTTCGGCGCAGGACCACTAGACCAGTGAGCTATTACGCTTTCTTTAAAGGATGGCTGCTTCTAAGCCAACCTCCTGGCTGTCAGAGCGGTCCCACTTCCTTTCCCACTGAGCATGGATTTGGGAACCTTAGCCGTCGATCTGGGCTCTTACCCTCTCGACCCTGGACCTTCGCACCCAGAGTCTGACTCCCAGACAATAAAAGAACGGCATTCGGAGTTTGATAGGGTTTGGTAATCTGGTGAGACCCCTAGCCCTTTCAGTGCTCTACCTCCGTCCTTCCTGCCTGAGGCTATACCTCAATATATTTCGGGGAGAACCAGCTATCACCGAGTTTGATTGGCCTTTCACCCCTATCCACAAGTCATCCCAATGGTTTTCAGCCCATATGGGTTCGGTCCTCCACTCGGTTTTACCCGAGCTTCAACCTGCTCATGGATAGATCACCCGGTTTCGGGTCTATCCCGCCGTACTGTTCGCCCTATTCAGACTCGCTTTCGCTACGGCTCCGGCATTTTAGCCTTAACCTCGCACGACAGGATAACTCGCTGGCTCATTATGCAAAAGGCACGCTCTCACCGGACAAGTCCGGCTCGAACCGCTTGTAGGCAATCGGTTTCAGGTTCTCGTTTCACTCCCCTCACAGGGGTTCTTTTCACCTTTCCCTCACGGTACTGGTACACTATCGGTCGCTGAGGAGTATTTAGCCTTGGAAGATGGTCCTCCCGGATTCCCACGAGATTTCACGTGTCTCGTGGTACTCAGGTACCTCCAGCGGCACGTTCGGTTTCAGGTACGGGGCTTTCACCCTCTATGGCGCGCCTTCCCAGACGCTTCCCCTGCCTAATGATGCATCGCTTGATGGAGGCCCTACAACCCCAGACGTCCGGAGACGCCTGGTTTGGGCTCTTCCCGGTTCGCTCGCCGCTACTACGGGAATCTCTTTTGATTTCTTCTCCTGCGGGTACTGAGATGTTTCACTTCCCCGCGTTCGCCTCCCAAGACCTATGTATTCGGTCAAGGGATAACAGGACATGACTCCTGCTGGGTTTCCCCATTCGGAAATCACCGGATCAAAGCACGTTTGGCTGCTCCCCGGTGCGTATCGCCGCCTACCGCGTCCTTCATCGCCTCTCAGCGCCAAAGGCATCCACCGATTGCCCTTAATTACTTGGCTTTTGCCTAAATCCCATCCCTTATTTAACTGTCAAAGATCAGTGTCGCGCACCCGTTTCTCCATTGGTGGAGGTGAACGGGATCGAACCGATGGCCTCCTGCGTGCAAGGCAGGCGCTCTCCCAGCTGAGCTACACCCCCGGTAAGCATGGTGGGCCTGGAAGGACTTGAACCTTCGACCTCACGCTTATCAGGCGTGCGCTCTAGCCACCTGAGCTACAGGCCCATCGTGTGCGCAACTTGCAAAGACGCGTGGTCCTTGCAATTAAATAGCGAGTTGGGTTTTCGTATCCATAAAAGGAGGTGATCCAGCCGCAGGTTCCCCTACGGCTACCTTGTTACGACTTCACCCCAATCATCGGCCCTACCGTAGACTCCTGCCTCCTTGCGGTTAGCCCGGAGCTTTCGGGTAGAACCAACTTTCGTGGGTGTGACGGGCGGTGTGTACAAGGCCCGGGAACGTATTCACCGGAGCATGCTGATCTCCGATTACTAGCGATTCCGACTTCACGGGGTCGAGTTGCAGACCCCGATCCGGACTGGGATGGGTTTTTTGGGATTGGCTCCACCTTGCGGTCTCGCAGCCCATTGTACCCACCATTGTAGTACGTGTGTAGCCCTGGGCGTAAGGGCCATGATGACTTGACGTCGTCCCCACCTTCCTCCCCGTTGACCGAGGCGGTCTCTCTAGAGTGCCCGACATTACTCGCTGGCAACTAAAGACAAGGGTTGCGCTCGTTGCGGGACTTAACCCAACACCTCACGGCACGAGCTGACGACAGCCATGCAGCACCTGTCACCGCGCTCCCCGAAGGGCACTCCTCCTTTTCGGGAGGATTCGCGGGATGTCAAACCCAGGTAAGGTTCTTCGCGTTGCATCGAATTAAACCACATACTCCACCGCTTGTGCGGGCCCCCGTCAATTCCTTTGAGTTTCAGCCTTGCGACCGTACTCCCCAGGCGGGATGCTTAATGCGTTAACTGCGGCACCGAAGATCGCTCCCCGACACCTAGCATCCATCGTTTACAGCGTGGACTACCAGGGTATCTAATCCTGTTTGCTCCCCACGCTTTCGCGCCTCAGCGTCAGTACCTGTCCAGGTGGCCGCCTTCGCCACCGGTGTTCCTCCGGATATCTACGGATTTCACTCCTACACCCGGAATTCCGCCACCCTCTCCAGGACTCAAGCCTCCCAGTTTCGAACGCAGTTCCTCGGTTGAGCCGAGGGCTTTCACGTCCGACTTAAAAGGCGGCCTACGCGCGCTTTACGCCCAGTGATTCCGATTAACGCTTGCACCCTCCGTATTACCGCGGCTGCTGGCACGGAGTTAGCCGGTGCTTCCTTTGGAGGTACCGTCAGTTCCAGGGCTTGTTCAGACCTGGAAGGTTCTTCCCTCCCGACAGAGGTTTACGACCCGAAAGCCTTCTTCCCTCACACGGCGTCGCTGCGTCAGGGTTTCCCCCATTGCGCAATATTCCCCACTGCTGCCTCCCGTAGGAGTCTGGACCGTGTTTCAGTTCCAGTGTGGCTGATCATCCTCTCAGACCAGCTACCCATCGTAGCCTTGGTGGGCCATTACCCCGCCAACAAGCTAATGGGACGCGGACTCATCCAGATACGACAGCTTGCAAGCAGAGGCCGCCTTTCCCCCAACCGAAATTGGAGCGTATCCGGTATTAGCGGCAGTTTCCCGCCGTTATCCCGAATATCTGGGTAGATAATCCACGCGTTACTCACCCGTGCGCCGCTCTACTCAGGGACCGAAGTCCCCTTTCTCGCACGACTTGCATGTGTTAAGCACGCCGCCAGCGTTCAATCTGAGCCAGGATCAAACTCTCCAGTTTAAATCCTTATGAGCTGAAACCTAAGTATGCGTTGCCGCATCTTAAGCATGGCTTACAGAAATCACCCAACTCGCTATTTAATTGTCAAAGACCGCGTTGCTTCGCCCGCCGTTGCCGGCGGTCAGCAGGAAGCGGCAACCTACGCTACCCTCAATCCCGCGTCAAGCACTTTTTTTCAAAACCCGCCGACTCGTTTGTCGGCGGCCGCTTTCAGGTTTCCCGAAGCGGAGGGCGTATCTACGCTTCCCCGTCCGGCCCGTCAAGCACTTTTTTTCAATCACCGTTTCGCCCGTTTGGCGACCCGGCCGCGTTGCCGTTTTTCGCAGCGCGGAGGGAGCTTCTACGCATCCCCGCGCGGCCCGTCAACACTTTTTTTTCACTCACCCCGAAGAACCGTTGCTCCTCGGTCCGCGTCGCCGGTTTCCGTCGGCGCGAAGGAGCGTGTCTACGCTCGCCCACCCGGCCCGTCAACGCTTTTTTTCAATCCCGCCCAGGTTTCTTGCGACCCCCGATCGGGCCCGGCGCGGTTTCCCGCAGCGGGAGGGGCTGTCTACGCGGGGCGCGGGCGGGCGTCAACGGTTTTCTGGCCCGGAACAGAAAACCCCTTGTCCTGGCCGCGCCGCCCTTATACGTTGTCGCCGCCCGACATTCCCCACTTCAGGAGGCCCCCATGACCACCATCGGCACGCCGCTCACCGCGTCCGCGACCAAGATATTGCTGCTCGGTTCCGGCGAACTCGGCAAGGAAGTGGCCATCGAAGCCCAACGCCTGGGCGTCGAGGTCATCGCCGTGGACCGCTACCCCAACGCCCCGGCCATGCAGGTGGCCCATCGCCGCCACGTGGTCAGCATGCTCGACGCGCCGGCCCTTCGCTCCATCATCGAAGCCGAAAAGCCCGACTACATCGTGCCCGAGATCGAAGCCATCGCCACCGAGGAGCTTATAAAACTCGAAGCCGAAGGCTATCCGGTGGTGCCCACGGCCCGGGCCGCGCGGCTGACCATGGACCGCGAGGGCATCCGCCGCCTGGCCGCCGAGGAACTGGGCCTTGTCACCTCGCCCTACCGTTTCGCCGACACCCGGGAAGAGTTCCTGGCCGCCTGCGACGCCGTGGGCTTTCCCTGCGTGGTCAAGCCCGTGATGTCGTCGTCGGGCAAGGGGCAAAGCGTGGCCCGGGACGCCGCCTCGGCCGAGGCTTCCTGGGACTACGCCCAGACAGCCGGCCGGACCGGGGCCGGGCGGGTCATTGTCGAGGGCTTTGTCGATTTCGACTACGAAATCACGCTGCTTACCGTCCGCCACGCCAGCGGCACCAGCTTTTGCGCCCCCATCGGCCACCGCCAGGAAAAAGGCGACTACCGCGAGTCCTGGCAGCCCCATCCCATGAGCGAGGCTGCCCTGGCCAAGGCCCAGGCCATGGCGGCCGCCGTCACCGAGGCCCTGGGCGGACGCGGCATCTTCGGCGTGGAGCTGTTCGTCAAAGGCGACGCGGTCATCTTCTCCGAAGTCTCGCCCCGGCCCCACGACACCGGCATGGTGACGCTCATTTCCCAGGACCTTTCGGAATTCGCCCTGCACGTGCGGGCCATCCTGGGGCTGCCCATCCCGGCCATCCGCCTCTACGGGCCGGCCGCCTCCCGGGTCATCCTGGGCGAAGGCGACTCCACCTCGCCGCGTTTCGCCATTGATCCGGCCGCCCTAGCCCAGCCTGACACGGCCATCAAGCTTTTCGGCAAGCCCGAGCTCCACGGCACGCGCCGCCTGGGCGTGGCCCTGGCCCTGGGCCGGGACGTGGAGGAGGCCAAGGCCAAGGCCATCGCCGCCGCCTCTCATGTGAAGGTGGAATTGTAGGCGCAGGAGAAAAAGCGGCGGCCGGGGAACGTTCCCCGGCCGCCGTCAAACGCCGCCGCGCACCGAAAAGCCGGGCTTTCCGACGCGTGGACGACGCGCACGTCATTTCCGCAGCCCTTGTTTCACGCTTTTGACCATCCGGCCAAAGGCCTTGTCCTTTTGCCGCCGTTGCCCCAGGGTCATGGCGTTAAAGGCCGCCTCCCGGCCAAGGCGGCCCCAGGCCTCCAGACGCGAGGCCTCAAGTTCGCCCGTTTCCACGGCCGCCCGCACGGCGCAGCCCGGCTCGCCTTGGTGGCGGCAGTCGGCGAACCGGCAGCCCCGGGCCAGGGCCTCGATGTCGCCGTAGCCGCCAAGGCGGCCCTCGTCGTCGCCAAGAAGGCCCAGCTCGCGCATCCCCGGCGTGTCGATGAGCAGCGCCCCGCCTTCCAGCCGGACCATCTGACGGCGGGTGGTCGTATGCACGCCCTCCCCCGTGCCGCTGGTCGCCCGCACGGCAAAGGCCTCCCGGCCAAGCAGCCGGTTGACCAGGGTGGTCTTGCCCACCCCGGACGAACCGAGCAGGCAGCAGGTCAGCCCCGGGACAAGCAGCCCGGCCAGGGCGTCGAGGCCCTCGCCGGTGGCGGCGCTGACGGACAGCACCGGAACCCGGGCCGTTTCCTCAAGCTTGGCCATCTGCACGGCCAATTCCCCGGGCGAGGCCAGATCGGCCTTGGTGAGCAGCACCGTGACCGCGACGCCGCCGGCCGAAGCCATGGCCAGGTAGCGTTCCAGCCGCCGGGGGTTGTAGTCGTAGCGGCTGGCCTGGACCACAAACGCCAGGTCCACGCCGGCGGCGATGAGCTGGCTGTCCGTGCCCGGGCCGGCGGCCTTGCGGCGCAGCACCGTGCGGCGCGGCAGCACGGCTTCGATGACCCGCAGGCCGTCCTGGCCGCGCACGGCCACGAAATCGCCGACGCAGGGCAGATCCTCGCCGCAGCCGGCCTCATGGGCCAGCCGGCCGGCCAGGACGGCCGATGTCTCGCCGGTCCGGTCCCAGACCCGATACAGGCCGCGATCCACGGCCGAGACCCGGGCGATGGCGTTTGTTTCCAGGCCCATGGACCGGGCTTTTTCCTCATGCCAGACCAAAAAACCAAGCTGTTGCATTGCCATGATCGTCTATCCCCAAGCGGAGCGGCCGACCGGCCGGCCCGCCGTTGTTGTGCCACGGCGCGGCAATCCCGCGCCCGATAACGTCGCCGTCCAGGGCGGCCGGCCGACGCCTGAAGACACGTCGACAAACCACCCTTGATCCCGTTTCCCGTCGAGGGGGTCCGGGGGGATCATCCCCCCGGCCGCCGGAGGCGTCCCTCTCCGACAAACAATCCATAACACCCTTGATTAATGAGCTAACAATTCACGACGCTGCCACGCCAAAGGCCGCGTGGGCCACGATGTCGCCCACGGGCCTGACCTGGCCGAAGCTGACGGCCAGGACGTAGCGCTCCGGCACGCCCGGCCAGCCCAGGCCGGGCACGGCGGCAAAGCCGAAACGGCCGTAGAAGCCGGGATCGCCGACAAGCACGCCCCCGGCCGGGCCAGTGCCGGCCAGACGGCCAAGGGCCTGCCGGACCAGGGCCGAGCCGATGCCCTGCCCTTGCCGGGCCGGCAGCACGCCCAGGGGGCCAAGCAGCAGCCAGCCCGGGCCGGATGCGCCGACGCGGGCCGGGCTCAGGGCCAGATGGCCGACGATGTCGCCGTCCGCCTCGGCCACAAGCGACAGGGCCAAAGCGGCATCGGCCCGCAGCCGGGCGACGATCTCGTGTTCGACGGGTTCGGCCCCGGGCGGATGCTGGGGATGGTTGTGGAAAGCGGCGTACAAAAGACGCGCGATGGGCGTTTCATCGCCCGGGCGTTCGGTGCGGATACCCATGGGACACTCCATAAACGGTCGAAGGTACGGCCGGGGCGCGACCGGACAGGCAGGAGCCAAGCCGGAAGACGCGACCGGCCCGGAAGGGCCGTCGTCAGGGAGTGGGTGTCGGGGAAAGCGACAAGAGTCCGGTCCGGCGAGGGAACAGGCTCAAGGCGGGCGCGGCGGGCCGCCCCAGGGGAATGAGCCGCCTTCGTGGAGGAAGGCGGAGCTGGTCCTTGGGGCGACTAGCGGGCGCGGCTTTCGCCGACAACCCGTGCCGCAAGGTCCGAAGTGGCGCTGGACAAAAAAGACCTCCTGGGAGAAGCGTTGCTCCCGGGCGATAGCCGGCCGCGGCGGCGGCGTCAAGCGGCCCCACGCCCCAAACCTCCTGTAGCGCGGAATCCCACGGTGAACACCATGCTTTTCGGCATCTCCGGCCTGCCCCGTGGCGACGGCAAACGCAAATTCACCTACGCCACGGCCATCCCCCACTTGCGGGGCCTGGGCCTGGACGCCATGGAACTGCCCTTTGTGCGCTCGGTCAACGTCACGGCCAAGAATCAGGCGGCCATCCTGGCGGCCAAGGCGGAGAACGATTTCCACCTCACGGCCCACGCCTCGTATTTCATCAATCTCAACGCCGCCGAGCCGGACAAGCTCGAAGCCTCCCTGGCCCGCATCCGCCAGGGAGCCGAAGCCCTCGCCCTGGTCGGCGGACGCGATCTGGTCTTCCACCCCGGCTACTACCTGGGCCAGCCGCCTGAGGTGGTTCGCCAGACCATCGCCGACAACCTGCGCCGCCTGCCGGACCTGGGCGTGAGCTACCGCCTGGAGACCACGGGCAAGGCCACCCAGTTCGGCACCGTGGCCGAACTGGCCGGCCTGTGCCGCGACATCCCTACCTGCAAGCCGTGCCTGGATTTTTCCCACATCCACGCCCGGGACAACGGCGCACTCAAGACCCGCGCCGACTTTGGCCGGGTGCTGCGCCAACTGGCCGACATCCTGGGCGAGGCGGCTTTGGCCGAGCTGCATATCCACATAAGCGGCATCGAATACGGCCCCAAGGGCGAAAAGCGCCATCTGCCGCTGGCCCAAGGCGACTTCGATTATACGGCCTGCCTGACGGCGCTGCGGGATTACGGCGCGGCCGGCTGCGTCATCTGCGAGTCGCCGGCCCTGGAGCACGACGCCATGCTGCTCAAAAAGACCTGGCTCGCCCTGTAGTCCGGCCCGCCTGCAACACGCCACGGCGGTTCCCGGAATGCGCGCCTGTCGTGGCGCGCCGCCGGCCACAGAGACCGGCCCTTCACCGTGCCCCGGCTCGGTTCAGGCACGGCCCGGCACACACCGGACGGTATGCGCCATACGGCTGGACGCCCTGCCGGCCGTGGGCTATCTTCGGCAGACTGGATGCCGCGTTTCAAGGCGACTGTTCGCCGCCCTCACCAACGACAAAGCGGGTGCGCCATGGTTTACCGTGTTGTGCTGGCCGGCTTGCTGTTCGTTTTTCTGGCCGCCGCTCCCCTGGGAGCCGGGGAACCGGTTCCCCCACTCATCTACAGCCAGCGCGACGCCGTGCTGCTGCGCATCGACGGCCAAACCCGCAAGCTCGGCCAGGGCAGACAACCCGCCCTGTCTCCAGGCGCGCGGCAAGCGGTCTGGTTGGAGCATGGCGACGACCCGGCCCGGGCGCAAATCACCTTGAGCGATCTGGCCACGGGCAAGACCAGTCTGCTGGCCAAGCCCGGCGGCTATCTCGGCAGCCCGCGATTCGCCCCGGACGGCGACGCCGTCCTTTTCACCCGCCGCACCGAGGCCGGCGCGTCCGAGCTGTGGACCGTGCGCCCGGGCGGGCAGCCCAAACGGCTGGCCCAGGCCGGCGGCCCCTACGGGGACGACTTCTTCGAGCCGATCTATGGCCCCGACGGGCACATCCTCTACCAGGACATGACCCATCTCTACCGGCTGGCCCCGGACGGCGTGGTCGTCTCGCGCCGGCCGCTCACCGACTTCTCCAAGGAACGCCAGGGCGCGTTTACCAGCGCCGACCGCTTCGTTGCCCGGCCCGGCACGGGCGCGCTGGCTTTTTCCAGACCCGTGGCCGGCACGGCGCTGTTTCGCAAAAAAGTGCCGGACCTCAGCTCGGCCCTATTTCTTCACGATCCGCAAACCGGCCAAGTTTCCCAGCTCACCCCGGAGGCGTTCACGGCCTTTGCCCCGGCCTGGACCCCGGACGGCTCGGCCCTGGTCTTTGCCGGCTACACCGACAAGCAGGCCGGGGCGGCCTGGCCGTTTCGGCTGTGGCTTATCCGACCGGGCGAGGCTCCGGTGGACCTGGGGCCGGGGGAAGACCCCATGCCGCCGGCCGGGCCATGACGCTTGATCCCGGCCTCGTCCGGCGTCGCCCGAGAACCGCCGCAACGATTGGCCGTCGTTGAGGACAGCCTGCCGTCACGTCCAGATGGGCGGCGTTGTGAAAAACCGCCCTGCCCCAGGCCGCAAGCGACGCCCGGTCGCCGGCGCAGGCCGCCGCCAACGGCAAAGGAGTGGGATATGCGCCATAAACGGCTGGCCGGCCTCGCCGCCCTGCTGCTGATCCTGTCCGTCGCGGGACAGGCCCCGGCCCGGGAGCCGGCCCCGGAAGTCCAGGCCCGCCTGGACAAGGTCTGTTCGCGCACGAGCGTTTACGGCTGCTACGCCAACCACAAGTACGGCTACGTCCTGGCCTGGCCCAGGCAGCTGCTGACACCCCAGGGCGAGTCCGACGCCGGAGACGGCCAGGTTTTCGCCGCCCCGGACGGCCGGGCCGAGCTGCGCTGCTGGGCCGGGTTCAACGACGTCCTGGAAACCACCATCCCCGCCGCCCTGGCCGAAGCACTGGCCGAGCCGGGCCGCCAGGCGACCTATCAGCATCGGGGCAAGGACTTCTTCGTGGTCTCGGGCCTGGACGGCGGCAAGATCTTTTACCGCAAGACCATGCTGGCCCACGGCGTCCTGGCCAGCTTCGAACTGCTCTACGACCCGGCCCAAAAGGCCTTGTTCGATCCCGTGGTCCGGGCTCTGGCCGCTTCCTTCAGCATTGATCCGGCCTTCGCCTATCGGTAGCGGCCCGTTTCAATGCCGCTCCCGCAGGTCAAGATCCAGGACCGGCGGGGCGGCGGTGGCGGCCAGTCCCAGGCCATCCCCACCGGCGGTCGCCAAAGCCGGCGCGGCGGGAAGCGACAGGCCGGAAAATCCGGTTCGGGCCAGATCGCACTCCATGACCAGACGCGTGTCCCCGGAGCTGAAAAGCCTTGCGCCGCCGCCGGACAGGACAAACCGCAGATAGAGGCGGTTGGCCGGCGCGGGCAGTCGCACCCGGGCAGCCTGGCGCATCGTTCCGGAATACAGGAAATAGTCGCCCCGGCTGCGCAGGCTGTCCAGGTCGTGATAGACGTTGCCGTCCACGGACCACTGGGCGAGAACGCGGTTATGTCCGACGCCGTCGGTCAGGACGGACGGGTACCAGGTGGCGCGAAAGCCGGTGATGGGCGTTTGGTTTCCGGGCGCGCTGAAGGCGTAGGTCAGGAAGCAAGGCGCGTCCCCGGCGCAGGTCAAGGCGTCCTGGCCGTCAACCTTGCGCACGGCATGGGAAAGCGTCGCCGCCTGCAGGATATCGAGCAACGGCGCGGCATAGTCCGGCGACAACCGGGCCAGCCCCCTTCCGTCATCGGCCAGGGCCAGGCTGGCCCCGGGCGGACAGGCCAGGGGCAGGGCCACGGCGGTCTCGCCGAGGATCACGGTCTGCCCGGCAACGTCGCCCGTGGCCCAAAGGCCTTTGGCCGGCCGCCCGTCCCAAGCCAGGCGAACGCCCGGACCGAGGGGGGCGTAGGGCCTGGCCAACAGCGGATCGTAATAGCGGGCGCGCTCCCGGCCGTTGGCGTCGGCCAATGTCAGGACCGGGACGTCGCCGGGAAACGCCGCGAGATAGGCGGCCTGGTCGGCCGGTCCGCCAAGGCCAAGCTCCGGCCGGGGCGTGTCGCCAAAGCCGTACAGGACGTCGCCGCCAAAGGGGCGGCCCTGGGGCAGGGCCGGCGCCACGGTCGTGTTGGCGGCCAGGGAGGCGGCCGAAATTTCCCAGGCGTCCGGGGTGTTGGCCGGAAGCGTCTGGACGGCCGGACGGGTTTCGAGGTGGGCAAGTTCCAAAAAGCCGTCCGTGAAGCCGGCCTGGCTTTCGAGGATGAGGTAGACCCGGCCCGAGGCGGCGTCCGGTTCGGGCAGTTCCAGGACGAGATCGTATTCCGAGCCCCCGGCCGGGAAATCCGCGCTTGTCACCGTGGCCAGGACAGGCGTGTTTTCCAGGGTTGTCCCGGCCCGCACGACAATGCGCCCCTCGGGCGGGGCGGCCTGCCCCTGGCGAAGGACAAAGCGCAGGGCCGTCCGCGTCGTGCCGGCCCGGCTTCCGGGGGCGGCGGCGAAGGCGAAGACGGCCCGGCCCGGCAGGCGGCAATCATAAAGGGCCAGGGTTCCGTAACCCAGGTCGGGCGTCATGTTCTCCAGCTCGTAGGCGTCGGCCAGGACCGAAAGATCCTTGAAACGGTTGCGGTAGGGCGCGGCCAGGGGCAACGGCGCCCGGTTAGGCAGGCCGATCTTGGCGATGTCGGCCCAAAAGGTCCGTCGCACGGGCAGGGAACCGGGCAACGGCGCGGCAGCGGGATCGTCGGCCGGCGAAAGAAAATAGGCCCGCTTGTAGCGCCGGTCAAAGGCGTCGCCGGCGGTCTGGAATGCGCCGCGCAGATACCAGTCGCCCACGATCTTGAGGTGCCGGGGCCGGTAGTAGCGGATGGCCTCGATGTTGACGCGCTGCGCCACGAGATCGGCCAGCACGCTTTTGATGCTCGGGCTGTCGCGTTTGGCGTAGAGATCAAAGCTCATCAACGTCGGCCCGCAGGCGGCCGCGCCCAACAGGACGCACAGCGCCGCGCCAGAGGCCCCCCGCCCCCACCGGCCGCAGGCGACGGCCAGGGCCTCGATGCCGCCCGCCGCCAGAAAGCAGAACAAATAGTAATTATTGACCAGATAGCGGATGGACACGTTGATGTTCGTGGGCAGCGCCACGGCCATGGCCAGGCCGGTCAAGGACCAAATGGCCAAAATCGCCAGGGACCGGCCCCGACCGATGGCCAGAAAACGGACAACCCCCAAGGCGGCCAGGGCCGTCAACATGGCGACCCACGGGATCTCGCCCTGATAGTGCCAGGCGGCAAAGCTTTTGAGGACCGACTCCAGGCTCACGCCCTCCAGACGCCGGGCCAGCGGCGCGACGCCGGCGATGGTGCGCATCTGGAACCAGTGGGCTTCCATCCACGGCGCGTAGGCCGCGAGCATGATCAGGACAGCCGCGCTCAAGCGCCCCAGAAGCCGGCCGGCCAAACGGCGCTCCCCTGCCCGGGCGGTCTCCACGATGCGCCAGCCGGCCACCAGCCCCAAGGCGGCCAAGGTGGCCGAAGCCAGGTAGGAGGCATAGAGCATCCCGACGCCGGCGGCGCCAAAGGCCGCGAAATCACGCCAGCGCCCCCGCTTAAGCGCCTGCAGCAGACAGGCCAAGGCCGTCAGGGCCAGCAGCAGATACAGGGCATAAGGCCGGGCTTCGCGGGAATAATGGACGGGAAACAGGGCCAGGGCGGCCATGGCGGCGGCGGCCAGGGCTACCCGGTCGGAAAAAAGACGCCGGCCGACCAGCCAGACCACCGGGATGGTCAACGTGCCGGCCGCCACGCTTGGCAGCTTGACGGCCACGTCCCCCGGCCCGAACACCGCCAGGCTGGCATGGACCAGCAGATGCAGCAGCGGCGGCGAGGAATCGAGGCTGACGTCGCTTGGCCCCTCGTGGGCCAGGGAACGCAGCAGATCCGGCACGGGCCAGGCCGCCCGGCCAAGGGTCACGAATTCGTCCCACCACAGGCCGACGACGTCGAGGGCGGCCAGGCGCAGGGCCAGACCGGCCAGGGTGAGCAGGACCAGCCAGGTCCAGACGACGCGGGGAGGCAAGGCCCCGGGTCGGGGCGACGCTTCGGGGACGCTCACGGCACGCTCCCGGGGTTGAGGCTGGCGTCCAGGGCCCGGCGTTCGTGGGGCTGCAAACGCGGCAACGCCGCGGCGGCCGTGGCGGCGGCCAGGGCCGCTTCCTCCGGGGAGAGCCCGCCTCCCAGCTCCGCCCGACGGCAAAACCAGTAGGCCCAGTACGGTTCGGCCGGCACGCCGTCCCCCCGGGCAAAGGCCAGCCCCATGGCCAGATAGCCCTGGGGCGACCCCCCGGCGGCCGACTGGCTGAAGGCGGCGGCGGCCCGGGTCCGGTCCACCGGTCCGTCAAGGCCGGCGGCGGCCAGATGCCCCAGGACGACCTGGGCCCCGGGGTCGCCAAGGGAGGCGGCGGCCTGCAGACACGAAACCGCCAAGGCGGCGTCGGGCGGCGTTTTGCCAAGGGCGGCAAAGGCCACGGCGGCCTGCCCGGCCGGATCGTCGGCGGCCGCTCCCGGGCAAGGCCCGGCAGCCCCAAACGCGCTCCCGGCCAGGATCGCCAGGAGACAGCACACTATCGATATCCGCAGCATCTGGGCAGCATACCGCACAACGGGCCCCAGGCAAAGCCGGTCCCCCGCCTCCTGGCGGCCGGTTATTTGGCCGGCGACCAGGGAGCCCTACCCGCGCCCGGGTCCGGAATCGGCAGCACGCCGGCCTGACGCATCTCGCGGATGGAAATGAAGTTCACGGCTTCTTCGTCATCGTCGTCCGTACTTTTGCCGGCTTTTTTTCGGGCGGCGGCCTTGCGGGCCTGCTCCAGGGCCTGGGCCACCTGCTCGCCGCCGGACTCGGCCGCCTCCTCAAAGGAGCCGTCGTCGAGCATGGTGGTTTCCAGATAGAGCGGCTGCCGCCCCTTGGGGTCGAGGTTCACGGCCACGAGCATGTGCTCGGGCAACGACACCAGGGAGGTGTCCAGGCCGATTTTATAGAATACGGAGGCCAGCAGGCAGCTGCCTTCCACGCAGTTGGCCTGCCGGGTGGCCAGGGCCTCGGCCAGAAGGCGCACATGCTGCACGCCCACCCCTTCGGGCTTGGCCGAGGGGCGGTTGATGGACGAATAGCGGATGCCGCGCCGCCGCAGGGCCTGCCATACGGCTTTTACCTGCTTGCGCACGCCCCGGGCGTCGGCCTGATAGCCGCTAAACGACGACACCTCGCCCGTGGCCAGGGCTTCCCGCAGGATCTGCTGCACCGCCGGATGGTTCTCGTTGACGTAGGCGGCGTAGAGCCAGTCGGTGTCGTAGTAGTCGTCGTCATCGTCGAAACTGTGCACGCAGTCGTTGACCGAGGCGATGACCACCCGGGCCGTGCGCTCGCCCTGGGCGACGCCGTCCAGCCACAGCCGGGCCGTCATGGTCGTGGGGATAGGCTGGTGATTGAGCAGGATCGCGTCGGCGTAGGTCAGGAAGGGATAGACCATGTATTTCTTGCCCTTGCGGGCCAGGACCACTTCCGCCCGCCCGGGGTTGACCAGGGGCGAGGTGGAAACCAGCTCCACCACGGCCTTGGCCCCGGCCCTGGGCGCGACGACCGAGACGCCGAAAAGCCCGTTGGGGTCGCCAAGCTCGTCGTCATTGTGCTGCATCTCCAGCTTCATCTTGGCGATGTTGAGCATCAGCGACGGATAGAGCGCGCCGCTTAAGCCGACCTTGGCGAACTCCCAGGAAGACGACGGCCCGGCCAGGGCGGCCGGCGCCGGCAGTCCGACCAGGAGCACGGCGACCAGAGCGCCATACAGGACGGTCAGAGCCCAAGCCGCGCGAGACGGCCCTCCACGGACGCAACAATTCTGGCGCGGCATACGACCACCCTCCCCTGTTATGGTTGTCTTACGGCTCGTTTAACGCTTCGTGCAGCCCCCGAATCACCGGATCGAGAATGTAGGTCGCCACCCGGCGCTTGCCCACGAGAATTTCCGCCGACACGGTCATGCCCGGCAGCAGGCGGAAATCCGGCCCCACGTCGCGCAGCGTCGTCTTGGTGAGCCGGATGCGCGCCTTGTAATGCACCCCGCCCGCGCCGTCCTGGCCGCCTTCGTGGCCCGGGGCCGCGCCCTCGGCCACAAAGGCGTCGGGGCTGACCATGCGCACCACGCCGTCGAGAAAGCCATGGCGCTGAAAGGGATAGGCGGCAAGCTTCAGGCGAGTCTCGTTGCCGACGCGGATATGGCCGATGTCCGCCGCCGCGATGGACACTTCGGCCTCCAGGGCTCCGTCGGCGTCGCCGATGGGCACCAGCACGCAAAAGGTCTCGGCCGCCTTGGCGATGGAACCCTCGGAGAGCGGCGCGACCTCCTTGACGATGGCGTCGGCCACGGCGGCAAGTTCCACCAGTTCGCTGCGCCGCGAGGCCTTGGCCAGGGAATGGTCCACCTCGTCGAGATTTTGCCGGGCTTCGAGCAACTGGGTGGCGGTCTGGGCCCGCCAGTTGCTCACAAAGGCCTGCCGCTCCATCCTGGCCCGGCTGAGCTGTTCCATGAGCTGTTCGCGTTTTTCCTCGGTCTTGGCGGCCAGATCGTCCACCCGCAGCTTTTCGCGCAGCGCACCCAGGTATTCCAGCCGGCTGGCCCCGCCGCCGGGCACGAGCTTGCCGAACATGCCCTCGATTTCCTTGGCCAGATTGGCCTGTTCGCCCAGGCGCGCCCGCTCGGCCGCGTTGGCGGCCACGGCGTCTTCAAGCAGGGCCACCTCGCGGTCGTTGGCCTCGACCTTGGCCCGAAACTCCTCCTTGCGCATGGCGAAAAGGGTGAGCCGCACCTTTTCCTCGCCGTCCATGGCGCTGTCGTCCAGGGCCGGCAAGGGCTTGCCGTCCAGTTCAGCGGCGAGCAGAACCACGAAGGCCGAAAGAAACCGCCGCTTGGCGGTCAACTGCCCCAGGTCGGCGCTGGCAAAGGTCGGGTCCAGGGTGGCCAGCACCGCCCCGCGCCGCACCACGTCGCCGGGGCGCACGTTGATCTGTCGCACCACGGCGGTTTCCAGGGGCTGCACCACGATGGGCGGCACCCGGGTGACGAGCATGCCGCCGGCCGAAACCACCCGGTCGAGCTCGGAAAACCAGGCCCACAGCCCGCCGAAGACCAGGCAGGCGAAGATGACGTAGACGGCGATCCTGGCCTGGACCGGCGGTTCGCCCTCGGACACGGCCACGGCGTCGGGTTGGAACTCCATGGCCTCGGGCCGGATGTTGCGCCTGGCCATCAGCGCATCCCCTTGGTCTGGCGCTCCCAGAGGGTGCGGTAGATGTCGCAGCGCTCCAGCAGTTCGGCGTGGGGGGCGATATCCACGATGCGGCCTTGATCCAGCACCATGATGCGATCGGCGTTACGCAGGGTGGAGAGCCGATGGGCCACGATGATGGTGGTGCGGCCCTTGGCGATGCCGTCGAGATTTTCCTGGATGCGGGCCTCGCTTTCCGGGTCCAGGGCGCTGGTGGCCTCGTCGAAGATCATGATGCGCGGGTCCTTGAGCAGCGCCCGGGCGATGGCCAGACGCTGCTTCTGGCCGCCGGAGAGGTTGGAGCCGTTTTCCTCCAGCACCGTGTCGTAGCCAGAAGCCAGGCGCTCGATGAATTCGTCGGCCCCGGCCAGTTTTGCGGCGCGGCGCACGTCGTCGAGATCGGCCGTGGGCCGGGTGACGGCGATGTTGTCGCGCACGGTGCCGCTGAAAATAAAATTCTCCTGGAGCACCACGCCGATGTTCTGGCGCAGGTGCACCACGTCGAGGTCGGTTATGGGCGTGCCGTCGAAGCTGATGCGCCCGCCGCCCAGGGGATACAGGCCCTGGATCAGGCGCGTGAGCGTGGTCTTGCCCGAACCACTGCGCCCGACCACCCCAAGCACCTCGCCCGGGGCCACGGTGAAGGACACGCCGTCCAGGGCCGGCGGTTCACCCGGCACATAAGCAAAGCGCGCCTGGCTGACCACGATTTCGCCGACGACGGGCGGCCGCGCCCCGCCGCGCACAAGCCCCGCCTCGGGCTTGCGGTTCATGACTTCGCCCAGCATCTCCACGGCCAGATGGACCTTTTGGTATTCGTGGACCAGCTCCACGATGCGGATAAGGGGCATGGTCACGGACTGGGACAACATCTGGAAGGCGATAAGTTCGCCCATGGTCAGCGACTCGTCGAAAACGCCCAAGGCCCCCACCCAGATGACGGCCACGGTCATGAGCCGCTCCAGGGTCTTTATGAGCGCGTTGCCCAGGGCCGACATGCGGCGCACGTCGAAGTTGCGGGAAACGGCCAGGGCCGAGCCTTCCTCCCAGCGGCGCTGGCGGCCGCCTTCCAGGGCCAGGCTCTTGATGGTGCCGATGCCGTGGATGGTTTCCACGAGCAGGGCCTGCCGCTCGCCCTCGGCGGCGTACAGGGCCATGAGCCGGCGGTGAAACGGCCCGACCATAAGCCCGATGGCCCCGGCCGTGACCACGGCAAAGGCCAGCACCAGCATGGTCAGGCGCGGGCTGTAGCAAAAAAGCACGGGCACGAAGACAATGAGCGAAGAGGCGTCGAGGAGCGTGTTCAGCAGATTGCCGGTCAGAAACTCGCGCACCTGATCGGTCTGCTGCATGTGCTTGATGATCACGCCCGCGAAGCTGCGCTCGAAAAAGGGCAGCGGCAGCTTGATCATGTGGGCAAACGTCTCCATGGCCAGGCGCAAGTCGATCTTGGTGGTGGCGAAACGCAGCAGAAATTCGCGCAGATAGCGCAGGGCGCCTTCGAAGAGGATGGCCCCGACCACGCCCAGGCCCAGGACGTTGAGGGTGGAAATGGTGTGGTGGGCCAGCACCTTGTCCACCACGGCCTGGAAATACAGCGGCACGACAAAGGCCAGGCCGTGCATGAAAAAGGCGATGCCGGCGATTTCGAGAAAGATGCGCTTTTCCCGGGCCACCTGGGGCCAGAACCAGGACAGGCTGAAGCGCTTGGCGTCGCCGGCTTCCACCCGGCGTTTTTTGAACAGCAGGACCTCGCCGGTCAGGCGCGCGGCGACCTCGGCCTCGGGCACAAAAACGAAGGCGGCCCCCTCGGCCGCGCCGGCGGCGTCGTAGAGCACCAGTTCGCGCCCGCCGTCCGGACCTTGGCGCGCCCCGGACAGGACCGCCGCGCCGCCGTCGCGGGCCAGCCCCAGGCAGGGGTAGGCCTCGCCGAGTTCGAGCAGCCCGGCCGGCGGCAGCCGGCGGCGCTTGGCGGCAAAGCCCAGGGCCTTGGCGATGCGCAAAAGCGTGGCCACGTGCAGGGGCCGGCCGGCCAGGCCGTGGCGGGCGATGAGATCGGCGCTGGTGGTGGATATCCCATGGTGGCGCAGGACCACGGCCAGGGCGTCCAGGGCGGCGCTAGTCGTCACGAAAACTTCCCGGCCGCAGGACCACGGCGGCCGCTGCGGCGTCCAGATCGTCGCCAGCCTCCGCCGCTTCGTCGCCTGCGGCCGGATAGAGCAGCTTGAGCTTGCGGCGCAGACTCTCGCGGCTGATGCCGAGCTTGCGGGCGGCCTGGGTGCGGTTGCCCGAGCATTCGGCCAGACAGGCCTCAATGGCCTCGCGCTCCAGGGCGCGCAGCCGGCCGACCTCGGCGGCCGGCCGGAAGGTCTCGGCGGCCGGTTGGGGCCGGCGGGCCTTGGCGTTACGCACGTCGCGGGAGAGGTCTTCAACGTGAATGGTTTCGGTGTAGGCCAGGGCCACGGCCCGCTCGACCTCGTTTTCCAGTTCGCGGATGTTGCCGGGCCAGGCGTATTCCATGAGGGCCTCGCGGGCGCGCTTGGAAAAGACCAGCTTGCCCCGGCCCATGTTGCGGGCGAAGGTGGCCAGGAAATTCTCGGCCAGAAGCGGAATGTCGTCGGCGCGCTCCCGAAGGGGCGGCAGCTCCAGGTGGACGACCTTGATCCGGTAGAACAGGTCGCGGCGAAACCGGCCGGTCTCGATGTCCTGGCGCAGATCGCGGTTGGTGGCCGAGACCAGGCGTAAATCCACGGATACCGGCCCCCGGCCGCCCACCGGCGTCACCTCGCCAAGCTCCAGCACACGCAGGATCTTGGCCTGGCTGGCCTCGCTCATGTCGCCGATCTCGTCGAGAAAAAGCGTCCCTCCAGAAGCCCCTTCGATGATGCCCCGGCGCTTTTCCACCCCCGTGGCCACGCCTTTTTCGATGCCGAAAAACTCGCTCTCAAAAAGCGTTTCCGGCACGGCCGTACAGTTGACGGCCATAAACGGGCCATGGCGGCGGCGGCCGGAATAATGCACCACCTTGGCCACCATTTCCTTGCCCGTGCCGGTCTCGCCGGTGATGAGCACGTTGACGGTGGTCTCGGCCACGCGCTGGGCCAGCTGAAGCACCCGGGCCATGCGCGGGCTGGCCCCGATGACCCGGGCCGGGGAAAAATTCTGGCGCAGCTGGCTTTTGAGCGCCGCGTTTTCGATCTTGAGCTGGCGGCCGATGCGGGCAAGTTCTTCGTGGGAGGTGTCGAGACGGTCCACGGCGTCTTCCAGGAGCTGCTCCCGGTCGCGCACGTAGCCGAGCATCCGGTCCATGCCCTCAATAAGATCGCCGGCGGCCTTGGGCCGGCCGGGCAGCTTGTCGCAGAGTTTGCGGCAGGCGGCCAGTTCCTCGGCGGCGGCCTCGTAAGCGGCGTCGGACACAAGCACGGCAAAACGCGTCAGGCGCGCGGACATCTCGGGCGTCAGGGCAAGCGGGGACGGCTGCATCAGACCTCCTGATCAGGTCGGCCAAGCCCCGGCCGCGGGTTGCGGCCGGCCGGGCGCTTACGCCTTTGCGCTTGATATTGTAACGGGTTTCGGATTCGTCGGCAATTCGAAGCTGGCGGCCGGCAACCGGTGAAACCGCCCTTGCCGGCCGCCCTTAGCCGCCAAGGAGCCCACGTCCCGGTTTGCGCCGGGTGTGGGCGCGCCGCCCTCCCCTTGCCCCGCGCCCTGCCCGGCCGCTGCCCCAAAACCCCCCAGCCCCTGCCTCGCTTCGTTGCGGCGCGAGGCAGTCCCTCCCCATGACGACCCTGTTAAATCAGCATGTTACCATCTGGCACGCTTCTGGCTCAAGGAGAGGCAAACACGGCACGGAAGCCAACAACAACGCATCAACCATGGGAGGGTGTCCAAATGAGCTTTAAGTCCTTTTTCTCCAAGGTGGCCTCGGCGGTGAAGACGGCGGTCGGCGCGACGTCCTCGGTGGGTACGCTGGTGTCCACGGTAGGTTCGGCGGTAAGCTGGGCGGCCACGACGGTGTCCACCGCCGCCAACTGGGTGGCGGACAAGGTGTCCACGGCGGTCAGCTACGTCCAGGAGACGGTCTCGACGGTGAAGAGCATGGTGGCCGACATCGCCAGCTCCACGGGATCGGCGGCCGCAGAGAAGATCAGCCAGGCGGTGAGCTACGTGACCGAACGGGCGACAACCGCCTACGAATGGACCAAGGACACGGTGGCCACGGCGAGCAACTACATCTCCAACACGGTAGCCACCGGCACGCAGTACGTGGAGACCATCGTGGACCAGGCCAAGGACGTGGCCGAAGCCGTGGACACGAAGAGCGATTCCGCCACCGTGGCGGGCACGGCCTCGACCACGGCGGCCGGCGCAACGACGGAAACTGCCGCAACGGCCGCCACCGGCGAATCCGTGGCCTACCGCGACCAGACCGGACTGGCCACGACCAGCACAAGCAGCGCCTCGGTGGCCCAGGCCAGCCAGGACAAGGCCCAGCTCCTGGCCGCCTAGCCGACCCAAGCAACAAGCCCCCGTCGTCCGCCGGACGACGGGGGCTTACCGTCTGGTCCAAGGCCCGCCGGTCACGGCCGGCCGGCGGCCGACGCCTTACCAGCGCGGCGGCGGCGGGGGCAGCGGATAGCCCGGCCCCACATAGACCGGCCCGGGATAGGCCGGCGCGACCACCACCGGCGGCGCGTAGGCCGGAGCCACATACACCGGCGGCGGCGGCGCGACATACACCGGAGCAGGCGCGGCATAAAGCGGCACGCTCACGGCAAACCCGGGGGTGACGATGGTGAAGGCTTCCGCCCGGGCCGCCGGCAAGGCGGTCAGCAAACATAATATGGCAAGTAGGATAAGCGTGCGTCGCATGGCGATGTTCCTCCCCGTTACGAGGCGTTTGGCCTCCCATCAGCCAGAAACGTGCCAAGCCGCCATGCGGCCCGCCGCCAGGGCTCCCGGGCCGCTTTCGCCCCGGCCAGGCCACTGCCAATTCGCCGAAATATCCCCAATTCCCTTGCCGGCCGCGCCCGGCCGCACTATCTTACGGACAAGCCGATCGGGAGTCAGCCATGTCCATCTCCGACCGCATGTGGGACCGCGCCCTGTTCCTCACCCGCTTCGACGGCTCCTCCACCGCCGACATGGTGGCCGCCCTTGGCGCGGACCACTACGCCATCGAGCGCCTGTCCCCGCGCATGGGTTCCAACGTGCCGGACACCTCCGACCCCAAGGCCATCACCACCCACTTCCTCGACACCGGCCTGGGGGCTATTGTGCGCACGTCTATTTAGTTGAAAAATAAGAAGAAAAGAGAAGAGAAGCGGCCTCCGGCGGCTGGGGGCCTGAGGCCCCCAGACCCCCCAAATGGGGAAAGGGTCAAAGGGGGCAACCCCCGGGAAAAAAGAAAAAAGGCGGCCCCGCGTTGGGGACCGCCTTTTTACTGCCGCGCGGGGCGGCAAAACTACGAATCGGCCTCGGCCGGGGCCTTGCCCTTCTTGAAGACGATCAGCGGACAGTTCTTGCAGATGTCGGCTCCGGGGAAAGGATGGCCGGTGCGGGTCAGGGCCGCGCCGCCCGTGGCTTCCTTGCGCGCCATGAGCTGGGCCACGACCTTGCCGATGTCCGCGCCCGGAATGCCCACGTTGATCTCGCCGCGCTCGGTCTTGCCGGCGTTGTAGCTGCCGCTGCAGGCCAGAAACACGTTGGCCTCGCCGGTGTTGAACACATGGACGTTGCCGGCGCAGGCCGCCGAGTTGATGGTCATGTTGGGACGCAGCGGATGCTTGTCCAGGGCCGCCATCCAGTCCACGACCAGATGGTAGGCCTGCATGTTGTCGCAGTAGAAATGCACCACGTCGGGCGCGAACATGGTGTCGGCCAGGGGCGAGACGGCCACGGCCAAAAGCTTGCCGGACAGGCGCGGCTTGCTGCGCACGAACTTCTCGGCCTGCTCCAGGTCGCGCACGTATTTGAGATGGCCCTTGATCTCGGCCGCGTCGATCTCCTTCCAGCCGAAACCGCACTTGGCGTTGGAACAGCCCAGCTGCTCCGGCCCCATAAGGACGGTGATGCCCTCCATGCGCGCGCCAAGCTCGGCCTGGCAAAAGGTCAAGGCCTTGGCCGGCAGGTAATACTCCTTCTCGGCCTTGAAGGCGTCCAGCTCGGCTTGGTCAAAAAAATACTTGATGGCGATAGGATAGTGCATGAGCCGCAGCTCATCCATCAACGCCTTCTGCATATCCCCGTACGACATCGCGTTCATGGCGACTCCTTGTTATGCTGACGCAAAAGGCCGACGGCAGACACGGCAAGGCCGCGCCTCGTCCCCGGCCCGGCGTCCTTTTGGTCGGTGAAAACGCCCGGAGGGTGAAGAAGGATCGGCCGAGTGTCAATACGGCCGATCCGGCAACCAAAAGTCACGAAACGCCTTTTATGGCGTGACGCCGGGTCCGCAAAGCCGCCGCCCGGCCTTTCGAAGCGCCACGTGCGCTTGGCTGCCCCCGACGCCCCGGCGGCAGGGAATATTTTTTTCACTGTTCCCGGCCGGCGCGCCTGCTTGCCCCACTGCCCAAAAAGGGTCATACTGTCACATTGTCAGGCCCCGTATCGCCAACGCCAGGAACGCCATGCCGCCCACGCCCAGCCCGGATACCCGCGAGCCGACCCTTGCCGGCCACACCGACATCCTGCTCGCCGCCGCCGGGGACTTCGCCGCAATTGTCGATCCAGACGGCCGTATCCAACGCATCGGGCCCCCGGGCGCGGCCCTGCTCGGCCCGGACCAAGCCCATCTGGTCGCCACGGACTGTTTTGAGCATTTCACCCCGGGGGGCGCCCGGAACCGGCTGCGCCAGGCATTTACGGCGGTCCTGGGCGGGGCTGTCCCGCCCAAGCCCATGGCGGCCGATCTGCAGACGGCCGGGGGCAGCATCCCCGTGCTGTGGACCTTGGCCGCCCTGCCCGGCCCGGACGGCCGGCCGGCGGCCGTCCTTGTCAGCGGCCGCCTGCCCGTGCCCTCCTCACCGCCGCCGGCCGAGGGAGCCTGCGAAAGCGAAGCCGATTACCGGGCGGTGTTTAACGCCGCAAGCGACGCCATCTTCATCCAGGACGCCGCCACCGGACAGTTCCTCGACGCCAATGACCGGGCCGTGTCGCTTTACGGCTACGCCCGGGACGAACTGCGCCGCCTCGACCCGGAACGGCTGAGTTCCGGGTATCCGCCCTACACCCTGGCCGAGGCCTTGGAAAACCTGGGACAGGCCGCCGCCGGCCAGCCGAGGCTCTTCGATTGGCTGGCCCGGGACAAGGCCGGCCGGCTTTTCTGGGTGGAGGTGAGCCTGCGGGGCATGGACACCGGCCGCTCCGGCCGGGTCATCGCCGTGGTGCGCGACATTTCCGAACGCAAGACCACCGAACGGGCCCTGCGGGAAAGCGAAACGAAATTCCGCCAGCTGGCCGAAGCCATCGGCGAGGTCTTTTGGCTCGGCTCGCCCGACTGGAAGCGCGTCTACTACATCAGCCCGGCCTACGAACGCCTGTGGGGCCAGACCACCAAAAGCTTGTACGACGCCCCCATGTCCTGGCTCGACGTCGTCCACCCCGACGACCGCGACCTCGTGCTCCAGTACCTCGCCGGTCTGGCCGGCCGGCCGCTTCGCCCAGGCCAGTTCCCGGAATACCGGATCGTGCGCCCCGACGGCAGTATGCGCTGGATCGCGGCCCGCATTTTTCCCGTGGCCGACGACGCCGGCGTGGTCTACCGGGTGGCCGGCATCGCCGAGGACATCACCGACAGGGTGCTGTCCCGGCAGGACCTGGAACGGGTCAACGAGCGCCTGGAAGACATGGTGCGCGAGCGCACCCGCACGCTCAACCGCATGAACCAGGAGCTCATCCACGAGGTCACCGAACGGCGCGAGGCCGAAGCGGCCATGGCCCAAGCCAAGGAGACGGCCGAAGCGGCCAGCCAGGCCAAGTCCGAATTCCTGGCCAACATGAGCCACGAGATCAGAACGCCCATGAACGGCATCCTGGGCATGGCCCAGGTGCTGGGCCAAACCGACCTCGACGCCGCCCAGGCTAGCTACTTGCGCGACATCGAGGACTCCGCCGCCTCGCTGTTAAAGCTCATCAACGACATCCTGGATTTCTCCAAGATCGAGGCCGACCGCCTGGAACTGGCCCAGGAACCCTTTTCCCTGCGCGGGCTGCTGTCGCTTATCGAGGCCAGCCTTGGCGTCCTGGCCCGGGAAAAGGGCCTTGGCCTGTCCGTGGAGGTGGCCCCCGAGTCCCCCGACGTCCTGATCGGCGACGCCGACCGCCTGCGCCAGGTGCTGGTCAATCTGGTCGGCAACGCCATCAAGTTCACCACGCGCGGCGGCATCGTCATCAGCGCCCGGCCGGACGAGCCGGCCCCTGGGGCCGCCCTTGCCGGCCAGGGGGAAACAGACGAGACGTCCCGGGAGATCCTTTTCTCCGTCAGCGACACCGGCATCGGCGTGCGTCCCGAGGATGCCGGACGCATCTTCGAGGCCTTCACCCAGGCCGACGGCTCCTACACCCGCCGCTTCGGCGGCACGGGCCTGGGCCTGGCCATCAGCCGCCGTCTGGCCCGGCTCATGGGCGGCGACATCAGCCTGGACAGCGAACCGGGCCGGGGCTCGGTCTTTACCTTTTCCGCCCGTTTCGGCCTGGACAACACCCCTGATGAGACCGCGGACGCCGTTCCCCGGCTCCGAGAGGGACACGACGAAGACTCGGTGGCCGCCATCCGCCAGGCCTGCCGCCTCCAAGACGACCTCCGGTTGCTGGTGGCCGACGACAACCGGGTCAACCGCGATGTCCTGGCCGCCCTGCTCGGCCGCCTGGGCTGCCGGATCGCCGTGGCCGAGGACGGCCGGCAAGCCCTGGCCGCCGCCGCCGCCGAGGACTTTGACCTCATCCTCATGGACGTGCAGATGCCGGGCCTCGACGGTCTGGCCGCTGCCCGGGCCATTCGCGCCCTGCCCGATCCCCGGCGCTCCCGGGTCTTCATCGCCGCCATCACCGCCCACGCCCTGCCCGGCGACCGCGAACGCTGCCTGGCCGCCGGCATGGACGATTATCTGGCCAAGCCCCTGGGGCAAGCCGATCTGGCCCGGGTCATCGCCGCCGCCGCCCTGGCCGCCCGGCGCAACCGGGCGGCCGAGGACTGACGCCCAAGGCCGGACGCGCCGGCCGTACCTGAACGCCTCCAGACCGGCCTTGGCCGGCGCGATGTTGGAGCCAGCGAGGCCTACGCTGGCGTTGCCGGCAGGCATTATTCTTGCTTTATTTCTTGCGCCGCGCCTGGGCGCGGCCGGGAAGGGACCATGGCCGACGCCGATCCGTTTGAACGCCTGGCGGCTTTTGCCGCCGCCTGCCTGCTGGTGCTCTGGGCTGTCGGCTCGCTGCTGGTGGCCCTGTTCAAGGTCGGCTGGCAGCAGCTCTACGGCGTCTGGCCGGACACCACGATCTATGGCATCCTGCCGGATTTCCTCAATTTCGATTTAAGCGCCATGCCCAGGGACGATCTGCCGACCGCAGTGTGGCGCTTTGTGCTCGGCTGCGATCTGCTCCATGTGCTGCTGGTCGTGCCGCCGGTGCTCTTGGTCGTGTGCCTACTCGTCCTGCGTCGGGGCCACGGCGGCGTGCTGCCGGCCCTGCGGCGCACGGCCAACCACTTCGGCCCGCCTCCGGCAAGGCCCCTGTCGCCGGGCCGGCCCCGGCGGGCGTAACCGCGTTTGCCTCCACGAAAGATGGAACCGGCCGCCATGCCTGGCCGTCAGACGTCCGAAGGCACGATGACTTTCACCGGATCGGTGATGCTGTCGTAGCGGGCGAGTTTGGTGATGTGGGCCAGGGCCACGTCGGAGAGTTCGTAGCCCTTGGGCAGCACCTTCATCACCTGGCCGCCCCGGGTCACGAAAATGTCCTCGGCCAGCACCATGCCCTCGCGCAGGTTCTTGATGGCCATCTTGACGATGACGTAGCGGCCTTCCTCACCAAGCACCTCGCCCAGGGCGGCCAGCACGTCGGGATCGTACAGGCCGGTTGTCTGCTTGAGGGATTTGTAGGCCTCTGCCTTGGCCAGCCCGGCCCCGGTCAGGCGGTCGAAGTCGAGCAACACCCGCAGGATGCGCGCCCCCAGCGGCAGCTCCTTGCCCGTCGGGCCGCCCTCGGGAAAGCCCGTGCCGTCAAAATTTTTTTCCTGATAGGCGATGGACTTGGCCACATGCCCCATGCGGGGGATGTTGGCCACGAGCTTGGCCGCCACCTCGGCGTGCTGACGGTAGACGGCGGCGTCGTCGGCCGAGAGCTGCCGGCCCCGCTCCACCTTGGAGACCACCCCCTCGGGCAGGACGATGTAGCCCATCAGGCACAGCATGGCCGCCACTTCCGTCTGCCAGGGGGCGGGATCGCCACACAGCTTGGCCAGGGGCCGCACGTAGGGCGCGATGCGGGCCGCCCGGCCGTAGACCTCCGGCCGCAACAGCGACAGCACTTCCGAGAGCATCTTGAGGCTGCCGCGAAGCGTGCCTTCGAGCAGCTCCCGCTCGGCCATGACCAGGCGGTATTGCTCCACGGCGGCGGTCAGCGCGCCGATGAGATAGCCGGTCTCGCAGGGCTTGGTCAGAAACCGGAAGATGTTGCCCTCGTTGACGGCCGCGATGGCCGCCTCCAGTTCAGCGAAACCGGTCAGCATCACGCGCACGGTGTCGGGCCGCAGCTCGCGCACCTTGGCCAGCACGGCGATGCCGTCCATGCCCGGCATCCGCAGGTCGGACACCACCACGGCATAGGGCGGATTGTCGCGCACCTTGGCAAGCCCTGCCTCGGGGCCCACGGCGACGTCCACCTCGAAATGGCTGTGGAGGTTGCGCCGGAAACCGGCCAGGATGCGTTCGTCGTCGTCGATGAAAAGCACCCGCTTGTTCAAGGCTGCGCTCCTTGGCTCAAGAGATCAAGGCCGGCCTCGCGCCAGGCCTGGAGCCGCCCGTCAAAGCCCAGGGCGGCCAGGGCCTCTTCGCTCACGACATGAGGAGCATAGTGGCTGTTTATGACCACCAGTTCGTGCTCCAGGGCGTTGGCGGCGTGGACGGCGGCCACGGCCAGCGAGGCGTCCGGTCCGGCCGCCTCGGGTTGATGATGGCGGGCCACGCCCAGGACCACCCGCTCCTCGAACCCCCAAAGCCCCAGCAAATACGCGCCGACGCCGGCATGAGACACCCCGAAGACTTCCATTTCCGCATCGAAAATGGGCATATTGCGCTCCCGGGACAGGGAAAGCGCCCGGAGGTATTCCGGCTCGAACAGCTCGGCCAGGATGAGCTTGCCCACATCATGGACCAGCCCGGCCATGAAACAGGCGTCGAGCATGTTTTTGGGCGCGCCTTCCTGGCGGGCGATGCCCTGGGCCAGCCGGGCCGTGCCCAGGCTGTGGTTCCACAGCCCCGACAAGGTGAACCCGGGATAGCGCCCGGCGTCGAACCGGGAAAAAAGGCCATGGGACAGGACCAGCGCCCGCACCGTGTCCAGGCCAAGCAGCGTGACGGCCTGCTCGGTGGAGGAGACCCGCCGGGCCAGGCCGAAAAAGGAGGAGTTGACGAGCTTGAGCAGCCCGGCGGCCAGTCCGGCGTCGCGGTCGAGGATGTCGCCAAGGCTGCGCGGCGAGGCATTGGGCGAGCGCAGTTCCTCGGTCAGTTCGGCGAAAGCCGCCGGCAGCACCGGCAGGGCGTCGAGGCGGGCCACGGCCTCGCACAGGCGCTTGTCGGTGAAAATGTCGCGAAGCCCCAGCACCCGTTCGATGGCCGCCCGCAGTTCCTGGGGCGTGCAAGGCTTGGACAAAAACTGGTGGGCGGGCTTGATGGCGCGCACCACGAAATCCCGGTCCGAGTGGCCCGACAGGATCATGCGCACCGTGGCCGGCCAGCGAAGCCGCACCTGCTCCAGGAGTTCCGGCCCGTCCATGCCCGGCATCCGCACATCGGACACGACCAGATCGGCCGGGGCCGCCTCCAGCATGGCCAGGGCCGCCGCCCCGCCCTCGGCGAAACGCATGTCCCAAACCTCGCGCCGATCCCACAGCATCCGCCGCAAGCCGCCGAGCAGTTGCGGATCATCGTCGACGAACAGTATTCGCTGCCGGGTCATGTGACCTCCCCGCCGCCGCCCTCCGGTTTCGGGCGCGCGACTTCCCGCGCCGACTTCACGCCTGTCACAAGCCTACACCATTGCGGTGCAAAGCAAAAGAACCGCGAGCACATCCCGCCACCACGAACCTGCCCTTCCTGTCGGACCGTCGGGAGCCGGCTGGCCGTGTCCGCCGGACAACGCGCCGGGCCTGGCCGCCCCTCCCACGCCTTGCCAAGACGCCCCGCTCCCCTGTATGTCCGTACCATCCCCCGCCGCGCGCGGGGTTTTTTGCGGAGGTTTCCCGTGTCCCAGTCCACGCGCACCGAATTCGACGTCATTGTGGTCGGCGGCGGCCCGGCCGGGCTTTTCGCGGCCCATTACCTGTGCAACCACTCCAACCTGTCCGTGCTGCTGCTGGAAAAAGGCAAGGCCCCGGCCAAGCGCCGCTGCCCCCTCAAGGGCCGGGCCGACTGCGTCAAATGCAAGCCCTGCAACATCCTCTCGGGCATCGGCGGGGCCGGGCTTTTTTCCGACGGCAAGCTCAATTTCATCCCCAAGCTCGGCAAGACCGACCTGACCCAGTTCATGCCCCTGTCGGCGGCCAATGCGCTGATTGAGGAGACCGAGGCCGTGTTCACGAGCCTGGGCATGGACGGCCAAGTCTATCCCACGGACATGGACCGGGCCAAGGCCATCCGCAAGGAAGCCCGCAAGCTCGGCATCGAGCTGCTGCTCATTCGCCAGAAGCATCTGGGCAGCGACCATCTGCCGGCCCACATCGGGGCCATGGCCAAGGGGCTGGAGGAAAAGGGCGTCGTCATCGCCACCGGCGAGACCGTGCGCGACATCGTGGTGGAAGGCGGCCGGCTGGCCGGCGTGGTCACGGACAAGGCGACCTACACGGCTCCGGCCGCCATCCTGGCTCCGGGCCGGGTGGGGGCGGAGTGGATGGGCCAGCTCGCCCGCCGCCACGGCCTGCCCTACAGCCAGCGCGGCATTGAGGTCGGGGTGCGGGTGGAGGTGCACAGCGAAATCCTGTCCGACATCACCGACGTGATCTACGATCCGACCTTTTTCGTGCGCACCCGCAAATACGACGACCAGACCCGGACCTTTTGCACCAACCAGGGCGGTTTCGTGGCCCTGGAGAACTACCAGGACTTCGTGTGCGTCAACGGCCACGCCTACATGGACGCCAAGTCGGACAGCTCCAACTTCGCCTTTCTCTCCAAGGTCGTCTTAAACGACCCGGTCTCGGACAACCAGGCATACGGCGAGGCCATCGGCCGGCTGGCCACCATGATCGGCGGCGGCAACCCCATCCTCCAGCGTTTCGGCGACCTCAAGCGCGGCCGCAGAAGCACCTGGAGCCGTATCCGCCGGGGCAGCGTCGAGCCGACCCTGACCTCGGTCACCTGCGGCGACATCGCCATGGCCCTGCCCGAGCGCATCGTGGCCAACATCGTGGACGGCCTGGAGCAGTTAAACGCCGTGGCCCCGGGCGTGGCCAACGACGAGACCTTGCTCTACGCGCCGGAGATCAAGTTCTTCGCCACCCAGATCGACACCACCAAGGACCTGGAAACGGCCATCGGCGGCATGTACGTGGCCGGCGACGGGCCGGGCGTGGCCGGCAACATCGTGTCGGCGGCGGCCACCGGCCTGATCCCGGCCAAGGCTATTATTCGGGATAGGGCGAGGTGAGGCCATATTAACACATAACGTCAGTTATGTGTTAATAATTCAACACTATCTTAGCATGGTATTTACAGCAGGAGGAATGCTCCGGCGGCCGGGGGCCTGAGGCCCCCGGACCCCCCAAATGGAGAGTGGTTTAAAGGGGGGGTGGGCGTGTATTGGATCTGTGGCGGTTGGAAAGCCCAAATGACCTTCGTTAGAACGGACTCGCGGCGAAGACCTGAACGTATGCCGGCTGCGGCGGGTTGCCGTCGGTCGGGCCGAAATTGGCGACAAGCCGTAACGAACCCATGTCGAGGATGTACGACTGATAGGTGGGATAGTCGTTGGTCGCACGGTAGATCGCGCCGGAATTCTTGGCGATGCCGTCGGTCCCGGCATAGGACACGATGTTTTGTATATCCTGCATGTCAAGCAGGCCATTTTCGGCGAATTCCGCCTCAAAAAGCGTCCGATAGCTTGCAAAACGCCGTTGATTCGCCGGATCATCCGTAAAGTTGTCCGTCGTGCCGGGCAACAAAAACGAGTTCACCGCCGCCACGGCCCCGGACACCTCCCAGACGGCCCCTTCGCGCAGCGGCGATTCGGCCGTGCGCAGCCCCCGCGACGCCGGATGTTCCAAATCGTTTTCCAGCACCACCGCCGTCTCCACGTCGGCCAAAAAGCCGATGTAGGAATGGGTGTTGGTTTGACTGAGCAGATACTGGCTCACGCCTTCCAGGGTGTCCTGCTGTTCAAAAGCGTAGCGAAAATCGGCCGGGTAGGATGTGGCCCCTTGCGTCGTGAAGTAGTCGCGGTGCATGTCGCTGTCGAGCAGCGCGCCCGAGAGGTGCTTCTCGCTGAAAACCGACGCTGGGAAGAGCTGTCCGAGCAGGCCTATGCCCACGATGTCGTTGGCCTCGTCGCCGTTGACGTAAAGCTGGACATTGTGCAGCGACGAGACGCCTGGCATGTCGTACCAGTCGAAGTTGCGCCCGACGATGGTCGCCCCCGTGGCGGAAGCCCCGGCAAACACCGCTCCGGCGGAACAACTGCCCGGGTCCACGACGTCATGCACGACTTGGAAAACCAGCAGTTCATTGGCGGACAAGACACCGTCGCCAAGACGGTCCACGGGAGAGGAAAAGACCGTCATCATGCCGGCCAGTTCGTCTTTATACGATGAGGGCATCCCGACGGCGAGGTCGTACGCCTTGGCGACGAGTTCCGGCAACTCCGGATGCGTCGGCGAGGAAACGGCCGAAAGGTACAGGAAGTTGTCGACTACGGCACCGTAGGCAGGAAAAATATCGACGATGGCTTGCGCGTAGGCCTGTCCGACCGCAAAATGCGACTGCGTGGTGAAATCCAACGTCGTTTTGTAATAGAGGTCATCAATACGCTCGATAGTGACGCCTGAAGAACTGCCAGCCATGACATCCTCCGTAAGCCGCGTGGGGTTCTCGGGAGAATATGCTGCGCGCCGACGCTGATGTCAAACCTCTTCAAGCGCGGCGGCCCCATATCCGCCGTCCTGCTGTCGCGACCACGAAAGAAACATGTGGCGTTTCGCGAACAACAACGCAAAACCAGTACTTGTTCTTCGAAAGATCCCTCGCCTTCATGAACGAGCGCGTCACTACCGCAGCCGCCGGCCGTAGCCGTGCCGGTTGTCGTCGCCGCCCATGATCCAGGCGGCCGCCGCCCATCCCCAGACCGCGTTGGCGACCACCACCACAAGCGGCGTCAGGTTGCCAAGCTCCAGCCCCCAGTAGCCCTTGCCGAGCTGGTTGGGGAACACGATCAGCAACTGGGCCAAGGTCGGCCCAATGCTCACCAGAAGCCCGCGCCACAAGCAGGAATTGGGCATGAAGCGCGGCGCAAAGACCAGCCCCCACAGCCCGCCCCAGACAAGGCGCTGATACAGCCACGGCAAGGTCCACTCCGGGGCGATGGCCACCCCCATGGCCGCTGTCCAGCCGTAAGCCCCGGCCATCCACACCAGCACGCTGTTGGCCAGCGCGCCGAACACGCCGCCGCAGAAACACAGGCTTATCCAGGCGAATAGATTACCCATCACGTCCTCCGCGGGCGCTATCAGTAGGGGCGGCTCAGGATGGAAAGGGAGCGCACCTTGTTGAGCAGAATATGGCTGGGCCCCACGGCCGGCACTTCCTCGCCGGCCCGCAGCGTGGTCACCACCGCCCGGCCCACCACCAGCCGGCCGTCGCGGCCGTTCTCGCCAAAAGTCCGAAAACCCCACATGTTGTGGAACATCACCGGATGGCCCTTGTACTGGCCGACATAGACCAGGATGTGGCCGGGCATGTAGGCCAGGGTGGCAAACGGAATGCCCTGGTGGATGATGGCCGCCTCTTTCTGGTCGCCGGGCAGGTCGCCAAGGGGCACCGAACCGCCATAAGCGGCCTGGCTGGCCGAGTTGCGGGGCAGGTAGATGCCAAAGGGCGTAAACAGGTCGTGGGTGAGGGCCGAACAGTCGCGCCGGTCGTCCAGGCCGCCCCAGCCGTAGGGCTGGCGCATCATCTGGTTGCCGACGCTGGCCACGTTGCGCGGGGTCATGACCATGGGCATGGGCACGGCCGTACCGGCCGGCAGGCGAACCTGTTTGAGCTCGGCCAGGCCCGACGCGCCGCGCACCGGCACGAGCACCGTGACGCCCCCGGACCCGGGAGGCCCGGCCAGGGGAAAGACCGCGCCGATGTCCACGCCCTGGCCGATCTCGGCGACCATGACGTTGTCGCGAATGACGGCGGCCAGACGCGGCGTGGTAAAGGCCCGCATGACGGCGTCGTCCACGTAGGCCATGTCCGCCGCCGGCATCCAGCCGTGGGTCAGGGCCGATTCGGTATAGACCCAGGAGCCGTCGCGGCTGGCGTGGATGACGTAAAGGGGCGTTCCCGGCGGCAGGGAGGTATGTTGCAGATAGTCGAAGGGATAGCCTTCGCCGGGCTTGCTTGGGTCGAGAAAGCGCGGCTCGTTGGTCGGCATCCCGCGCTGGTTGGTGTTTTTGACCGTGATGGCCTTGCGCACGTTGTTGGGGAAGTTGCCCAGGCCGGCGGCGGCCAGGAGCGCCCCGGCCGAACCCGGTTCGTGGCGCGCGCCCCGGGGGCCGAAGCCGGGATGCTTTTCATAAGCGCGGAAGATCTTTTCCACATCCTTGCGCTGGGGGCTGGGCTTGGTCAGGTACCAGGGCTTGGTCCATTCCTGGAGAAAGCCTTCCATGCGCAAGGCGGTCTGTTCCTGGGAGAAAAGCGGCTTGTCGGCGTCGGGGCCGAGGTAGGCGTTTAAGTCCTGGGGCAGGACGCGCAGGTCCTCGACCTCGCCCTGGCCCTTGACCACGGCCGGCGCGACGGGCGGCGCGACGGGCGTTTTCGGGGCGCAGCCAAAGGCAAGCAGCAAAGCCAACAACAAGGCATACGCGGCAAGGCGCAGGCGCGTGACAGGCATTAAAAGCTCCTTGGGCCAACCCTTGACGGCCGGCCGTGCGGCCGACTATGCGGCCCGCAGGAGGGTAGACGTTGACGCGCGCGAACACAACCCCCAAGCCGCATTCCGGGCCGGTTCGGGCCTGCCCGGCCAGACGCCGCCCGCCCTTTGACGCGGCCGGCGCGGCCGCCCTGGCCGCCGCCCGGCTGCCGCGCCCCATGCCGGTGGCGGTGCGGGAAAACGCCCGGGCCAAAAACGTGGTGCTGCGCCTGATCCCCGGCCAGGGGCTGGTCATCACCATGCCGGTCGGGCTGCCGCCCTCGCGTCTGGCCGAGGCGGTCGGGGCCAGAAGCGCCTGGATCGCCGCCGCCTGGGACCGGCTGGCCGCCGAGGGGACGCCCCCGCAGCCGGGAGCGGCCGCCCTGCGGCCGGAGAGGATCGTGCTCACGGCCTTTGACCGGCAGTGGGACGTGGCCTATGCCGCGCGCGCCCGCGACGGCTGTCTGTTGACGGTGCGCGGGCCGGAATCGCTGCTGGTCACCGGAGCGGTGGACGACATGGGCGCCGTGGCCGGCGTACTGACCATGTTTTGCCGCGACCGGGGCGGGATGCTCTTAAAGGACGCCCTGGCCCGGGTCAGCCAGGAGACGGGCCTGCCCTTCGCCGGCGCGACCATCCGCGCCCAGCGCACCCGCTGGGGCAGCTGCACGGCCCGGGGCCGCATCAGCCTCAATTTTACGCTGGCGTTTCTGCCGTGGGAGTTGTGCCGGCTGGTGCTGGTCCACGAGCTGTGCCACACCAGGGAGCTCAACCACTCGGCCCGGTTCTGGGCCCTTGTCGAGGAGCATGTCCCGGGCTGCCGGGTCCTTGACGCCAAGCTGGCCTCGGCGCGACACTATCTGCCGGGCTGGCTGGGGGCGACCGACTGACGGCTCATTCGGCCACCGAGCAGGTCGGCCGCTCCACCGACACCTCGTCCAGATTTTCGCCGCAAAAGTAGTAGACCGTAATCGGCTCGTCAGCCGACCGCATCACCACCACCCGGCCAAGGGGGCCGTCATCGACCAAGGGCAAGATCGCCTCGCACACCGCCGCGCCTTCTTCGGAAGAGCAGGCGTCGCAGGCCACTTCAAAGGTCAGCGACTCCGGACCCGGCGCGACTTCCACCCGCGCCACGCCCAAAGAAGCCAGCGCATCTTCCAAAACCGCCCCGATTTCCGTTTCAATGGCCGCCACCCGCTCGAAGGAATAGTCCTCGGGATAGCGAATCTCGCCCAACAACCGGCAGGCAAAAGGGACCATGACGCCTCCTTGGTTCGTCCTGGCTTCTGCTAGCATGACCGAAAAACGCCGGCAACGCCCCGCCATGCTTGTGCCCCGGGCCATGGGGATATACAGCATGGGGAGCGCGCAATGCCGGAGGAACCATGACGACCAAGAGAAAGAAAAAAGACGCCAAAAAAGCGCCGGGCACAGGCATCGACGCCGCCGCCGTGGCCCGGGTTTTCCGCGAAAGCGGCAAGCCCCTTGGCGAAAAGGATTTGCTGCGCCAGCTCGGCGCGCCGCGCGCCAAGATGCACGATGTCCTCGCCGCCCTCGACGAACTGCTCGAGGCCGGCAAGATCATACGCGTCCGCCGGGGTTTCGGCCTCGTCGAAAGCATGCACCTGGTGACCGGAACCCTGGAAATCAGCCGTTCGGGCGTGGGTTACGTCCTGCCCGAGGACAAACGGCGCAAGGACATCTTCATCCACCCCAAGGACCTGGGCGACGCCTGGCACGGCGACCGGGTCGTGGCCGCCGTCACCCGGGAACGCAAGGACAAGAACCACGAAGGCCGCATCGCCCGCGTCATCGAACACGGCGTGGTCACCCTGCCCTGCCGGGTGGTCAAGCGCATGGCCTCGGACCTGTACCTGTGCCGCCCCACCGACCCCCGCCACACCATGAGCTTCATGGTGGACTTCCTGCCGAAAGACGGCGGCCGTGACCCCATGGCCGACGACGTCATGCAGGTGCACATCGGCGAAAAGCTCGAATACAAGCTCTACTCCGGCCGTGGCCTGGAGCTGCTCGGGGCCCAGGGCGACGTGTCCGTGCAGGAACGGCTGGTCAAGCTCAACCACGACATCCCCGGCCCCTTCCCGCCCAAGGTGCTGCGCGAGGCCGAGGCCCTGCCCGAACAGCCCGGCGAGGCCGACTTCGCGGGGCGCAAGGATCTGCGCGCCCTGCCGTTCGTCACCATCGACGGAGCCAAGGCCCGGGACTTCGACGACGCCGTGTACGTCAAAAAGCGCGGCCGGGCCTTCACGCTGTTCGTGGCCATCGCCGACGTCTCCCACTACGTGCCCGAGGGCTCGGCCCTGGACAAGGAAGCCCTGGAGCGCGGCAACTCGTACTACTTCCCCCAGTCCGTGGAACCCATGCTGCCCGAGCGCATCTCCAACGGGCTGTGCAGCTTAAATCCCCACGTGCCGCGCCTGGCCGTGGTGGCCGAGATCGATTTCACGGCCAAGGGCGTGCCCGGGCGCACCGACTTCTATCCGGCCGTCATCGAAAGCAAGGCCCGGCTCACCTATTCCCAGGTCAACCGGGCGCTGTTTCTGGGCGACGAGGACGAGCGTAAAAACCTCGGCAAGATCCTGCCGCTGCTGGAGACGGCCGAGGTCCTGGCCCGGGCCATCCACGAGGTGCGCGCCGCCCGGGGCAACCTCGATTTCGACCTGCCCGAACCGGAAATCCTGTTCAATCTCCAGGGCGAGGCCGAGGACATCCGGCCCAAGGCCCACCACTTCGGCCACCAGCTCGTCGAGGAATTCATGGTCGCGGCCAACGAGGCCGTGGCCCGCTACCTCACCGAACGCGAAGCGCCTGTGCTCTACCGCGTCCACCCCGAACCGGACCCGGCCAAGCTGGAAGCGCTGTTCAAGCTCCTGGCCACCACCGACATGGCCACCAAGCTGCCGGTCAAGCCCGGCGCCGGCGACCTGTCGGCCGTGCTGCGCGACGCCTCGGGCTCCGACGTCGATTTCCTGGTCAGCCGACTGGCCCTGCGCACCATGATGCAGGCTTCCTATTCGCCCAAAAACGACGGCCACTTCGGCCTGGCCTCCACCTGCTACTGCCACTTCACTTCACCCATTCGCCGCTACGCCGATCTGGTCGTCCATAGGTCGCTCAAGGCCGTGGCCTCGGGCAAGGGCGCGCCGGCCAAGCTCGCCTCCAAACTGCCCAAGGTGGCCGAGCACATCAGCCGCCGCGAGCGGGTGGCCATGGAGGCCGAGCGCGAGATCTTAAAGCGCGTGACGGTGCTCTTTCTGGCCGACAAGGTGGGCCGGGAATTCACCGGCGTCATCGGCTCCATCGCCGACTTCGGCTTTTGGGTGGAACTCAAGGAAGTCATGGCCGAGGGCATGGTGCGCCTGTCGAGCCTGTCCGACGACTACTACCAGCACAACGCCGAGCGCCACGAACTGCTGGGCGAACGCACCGGCCGGCGCTTCCGCCTGGGCCAGCCGGTGTCGGTGGAACTCTCCGGCGTGGACCTCGGCCGGCTGGCCGTGGATCTGACGCTCATTGAAGGCGGCGAAGCGCCCCTGGCCGTGCCTTCGGTCAAGCGCAAGGGACGGCGGAGGCGGCGTTGAGTCCGGCTGTCCGCAAGCGCCTGTTCCTGCTGGCCGGGGCCGGCTGGTTCGTCGTGGCCCTGGCCACGGCCCGGGCCGACTGGCCGACCCCGGAGAAGCTGTCCGAACAGCGCTACCGGCTGGCGATATTGACCGTCAACGCCGCCGACAAGACGTTTCTGCCCGATCCCGCCGCCGCCGGCGGCGACTGGGACCGGGCCTACGAGCGCCTGGCCGTGGATTTCGCGGCCCGCCTCGGCCCCCGGTTCGATCTCTCGGCCGTGGCGGCCCGACACCGAGAAGCCCTAGCCGGCCTGACGTCGACGCGGGTGCGCCTGGCCGTGTTTACCCTGGCCGCCACAGCCGCCCTGTGGGGGCTGCTGGCGATCCTGTACGCCGCCTTGGACAAAGGATCCAGGCCGGCCTGACCCGGAGGAGCCATGGTTTGCGCCCCGTTTTCGCGCTTGGCGCGTTTCTTGTTCCTGGCCGTGCTGCCCACGTTGGCCGGCCTTAGCGGGCTTGCCGGGCTATGCCCGCCGATGGCCGGGGCCGCCGGAGAGACCGTCCTGACCATCCCGGGCACGGGCGACAGCCAGGACCTGCTGCGTCTTTTGGCCGAGCGCTTCAGGCGCGACAATCCCGACATCACGGTGGAGGTTCCCGACTCCGTGGGCACCACCGCCGGCCTGCGGCTGGTTATCGGCGGCAAGGCCGAACTGGCCCGCACGGCCCGGCCGCTGCGTGACGACGAAATCGCGGCGGGCCTCACCCAAATCGTTTTCGCCGCCCCCCCCGTGGTCTTCGCCGTCCATCCCTCGGTGACCGGCGTCAAGGACGTCACGAACGCCCAGGCCCAGGCGATCTTTGCCGGCCACGTCAAGAACTGGTCGGCACTGGGCGGCCCGGACTTGCCCGTGGCCCGGGTCTGCCGCGAAACCCCGGAAACCTCCCGGGAACTGATAAATGCCGCCATCCCCGGTTTCGAGGCCAACGGCTGCCGCGACCAGGCCGTGGCCTACACCACACCCGAGGCCGTGGCCCTGGTGGCCGGACATCCCGGAGCCATCGGCTATTTTTCCCTGGCGGCCATGACCGCCACCAACCTCGTGCCCTTGGCCCTGGACGGCGTCGCCCCGACCCTGGAAAACGTCGGCCGGGGCAGCTACCGACTCGTCATCCCCTTTGGCCTGGCCTACAAACCGCCGCTGTCCCCGGCCGCTGCCCGGTTTCTCCAATTCCTGTCCGGCCCCGACGCCCTGTCCCTCATGGCCCGCCTGGGCTGCCTGCCCAGCCCCGTCAAGCCCGCCGCGCCCTGATGATCCGCTCCATCAAGACACAGGTGCTCATGGGCCAGTTGGCCCTGGTGGCGCTTTTGACCTTGTTCCTTGGTGGCGGCATGTTTCATCTGGCCACGTCGATTTTGGAACGGGAAGAACAAGAAAAGATGCGCCTTGTGGCCGCCGGACTGGCCCGGGAAACGGCCTTGGCCATCACCCAGGGGGAAAACCGGCTGCGCTTGCTGGCCGGAGCCCGCGAGCTTGACCGCTTCGCCGCCGTGCGCGATTATCACATCCTGCAGGCGCTTTTCGGCCAGCACCGTTTTGCCTTTGCCACCATCGCCTTCATCAATGCCCACGGCGTACAGGAATATGCCGCCACCCGCACGGGCTTTACCGACGCGCTGTCGCCGGCCGGCGACACGGCCCTGGCGGCCGACGCCATGGCCGCTCCCGGCACGGTAGTCACGGCCCTGCGACTGTCCGCCGACGGCCGGGATGCCTGGCTGGCCCTTGCCCAAGCCCGCCTTGATGCGTTTGGCGTTCCCCTTGGCGTCTTCCTGGTCACGCTTCCCCTGTCCGAACTCACCGCCCCGCTCCGATCCTTGCACCTGGAACATGGCGGCGTGGCCGGACTGGCCCACGACGGCGGCCTGCTTCTGCCGTCCGATGGCGAGGACGGCGCACTGAGCCGGACACCCCTGCCCGAGACCGTGGCCAAGCTGCTGGTTCTGGGCGGGGAGCGGGCCGCAACCGGCGACTTCGCCGGGCAGCCGAACATCCTCGGCACGGCCTCGGTGGGGCTGCATGGACTGTCGGTGGTGGTGGCCGCACCCCTGCACCGGATAGTGGACGAAACGACGACCGAACTGGGCCTGTGGACCGCCGCCGTGGCGGCCGCGTCGGCGTTCCTGGCCTTTCTGGCCTCGTATTGGTGGACGCGCGGCCTGACCCGGCCCCTGGCCCGGCTGGGGCAGGCCGCGCGGGCCATTGCCCACGGCAACCTGTCGGTGCGCGCCCCGGTGGCCGGCCCGGCCGAAACCCGAGAACTGGCTGTAGCCTTTAACGCCATGGCCGAGGGGTTGATCGCTTCCCGGGAAGGCCTGGCCCAGGCCAAGCAGTCCCTGGAACGCATCCTGTCCCACGTCAACGAGGCCCTGTGGGTCATTGACCGGGAAGGCCGCGTGCGCCTGTGCAACCGGGCCGGCAGCGACATGCTCGGCTACGCCCCGGAGGAACTCGTCGGCCGGCCGGCCACCAGTCTTTTCCCCCCTGGCGACCCCTTGGGCACCTTCCTGACCACGGCCCCGGTGACGGAGCTGCTGGCCTCCGGCGGCATGACGGGCCTGGAAAAAACCCTGTGCGGCAAGGACGGCCGCACGCTTTCGGTGCTGGTGTCCCTGGCGCTCTTGCGCGGCCAGGAGGCCGGCGAGGAAGGCGTGGTCTGCCTGGCCATGGACGTCACCGAGCGCAAGCGGGCCGATGATCTGACCCGGGCCCGCAAGGCCGCCGAGGCCGTCAGCCGGGCCAAGACCGAATTTTTAGCCGTGCTGTCCCACGAGCTGCGGACCCCGCTGAACATCATGCTCGGGATGCTCGAACACGCCCAGGGCTGCGAACTGCCCGCCCCGACCCAGGCTGGGCTGGTCCAGGCCGTCAAGTCCGGCCAGACCATGCTTGAGGTCATCGCCGCCATGCTCGACTACGCCAGCCTGGAAGCCAACCGGGTGGTGCTGCGCCGCCAGCCGTTTTCTCCGGGGCTGGTCGCCATGGAGGTGGCCGGGCGGTTCACCGACGTGGCCAAGGCCAAGGGCGTCACCCTGGCGGTCGACATCTCGCCCGACCTGCCGGCGACGCTTATCGGCGAC
Source organism: Solidesulfovibrio carbinolicus (assembly GCF_004135975.1). Taxonomy (NCBI): domain Bacteria; kingdom Pseudomonadati; phylum Thermodesulfobacteriota; class Desulfovibrionia; order Desulfovibrionales; family Desulfovibrionaceae; genus Solidesulfovibrio; species Solidesulfovibrio carbinolicus. The sequence goes on along the minus strand of NZ_CP026538.1, from coordinate 840,968 downwards.
GCGGCGCGCCTCACCCAGGCCCTGGCCAATCTCATGAGCAATGCCGTGCGCTTCACCATGGGCGGCGAGGCCCGGCTGTTTTTGGGCGGCCGGCTGACGTCCGGGCCGGACGGCGAGCGTTGGGGGCTTTTGGCCATGGTCTCGGACACGGGCATGGGCGTGACCGACGCCAAGCTGGAGTATATTTTCGAACCGTTTACCCAGGAGGATGCCTCGGCCTCGCGCCGTTTCGGCGGCCTGGGACTGGGGCTGGCCATCGCCCGCCGGCTGGTCGGCCTCATGGGCGGCGGCATCTGCATGGACAGCCGCCCCGGCCAGGGCACCGACGTCTACCTGACCGTGCCGCTGGAGCTGGATGAATAGCCCGCCACGCAAAACGGCCCGTCCCGGTTCTCCCGGGGCGGGCCGTCGCATTTCATGAGCAGGGAGCCGGCTACTTCTTGCCCGAACTCAGGAACAGCTCCTTGGCCGTGCCCGGTTCGAACTGGTAACGGGCCGCTTTTTCCCAGAACGGCTTGCCGTTTTCCGTGCGCAACACCCAAAAATCGAAATCCCAGTCCTCGCGCCGGTCGCCGTGCTCATTGAGGGCCAGCCAGCCGGTGGCCCCGTACATGCGCTCGCAGGTCTGGACCAGCCCCTGCTTGAACCGGGCGAAATCCGACGTGCCGCCCACGGCCTGGGCCGTGAAAAAAGCCGCCCAGGCCGCGTCGTACGCGGCCACGCTCTCGGCGTCGGGGAAGGTGTCGGTCTTTTCCTGGATGCGCCGTTCGATGAGTCCGTAGACGTTGGCTCCGCCCTCGCCGTAGCGGGGACTGGCCAAACGCACCTTCATGGCCGCCGCCGCGCTCTCCGGGTCCTTGGCGATGGCGTCGAGCATGGCCGTGGCGCTGGAGCCGTACCAGCCCACGCTGACCAGCTCCGGCCGCTTGGCCGCCGCCTTGAGGATGGGCACGAGCTCCTCGCCGCCGGCGAAATAGATGGCCGCCTTGGCCGACGCGCCGGTCCGCTGGGCCTGGGCCAGCTGCTTGGCCAGATCGTCGAGGATGGGCGCGAAATCCTTGCGGTCGGCCGCATAGCGCGATCCGGGCAGGGCCGCGCCGCCAAGCTGCTTGAAGCGCGCCTTGACGTGCACCACCATGTCGTCGCCAAACCGGTCGGCCCGCCACAAGGGAACCACCGCCGTCACGCCTTCCTGGCGCATCAGCCCGGTGACCGCCTCGGCCTGATAGGTGTCCGAGGGCGAAAGGCGAAACAGGTTGTCGCCTTTTTTGGAGAGAAACGGGCCGGAGCTGCCCTGGCTTATGAGCACGATGTTGTTTTTGTCGGCGAATTCCAGGCAGGCCTCGGCCTCGTCGTCGGAATAGGGGCCAAGGACCGCCCGCACCCCGCGCCCGGCCAGGGACTTGAGCTTTTCCAGCGCCTGCTCCGGGCTGCCGCCGGTGTTCTCGATCAGAAACGTCGCTGTCCCGCCCTGGCCCGAAGCGGCCAGATAGGCGTTGATGTCGGCCTGGGCCAACTCCAGGGCGACCTTGGACGTCTTGCCGAATTCGGCCAGGGGGCCGGTAATCGGCAGCAGCACGCCAAAGGTCAACGGCCCGGCCTTCTGGGCCAGGGCCGCCGGAACCAGGGCGGCCGTCAGCCAAAACGCCGCCGCGACGGCCAGTCCCAGGCTTCGCATCGTCTTCCACAACCCCGCTTCACGACGGTCCATATCGGCTCCTTGGGCCCGGTCCGTGCCGGGCGACGTGTGCAGCATATACGAACCGGGACATACCCGCAAAGCGACCAAAAAGAAACCGCGCCCAGTGCCTCTTTCCAAGGCTCCCGCCTTGGCATATACCAACGCTGGACGCGGACGCCGCAACCCTTCGGTCGCCGTCCACCATGGGTGCCGTTTATGATCGACCCTGCCGACGACGACCTTGCCCCCGTACCGCCACGCCCGGCCGACGCGGCCCCGGCCCCGGACGGGGAAGACCTTTCCGACGCCGACATGGCCCGGCTCATCCTGGAAGCCAGCCCGGCCTACCTGATCCGCTACGCCGTCAAGGACGGCCGGCCCGGGCCGGTCGCCTACGTGTCCTCCAACATCGACCGGTTCGGCTTTTCCCGCGAGGAGTTGCTCTCGGGCCGACGCTCGCCCTGGGATCTCATCCATCCCGATGACCGGGACCGGGTCGAGGCGGCCCTGCTTGAGGCGGCCGACGCAGGGCGCGACGCCTTTGCCCTGGACTACCGCCAGCGCCCCCCCGACGGCCGTGTGCGCCACGTCACCGACCGCATCCAGCTACGCCGCGACGCCGCCGGCCGGGTCGTCGCCATCCAGGCTCTGGTCCTGGACGTCACCGAAAGCGTGCTGGCCCGCCGCGACCTGGAAATGGTCCTGGACAGCGCCCCCATCCCCATCGTCAAGGTGCGCCTGGGCGACGACGGTGACCGCCGCCTCGAATACCAAAATCCCGCCGCCGAACGGCTGTTCGGCAAGGACGCCACGGGCCTGTCCTGCAAGAATTCGCTGTGCAACAAGGAAACCTGCCCGGTCCTGGCCGACGAGTCCGGCCTGGTGCGCGAGCGCGAATGCCTCGTCAACACCCTGGCCGGCCAGCGCGTCATGTACAAGACCGCCCGCCGCCTGCCCGGCTCGCCGTCCATCATCGAGGCCATGATCGACGTCACCGAGCTCATGCGCACCCGGCAGCGCCTCACCCGGGCCATGGAGGCCGCCGAGGCCGCCAACCGCGCCAAGTCGCAGTTTTTGGCCACCATGAGCCATGAGATCCGCACCCCCATGAACGGCATCATGGGCATGATCGAACTGGCCATGGCCACCGAACTCACCCCCGAGCAGCGCGACTACCTCGACCTGGCCCGCCAGTCCGCCGTGCATCTGCTGGAAATCATCAACGACATCCTCGATTTCTCCCGCATCGAGGCCGGGCGCATGGAGCTTGCCCGCTCCCGGTTCTCCCTGGGCCAGGCCCTTGGCGTGTGCCTGCGCCTTTTTGAGGCCCCGGCCGCGCGCAGCGGCAACCGCTTGTCCCTGGACATCGCCCCGGACGTGCCGGGCGAGCTGCTAGGCGATCCCGGCCGCCTGGCCCAGATCGTGGCCAATCTCGTGTCCAACGGCCTCAAATTCACCAAAAACGGCTTCGTGCGCGTGGCCGTGGGCCTCGACCCGGACGCTCCCCGCAAGCCCGGCGCGCTGTCCCTGCGTTTCGACGTCTCCGACGACGGCATCGGCATCCCGACCGACAAGCAGGCCCGCATCTTCGAGTATTTCACCCAGCTCGACGCCAGCCTCAACCGGGGGGCCGGCGGCACGGGCCTGGGGCTGTCCATCAGCAAAAGCCTCGTGACCCTCATGGGCGGCCGCATCTGGGTCGCTTCCGACCCCGGCCGGGGAAGCACCTTTTCCTTCACCGCCGGCTTCGACCTGCCCGAGGCCCCGCTCCAGGCCGCCCCTTCGCCCCCGGCCACGGCCAGGCCAGGCGGACCGGTCACCCCCCTTCGCCTGCTGTTGGTCGAGGACAACAACATCAATCAGATCGTGGCCAAGCGGCTCCTGGAACGCCGGGGGCACATGGTCACCGCCGTGGACAACGGCCGCCAGGCCCTGGCCGTCCTGGCCCAAACCCCCTTCGACTGCGTGCTCCTGGACGTGGAAATGCCTGAACTCGACGGTCCCGACACCCTGGCCCTGCTGCGCGACCCGGCCCGCTTCGGACCGGCCGCCGCCACCCCGGCCGTGGCGCTCACCGCCCATGCCGTCAAAGGCTACCGCGAACGGATGCTCCAAGCCGGTTTCGACGACTACGTGGCCAAACCCATCGACATGCACGAACTCGACGCCGCTTTGGCCCGCGTCGCCGCCAGGCGCGGCAAGAATGAAAAGATGCCTCCGGCGGCCGGGGGGATGATCCCCCCGGACCCCCCAACGGGGTAAAGGAAAACAGCATGCGCGTACTCATCGTGGAAGACGACCTGGACGCCGCCGCCTATCTGGTCAAGGGACTCAAGGAATCAGGCTATGTGGTGGACCATGTGGCCGACGGCCGCGAGGCCCTCTACCGCGTGGCCGCCGAAACCTACGACGCCTGCGTGGTCGACCGGATGCTCCCCGGCGTCGACGGTCTGACCATCGTCAAGACCATGCGCTCGGCCGGCAACGCCGCCCCGGTGCTCATCCTCTCGGCCCTGGGCGACGTGGACGACCGGGTCAAGGGCCTCAAAGCCGGCGGCGACGACTATCTGGTCAAGCCCTACGCCTTTGCCGAACTCCTGGCCCGGCTGGAGGCCCTGCTGCGCCGGGGCCGCTCCGATGCCCCGGACACCATGCTCAAGGTGGCCGATCTGGAAATGGATCTGGTCGGCCGCACCGTGCGCCGGGCCGGCCGGCCCATCGAACTCAAGCCCAAGGAATTCGCCCTGCTGGAATACCTCATGCGCCACGCCGGCCATGTGGTCACCCGCACCATGCTGCTGGAAAACGTCTGGGACTATTCCTTCGATCCCCAGACCAACGTCATCGACGTCCATGTGAGCCGGCTGCGCCAGAAAATCGACAAGGGCCACGACAAGCCGCTTCTCTCCACCATCCGCGGCGCCGGGTACAGCCTGCGTGATAGCCACTAAGATCCTGCGTTCCTCCACCCTGCGCCTGTCCATCCTGCACATGGCCGCCTTCGGCCTGTCGGTGCTGGTGCTGTTGTGGTTCATCTATTCGTCCACGGCCGGCTTCATGGAACGCCAGACCGACGAGACCATCAACGCCGAGATCCAGGGGCTGGCCGAACAGTACAGCCAGCTCGGGCTGACCGGGCTTATCCGCGTCATCAAGTCCCGCGTGGCCAAGGACAAGGCCGGATCGAGCGTCTATCTCCTCACCGACTGGAAGTTCAATCCCCTGGCCGGCAACCTGCCCGACTGGCCCAAGTTCAAGGACACCGGCTCGGGCTGGTTCGACGCCACCCTGGAGGACACCGAGAACTTCGAACCGCGCCGGGTGCGCATGCGCTACTTCCTGCTGCCCGGCAACTTCCATCTGGTGGTCGGCCGCGACGTGTCCGAGCGGGTCAAGGTCGAGCGGCTCATCGTCGACGCGCTCATCTGGGGGATGCTCCTCACCGTCGTTCTCGGCGGAGCCGGCGGCGTGTTGACCAGCCGCTGGATGCTCAAGCGCATCGACGTCATCACCAAGGCCAGCCGGGAGATCATGAACGGCGACCTGACCCGCCGCATCCCCACCCGGGGGGCCGGCGACGAATTCGACCGCCTGGCCGAGAACTTAAACGCCATGCTCGACCAGATCGGCCGCCTCATGGACGGCGTCAAGCAAGTCTCCAACAACATCGCCCACGACCTGCGCGGCCCCTTAAACCGCATCCGCTCGGGGCTGGAGATCACCCTAACCCGCCCCCTGGAACCCGAGACCTGCCGCCAGGCCCTGGAACGGGCCATCACCGAGATCGACGGACTGCTGCAGACCTTCAACGCGCTTTTGACCATCGCCCAGGCCGAATCCGGGGCCCGCCGCCAGGATTTCACCGACATCGACCTGACGAGCCTGGCCGCCGACGCCGCCGAACTCTACGAACCCGTGGCCGAAGAGGCCGGCCTGCTCCTGGAAGTGGACCTCACCCCCCAGGTAACCGTGCCCGGCAACCGCCACCTGCTCTCCCAGGCCCTGGCCAACCTCCTGGACAACGCCGTCAAATATACCCCGGACGGCGGCCGGGTGACCCTGTCGCTCACGACCGGCCCGGCCGGCCCGGAACTCACCGTGGCCGACACCGGCCCGGGCATCCCCCCCGAACACCGCGAATTCGTCCTGGAGCGCTTCACCCGCCTGGAATCGAGCCGCAACACCCCGGGCAGCGGCCTGGGCCTGTCCCTGGTCGCCGCCGCCGCCGGCCTGCATCAGGCCGAGCTGCGCCTGGGCGACAACAGCCCCGGCCTGCGCGTCACCCTGGCCTTCCCGGCCGGGCGGACCAAAAGTTAAATTATCGTTCATCCTGCGGCCATTCCCACTTCACGTCCCCCTCCTATACAGTAGCCATCGAACGAGGCGGAAACGCCCGGACGAGACACCCAAGACAAAACCCTCAGCCTTGTTTCGCCATACCGGATGGCCCCTCCCATCCTCAGGCGGTCCCAAGGACGCTCTCCCCCTCCTTGAACGAAGCCCCCGCTCCCCGGCGGGGGCTTCCTTTTTGGGGCGGGGCGAAAAACGAATTCTAAGCTGGAATTCATGGAGCAGCCATGGCCGTTTCATGGGCGGGGATTATCTCTCTCATCAACGGCAGACGGCCACCCCCTCCGGCCCCTGCACTTGCCGCCAAACACACGGCCCCCGGGGCGGTCCCCTCCCGCAGCCGGAAGCCTGTTCTCCCCCTCCTCGACAGCGAAACCCCCGCTCCCCGGCGGGGGTTTCCTTTTGTCCAACCCGTCGCCGAATTCATCTCCCCTCCATGCCGTTTTCATGCTCCGGTCTTATCTTCGTCTTGACGGCCCAGGCCACCCCTCAGGCCCGGACGTCAACGCCGCCCCGGCAGGCAACCGGCAAACGGCGTGACCGTACATGCTCTCCTCCCTCCTTGAAAGGCCCCCGCTTCCCCGGCGGGGGCCGCCTTTTTAGAAATGCCAGGATCTCTTGTTCCCGGCCGCGCGTTGCCATGTCCTGGCCTTTCCCGTAGTGTTCCAGCCAGATTTACCCTTCTCCAACCTGCGACATCCCGCGTGCGGAGGCCTTTCGTGGCTGTACAACCTTCCGGTTCCGGCGGCGCGTTTGGCGTCTTGCGCCGTTTCTCCCTCTCCTGGCGCTTTGTCCTGCTGCTGGCGCTGTTCGCCCTGTTCACGGCCGGCATGATTCTCACGTTCTCCCGCGAGCTGCAGCGTCTTGAAGACCACACTGTCTCCGCCGCCCAGGCCATCATGCTGCAAGGCGAACGGCAAAAGCTGGCCGTTGCGTCCAACGGCATGGCCCAGGCCATTGCCGCAATCATCAAGGATGTGCCGGATAAGGATAAGCGCTACGACATCATCCGCAACATGGTCGATGCCTTCCGCTTCGAGGACGACAAATCCGGCTACTTCTTCGTCTACCAAGGCACGGTCAACATCGCCCTGCCCCCGGCCAAACAGAACCAGGGCAAGGATCTGGGCGACCTGAAAGACAAAAACAACGTGTATTTTGTTCGCGAACTCGCCAAGGCGGCCGCCGCCGGCGGCTTTGTGGAATACGTCTTCCCCAAGCCCGGGGCCGGCGACCAGCCCAAGCTCGCCTACGCCGTCGCCATCCCCGGCACCGACCTCTGGCTCGGCACGGGCGTGTACATCGACAACGTCGAGCGCACCAAGGCCGCCATCAAGGCCGACAACGCCGCCCGCATCCGCGACGCCCTGACCGCCATCGCCGTGGCCTGTGGTCTGGGGCTGGCCATCCTCATCGGCCTGTGCCTCGTCATCATGGCCTCCGTCACCGGCCCCATCCGCCAGACCACCCAGGCCGCCATGCAGTGCGCCGCCGGCGACCTGTCCGTACGCCTGGACGCCGTCGGCAACGACGAGGCCGCCCGGATGCAGGCCGCCCTCAACGCCATGGTGGCCACCCTGCGCGACAACATGGCCGCCATCGAAACCAAGACCAAGGAAGCCGAGGAAAAGGCCCGGGCCGCCGAGGCCGCCACCCGGCTGGCCGAGGACGCCACCCGCAAGGCCGAACAAGCCCGGGCCGAAGGCCTGGCCCACGCTGCCGCCCGCCTGGGCGGCGTGGTGTCCGTCGTCGATTCCACCTCGGCCGAGTTGGCCACCCGCATCGCCGAATCCAGCCAGGGAGCCGAAGACCAGTCCCGGCGCATGGCCGAAACCGCCACGGCCATGGAAGAAATGAACGCCACCGTCCTGGAGGTCGCCAGAAACGCCTCATCCGCTTCGCAGACCGCCGAGACGGCCCGCTCCAAGGCCGTGGACGGCTCGGGCGTGGTGAAAGAAGTGGTGGCCGCCATCGGCGCCGTGGAGCGCCAGGCCCAAAGCCTCAAGGCGGATATGGGGGCGCTGGGCAAGCAGGCTCAGGACATCGGGGCCATCATGAACGTCATCTCCGACATCGCCGATCAGACCAACCTCTTGGCGCTCAATGCCGCCATCGAGGCCGCCCGGGCCGGCGACGCCGGACGCGGCTTCGCCGTGGTGGCCGACGAGGTGCGCAAGCTCGCCGAAAAGACCATGACCGCCACCAAGGAAGTCGGCGACGCCATCCGCGGCATCCAGGACGGCGCCCGGCGCAACGTCGGCAACGTGGACGCCGCCGCCGGAGCCGTGGAAAAGGCCACCTCCCTGGCCGCCGCCGCCGGCGAGGCGCTTTCCAGCATCGTCACCCTGGTGGAAAACGCCTCCGACCAGGTGCGCTCCATCGCCACGGCGGCCGAACAACAATCCGCCACCAGCGAGGAAATCAACCGCTCGGTGGAAGCCGTCAGCGCCACGGCCGAAGCCAGCTCCCGCACCCTGGCCGACGCCTCCCGGGCCGTGGCCGAACTGGCCGGCCAAACCCAGGAGCTGGCCGCGCTCATGGAAGAACTCGAACGCGAAGGCCGCGCCGCCCCCCGGGCCCTGACGTAACAGGGCAGGGCGCTGCCCGGATCCGCACGGGCGCTGCCCGTGACCCGCCGGGGGGCTAATCCCCCCGGACCCCCTGGCCGTCTGTGACGGGCGGGGGAGCCACTAGCGGGTGGGTCAGGCGCGGATGCGTGGGATAAACGGAGCGGGGCAAGCGCGGTTGACGCCTTGCGCCGCCGCAAAAAAACGGGGCCGTTGGCGCTTCCGGCCAAAGCCGGGAGCGCCAACGGCCCCAAAGTTATCCTGCCCGGGTCGCTCGGGAAAAAGCTAGGATTGGATCTGTTCGCCGGTCAGGCCGAAACGGCGTGTGCGATTGCAGTAGTCGGCCAGGATGGCGTCAAGACAGGCCGGGGTGAAGTCCGGCCACAGCGTCTCGGGGAAGGCAAATTCGCTGTAGGCCGACTGCCACAGCAGATAGCCGGACAAACGCATCTCGCCGCTGGTGCGGATGATGAGGTCCGGGTCGGGCTGGCCGACGGTGTAGAGCTCGGCGGCCAGGGCTTCCTCGGTGACGGCCTCGGCAGCCAGTCCCTTGGCCAAAAGCCTGCGGCAGGCCCGCAAAATCTCCTCGCGGCCGGAATAGTTGAGGGCCAGATTGAGCGTCATGGCCTCGCAGTGGGCCGTCTTGGCGATGACCCGTGACAGCACCGTGCGCGCGGCCAGGGGCAACTCGTCCAGCTCGCCAAGTACCTTAAAGCGGATGGACTGGGCCAAAAGCGTGTCCAGTTCCTTGGTCAGGAAACGCACCAGCAGGTCGAAGAGGAATTTGACCTCGTCGGCCGGCCGGCCCCAGTTCTCCTTGGAGAAGGTATAGAGCGTCAGGTGTCCGATGCCGAGTTCCCGGCAGCGCGTGACGATGCCCCGGGCCGACTCCACGCCGGCCCGGTGTCCCTCGCTGCGCGGCAGCCCGCGCATGGTGGCCCAGCGGCCGTTGCCGTCCATGATGACGGCCACATGCCGGGGCAGCGGAAGCTTCTGGACGTCCAGGGCTAGATCTCCATGATTTCCTTTTCCTTCTTGGAAAAGGCCTCATCGGTTTTGACGATGTAGTTGTCGGTGAGCTTTTGCACGTCGTCCTGGCCCTTGCGCTGATCGTCTTCGCTGATGGCCTTGTCGTTCTTCTTTTTCTTGAGCAGCTCGTTGGCGTCGCGACGCACGTTGCGCATGGCCACCTTGGCTTCCTCGACGTACTTCTTGGCCACCTTGACCAGATCCTTGCGGCGGTCTTCGGTCAGCGGCGGAATGGAAATGCGGATGATCTTGCCGTCGTTGACCGGCGTCAGGCCCAGGCCCGACTTGAGGATGGCCTTCTCGATGTCGGCGAAAGCCTTGCGGTCCCAGGGCTGGATGGTGATGGTGCGGCTGTCGGGGGTGGCCACCGAGGCCAGCTGGTCGAGCTGGGTCGCGGTGCCGTAATAGTCCACGCGCACGCCGTCGAGGAGCGAAGTCGTGGCCCGTCCGGTACGCAGACGGGAAAACTCCTTGTCCAGGGCGGCCAGCGCCTTTTTCATCCGATCTTCAGCGTCCTTGAGCACGGTCTGCATGTTATTGGCCTCCTTTGACGACGGTGCCGACAGGTTCGCCGGCCAGCACCCGGCTCAGATTTCCAGCGGTAAACATATTAAAGACCACGATGGGCATGTTGTTGTCCATGGCCAGGCTGATGGCCGTGGTGTCCATGACCCGCAGCCGCTTTTCCAGCACGTCCATGTAGGTCAACTCGTCGAATTTCACGGCGTCGGCGTGTTTGGCCGGGTCCTTGTCGTACACGCCGTCGACCTTGGTGCCCTTGAGGATGGCCTCGCTTTTGAGTTCCATGGCCCGCAGCGCCGCGGCCGTGTCCGTGGTGAAATACGGATTGCCCGTGCCGGCGGCGCAGATCACCACCCGGCCCTTGTCCAGGTGGTGCAGGGCGCGGCGGCGGATGTAGGGCTCGCAGACCTCGCGCATGGTGATGGCCGACATGACGCGGGTGGACAATCCCTGCTTCTCCAGGCCCTCCTGCACGGCCAGGGCGTTTAACACCGTGGCCAGCATCCCCATGTAGTCGGCCGAGGACCGATCCATGCCCGCGGCCTGCTCCGAGACGCCGCGAAAAATGTTGCCGCCGCCGATGACCAGGGAGATCCTGGCCCCCTTTTCGGTTGCCGACACGATCTCCCGGCAAAAATTCGTGATGGTCTGGTTGTCGATGCCAAACGGCCGGCCGCCAGCCAACGCCTCGCCGCTGATCTTAAGCAAAACCTGGGAAAACCGCAATTTCGACATGGGACGTCTCCTGAAGGGGAAGGGTGTCGGTCCATGGCCGGCCAGGTCCGGAAGCGCGACGACGCGGACGATCCCCCGCCTGGCGCTCCGGTCGGCCGTAGGCCGCCTCCGGGCCGTCCGCCCCCTCCCGAACAGACGACAACCGTTGGCGGCGTGTCCGATGGGGCAAGGCGGCGTCCGCCCGGCAGGGCGGTTGCGCCATCTTGCCCGCATCGGGCCGCGATGCAAGCGAAACCCTGGCGGGTTCGCTCTGCGACTCAAAAAAAACGGGCCTTGCGGCCCGTTTGATCAGCGGTGCGTGGCCGCCTAGGCGTCCTCGCCCAGGGCCATGCGGCTAAAGCGCCCGATCTGGACGTTCTCGCCGATGACGCCGACGAGTTCGTTCATCAGGTCCTTGATGGTGACCTTGTCGTCTTTGATAAACGGCTGTTCCAACAGGCAGATTTCCTTGTAGAGCTTCTTGACCCGCCCGTCGACGATCTTCTCGGCGATGGCTTCGGGCTTGCCCTCTTCCATGGCCTGGTTTTTAAAGATCTCGCGTTCCTTGGCCAGCAGGTCCGCCGGCACTTCCTCGGGAGTCACGCACACCGGGTTGGCCGCGGCGATCTGCATGGCCACGTTTTTCGCGAACTCCAAAAAGCGCTCGGAGCGGGCGACAAAGTCGGTCTCGCACTTGATCTCGACCATGACGCCGAGCTTGCCGTTGGAGTGGATGTAGGAGCCAACCACCCCTTCCGAGGTGGCGCGGCCGGCGCGCTTCTGGGCCTTGGACAGCCCCTTCTCGCGCAGCCAGGCAACAGCCTTTTCTTCATCGCCGTTGCACTCGCCAAGAGCCTTCTTGCAATCCATCATGCCCGCGCCGGTTTTGTCGCGCAGGGCCTTCACGCTGGCAGCGGAAATAGCCGACATAGGGGAATCCTCCTACTCGCCGGTGGTTTCGGTAGCGGTTTCGGCTTCATCGACCGGGGCGGCTTCGGGCTTTTCGTCCTTGTCCGCGACCGGCTCGTCGTCCTTGTTCTGGGCAGCGCCTTCCATGCAGGCTTCGGCGATGCTGGCGGCAAAAAGCTTGATGGCCCGGATGGCGTCGTCGTTGCCCGGGATCACGTAGTCGATGACGTCGGGATCGCAGTTGGTGTCCACCACGGCCACGATGGGGATGCCGAGCTTGCGGCATTCCTGCACGGCGATCTCTTCGCGCTTGGGGTCGATGATGAACGCGGCCTGGGGCAGGCGATCCATGTGCTTGATGCCGCCCAGGTTATCGTTGAGCTTGCCCACTTCGCGGCCCATCATGACGATTTCCTTTTTGGGGAAGCGCTTGATGGAGCCGTCCTCGAACATGCGTTCGAGGGTCTTCATGCGGTCGATGCTCTTTTTGATGGTCTGGAAGTTGGTGAGCATGCCGCCCATCCAACGGTTGGTGACGGAAAACTGGCCGACGCGCTCGGCTTCCTTTTTCACCGACTCCTGGGCCTGGCGCTTGGTGCCCACAAAGATGACCCGGCCGCCGCCGGCGACGACGTTGGAAATGAAGTCGTGGGCCTTCTGGTACAGCTTGACGGTCTGCTGCAGGTCGATGATGTGGATGCCGTTTCTGGCCCCGAAGATGAACGGGCGCATCTTGGGATTCCAGCGACGGGTCTGGTGTCCGAAGTGGACGCCAGTCTCAAGCAGCTGCTTCATGGTAACGTAAGGCATGGGAACTCCTTGGGTTTTCCCTCCGCCCCGGAATTTGGGCCGGACCATCCGGCACCCAGGATTGGCTCGCGGGGCGTGCGTGTTTGGAGAACTGCGGCTTGTAGTCCGCTTTTCTCGAAAAGGCAAGCGCCCGGACGGACCGGACGCGAATTTCCTACTGCAGGGGCGCGGCCTCGCCTTCGGCCCGCACCGGATTGATGAGCACCCCCACCCCGTCAATCTCCACCCGGGCCTCGTCGCCCGGGGCCAGCGGACACGGCCGGGCCGGCGAACCGGCCAGGATCACGTCGCCGGGCAGAAGGGTCATCACCGAGGAGACGAAGCTCACCAGCTCGAAAGGCCCCACGGCCATGTCGGCGCAGGACCCCGTCTGCACGGTCTGGCCGTTTATCAGCAGGCGCAGGGTCAGGCTCGCCGGATCGCCGAGCTCGGTCTCGATCCAGGGCCCGATGGGAGCGAAGGTGTCGTAGCCCTTGGCCCGGCCCAGGGTTTCGTCGCGCTCGCGCAGGTCCACGGCCGTGACGTCGTTGGCGCAGCTGAGGCCAAAAAGATGCTTGGGCACGTCGGCCGGGGCCACGTTGCGGCAGGCCCGGCCCATGACCAGGGCCAGTTCGCATTCGGCCTCGACCCGGGCCGAGGCGCGCGGCAGCACGATGGCCTGGCCCGAACCGATGACGGCCGAGGGCGGCTTTAAAAAAAGCATGGGCCCATCGGACGGATCGCGGCCCATCTCGCGCAGCCGGTCGCGGAAGTTGCCGGCGGCGCAGATCACCTTCGAAGGCGTCACCGGGGCCAGCACCGCCACCTCGGCCAGGGGGATGGGCGCGTCCAGGCCAAGGGTCTTGTCCAGGCAGCGCACGGCGTTTTGCTCCATGAGCAGCTGGGCATAAAAGGCGGCGTCGCCATGGCGCACCCGCAAGACCTTCATGAACGGTTCTCCCGCGTCACAGGGTGATGACCAGGGGCACGACCACCGGGTCGCGTTCCAGGATCTTGCGGAAAAACCGCCGCAAGGCGGAGCGGATGCGCTCCTTGAGCAGATCGGACTGGCCGGGCGGCACGTTTTCGTAGATGTCCAGGACAATGCATTTGGCGTCTTCCAGCACATGGCTGTAGTGCTGCTCGAAAACGAACCCCTTGGACAGGATGTTGGGGCCGAAAGTCAGCTCGCCGGATTTCTCGTCCACCACCAGCACCACGATGACCAGCCCTTCGCCGGCCAAGAGCTGGCGTTCCTTGAGCACGGTGACGCCCACATCGCCCACGCCCTTGCCATCGACATAGATGTGCTCCACCGGGATGGCGTCCTCCAGACGGATGAGGCCCTCGGCGAAGGTCACGGGCTGGCCGTCTTCGATGACCAAGGCCCGTTCCGGGGCCACGCCGCAGGACACGGCGATGCGGGCGTGCTTGACCAGATGGCGGTATTCGCCGTGGATGGGGATGAAAAACTTGGGCGAAACGGTCTTGAGCATGAGCCGCAGCTCGTCGGCATGGGCATGGCCCGAGGCGTGGATGGCCTGGACCCGCTCGTAGAGCACCTCGGCCCCGAGCTTGTAGAGGCGGTTAATGAGCCGGGTGATGGCCCGGATGTTGCCCGGGATGAAGCGCGAGGACAAAATGACGGTGTCGCCCTTTTGGATCTTCACCTGCCGGTGTTCGCCGTAGGCCAGGCGGGACAGCGCCGAGAGCGGCTCGCCCTGGGAGCCGGTGACCAGCAGCACCACCTGTTCGTCGGGCAGACTGGCCAGTTCCTCAAGGCTCGCCTCGGTTCCGGGAGGGACTCGCAGGTGTTTCAGCTCCCGGGCGATCTCGATGTTGGTGAAAAGGCTCTTGCCCGAGACCGCCACCTTGCGGCCGGTGGCGTGGGCCAGATCGTAGATCTCCTGCATCCGCTGGATGTGGCTGGAAAAAAGCGTCACCACGATGCGGCCGGAACAGGTGGCGAAAATATCGCCCAGGGCAGCCTTGATCTCGCGCTCGGTCAGCGCGAAGCCCTCGCGCTCGGCGTTGGTGGAGTCGGACAGCAGCAGCATGGCCCCGTCCCCGGCAAACCGCTTGATGGCGTCGAGGTCGGTGGCGTGGCCGTCCAGGGGATTGCGGTCGATCTTGAAATCCCCGGTGTGGACGATGCGCCCGGCCGGGGTTTCGATGCCCAGGGCAAAGCCGTGGACGATGGAGTGGCACACCGGGAAAAAGGTGACCTTGAAGTCGCCAAGGGTCACGGTGTCGCCGGCCGAAACCGGCAGGCAGGTGGTGAATTCCTTAAGCCCATGCTCTTCGAGCTTCTTGCCGGCCAGGGCCAGGGTGAAGCTTGAGGCGTAAAGCGGCGCGTCGCAGCTGCGCATAAGCCACGGCAGGGCGCCGATGTGGTCCTCGTGGCCGTGGGTCAGCACGATGCCTTTGAGTTTGTCGCGGTTTTGCAAAATGAAATCGAAACGCGGAATAACCACGTCGATGCCGAAAAGGGAATCGTCGGGAAACATGAGCCCGCAGTCCACGACGATCATGGAATCGCCGGAAACCAGGGCCATGCAGTTGAGCCCGATTTCGCCGAGGCCGCCCAAGGGATAGAGGGTCACGGCGGGGGAGCCTGTCATGCGCGCATCTCCTGATAGGCCGCGTCCATGCGGTCCCAGAGGTCGTTTTTGAAATTTTCTCGTTCCTTGAGCGTATACAGGGCGGCGGCGTCAAAGGGCGGCAAGGCCCGCACCCGCACCACGCCCGGGGTCAACCGGCGGCCGTGCTTGGGCAGCACCCCCCCGGACCCCACGAGCACCAGCGGGGCCACCTGAGCCTGGCACTTGAGCGCCACGATCATGCCGCCGGTCTTGAATTCCTGAAGCTTCGAATAATCCATGGACCGGGTGCCTTCGGGAAAGACCAACAGGCCGATGCCCCGGGAAACGAGGTCCACGGCTTCCTGGATGGATTCCATGGCCTTGCGCCGGTTGCCCCGGTCGATGGCCACGTGGCCCATGCGGCGCATGGCCGGGCCGAAGACCGGAATTTTGAACAGGCTTTCCTTGGCCAGAAAGCGGAAATTCCAGCCGGGCAGCGCTGCGAACAGGATCGGGATGTCCATGTGGCTTTGGTGGTTGGCCATGAAAATATAGGTCTGGCCGGGATCAAGGGCCGACAGATCGACTTCGAGCCGGACGCCGGACGTCCAGACGAGGCACCTGGCCCACAGGCACTCCACGGCATGGGACAGCCGCCCGTCGCGGCCAAGGCGCGCGGTCAGCCAGCACAGGCTGGAGAAAAAAAACGTCAGCGGCACAACCGCCAATTTGAACAGCACAGCTCGCATAGTCGCATCCGTTTGCCAAGGGAAAAGGGCCGCCCCATGACGGGGCTGGCCGGGCCGCCTGTCATCCTAGTGCCCAGCGCCGAAAAAATCCAGCCTTGCGGTGCGCCCTCCGGGTATTGCCGGCCGGCCTTGCGTCGCCAACGCTTTTTTGGCATCACATGAAGCGGATTGCCTGCTTAGGCAGACCGATTGCAAGGGGGCGCCATGAAAATTCTCATCGTGGACGACGATCCGCTCTCCCAGCTCACCCTGAGGGCCACCCTGGCCCCGTTCGGCGAGTGCGTCTGCGCCGGCAACGGCCGCGAGGGCGTGGATCTTTTCACCCTGGCCTTGAACGACGGCAAGCCGTTTGGCGTCGTCTTCATGGACATCCAGATGCCGGTCATGGACGGCCACGCCGCCCTGGCCGCCATCCGCGAACTGGAACGCGCCCGCGCCGTGGCCCCGGGCCAGGAAGCCAAGGTTGTGATGATCACCTGTCATGACGACGTCAAAAATGTGGCCACTTCGTTTTTCCGGGGCAACGCCACCTGCTATTTCACCAAGCCCCTGCATCTGGCGGCCATGCTGGAAACGCTCAAAAAGGAATCCGTCCTATAAACCTGGCGGCGTGACGCGATCTTCCCAAAAAAGATTTTACTTCGCCGCCCGGAGGGGATACCTCCTGGCTATGCCTCCACATTGCGCCGTGCCGCCGGCCGTCCAGTCGGCTTGGAGCCGTCGCCCCAAGGAGAGAATATGTCGCTGAAAAAAAAGCCGCTCAAAAGCAAACCCGTGTGCAAGGTCACCTTCGCCTTGACCAAGGAACAGGCCAAAAACGCCTCCGGCGTCCATCTTGTCGGCGAATTCAACGACTGGGACGTGGCCGCCGCGCCCATGCGCCGCCAGAAGGACGGCTCGTTTTCCGCCACCCTCGATTTGCCCGCCGGCCGCGAATACCAGTTCCGTTATCTGATTGACGGGGAAGTCTGGATCAGCGACCCCGAGGCCGACAAGTACGCCTTCAGCCCCTTTGGCGACTGCGAAAATTCCGTGGTCGTGGTCTAGGCCGCGTCCCCTGGAAAATACGGCCGCCGGTTTCCGGGAAAGCCGCATGCTCGCGGCCAGGCAGCGCCAAGCGCCCGCTGTGGCGTAAGGACCTGACGGGCCTGTGGCGGGGAGAGCCGGAACCGAGGCCTTGGGGCCGCCAGGAACGGCGCCGGTGACACGAACCGGGGCCGGACACGGGCCGGGTGGATTTCCGACACAGGACGGCAACCGGCCAGGCCAGCCACGGCGGCCGGACGCCCAAACGGGCCAAACCGCTCAAACGTCTCGCCAAGGCCCGCCGGGCGCGGGACAAACCTCCCCCAGCCATGGCCGCCCGGATACGCAACGTCTGTCTCATCCACTCCTCCCTGGACTCGGCCTTTGCCGGGCTGGGCATCGCCGCAACCACTCTCGACCCGCCGGCCGGCGTCGTCAGCCTGCCGCAGCTCCTGGCCGGACTGCCCGAGCCGCCGGACTGCGTCATCCACCAGGAGCATCTGGGGAAACGGGTCATCCTGACCGATGTCGAGGCCGCCCCATGCCCGACCCTTTTTTGGGCCCGCGATCCGCACCTCAATGGCTTCTGGCAACGCCATTACGCCCGGCTTTTTGACGCCGTCGCCTCCACCCAGCCCCAGCAGGCCGTCCCCTTGGCCGAAGCCGGCTGGCCGCGCACGGCCTGGATCACCTGGCACGGCACAATTCGGCCCTTTGTGCCCTTTGCCGACCGCCGCCACGCCCTGGCCTTCGTGGGCCGCATCACCCCACACCGCCGCCGCCGGGCCTGGTTCGCCGAACACCTCGCCGCCGCCGGGCTTGTCCCCTGTCAGGACGCCCACGGCCCGGCCCTGGCCGCCGTCTACGACGACGCCCGGGCCTGCCCCAACGAGTGCATCGCCGGCGAGGTCAACCAGCGCCTGTTCGAAGCCGCCTCCAGCGGCTGCCTGCCGGTGACCGAACGCCAGCCGCCCGGCGTGGAGAGGCTGTTCGTCCCGGGGCGCGAGGCGCTTTACTACGACGACGTGCTGGAACTCGACGAGCAGATACGCTTCCTGGCCCGCCATCCCGAAGCAGCCGAGGCCATGGGCCGGGCCGCCCACGCCGCCGTGGCCGACCGCCACCTGCCCCGCCACCGGGCCCAGGCTCTGCTGGCGCTGGCCGAGGCGGCCGCCGCCTCGCCGGGCAGGCCGGCCACCGGTCCCCAGACCCGGGAGGCCCTGGCCCTGACCCTTTTCGCCCTGTGGCGGGCGGGGCATCTGCCCCTTGGCGCGCCGGAAATCTGGGAACGCCTGTCCGCCGCCCCGCCCACGCCCGCCGTGGCCGCCGCCCTGCTCCACACCGCCGCCGGGTTGGGCAGCCGGGATCTCTACGCCCACCTGGCCGGAGCCTGTCTGGCCCGGCCGGATCTGCGGGCAAACCCCCATGTGGCCGCCGTGGCCTGCCTGGCCGGCTACCGGCTTGGCGACCCCGAGGCCGCCCGCCGGGCCTACGCCGCCTTTGTGGGCGCGACCGGCAAGGCCCGGGCCGCCCGGCTGGACGACCCCTTCGACGCCCTGGTCTTTTTCGCCGCCGCCCTGGAAGGTGCCGTCCGCCACGCCGCCCCGGGCACGACCTTTGACCCCAAGCAGCTTGTGCCGGACAACGCCGCCGAATGCCTGATCGCAGCCAAGCTGCTGCGCCCCGAGGCCCTGGAGCCCGACCGCCGGCTGGCCGCCATCCTGCGCCGCCATCCCGGCACCCAGGCCGACCGGGTGGGCTTGCTCTCCAATCTCTCCCTTCACCGCCCCGGCGATTGGTCCCTGGGCCTGGAACTGGCCCTGGCCAATCTGGCCGCGTTTCGCCGCGAGCCAGGCGTCGAGGAAGCCCTGGTCGCCGCCCAGGCAGCCATGGCCCAAGGCCAGACGGCCCGGTTCGCCCGCCGGCTGGCCGCCGCCGATCCGGACGGACGCCTGGCCGCCGCCCTGGCTGAGCGGGGGATAGTCCTGCCCGCAAAAGAGACCGCGCCATGAGCTGTCCCCTGCGCGTGGTCCACTTCTCGGCCTCGCCCCTGGCCGGAATGCCCCTGCGGCTGGTTCGCGCCCAGGCCCGCCATGCCGGTCTGGACGCCCGGCTGATCGAACCTGTGGATTATGGCCTGTTCGGCCGCGACGTGGTTCTGGCCGACGACCCCGCCGCCGCCCTGGCCCTGGCCGAGACCGCCGACATCCTCCATCTGCACAATTACCTTGACCTGACCTCGACCACCTTTTCGCCCATCGACTTCGCCGCCCTGGCCAAACGTGGCGCGGCCGTGGTGCGGCAGTTCCACAGTACCCCGGCCCTGGTGGCCGGCACCATGGGCATTGCCGTCCAGGCGCTTTTGGCCGATCCCCTGCCCGCCCTGGTCATTGCCCAGTATCCCGAACGGCTCTACCCGCGCGCCCTTATCGTGCCCAACTTCGTGCCCGAGGACGAACCGGCCTATCAGCCGGCCGACGCGCCGCCGGCCGTGGACGTCTTTTTCAGCCACACCAAGGCGGTCGGGGCCTTCGAGGACCGCTGGAACACCAAGGCCGCCCCCGAGGTCCGGGCCTTGCTGGCCCGGCTGGCCCGGCAGCGCGGCGTCACGTCGGACCTGGTCACGGGCCTGCCCCTGGCCCAGGCCCTGGCCCGCAAACGCCGCGCACGCGTCGTCATCGACGATCTGGCCAGCGGCAGCTACCATCTGACGGGCCTGGAAGGGCTGGCCATGGCCAAGCCGGTCTTGTCCTTTCTCGACGGCCGCTGCCTGGAGCTTTTGGCCGCCTTTGCCGGCACGCCGCGCTGCCCCTTTTTAAACGTGCGTCTGGAAGAAGCCGGGCCGGTCATTGCCGGACTGCTGGACGATCCCGCCGCCGCCGAGGACCTGGGCCTGGCCGGCCGGGACTGGCTGATGCGCCATTTTTCCGCCAAGACCCGGGTGGAACACTATGTCGCGGCCTATGCGCGGCTGCTGGCCGATCCGGCTTCGGTGCGCCGCCAGCCGGAATTGTCCCTGGACGGGCCGGGCCGGCGTTTTGTCGCCGTCGCCCTGCCCGAAGCCGTCCAGGCCGGCCGCCGGGAGCGCCAGCTGGCGGCAACCGGCCACCCTTGGCCGCCCTTGGCCTCGGGCCGGGATTTTGCTCCCTGGCGGTATTCGAAAAAAAGTCATTTCGCGGCCTTCTCGCCGCCGCCGGAACTCGTTTTCCGCGATGCCGGCCTGGCCGATCTCAAATACTACCAGCACCAGCTCGCCTGGCAGGTGCTTTACGCCTCGTTGCCCGAGGGAGCGCGAGTGCTGGAGATCGGCGGCGGCGTCTCGCCCCTTGGCCAGGCCCTGGCCCGGCGCTTCGACTACACCAACCTCGATCCCCTGGCCGGGGCCGGCAATGGTCCGACCGCCGTGCCTGCCGACCATCCCGGCCGGCTGGTGCGGGCCGGACTGGGAGATTATTCCCCCCAATTGCCGGATGGCGCTTTCGACGCCGTGATCTCGGTCTCGGCCCTGGAACACGTGCCCGAGGCCCCGGACGCCTGGCGGGCCATGGCCGGGGATCTGGCCCGTCTGGGCAAGCCCGCAGGCTTTCACCTCCACCTCTTCGACGTGGTGGCCAAGCCGGGCGGCCACTGGACGAGCGGCTTTCTGCCCTACCTGCTGGCGCTTCTCGGGCGGCGCGACGAGCTGGCCGCCTTTGGCGACGCCCTGGCCGACCCGGATTGGCACTATCTTTCCCAGGCCGCCTACGAGCGCAACTGGCGGCCCATCACCGGCGTCCCCTTTGCCGCCTTCGGCCGGGCCTTTTCCTGGAACCTGTTCTTCACGGTCGAGGAACTGCCGCTCCAGCCCCCGGCGGCCGACGCCGCCGGCCACGCCCCGGCCGTCCAGGTCGCCCGCGACGCCGTAACCACCCTCGGGCTGCCGGAAATCCTCTCCCGCAGGCCGCTGCCGGCCATCGGGCTGGTCACGCCGTCCCTCAATCAGGCCCCGTTTCTGGAAGCGGCCCTGGACAGCGTGCTGTCGCAAAATTACCCCAACCTCGCCTACCTAGTCCTGGACGGCGGCAGCCGCGACGGGTCGCCGGCCCTCATCCGCCGCCAGGCCCGCCACCTGGCCGGCTGGCGCTCCCGACCCGACGCCGGCCACTATCCGGCCGTGGCCGAAGGCCTGGCCGGCAGCCACGCCGACATCCTGGGCTGGCTCAACGCCGACGACCTGCTCCATCCCCTGGCGCTTTTCAAGGTCGCCGACGCCTTCCTGTCCGACCCCGCCGCCCGCTGGATCACCGGCCGGCCCACCGCTTTCGACGCCGCGGGCAGACTCGACTGGGTGCGGCCCGACCTGCCCGAGTGGTCGCCGGACATCTTCTACGGCGGCGACTTCCGGGCCTTTATCCAGCAGGAGAGCACGTTTTTTTCGCGGGATTTGTGGCTTGCGGCCGGCGGCGGCTTCGATCCGGCCTTTCCCCTGGCCGGGGATTTCGAGCTGTGGCTGCGCTTTTTCGCCCGCGCCCCCCTGGTCGTCGTGGACAGGCTCCTTGGCGGCTACCGCCGCCACGGGGCCAATCGGGCCGTGATCGGTCACGAGCAATACCTGGGCGAGGCGCGGGCCGCCCTGGATAAGCACCGGGCCGCGCTTTGGCCCGACAAGGAAGGATGAGCGCCATGCGCATCGGCGCGTTGGTTCCGGCCCGCATGGGCTCCAAGCGGCTGCCCGGCAAGAACATCATCGAACTCGGCGGCGTGCCGCTGGTCTGCCGCACCCTGGACGTGCTGCTTTCTAGCGGCGTGTTCGCCGACGTCACGGTGTCCACGGAAAGCCCGGTCGTGGCCGAGATGGTGCGTTCGCGGTATCCGGCCGAGGCCGTTTCGGTGCTCATGCGCCCCGAGTCCCTGGCCGGGGACGATGCGCCCTTGCATCTGGTGGCCGAGCACTACGCCGAAAATCGGCCCGACCTCCAATGGCTTGGACTTTTCATGCCGACCTTCCCTTTTCGCACGGCCGACCGGCTGCGCGAAGCCGCCGCCGCCATCCACACCGGCCACGCCCTGCGCGTCCAGGCCGTGCGGCCCGAACAGCACTGGGACCGCGACTACTTCTACCCCGCGGCCAGCGGCTTTGCCCCGGTTTTTGCCGGCTTTCCCAATCTGCTGCGGTTTTCCTCCACAAGCTACATGCTCTGGCGGCGGGAAACCCCGAGATTTCAAGCCATGTACATGGGCTATCGCCTGGGCGAGCGGGAGTACCGCCTCGACGTCGGCCTGACCGAAACCCTGGACATCGACGACGCGGCCGATCTGGCCCTGGCTCGGCGCATCCTGGCCGGGGCGCGCTACGGCCTGACTCCGGCGACGACCACGGCGGTCGGGCCCTATTTCGTCCAAACCCCGGCCGGAGCCGACGTGGCCGCGTTTTTGCGCTGGCTGGGACCGGAGCTCCTGGCCGATCCGGCCAGTCCGCCGCTGCTTTTGCAAAAGCCCAGACCGCCGCTGTTCACGGCCCGACTGGTCAGCGATCTGCCGGAACTGCATTTTCTCAACCCCGAAGCCAAGGACCACACCTGGTCGCCGCGCTACATCCAAACGGCCAACACCGCTCACTGTCTGCCCATTTACCAACAAAGCCCGGTGTGGCGGATCATCCCGCGCGACGCCCCCCAGCATCAACCGCCCGAGCCGGTGGATCGAAGCAGTCTTGGCCAGCCGGCCGATGCCGCCGACCACCTTATCCCGGCTGCGCGCGTGCGTTTTGTCGCCGACATGGAAGGCGAGGCGTTTTATGAAGGGCCGTACCGGCTGGAGGATTGAAGGCGCAAGTCGCCTCGAATTCTAAACGCCGCCCGGAGCGATCCGAGGCGGCGTTGACGTTTGTTCGGGACAGGAAGAACAGCCGAGAACCATTTTTTATTATCGCTTGCCGCAGGGGCAGAGACGGCTGTGGAATGCCTTGTACGCACCCCCCTGGCCAGGTCTCCGGCTGTCTCGGCGACGCCGGCATCCGCCCCAGGCAAGGCCAGCGACCAGCCTGCCCCGGAGCGCAACCGGCCTCCCCGCCAGCCCCCTTTACCCTTTTCTCCAATCGGGGGGGCCGGGGGCATCCTCCTTCTTCCCTCTTCTCTCCCCCTACCCTTCGCTCACGCCGGCCGAGGCGAAGGTCGCCATATCGTTGTAGATATTGCAGGCCGAGCGCATGAGGAACAGGGCCAGGGCCGCGCCGGTGCCTTCGCCCAGGCGCAGGCCGAGGTCCAAAAGCGGCTTTTGGTCCAGGGCGGCCATGATCGGGGCGTAGCCCGGCTCGGCCGAGGCGTGGCTGATGACGGCGTAGTCGGCCACGGTGGGACAGATGGCCCGGGCGGCCACGTAGGCGGCGGTGGAAATGAAGCCGTCCACGGCGATGGGCAGCCGGCAGGCGGCCGCGCCGATGACCAGCCCGGCCAGGCAGGCGATTTCCAGGCCGCCCAGGCAGGCCAGGACGGCCACGGGGTCGCCGCCGGCCACGACGTCCGCGTGCAGGGCAAGCCCCTTGGCCACGATGGCCGCCTTGCGGCCCACGCCTCCGGCGTCCAGACCCGTGCCCGGGCCGGTGATCTCGGCCGGGGAAAGGCCGAGATAGGCGCAAAAAAGCGCGGTGGACGGCGTGGTGTTGGCGATGCCCATGTCGCCCGTGCCCAGGGCTCGCACACCTTCGGCGGCGGCGGCCTCGGCCAGGGACACGCCAAGCAAAAGCGCCCCCTCGCACTGCTCCCGGGTCATGGCCGGGGCCTCGGCCAGATTGGCCGTGCCCGAGGCCACCCGCGCGCCGGCGAACCGGGGATGAGGGGCGAAGGGTTCGCCCAGGCAGCCGGCGTCCACCACCCGCAGGTCGATGCCGGCGGTGGCGGCCAGGACGTTGATGCCCGCGCCGCCGGCCAGGAAATTGGCCACCATCTGGCGGGTGACTTCCTGCGGAAAAAGGCTCACGCCCTCGGCGGCCACGCCGTGGTCTCCGGCGCAGACGTAGATGCGGGCCGGGTCAACGGTCGGCTTGACGCCACCGCTGATGACGAACAGCCGGGCCGCCAGTTCTTCCAGGCGTCCCAGGCTGCCGCGCGGTTTGGTGAGGTTGTCGAGATGGACGGCGGCCACGGGAAAAAGCGACTGGTCCACGGGCCGCACGGCGGCCAGGACTTCAGACAAAACGCGGGACATGGAGACTCCTTTTGGGGATGCAAAACCGGGCGGCCGGAAGGATCGCCTTCCGGCCGCTGCTGGCGTAGCGCCGTTTGGATGCGGATTCAAGAGCCCTAAGCCGGGCATCAGCCCCCGGCCTGGGCAAAACGCGGCTGGCCCGTGGAATCGAGCACGGCCTGCCAATAGTCCGAGGCGATGTCCACGCGCTTGCGCTCGCCGGTGACGAGCGGCAACGGCACATGGACGAAGCGGTCGTTGACCGAGCCGATCATGAGCCCGGTCTTGCCGGCCATGCCGGCGTGGACGGCCAGACGCCCCAGAAAGCCGCAGTAGACGGCATCGGCGGTGTTGGCCGGCACGGAGCGGATGATGTAGCTGGGGTCGATGGCCTTGAGCGTGATGGGCAATCCGGCCGCCTTACAGTGGGCCTTGATGCGCGCGGCGAGCAGGCCGCAGAAATCGCCGAGCACCGGATTGCCCGAGGGGTCGAACCGGCCGGTGTCGTCCACGAGATGCTGCCCGCCGCCCTCGGCCGCCACGATGACGGCATGGCCCCGGGAACGCAGGCGCTTTTCCAGCACGTCCAGCACCCCGCCCGGCCCCTCCAGGGCAAACAGATCCTCGGGCACCAGCACCATGTTGACGTGCTTAAGCCCCATGCTGGCCTCGGCGGCGATAAATCCCGACTGCCGGCCCATGAGCTTGACCAGCCCGATGCCGTAGGGCGCGCCCGAAGCCTCGACATGGGCGCAGGCAATGGCTTCGGCGGCCTGCTCCACGGCGGTGGCGAAGCCGAAAGTGCGCGAGACGAAATGAATGTCGTTGTCCACGGTTTTGGGGATGCACACCACGCCCATGGGCAGTTCGCGGGCCGTGATCTCGGCCATGATGGCCGAGGCGGCGCGCATGGTGCCCACGCCGCCGATGAAGACGCAAAAGCCGATGCCCAGGCGCTCCATGGCGTCCACGATCTCGTCCACGGCCTGGGGGCCGCGCGAGGAGCCAAGGATCGTGCCGCCGAATTCGTGGATCTCGGCCACGGCGTCCGGGGTCAACTCCATGACGTCGTGGCGGCAGGCCGGGATGAAGCCGCGAAGGCCGTAGCGGATGCCAAGCACCGCGGCCACGCCGTAGTGGTGATGGGCCTCCATGACGATGGAGCGGATGACGTCGTTGATGCCCGGGCACACGCCGCCGCAGGTGACCACGGCCACCTTGGTCTTGTGGGGCGCAAAAAAGAGCTGGCGGCGCGGGCCGGCTTCCTCGAAAAAGACCGGCACGGCCTGGGGGTCGGCCAGATTATGGCGGCTGATGCCGACCAGCACTCCGGATTCGTCTTCGATAAAGGCCCCGGAACACTTGGGGCTGTCGCAGGCGGCCTGGCCGAGCTGGGGCACGGCCGCGTCGGCCGGGGTGAGGCGTTCGATCAGGGCGGCGTCCTGGGTGTTGCGCATGAGGACTCCTTGCGGCATCAGAAAAAGCGTTGGACGATCATTGGGGTCGTAGCCTTTTGCCCGGTTCCCGGCAACCGGCCTTGGGAGGCCTTTTGACGCGTACGTTTATTTTCCTGCCGCCGCTTAAAACGGTTTCCGGAGGGCTGGCCGTGCTGGCCGAGGTCGCGGCCGGGCTGGCCGGGCTGGGCCAGGACGTGGCCCTGGTCCTTCGCGATCCGTCCGCCCCGCCCCTGGCCCTGCCGCCGGGACTGCCGACGGTCGGGCTGGACGCCGCCGGCCTGACCCCGGACGACGTCTACGTCGTGCCCGAGGGCTGGCCCAACGCCCTGGCCCCGGGGCTGGCCGCCGGGGCGCGCTGTCTGGTCTACTGCCAGAACTGGGCCTACTTCCACAACGGCCTGCCGGGCGGCGTGACTTGGGACCGGCTGCCGGTTTCTTTTCTCGCCGTGTCCGACCCGGTGGCCCGCTATATCGAACTGGCGACCGGAACCCTGCCGCCGGTGCTGCGCCCGGCCATTGACCCGGCGCTCTTTTTCCCGCCCGCCCAAAAGCCGGCTCCTGACCCGGTACGCGTCGGTTACATGCCGCGCAAGAACAAGGCCCTGGCGGCCATGATCCGCCAGACCACCACGGCCCGGGCCGTCCGGACCGGGCTGGCCCTCGAATGGGCGGCCATCGAGGGGCTTACGCGCCAGGGCGTGGCCCAGGCCCTGCGCGGCTGCCACGTGTTTCTGGCTACGGGCTTTCCCGAGGGCTGCCCGCTGCCGCCCCTGGAGGCATTTGCCTGCGGCTGCGTCGTGGCCGGCTTTGCCGGCTTCGGCGGCTTCGACTACATGCGCCCCATCGGCCCGGGCGGCTACGTCCCGTCGGTTCACCTGCGCGACGTCCCCTGGGGCGGCAACGGCTTTTACGCCGCCGACAATGACGTTTTCGGGGCGACGCTGTGTCTGGAGGCGGCGGCGAAGCTTTGGAACGAAGGCGGCCCGGCCTTGACTGCGGCCCTGGAGAACGCGGCGGCCACGGCGGCGGCCTATGGGCCGCAGGCCCAGCAGGAGGCGCTGGCCGGTATTTGGCGTACCCTCGTCGGCTGAACGCGGCCCTTGCCTTTCGCGGCGAATTGTTGCTTACAATGGTAGGAAACAGTTCCCGCCCCAGGCAAGGAGTTCCCATGGCCGGTTTTTTCCACCGTCTCGCTTCCCGGCTGCCACGTCGCCCGGACACGCCCGACAACACGCCCGACGACGCGGCCGGCACGCGGCCGGCGCGCCGCCGCTTCCTCTCCCTGGCCGCCCTGGCCCCAATGCTGGCCGCCGCCCCGGCCCTGGCCAAGTCCGCTCCCCACGCCGGCCGTGCCATGCCGGCCGGACCGGCCGGTCCAGGCGGACATGGCGGCCACGGCGGCGTCATCTTTCCCTGGCGCGATCCGGCCGTGACCATCACCCCGCCCCCGCCGCTGACCGGCAAGGGCGAGGGCGAGGTCATCACACCCCATATCCCCAGCCTGGGCTTTGAGCGCGACGGCGAGGTCAAGGTCTTTCGCCTGACGGCCCAGCCCGTGACCCGGCTGCTGCTCGACGGGCCGCCGCGCCCAGGCTCGCTGTGGGACCGCTGGCACAAGGCCAAGGGGGCCATGCACGGCATGGACATCCCCAAGCCGGCCAAGCTCTGGGGATTCAACGGCTCC
This sequence comes from Solidesulfovibrio carbinolicus, assembly GCF_004135975.1. Classification (NCBI taxonomy): domain Bacteria; kingdom Pseudomonadati; phylum Thermodesulfobacteriota; class Desulfovibrionia; order Desulfovibrionales; family Desulfovibrionaceae; genus Solidesulfovibrio; species Solidesulfovibrio carbinolicus. The sequence goes on along the minus strand of NZ_CP026538.1, from coordinate 813,745 downwards.
ATGCCCGGCCCGGCCATCGAGGTCATCCAGGGCGACCGAGTGCGGATCATCGTCAAAAACGAGCTGCCCGAGGCCACCAGCGTCCACTGGCACGGCCTGGAGATCCCCAACGACCAGGACGGCGTCGGGGGACTGACCCAGCCGCCCATCCGCCCAGGCCAGAGCTTCGTTTACGAATTCACCGTCAACCAGGTCGGCACGTTCATGTACCACTCCTCGTTTAACGAGAAAAAGCAGGTGGGCATGGGCCTTGGCGGCTTTTTCATCAGCCATCCGGCCGACGGCACGCGCCGGGTGGACCGCGACTACGGCCTGCTCCTGCAGGAGTGGTTTTTCTATCCCGGCAACGAGCACGTGGACGTGACCTCCACCGACCCCAACTGGTTCACGATAAACGGCAAGGCCGCGCCGTCCACCGACGTGCTGACGGCCAGGGTCGGCCAGACCGTGCGCCTGCGGATCGCCAACCTGTCCAACATGCACGCCCATCCCATCCACCTCCACGGCGTCACCTGGCGCGTCACCGGCACCGAGGGCGGCCCCATCCCGGAATCGGCCCAATGGCCGGGCAACACCGTCAATGTGGCCCCCGGGACCGTGCGCGACGTGGAATTCACCTTCCATTATCCTGGTTACTGGCACCTGCACTGCCACAAGCTGCACCACACCGTGAACGCCCACGCCGCCGTGCCCATGGGTGTCATGCCCATGGGCGGCATGACCATGCTTTTCGAGGTGGCCGCTGCCGAGGGCGGGCATGACGCCGGACACGCCCCGGCCCAGGCCGGACACGGCGGGCATGACGCGAAAGCCCCGGCCCAGGCCGGACATGACAGCCACCAAGGCCACGGAGGCAACTAGCCATGGGACGCGCCTTCCTGCCCCTGCTGCTCGTTTTCCTGGCCGCCGGCTGCGCCAAGGTGGAGCCGGCGGCCGATTTCGCCAAAATGGCTGCCGTGGTGGCCGAACGCGAAGGGGTCCAGCCCCTGTGGCGGCGCACCCCCGAGGACGACGCGGCCGTGGCCGGGCAAGCCGCCGCCGTGGCCGCCCGGGGCATGACGCTCTCCGACGCCGTGCGTCTGGCCCTGGTCAACAACCCCGGCGTCCAGGCCCGGTTCGAGGACATCGGCGTGGCCCGATCCGAGGTGGTCCAGGCCGGGCTGCCCCAGAATCCGTCCCTGGCCGTGCTGTTCGGGTTCCCGCTATTCGCCGGCGGTCCCCTGGGCAGTCTGGCCGCCACGGCCATGACCTCGGTGTCCGATCTGGCCCAGGTGAAGGACCGCACGGCCAAGGCCCAGGCCGAACTCGAACGCGACATCCTGCTGGTGGGACTAAGGGCCTGCGAGACCGCCCGGGAAGCCCGGCTGGCCTGGCTGGAGGTGGCCTACGCCAAGCGCGCCCTGACCCTTGGCGGCGAGGTGGCCGGACAGGTGAAGAAACTGTCCGAGGCCGCCAAATACTACCGATCCTTTGGGCTGGCCGATGACGCCCGGGTGGCCGCTCTGGAAGCCGGCACGGCCAAGGCGGGCCTGGAAACCGCCGAACTGCGGGCCAGGCTCCAGGTGGCCAAGGCCCGGCTGGCCCGGCTGACCGGCCTCGACCCGGCCCAGCCCTTGGACATCGCCGGCGAGGTTCCGGCCAAGGCCGTGCCCCTGCCCCCGGCCGGCGAGGCCTCGGCCTATGCTAAGGCCCACAATCTGGCCGTCCAGGCCGCGACCTTCGCCGAAAAGGCCGCCCAAAGCGGCGTGGCCCTGGAAAACATCCGGTGGCTGCGGGACTTCGACATCGGCCTGGGCTACGACCTCGACATCGAAAGCAACCGGACCGTCGGCCCGGGCGCGTCGGTGCGGCTGCCGCTTTTCGACCAGAACCAGGCCCAAAAGGCCAAGGCCGACCACCTGCGACGGCAGGCCGCCCGGCTGGTGGAGGAGGCCAGGGGGCGGGCCGCCGAGGAGGCCCTGCGCGCCCTGGAGGAAGCCGGATTGGCCAGGGCCACGGCCGAGGCCCTGGAAACGGGCGTGCTGCCCCCGGCCGCCCGGGCGGCCAAGTGGGCCGGAACCTACGCCGGGGCCATGCAGCTTTCGGAGCTGACCGCCCTGGAGGCATCCTTGGAGCTTTTGCGCGAACGGCTGCGCCACAACCAGGCGCTCTTGGCCGAACAGCAAGCCCTGGTCCGGCTGGAGTTCGTTCTGGGCGGCCCCATCCCGGGAGCCTGATCCGGGACGCGGAAAAATCTTTCCTCGGGCAACCTTCCAGGCTATCATGGGGCGACCGGCCGCGTCTGGCGGCCTGTCGCCCGCCAGAACGTCGCGGCCCTCCAACAACCCAAGGAGGCTCACGCCGTGCCCGCTTTCGCCAAACGCATGTCCCAGGTGCGCCGCTCGTTTATCCGGGAAATCCTCAAGGTCACCGCCGATCCGTCCATCATCTCCTTTGCCGGCGGCCTGCCCAAGCCCGACCTCTTTCCCACCGGCCCCATCGCCGCCGCCGCCGCCCGGGTATTGGCCGAAAACGGCCCCGCTGCCCTGCAGTACTCCGTCACCGAAGGCGAACCGGCCCTGCGCCAATGGATAGCCGACCGCTACAAGACCAAGCGCGGCCTGGACATTGATCCGGCCACGATCCTTATCACCAACGGCTCCCAGCAAAGCCTGGATCTCTTGGGCAAGGTCTTCCTCGACCCCGGCGACGTGGTCGGCGTGGAGCTGCCCGGCTACATCGGGGCCATCCAGGCCTTCTCGGTCTTCGAGCCGACTTTTGCCGGCGTTCCCCTTGGTCCCGAAGGCCCGGACATCGACCGCCTCGTGGACGTGCTGACCCGCCAGCAGGCCAAGATGTTCTACGCCGTGCCCAATTTCCAAAATCCCTCGGGCCTGACCTATTCGCTCACCGCCCGCCGGGCCGTGGCCGAGGCCATGCGCGTGTCCGACGCCATTTTCGTCGAGGACGACCCCTACGGCGAACTGCGGTTTATGGGCGAGGCCCTGCCGCCGGTGTCGGCCTTCATGACCCAGGACCGCTATCTGCTCGGCACGTTTTCCAAGATCGCCGCCCCGGGCCTGCGCCTGGGCTGGGTGGTGGCCGATCCCGACTCCCTGCCCAAGCTCGTCACGGCCAAGCAGGCCTCGGACCTCCACTGTTCGACCCTGGTGCAGCGCATCCTCGTGCAGTACCTGGCCGACAACGACCTCGACGCCCACATCGCCACCATCAAGGCCGCCTACGGGACCCAGCGCGACCTCATGGTCGAACGCATCAAGGCCGAATTCCCCGAAGGTGTGCAATATACCGAACCCGAGGGCGGCATGTTCCTGTGGGTCACCCTGCCCGAGGGCTGCTCGGCCTTTGCCTTGTTCGACCTGTGCATCAAGGAAAAGGTCGCCTTCGTGCCCGGCGAGCCGTTTTTCGTGGACGGCTCGGGCCAGCGCACCATGCGGCTCAACTTCTCCAACGCCGAACCCGAGCGCATCGTGGAAGGCATCCGTCGCATGGGCCGGGCCATCGAAAAGCTCCTGGAAACGCCCGCCTGCCCGGCTGGACCGAGCGCCTAAGACCCCATGCGTCCTCAGCCTTCCGACACCATCGCCGCCGTCGCGACCCCACCGGGTCGCGGCGGCGTCGGCATTATTCGTGTGAGCGGCCCGGCCGCCCGGGACGTGGCCGAAAAGCTCTTTCGGTCGCCCCGGCCGGACTTTTCGGGCCTTAGGCCCTACCGACTGCACCACGGGACCTTTCACGCGCCCGGGGGCAGGCTCCTCGACGAAGGCATGGCCGCCTTCATGCCCGGCCCGGGCAGCTACACTGGCGAGGACACGGCCGAGCTTTTCTGCCACGGCTCCCCGGCCGTGCTCGCCGCCGTGCTTTCCGCCGCTTACGCCCTGGGCGCGCGGCCGGCCGAAGCCGGGGAATTCACCAAACGCGCCTTTTTAAACGGCCGACTGGACCTGTCCCAGGCCGAGGCCGTGGCCGAACTCATCGCCGCCCGGGGCGCGGTCCAGGCCGATCTGGCGCTAAATCGCCTGACCGGCGGCATGGGCGAGGCGGCCCGGGAACTGGGGCAAGCCCTGGCCGATCTCCTGGCCGGCATCTGTCTGGCCGTGGATTTTCCGGAAGAAGAAGTGGAATGCCTGCCGCGCGAGGCCTTTGCCGACGGCGTGGCGGCGGCTGTTGCCCGCATCGACGCCCTGCTCGAAGCCGAAGGGCGGGCCGCGCCCTACCGACAGGGCGCGACAGTGGCCCTTTTCGGCAAGGTCAACGCTGGCAAGTCGAGCCTTTTTAACGCGCTGCTCGGCACGGACCGGGCCATCGTGACGGAACTGCCCGGCACCACCCGCGATTATCTGGAAGAGAGCCTGGACCTCGACGGCCTGCCCGTGCGCCTGACCGACACGGCCGGGCTGCGGGCCACCGACGACGCCATTGAGGACATGGGCAAAAAGCGCGGCCTGGAAAAGGCCCGGCGGGCCACGCTGGGACTATACGTGGTGGACGGCTCGACGCCTTACGTGCCGGACGCCGAGGCCGAGGCCGTGCTGGCCGAGCTGGGGCCGGGCAAGGTGCTGCTCGTTGCCACCAAGGCCGATCTGCCGCCGGCCGAGCCCGCGCCGTTGGCCGCGCTTGCCGGGCGCGGCATCCAGGGCGTGGCCGTGTCCTCGCGCACCGGCCACGGCCTCACCGGCCTTGTGGCCGCCATCCGGGCCATGCTGACCGCCGAGGCCGGCCCGCCCGAACCGGACACGCCGGCCCCCAGCGACCGCGAGGCGGCAGCGCTCTCTGCCGCCCGGGCCGAGCTGGCCGCCCTGGCCGAGGACATCACCGCCGGCATCCCCTACGACCTCATGGGCGTGCGCCTGGAGACGGCCGCCGGGCTGGTCGCCGACATCACCGGCGAGACCACGCCCGACGACGTGTTAAACGCCGTCTTCGACCGGTTCTGCATCGGGAAATGACAAGCACGGCGTAAGAAACGCAACGGCCAAGGCCATCAGCAAGGCCCACTTCCACAAACAAAGGCCCTGGGCGACACGCTGACCGTTCGCGCCAGGATCATCCTCCCGCCCGTCCCCAGCGCGGAGCTCAAGAATCTGCCGCCCGATTTTCCGGGCATCCCCGACTGACCCTTTCCGCTGAAATCACTGTTGGCAAGCGCCGCGTCATTGAGTATTTCCTGTATCCAATCCTCGAAGGTTTGGACATGGGCAGGTCAAAACGAAACTCCATGGGCAACTGATGCCCGTGGAGACGCTTGGAATGTATGAGACATGGGACTGGCTCACCGGGGGGCTCAGGCAAAAATGGTCGCGCAACTCTATAATACTGCGGTAGACAATAACTTGCCGCAACGACGTTGGTAAGCATGTTACAGGGCAGTGATTTCGTAAGTTATATCTGGATGTATGCAGCGCTGCTGCATACCATCATTGGCCTTCACGCCCAGATTGCCATATCTATCTTTTCATTTATAGCAATGCTTTTGTTTTGGCGCGTCTCTTTGTTGCGATGGATTTTTCTGACAATCCTCATTCTCGTTGCCGGCCCGAGGTTGTTCGTATCGGGCGGAAAGATCGTGAGCGATGCGCTGACGACAACCGTTATAAAATACAAAATAATCGTCGAAGTTGAAACGCCAGAAGGATTAAAGACAGGATCGAATGTTGTCCAGGTGACTATTACGCCGAAGTTCGTTCATTGGAATCCCAGCTCTCCTCCGGTTTCAACGAGAGTTAAGGCAGAGGCGATCTTTATTGACCTTGGGCAGAAAAGGCATGTCGTTGTCACACTACGTTTTGGCGAAGCTGGAACGTCTGGTGATCTTGATTCTCTTGCACAATCCGTGTTCAAATGGCCTATAGAGAAAATTACTGGGAACACTAATGTAGCTGGGCAGAGACGGGAGCTTCATGGATATGACATCCCTCTAATGTTGGAGTTTTCTAATAGGAATGACCCTTCGACTGCACGAATTGTTCGTCCTAATGAGTTCGGCAAACATTTTGGGACTGGATATTCATTCAAAGGCGCCTGGATTGAATTGACACAAGACGATGTCTCTTTTGGGACTATTGTTCAGTATCTTCCATGGCTTAAAAATGCGGACTCGCTTCACGAGCTGGGCTTGTACAAACTGTATAGTCCTTCATTGAGTTTTGGCAGCGGCCTGTTTATTTTGACCCGATAGCCTTCCCAATGAACATAGCCCATCTTGTGCGACTTGATGCTTTCGCTAACGATAGAGAGTGATCTCGTACCGAGGAACCGACAGTCCAGGCATGCTTCAGGATGTTTTGAATGGTTGGCATACAGGTTTTGGCTGGACTAATTCACCGCAGGCGATGCTGGCGCTTGATCGCCTTCTCCAGACCGTACCGCTGCATGACGCTCTCTGCATTTTCAAAACCGAAAACCGTGGCGACTTCCGACTTGGGCGAGAAGTTCCTGCCACTCCCCGACCTCGCGAACCGCCCGGAGGCCTCTTCCTCTGCTCTTCTCCGCTCTTCTCTTCTCGCCCCGCTCCCCTCAACGATTCTCAATGGCGTCCTGGATAGCCTTGGCCTCCGCCAATGTGGCGTCCAGGTCCAGCGCGCGTTGGGCGTAGTCATAGGCGTCGTCTTTCTTGTGCCATTTCAGGTAGAACTTGGCGATGTTGAGGAAGGTCATGGGGTGGCCGCCGAAGGTTTTGACGGCGTCGAGGTAGAGGGCCTCGGCCTGTTTGAATTCGCCCAGGGCGTCCCAGGCGTCGATGGCCATGCGCCAGGCCTGCTGGTCGGAGGGGAAGCGTTCGATGGCCAGCATGAACATTTCCGAGGCTTCGGGCAACAGCCCGGCGTCGGCGAAAAGCTTGCCGACTTCGCGGATCATGCCCGGCTCATCGCCGTAGTTTTCCACCAGCCGGCGCAGGTAGACCTTGCCCTTGGGGAAGCTTTTCTGGTCCAGGCACTCCCGGCCCAGGGCCAGCCACTCCTCGCGCTGGGCGTTGCGGCGTTTTTCTTCCTTGGCGGCGGCATGCTCCTCCAGCTCTTCCATTTTGATGCGAAAAGCGGTGAGCTTTTTAATCAGCAGCGTCTCGTCACCGGACTTGTAGCGCAAAAATGGGCCGCCACTCACGCCGAGGCCTTCCAGGAAAGCGATCACGCGCGGGTGGCGGCTGAAATCGTCGCACATCTCGACGAAAAGCAGATCGACCTCGGACCGGCCCATGCCCAGGGCCGAGCTGGTGGATTTGAGCACCAGCGCGTCGTTGGCCGCCTCGATACAACGGTAGAAGTCGTCGCGCCGCAAATACCCCCGGGCGCGGCTGATGTTCTCCCGGATGGTGCGGGCATCAGCCAGCATCCGGTTGTGGTCGACCTTGCGTTGCGCCATGTGTCCGCCTCCGTGGGGGGCGACCTGCGCCTCGGGCCTGGAGGCGTTCCTGGCTGCGGGAAACGCCTAGAGGCCGGAGAGCGTGCGCAGGCTCGCTTCGTTGTCGCGGACCCAGTCAAAGAGGTCCGTCAGGACCGTCTCCGCGCTGCGCTTGGGCTTCCACCCATAGTCGGCCGTCACCCGGCGGTTGTCGCCGATGTAAATGGCCAAGTCGGCCGGCCGATTGACCGGATCGCGCCGTATCTCGATGGCGTTGCCGGTGAGCTGCTCGCAAAGGCGGGTGGTCTCCAGAAGCGACAGGCTGGTTTCCCTGCCGCCGCCGACATTATACACCTTTCCTTTCGCTTTCTCAAGGTCGGCCAGCTGCATATCCAGAAGATCGAACAGATCGTCAATATGCAGCAGATCGCGCACCTGTTTGCCCAGGCCGCCAAAGCCGATGTAGGAGAGCTTACGCTTGAAATAGTGGGCCTGGACCCACAGCGAGAACACGCCCTGATCCACCTTGCCGAACTGCCAGGGACCGGCGATGACGCCGCAGCGGTTGATGACGCTGCGCACGCCGTACATGGCTTCGTATTCGCGCAGCACGAATTCCGAACACAGCTTGGTCGCGCCGTACATGGACTTGGGGCCGTTCAAGTCAAAATCAATGTCCACCCCGGCCTCGCTCCAACCGCGCGGACCGTCCCCGGCCTGCCACACGAAGCGCGACTCTTCCTCGCGCAGGCCGATGGCGTTGATGGGATCGTAGGGATAGACCCGGCTGGTGGAGAGAAACACCACGTCGGCGGCATTCTTGCGGGCCACTTCCAGGCAGTTGATGGTGCCGGTCAGGTTGGTGTTGATGAGATATTTGGGCGAGCCGCCAAATCCGGCCAACACCGACGGTTCGGCCGAACATTCCAGCAGCACGTCGATCTTGTCGTCGAACTCCATGTCCTCGGGATTGCGGATGTCGCCGTGGACGAACCGGATGCCCTCGGCCACCAGCCGGGGCACGTTGAATTCCGAGCCGCGCCGCTTGAGGTTATCGAGCACGATGACCGTGCGCTCGGGGTACTTGCGCTTGAAGGCCACGGCCAGATTGCTGCCCACGAATCCGGCGCCGCCGGTCACCAACATGGTCTGCATATCAGCTCCTTAGGGTAACAAAGCGAAGACCGGAGGGAGGAAACCCCGGGCCAAGCGGCCCGCAGCAACAGGGGAAACCCTGGCTAGCTCCCCCGCCTTCTTCTCCCCAAAATATCAATTGGGGATACCGTACTTTCACTTCAGGAATCAACTGAAGAGGCGGGGTTGCGGCCGCTTCGGCCGCAACCCCGCCTCTAGAGAGGGGGTCCGGGGGGCATCATGCCCCCCGGCCGCCGGAGGCATCTTCGTTCTAAGCCGTCTCGACGACGTCTTTCTGGGTCTCGTAGATTTCCTTGAGGATGCGCGGCACGTCGTAGGTCATCTTCCAGTCGGGGTAGTGCTGCTCAAACTTCTTAAGCCCGCTGATCCACCAGATGTGGTCGCCGATGCGGTTGGTCTCATCGTATTCGCAGTTGAGCTTCTTGCCGGTGATCTCTTCGCACAGGTTGATGGCTTCGAGCATGGAGCAGTTGGAGTAGCGGCCGCCGCCCATGTTGTAGACCTCGCCGACGCGGGGCTTCTCGAAGAAATGCCACAGGCTGTTGACCAGATCGTAGGAGTGGATGTTGTCCCGGACCTGCTTGCCCTTGTAGCCGTAGATGAAATACTTGTTGCCGGTGATGCAGCAGCGCATGAGGTAGGAGAGAAACCCATGCAGGCGCGTGCCGGAGTGGGAGGGGCCGGTGAGGCAGCCGCCCCGGAAGATGCCGGTCTTGAAGCCGAAGTAGCGGCCGTATTCCTGGACCAGCACGTCGGCGGCGACCTTGGAAGCGCCAAACAGGCTGTGCTTGGTGTGGTCGATGGACATGGTCTCGTCGATGCCGTCGTTGTAGGCGTGGGACGGATCGATTTCCCAGCGGGTTTCGAGTTCCACCAGGGGCAGGTAGTTGGGCGTGTCGCCGTAGACCTTGTTGGTGGAGGTGAAGATGAACACGCTGTCCGGGCAATGGGCGCGGAAGTTTTCGAGCATCACCAGGGTGCCGTTGGCGTTGACGGTGAAGTCCATGTAGGGGTCGGAAGCGGCCCAGTCGTGGGAGGGTTGGGCGGCGCAGTGGATGACGGCCTTGATGTCCTTGCCGTAGCGACCATAAATCTTGGAAATGCCTTCGTGGTCGCGGATGTCGGCGTCGTAGTGGGTGTAATTTTTGTGGGAAGCTTCCAGGCGCTGGCGGTTCCACTCGGTGGAGGCGTCCTCGCCGAAGAAGGTCTTGCGGAAGTTGTTGTCGATGCCGACGACATCGAAGCCTTTGTCACAGAAAAACTTGACGGTTTCCGAACCGATGAGGCCGGCGGAGCCGGTAACGATGGCGACAGCCACGGGGGTCTCTCCTGTTGGCGATTGGGTGCGAGTTTCGGGGGCGGCTTACGCGCTTGGGGCCTGGCGTGATCTTCTGGCCAAAAACAGGGCGCCCACGAGGAAACGCAGGAAATACATGCCGCCGGCCTTGACCGGATGGGCCAGGAGCCGGCGGTAGCGGCCTTGTTCGACGAATACGCCAACGAACCGGTAGAACGCCCCATACTGGCGGGCGATGTCCGGGTCCTGCCGGGTCCATTTGGCGATGTAGGCTTCGGCGCTGCCTGTGTAATACGTCTTTTTCTTCAAGTAGCGGCCGAGGTGAAAGGCGGCTTCGTTGTGAAACAGCAGCGGCACGTCCTGTCCGCTTTTCGCTTCGAAGCCCACGAGCGCATCGGGAATGCCCGCGGCGGGCAACCCGGAAACATAGGCGTCCACCGCGTCGAAATCGTAGCGCGAAAGGAGCCCGATGGTCCCGATGCCTTTGAGTTTCTTGTCCAGGTCCCAGTCCTCGGGACCGGTCAGGGACGTGTCGAACCCGCCCACGGCGGCAAAGGCCTCGCGGCGCATGAACCGCGCGCCGTCGATGACCGTGCCGTCGTAGAAGCTGCGCTCGAAACGCCGCACCGAAGGAAAAAAGCCCGTGCCGAGCACGATCTCGGGCACGTGCAAGGCGACGTGGGGGCAACCGTCCAGGAGTTCCACGCAGCGCCGCACCACGGTGCGCGACAGGATCATGTCCGCGTCGAGGAACATGACGTACTCCCCGGCGGCCAGGTCGAGCATGCCGTAGTTGCGCTGGGCCGAACGTTCCGGCCCCTTGTCGAAGACGCGGTCGGTGAAGCGGCGGGCAATGGCCTTGGTGCTGTCCGTGGAAGCGTTGTCCACGACGATGATCTCCAGGGCTTCCCGGGGGAAGTCCTGGCCGGCAACCGAAGCCAGGCAATTGCCGATGTTGGCCGCCTCGTTTCGGGTGGTGACCACCACGGAAACGCGGATCATGCCGCGACTCCCGCCGCATGAATGTTGGCAAGCTTGCGGCCGTGACCGGTTGAACGTGTACGCGTCTTGTGCATGGCGGTCGTGGGAACGGCGGCTGCCTATTTGCAGCCGCAGGATTTGGCGCGGCTTTTGTTGAGCAGGTGCCCGACGAGCTTGGAAGCGGCCCTGGCCAGGAACTTGATGTCGTCAAGGTCCCGGATGCTCAGGATCTTGCGGATGATGAACGCCGGCGTGAGGGCGGCTTTATACAACTCGTCCTTGAATTGCAACACGTCGCTTGAGGAGATCGGGCTTTTCCAGACCGAATCGCGCATGTCGTAGTCATCCCAGTTCTCGGTGGTGAGCCAGCCGTTGGCCTTGGCTTCCTCGAACAGCGGTGTGCCGGGATAGGGCACGACGATGGTGGCCTGCAGGGTGTTGAGCAGGCCGCGCGAAAACAGCGACTTGGCAAAATCCACGGTGCGCCGGGCGTCTTCGCGGGTCTCCCAGGGGTAGCCCACCATGGTGGTGATGTGGGGCTCAAGTCCCGCCTTTTTGGCCATGCGCACGGTCTCCTCGATCTGGGAGACCTTGATGCCCTTTTTGAGACGATTGAGCGTATCCTGGGACATGGACTCCAGGCCGATGAGGATAAAACGGAAATTGGCCTTCTTGAGCAGATTCCACTGGGCCTGGGTCAGCTCGCCCACGCGCATGTTGCAGCCCATGACGACTTTCTTGTGCAGCCCCTTGGCAATCAGCAGGTTGCAGAACTCCTCCAGCCAGGCCCCGCGCGGGAAGCAGCCCGAGTCGTCGAAGATCTCGCGGATGCCGTAGTCATTGACCAGCCGCTCGATCTCGGCCACGTGGCGGGCCGGGGACACGGTGCGGTAGGTCGCGCCCGGGAAAAGGGTCGTCCAGCTGCAAAAGGTGCAACGCCCCCACCAGCAGTCGCGCCCGGCCATGACATAGGCCCCGGGGGTGTACTTGAAATTGCCGTTTTTAAAGGCGTATCGCTTCCACTTGATGAGTTCGCGGTCGATGTAGGGCAGCTCGTCCAGGTTGTGGGTGAGGTTCCCCAGGCCGCCATCGACGATTTCTCCGTTCTCGCGCCGCCAGACCCCGGCCGGCAGGGCCACGGGCCGGCCGTCGAGATGATCGACCAGGTCGGCTAAAATGAAATCGAAGTCGCCGCCGCGGATGACGTAATCCACCGGGCAGTTTTCCATGGTTTCCCGGGGCAGCGCGGTGACATGGTCGCCCATGAGCACGATGGTCGCGCCGGGCAGGGCCGCTTTGAGGTCGGCCACGATCTTCCAGTGCCGCGTCACCACCGGGGTCTTGGTCTCCATGGCGATGACGTCCGGGGCCTTGGCCACCAGATCGCGCTTGAAGGCCTCGTAGGTCATCTCGTCGGCGATGCCGTCGTCAAAGGTGACGGTATGCCCGCGCGAGGCCATGAGGCTGGCGGCATAGGCCGGCACCATGGGGTAGATGTAGGTGGGGTTGGTGAACCACTGGAACTGCCGGTTCTGGGACAGAAGCGGCGTGCCCTTGTCCGAGGACAGCGGCGGATAGGCCACGGAAACTTTCATATCACCTGCCAAGGGAGCTGGTCAGCGTTTTGCGGGAAAGGCCCACGAGGAAACGGACGCCGTACCAGATGTGGGTGAGCGCCACGTAGGGCAAGGCGGCCAGGGCCACAAGGGCCGGCTCGCGGCGAAGGACCGTGAGATCGAAAAAGACGGCGGCCAAAAAACAGCCGTAGGCGGCAAAGCCCAGGCTTAAAAGGCAGCCCATAAGCGGCCAGGGCGAGACGCCGTCGGCCACGTAAAAAAAGCCGTAGCCCAGGGCCAGGACCAAAAAGAGCACCCAGGCCGAGGGGATGAAATAGCACGGCCGGCGCGAGGTTTCGGGATGCACCCGCACGAAATGGCCCCGGTGCAGACCGTAGTTGCCGACCTGGCGCAAATGCTTGGCCAAGCCCGGCCGGCGATGGTGCCACACGAACAGCTCGGGCAGATAGAGGATGCGCCCGCCCTTTTTGTGGACCAGATCCAGGCAGAACTTGGTGTCCTCGCCGGGCCAGCAGGCGGTGTCGAAGCCGCCTACGTCATAAAAGGCGTCGCGCCGCACGATGAGGTTCACCGTGGGCCAATCGTCCACCTCCCGCCGGGGCGGGGTCGGGCGGTAGCGCTCGGGCACGCCGGTGAGGCGGCTTAAAAACACCGCGCCCGAAGCCCTGGCCCAAAAGGGATCGTCCGGGGGCGTGGCCGCCGGCCCGCCCACGGCGGACAGGGTCGGATCGCCCTCGAAGGCGGCCCGGGCGATGGAGAGCCAGCCGCGTTCGGGATAGGCGTCGTCGTCGATAAACGCGAGGTAGAGCCCCAGGGAGGCGGCCGCGCCGAGGTCGCGCTTGACGGCCGGCGACACCGGCCCCGAAGCGATGGCCCGCACCCGGGGGTCGGTTGTCAGGGCGGCCACGTCCATGGGGCCGTCGGGCACGAGGATGACCTCGAAATCCGCTTCGGCCAGGGCCAGCAGATGGGGCAGGCTCTCTTCGATGTAAGGGCCAGGGGCCTTAAACGGAATGATGATGGAAAACAGCGGCGGCGTCGGACTCACTGCGTCTCGTCCCAGGTTCCGGCGCGGGAGCGCACGATGTAAAGGGGCCTGTTGACCACCTCGGTGTGGATATGGCCGATATACAGCGACATCATGCCCAAAGCGCACAGCACGATGCCGATTAAAAGCGTATTAAAGACCGTGAAAAAGGCCAAGGCGGTGATGTTGGCCCCGAAAAACCAGTTGCTGACGACCATAAGGCCCAGCACGGGCACGGTGACGGCCATGATGCAAAGGCCCAGGTAACCGGTCAGGCGCAGGGGCACCAGGGAAAAGGAGGTGAAGCTGTTTATCGCCAAATCAAAAAGCTTCTTGACGGAATAGGCCGGCTCGCCCTGGCTGCGGGCCGGGGCGCAAAACGAGATGTAGGTCTTTTTGTAGCCCATCCAATCGATCAGGCCCCGGAACATGCGCGAGCCTTCGGTGAATTTCGAAAGCGTCTCCACCACTTTGCGGTCGAGCAGCCGGAAATCCGTGGAATTGGGCGGCAAATCGAGATCAGTAAACCGGCGCATGAACCAGTAAAAGGTCTTGGACCCCATCTTCTTGACCAGGGAGTAGTCGGCGACCTTTTCGCGGATGGTGGCCACGATGTCGTAGCCCTGCTCCCACTTGGCCAAAAGCTCGGGAATGATCTCGGGCGGATGCTGGAGGTCGGCGTCGAGGCAGATGACGGCGTCGGAGCCGATGGCGTGCTCCACACCGGCGGTCAGGGCCATCTCCTTGCCGAAGTTGCGCGAGAACATGAGGCCCTTGAAGCGGCCGTCGGCGGCGGACAGCTCTTCAATGACGGCCCAGGAGCGGTCGCGGCTGCCGTCATCGACCAGGATGCACTCCCAGTCGTAGGCCGTGGCCTCCATGACCGCCGTGACGCTGTCGCGCAGGGCATAAAGCCCCGGGCCTTCGTTGTAGACCGGGACCACAAGGGAAATCTTGCCGCCCCGCCGGGAGGCGGGGCGGCTGTCGGCGTCATACGTCATCCGGGATTCCGTTTCGCTCGCTTAGGCCTGGCGCAGGAAGGCATCGAAGTATTCGATGGTCTTTTTCAGGCCCTCGGGCAGGGCCACCTTGGGTTCCCAACCGAGCTTGGCCTTGGCCAGGGTGATGTCCGGGCGGCGCTGTTTGGGATCGTCCTGGGGCAGGGGCCGGTAGTCGATGACCGACTTGGAGCCGGTGTATTCGATGACCAGCTTGGCCAGTTCCAGAATGGTGAACTCGCCCGGGTTGCCGGTGTTGACCGGGCCGGTGAAGTCGTCGGGGGTATCCATGAGGCGCAGGAAGGCTTCGACGAGGTCGTCGACGTAGCAGAACGACCGGGTCTGCTGGCCCTGGCCGTAAACGGTCAGCGGCTCGCCGCGCAGGGCCTGGATGATGAAGTTGGAGACCACGCGGCCGTCGTTGGGATGCATTCTCGGCCCATAGGTATTGAAGATGCGGGCGACCTTGATGCGCAGGTTGTGCTGGCGGCGGTAGTCGAAGAACAGGGTTTCGGCGCAACGCTTGCCTTCGTCGTAGCAGGAGCGGAAGCCGATGGGGTTGACGTTGCCCCAGTAGGATTCGGGCTGGGGATGCACCGACGGGTCGCCGTAGACCTCGGACGTGGAGGCCTGCATGATCTTGGCCCGCAGGCGCTTGGCCAGGCCGAGCATGTTGATGGCGCCATGCACACTGGTCTTGGTGGTGGCCACCGGATCGTGCTGGTAGTGGATGGGCGAGGCCGGGCAGGCCAGGTTATAGATCTCGTCGACTTCCACGTAGAGGGGGAAGGTGACGTCGTGGCGCATCAGCTCGAAGTGCGGATCGTCGAGAAGATGCGCGACGTTTTGCTTGGAGCCGGTGAAATAGTTGTCCAGGCAGATGACGTCGCAACCCTGGGCGAGCAGGCGTTCGCACAGGTGCGAACCGAGAAAGCCGGCGCCGCCGGTGACGAGAACACGTTTTTTCAGGTGCATGGCTTGTGCCTTGAAGACGGTTTGAGGTGGATGATGCCAACGCGGAAAGCGTCCCCATAATCCCCTTTCGGGGGAATGTAAATCACTGCCAGGAAAGCGAGGCCCATTCCCCGGACACTCGACGCACGGGCTGACCGAGGCCAGTGGCCTGGTAGGCGGCGGCCACGTCGTCGGCCTGGGTTTCGAGGATGCCGGACAGCACCAGCATCCCGCCCTGGGCCACATGGCGCGTGAGCAGCTTCGCCATGGCCATGAGCGGCGCGGCCAGGATATTGGCGGCCACGACCTCGAAGCGGCTGTCCGGGGCCAGGCTCCCCACCCCGCCCACGGCCAGGGACATGGAACCTTCCACGCCGTTTAAGCGCAGGTTGTCGGCGGCGCACCACACGGCCTGGGGGTCGATGTCCAGCCCCACGCCGGTCAGCCCCAGGCGGCATAGCCCGATGCCCAGGATGCCCGAGCCGGTGCCGAGATCAAGAAAGCGCATTGACGGCTGCAGCCAGCCCGAGGTCTGGGCTTGGGCAAAGGCTTCCAGGCACAGGGCGGTGGTGGGGTGGTGGCCGGTGCCGAAGGCCATCTTGGGTTCTATGAGGATGGGCTTTTTGCCGCCGGTGTCATGGTCGGCCATCCAGGGCGGCAGGATCTCATAGACGCCGCCGACCTCAATGGGCGTGAAAAAGGCCATCCAGGCCGCTCCCCAGTCCTCTTCCTCCAGGGTGGAGACTTCCCGGGGCAGGTCCGGCCAGTCGGCCGCGACTTCCTCGGCAAAGGCCCGGGCCGGCGGGGCGTCTTCCATGTGGACGCGGAAGCGGACGGTCTCGCCGTCCTCAAGGACGGCCTCTTCCCAGCCCTGGGCGGCCCGGCCGGCCAGCCAGGCTTCCAGCAGTTCGGCGGTTTCGCCGCCGCCGGGCACGGTGATGTCGACGCGAAGCAGTTTGCGCACAGGTGCTCCTAAACGCAGAAACAGGGGCCAAGCCCCTGTCGTTGTTGTGGTATTTTACATATCAAAACACAAAACAGCAAAGACCGCCGGGCTTGCGCCCTTTGGTGCGCCATGTGTCGGCCTTGCCGGTCAACCACACCAGGGAAGGCCCAGGTTCCTCGACCGCAGGGCCGGCCGCAATCGCCCAGAGCCAAGGCCGCCATCCTGGAAGTGGAAGCGCCAAGCGCCGTTCCCAGGGCAACGCCGCCTCGCCCGGGCCTGCGCCCTGCGCAGCGCCCCACGACGGAATTTCCCCGCCGGCCGGCCTAGACGTCGGCGTCGGCCAGGGTGCCGATGCCCGAGGCGTAGGCCCCGAGCACGTCCTTGGAAAACTGGTAGGTCTGGCTCATGTCGTTTGAGGCGGTCGCCCCCGAGGAGCCGGAGTTCATGTAATCCAAAGTTTTTTCCACCACAGCCGCGCCAAAGGTCTGCTTGTCGAAGGGCGCGGCGTCGCCGGCCGAGGATGCGCCGGACGAGGAAGGCATGCTGTTGAAGGTGTCCAGTGTCTTGGTCACGATGCCGCCGGCGACCTCGGCGCTCAAGGGATTGGAAAACGTGATGGCGCTCATGGCGTTGCTCCCTGCCGCGTCGTCGGAGCAGGCCCCGGCGCACGGCGTGTTCGGTTCGTCGCCTCGTGTCGCGCTCCCGGCGTGCGCCTATGGCGCGGGCCGGGAATACTTTCTGCAGGAAAAGCCCGGTTGCCTGCCCTAAAAACCCAGGCTGTCGCCCAACCTCGCAAATCTTCGGGATTTCCACCAATGCGCCGGCCGCAGTGCTCACGTCAACTGCCGGAGCGCGCCGACCGGTCAGGTTTTTTTATCCGCCAGCGACCCCACGCCCGAAGCAAAGGCCTGGGCTTCGCCGCTCTGGGGCGTGCTTGGCCCTGTGTAGACAAGGTCGATGGCGTCGCCGCGTTCAAAAGCCGTGGAAGGCGCGACTTCGCGGATGTTGGCGAGGGTGTGCCGCAGCAGGGTATACCCGGCCTTGTTTCCCATGACATCCCAGTCCTGCCCGCCCATAGTCGCCGCTCCGTCCGCTGGCCTGTTTTTTCCTCTCTACCCGGCTTGATGCCGCCGGTCAAATACAGGCCGCCCCTAACGGGCGGCCATGGAAGCCACGCCCACGGGCAACTGCAACACCGTGCCCACCCGCAGACGCATGGGGTCCAGCCCGCTGTTTTCAGCCAGGATGCGCTGGACGCTCAGGCCATAGGCCCGGGAGAGCTTCCAAAGGTTGTCGCCCTCGGAAATGACATGCTGGCGGGCCGGGGCATGGGCCGGGCCGGCGGTCGGCGTCGGGCTGGCGGCCGGGCTCGTCCCGCCCTGGGCCTCGGCCGGCAGGATGGCCGGCGTGACGGCCGAGGCCGCCTTGGCCTGGGCTTCCTTGGCCGGCGCGCCGGAAGCGGCCACGGCAGCCAGGGACGACGGCACGCGCAAGGTCTGGCCCTCGCGCAGGCGCAACGGATCGACGCCGGGATTGGCGGCAGTCAAAGCCTCGACGCTGACGTCGAAACGCTTGGCGATGCTCCACAGGCTGTCGCCGGCCGAGACCGGGAACAGCAGCATTTCGGCGCTGGCCAGGCCGCCTTCCGCGGGCACGGTGACCAGCTGGCCCACGCGCAGCCGCGACGGATCGACCTCGCCGTTGACGGCCAGCATCTCTTCCAGGGAGACGCCGAACCGGCGCGACAGGCCCCACAGGGTGTCGCCCGGGGCCACGGGATACAGCCCGGCGTCGCTGACCGTCCGGGTTTCGGCGGCGGCCGGGGCGGGCGCGGCCAGGGCCTCGGCCCGGGCGTTGTCCGGCACGGCCAGAACCTGTCCGGGCTGCAGGCGCAGGGGATCGAGGCCGGCGTTTAAGCGGGTCAGGTCGTCGGCCGACACGCCCAGGCGCTTGGCGATGGACCAGAAGTTGTCGCCGTCGGCCACCACATAGCCGGCCCCGTCCAGGGCGGCGTGCTGCTTGCCGGCGGCCGGCCGAGCGGCCGTGGCCGTGGCGGCGGGCAGGGCCAGGGGCTGGCCGATGCGCAGCCGGGTGGGATCGACGCCGGGATTGGCTTCGGTGAGCGCGGCCACGGTGACGCCGTGCTGGCGGGCCACGGACCAGAAGTTGTCGCCGTCGGCCACGGTGTGGACCTTGGTCGCGGCGGCGGGAACGCTCGGGCGGATCTGGGCCTTGGTGACCTGGGCGAGGTCCACCCCGGCCGGCACGGCCAGGCGCTGGCCGATGCTCATGCGGCGGGGATCAATGTCGGGGTTGGCGGCGGCCAGGGCGTCGGCGGACACGCCCAGACGCTTGGCCACGGACCACAGGGTGTCGCCATCGGCCACGGCGTAGTTGACGCCGGGAGCCACGGCCGGCGCGGCCGGGCGGGCCACGGGATTGACGGTCGGTGCGGCGGCCTTGGCCGGAGCCTCGGCGACCTGGATCGGCGCGGGGGCCTTGGCGGCGGCGGCCGGGGCAGGCGTTGCCTGGGCGCCCGGAGCGGCGGCCTTGGGCGCGGCGGTCGCCTGGGCGACCTGCACGGCCGGGGCGGCGACGGGCTTGGCCGCCACGGCGGCGGCGGCATCGGCCACGGGCGCGGCCGGCTTCTCGGCGGTCAGGGCGGCCGGGGCCGCGGCCTGAACCGGCGCGGCAGCGACCGCCGTCACGGACGGGGTCGCCGGACGTCCGGGCCGGGCCAGGGGCGTCAAATCGCGGTTTTCGATGGCGGCCAGGAGTTCGCCCCGGGGCAGACCCGAGGGTTCGGCCACGGTTTCGATCAGCCGGGCGGCCAAAAGGCGCGAGCCGGCGGCGGAGATGTGCACACCGTCGTCAGCGCGCAGCTTGACGGTGGCGCCCAAAGCCGTGCGGGCCACCGGAGCGTAGGCCCCGGAGGCGTCGGCCAGGACGTCGCGGACGTTGATATAGGCGCAATCCGGCAGACTGGCTGCGGTCTTGGCCAGCACGCCGTTGACGTGGCCCATGCCGGCGTCGAAAGCGGCGTCGCCCATGATGGGCACGCCGATCAAGTACACGGCAGCGGCGGGGTTCTCGCTTTTGGCGATGGCGTGCAGCCGGGCCACGCGCCGGGCGTATTCGACGTCCCAGGACGCGGACTTGTACGGCGCGCTGCGCCCGGAGGGCGTGGGCAGGGGCTTGTCGTCATTGGCCCCGAGCATGATCATGACCACGTCGGGATGATGGGCCTTCACCTGGGCGTCAAGAGCGGCCTCCCAGTCAAAAAACGACGGATTGGCCAGACCGCTCGACACCTTGCCCAGGTGCGCGAAACGCACCGAAGGCTTGCCGGCAAAAGCGGTCTCCATCTGCTGGCCCAGGCCAATGGACAAGGAATCGCCCACCAGCAGGATACGCTTGGCTTTGGGCGTGCCGGGATCGACCTTGGCCGCGCCCGCCACGGGCAGTCCGGGAGGGAGAATCAAGGAGACGATCAGTACGGCCAGGAGGAGGACCTGACTCGGGCTTCGCATACACAACACCTCAGTGCCGGCCCGGCCCCGCGCCGCGCGACCCCCATCGCGCCCGCCAAGTCCCGGTAACGGCATGATAATGTAAGAAACGCGACCCTGGATGGTATGAGTTTCTCAAACAGCCGGCGTCCCATAAAGCCTCGTCCGGATGTGCGCCCAAGCCTCCTACGGACTTCGTTCCCCAACGATTTTGGGCGCTTACCTATGGACGACGCCGCCGAAGCTGCGTTCCCATCCTGAGTCTGCACACTAGCAGAACGCGACGTTCCCTACAAGATAAATACCAGATTCCTCCACTTATCGGAAAAAAAAGGAAAAAATGGCGAGAGAACGGATCGGGCGAATGCACCGGCCGCCGGGCGCGACGGCCGCAAACCGAGATGTGGCGGGGGTTGGCGGCCATGTCCCCGCCAAGCCACGCCAGACCGATGGCGGAAGAAAAAAATCAGAAGGCGAAGTAAATAAACGGCAGCACGCCGTCCGGGCCCAGCTTCAAGATGCAGGCCGCGGCCACGCCCAGGGCCGCGCCCTGGAGCGGAAACGGCATCCAGTCGAAACTTTTTCGAAAAACGTCGCGCCCGGTGAAATTGAGCAGCTGCACCCCCAGCACCAGGACCACCAGGACCAGGCAGGTCGGCCGGAAGCCCGCGCCGTCAGGATCCAGGGCCACGGCGCGCTTCAAGATGTCCACGGCCTTGCCGGCGTCCTCGGCCCCGAAAAACACCCAGGCCACGTTGACGTAGGCAAAGGTCGAAACCCAGCAGACCGCGTTCCACAGGCCGCCGAGAAAGCCCGGCCCCGACGGGACACTGGCGTCACCCTCCGCCCGAGCTGCCGGTTTGGCCGCCCGGGCCGGGCGCAGCGAACCCACGAAATGGGCGATGACCAGCCCGAAGCCGTGGATGAAGCCCCAGACCAGAAAATTGTAGGCCGCGCCGTGCCACAGCCCGCCCAGGGCCATGGTGGTCACCAGGTTGGCGTACTTGCGCACGGTGCCCTTGCGGTTGCCGCCCAGGGAAATATAGAGGTAGTCTCGAAGCCAGGTAGAAAAAGTGATATGCCAGCGCCGCCAGAAATCGCGCAGGCTTAAGCTCCTGTACGGGGCGTTGAAGTTATCCGGGATGTCAAAGCCCATGAGCAGCCCCACGCCCTGGGCCAGATCGGAATAGCCCGAAAAGTCGCAATAAATCTGGGCGGCATACGAAAGGATGCCGACAATGACCGCCGCCGAGCTGAAACCCTCGGGCGCGCCGAAGGTGGTGCGCACGATGTGTTCGGACAGGTAGCTCGAAATGATGATCTTTTTAATGAGGCCCCGAATCAGCAGATAAAAGGCCCGGGAAAAATCCGGCTGCCCCACCCGGGCCTTTTTGAGCTGGGGCAGGAAATTGCCGGCCCGCAGGATGGGACCGGACAAAATGGTCGGAAAAAAGGAAATAAAACAGAAGACTTCCACCAGACTGCGCTCGACCTTGGTCGGATCGCGGTAGACATCGATGGCATAGGACATGCCCTGGAAGGTGAAAAACGAAATGCCAATCGGCATGATGACGTCAAGCAACGGCACCGGGCTTTTGACCGACAGCACCCTAAACAGCCAGTCGGCTGAGATGTAGAGCATCTCGTAATATTTGAAGAACGCCAGCATGCCCAGGGCAAAGGCGACATAGAGCACGAGGCAAAAGCGCCGAAAACGCTGATCGGACGTCTCGGCGAAGACCACGGCGAAAAACCAGGTCAGGAAGCTGAAAACCAGCAGAATCAGCAGGAACTTGGCGTTAAACGAGGCGTAGAAGACGTAGGAGGCCAACAGCAGAAACAGGCGATACGCCCCGGCATGGGGCCGCAGCAGCCAGTTGAGCGGCAAGATGGCGGCAAAAAACAGGGCGAATTCAAAGCTCGTGATGTTCATAGGGCGTCGCCTCGGAACCTCCGGGAAATGTGGCGCAAGCTAGCTTCGCCGCCGCCAAAAGGCAACCGGCCAGCCGTCCCGAACCCGAACCGTCGGCGGTCTGACGCCGGCCAAGAACTACTTTATTCCATCATTACAGTGTGCTGCCTCATTGTGCATTTCGGCCCGGACCTTGCTTTGCCTGTCATGCCCCCCGAGCGGATGCCCCGCTTGGGGCAAACAGCCGGCAACCACCATGCAGCATATCCGCTCCGACCACCCGCGCCCGCGCCGCCCTGCCGCCGCCCTGGCCCTGGCCTTGGCCGCCCTGCTGGCCGCGCCGGCCCTTACCCACCCGGGCCTGGCCCCGCCCCACGGCCCGGATCGGCCGTCCCTGGCCGCCGTCTTCGACGCCCCGGACCAGGCCCCCAACGCCGCGTTGATCGCCGCCGTCACGCCACACTCCGTGCGCCTGACCGTGGACAAGGCCGCCCGCCATCCCCTGGACGGCCGGCTGGCCGTGCGTCCCGGCGAACCCCTCGGTTCCAGGGCCTTGGCCCTGCGCCTGGTGCGCCTGCCCGCCCCCGACACGGCCGCCCTGGCCGCCCTGGAGGCGTCGCCATCCGTCAAAACTCCGTCGCCTGCCGTCCCCGCTCCAACCGCCAAACCCGTCGCCATCCTGGCCGCCTCCTCGCCGGCCGCTCCCGCCGGCAAGGCCCCCCCGTCGGCAACGTTCCCCTCGCCGCCGCCGGCCGCCCCGCTCCGTACCGCCGCGCCAGCCCAGCAGACGCCCCCGGACCAAACAAACGTCGCCGCCAAAGCCGCCGCCCCGGCCCAACTCGCCGCCGCGCCCGGCAAACGCATCCTGGTGGCCGGCGATTCCCTGTCGCTGTTTTTAGCCGACGCCCTGCGCCCCATGCTGGCCGGCCGGCCCCAAACCGCCTTCGCCTCGCGCGGCAAGGTCTCCAGCGGCCTGGCCCGGCCCGATTTCTTCAACTGGGAACGCGAAATGGCCGCCCTGGCCGCCGCCCACGCCCCCGACACCGTCATCGTCATGATCGCCACCAACGACAACCAGACGCTCACCCGCCCCGACGGAACCAAGGTCGCCTTCGGCCGCCCGGGCTGGGACGCCGAATACGCCCGCCGGGTGCGCCGGCTGGTGGACATCACCCGCTCGACCAACCCCAGCGCCCGCATCTACTGGCTCGGCGCGCCGGTCATGGCCGATCCCAAGCTCAACGCCGACGTGGCTGTCATAAACGCCGTCATCGCTCGCGAACTGGCCGCCCTGCCCGGCTGCCGCTACATCGACGTCTCCCGCACCCTGGCCGACCCGGCCGGCCGCTACGCCCAGGCCAAAATCACCCCCGACGGCCCCAAGGCCACCCGCACCAAGGACGGCGTCCACCTCACCCCGTTCGGCGCCAAACTCCTGGCCAACGCCGCCCTGGCCTCTCTAGGCCCCAACATCGCCGCCTTGTCCAAACCCTAACCTCCAACCAGCACAGAATAAAAACAAGCCACCACATCTCCCGGGGCGGGCCGCTTTACCACCCCTTTCGCCCGTGCTAAGCCCGCCCCATGGAAACCATCCTGCTCAAAATCCTCGAAGTCCAAAACGAGATCCTCGCGGAAGTGCGGATGCTGCGCCAGGCCGTCACCCACGGCGCGCCCCTGCCCGCCCAGGCCGCCGCTCCCGCCAGCCAGCCCCACACCGCCGCCGCGCCGCCACCCGCGCCCGAACCCGAGCCGCAGGCCGCCTACACGCCCACCTTCGTGCCCGAGCCTGAACCCGAACCGCAGCCCTACCTCGCGCCGCCGCAACAACAGCCCGGCGGCCGGCTCACCGTCAACGAACTGGCCGACCTCGGCGGCCAATTCCTCGATCCCGGCCAGATACCGCGCGGCAAGGTCAAGGCCGTGGACGCCTCGGATTTGAGCCACTCCATCCTCGACGACATCAAAGCGAAAAACAAAGCCAAGCGCAGCGCGTTTGCCGAGTTTGAGAAGTTTGATAGATTTAAGTAGGTTGCTGGGAGGAGAGTAAGAAAAGATGCCTCCGGCGGCCGGGGGGCTCAGCCCCCCGGACCCCTGACATGGGGGACCGTCGACGGGTGAGGCGTTGGTCGGCGGGCGGTTGGCCCGAGAGAAAATGGGGGCCGGAATTTGGGGTTGTCCCCCGGACGGAAGCCGTCCGGGGGACAACCCCAAATTCCGGCCCCCAACTCGCCAGCGAAAAGGGCTGTTTTGGGCGCGATCAAAGCCTCGCGCCCAAAACAGCCCTTTTCGCATTGCTGGAGCAAGAGCAACAGGATCAGTAGCTTGGGCGAGACATGCTGAGCATCAACTCTCCCGTGCCGGGCAACCCCGGGCGAACCGGGTCGTTGGACTTTCCGGGGCGCAGCCGCCACGCTCCCGCGCCTGTCCCGCCTGCTTGTAGCCCTCCCGCCCGCCACAGACGATCAGGGGGTCCGGGGGGATTATCCCCCCGGCGGGTCACGGGCAGCGCCCGTGCGGGTCCAGGGCAGAGCCCTGGCGGGTCCAGGGCAGAGCCCTGGCGGGTCCAGGGCAGCGCCCTGGCTGGTTATGAACGGTGGTGGTAGCGTTCGTGCCAGACGCGGCGCAGGACGGCGGGGTCGGGGGTATGGGGGTTTTGGCCTGGGCTGGGGATGTCCTGGCCGTAGGCGTCGCCGAAGGGGGTGTCTTCCAGCAGCCTATTGATGGCGTGGGCCAGCAGCACGGGCAGGGCCAGGACGTCGGCGGCATTGTAGGCGAGCAGCGTTTCCAGGACGGCGGGA
This sequence comes from Solidesulfovibrio carbinolicus, assembly GCF_004135975.1. Classification (NCBI taxonomy): domain Bacteria; kingdom Pseudomonadati; phylum Thermodesulfobacteriota; class Desulfovibrionia; order Desulfovibrionales; family Desulfovibrionaceae; genus Solidesulfovibrio; species Solidesulfovibrio carbinolicus. Next base: position 789,247 of record NZ_CP026538.1, on the reverse strand, counting down.
TCGCCGTGGCGGGAGTATTCGCGCCACAGCAGCACGGCCATGTAGCCGTCGGCTCCGGCCAGGTCGCCCCGGTCGATGCCGAAGTGTTCCTCGCTTTTCTTGAGTCCGCCTTTGATGCCGATGCCGCACAGGACGTTTCGCAGGTCGATATGGGCCTTGGGGAGCTTCGCGCCGAGGTGCGAGGCGAGCACCGGGGCGTCGAAGCAGCGGCCGTTGTAGGTGACCAGCACCTTGCTGGCCAGGATGTCGTCGGTGAAGTCGTGGAGGTTTTGGCCGTGGGCGTAGGTGCGGGCGGCGCTTATGCCGTCGTAGAGGGCCACGGCGGTGACTTCGTTTTGGGGCGTGCCGTCGGTTTCGATATCGACGCAGGCCAGGCTGTCCTTGAAGTCGAAGAACAGTCGCCAGGCTTCGGCGGGCGGCAGGCGATGGGCGAACCAGTCGGCGTCGCCGGCGGCCAGGCGGTCTTTTGATTCGAGAAGTTCGTTGCGCCACATGGGGGCCTTGGCCGAGGCCAGGGGCGGGGTGTCGGCGTCGAGAAAGGTGTCCCAGTCGCGGATGCCTGCGGCCCAGAGGCGGCGTTCGGTGGACGGCCCAAGGCCAGGCAGATGCAGGAAGGTATTTTGCAGCACGGCTGGTCGTGTACCTGTTTTGCCGGCCGATCTCAACCAGTTGGGTGAACGGCGACGGCATCAATTCTGCATGGGTTACGCCGACTCGGCGATTTTTTCCGCCGGATTGGACCGCTAATCCAAGGAAGGAACTCATGATGCGACCAAACGACGCCGCTTCCGCCACACCTCGGCGGCAGACGCCGGCCGCGATCCGTCGGGAAACCGTCATCGCCGCCGACGTTTACCGTTCCGGGACGTTGCGCAATGACTTCGAGCGGCTGGCAAGCCCGGCAACGCCCATGGCCGAAGCCGACATTTTGAGCCTTGTGCTCAAGTATTTCCATGCCTGTCTGTATCCCGGCTCCCAGGAGCACCCCATTGCGCTTAAGGAGATCAGCGGACTTTTGGGACAGTTTTACGAGTTGTGGTCCGAGGGATCGCCGGAGAAGGTGTTGCCCCTGGCCGGGGACTACAGCGCCTACCCGCTGCGGATGCTGACGGATTTGCCGCGCACGGCCCATATTTTCCGCTCCATCGCCAACCGGCCGTTGCCGCCGGACATGGTGCACGACCCGTTTTTAGGCCTGGACATCGGCACGGGCAGCGGCATTTTGCTGGCCGCGGCCTGGTTCCAGGCCAGGCGCAACGGGGTGAGGGAGACCCGGCTGTACGGCTTCGAGCTGGATTCGGAAATCAGCGAGCGCACCGACGCCTTGCTGCGCTCCCTGGGCGTGGGGCAGGTGATGGCGGCCGACGCGCGCGATCCGGGCGTGTACGCCATGCTGCCGGACGGACCGGTGGCCTTTGTGGCCAACGAGAACGTGGCCGCGCCCACGGCCCGGCATACGGCCGAACCGTTCAGCCAGATCCATGCCGCGTTGTTCGAGGCCATGTCCCAGCGGCTGAAGCGCACGGTCTTTTTTCCGGAGGCGTTGGTGGTGCGCGACCGGGACGCCGAGTTGGACGTGGTGCTGTCAAAAAACAATCGCTTTCAGATTCCGCGCCATTACCGGTCGCTGCGGCCCCGGCCGCGCTCCATCGTCATCGAGGGACGGCTGACCAAGCTGTGGCAGGTGGGCAAGGATTTCCGGGCGATTATTCCAGAGGCCTGGCAGTCGATCATGCCCGGGCGCTGGTAGCCCGGGAAGACAGGAAACGCTTCGGGCGCGGGGACAGGGTTCCCGCGCCCTTTTTTTGCGGCATCCAAAGGTTTCCAATGCCGCGGACCTGGGCCTGACCGTCTGCGGTTCGTCTTGGCCACGAGCCTCGAAAAGGGGCTTTTTCCCTCGCAAGAAGCTTCCGAGCACCGCGTGAGGCCCTGGAAATACTGTTGTATTTTCCAGGGGCGCGGGGTCAGGGCCGTGACAGGCGGCGGTCGAAGTCGAATTCCCGGGAGGTGATGTGGTCTTCCAGGCGGCGCACCCGCCGCTCCAGGCGCTCGGCCCGGTCGCGCAGCCGGGCCAGGACGGCTTTGCGGTCGGCCTGATAGGCGTTGCAGGCGTCGCTTTCGGCCTCGGAGTCCGGGGGCAGGGCCGGCTCCAGCTTGAGGCAGAAACCGGCGATGACGTAGGCGGCGACCACGGGCCACACGCCGGCGGAAAGGGTCAGCAGGACGACGCCGGCGCGAACGGCGGCCACGGGCACGTCGAGAAAGGCGGCCAGCCCCTTGCACACGCCAAGGACGGCCCCGGTACGCGAGCGGTAAAGCCGCCGCCAGTCGAGTTCGCTTAGGTGTCGCATGAGCCGCGCCCCTTGGCCCGGGCGTCCAGCACCACGGTTTCGAGGGTGTCGACCCGGGATTCCAGGCGCTCCAGGCTGCGGTGGATCTCCTGGAGCAGCCGGACCTCGTCGGCGTCGCCGCCGGGCGCGGCCCGGCCTGCCGGGCGCATGAGGCGCACGCCGATGAGAAACACCACGCCAAGAATCACCAGACCGACCAGGGTCGCCCCGGCCACCACCAGAGAAGAAAGCAGTCCCATCATAAATGCGGCTCCGGGCCGGATCAGGCGAGGTTTTGCGGTTTGCGCCGCATTCATTGGCGGCCGTGATGCCGGCGATTCAAAAAGCTTGGACCAGCGGCCGGGCCACGGCGACACGAGGGGGCATCGCCGGCCATGCCGGGGTCGATTGCAGCCTAGCCCAGGAACCGACCGCCGCACAAGGGCCTTCCAGGCCCGGTTTGCGCCTTATGACCGTCCGAGCCGGCGGTCGAAATCATACTCCCGTGAGGTCACATGGGACTCCAGGCGCGAAAGCCGGGCGTCCAAGTCCTTGAAACGGCGGGACACGTCGGCTGCCGCCCGGCCGAGCCGGCCCGTGTCGATGTCTTCGGCCCCCCCCGTTTCGGGAGCCAGGGGCACGAAGAAGGCCGCGGCGAAGTAGAGAATCGCCGCCGTGAAGCCGGTGGACACGAACAGCACGATCACAAAGGCCCGCACCACCCAGCACGGCAAGCCGAGATAGTCGGCCAGCCCCCGGCACACGCCCAGGGCCAGGCCGTTTCGGGAGCGGTAGAGCTTGCGGCGTCCGGGAAAATCGTCGTTACGGCTTCTCATGTCCGCCTCGTTTGCCGGAAGCTTCCGGCAGCAGGGTTTCCAGGTTGTCCAGGCGTTCTTCCAGGCGGGCCAGACCGGCGCGCACCTCGTCCACCACGGCCATGGCCGCTTCCTCGTCGCGGCCGCGCGTCCGGTCGTCGCGGCGGCGCAACTGGCGCAGCACGAGGATGGCCGCGACCACGAGAAGGATTTTGACCACCAGCGGCACGTGGCCGATATAAACTGTATGTTCCAGCACTGCTTGTCCTTTTGCAACAGCGTATCCGTCTCGGGGCCGCGACGTTTCCCTTTTCTCCAGGTGGGGGGTCTGGGGGCCTCAGGCCCCCAGCCGCCGGAGGCCTCCCCCTCCGTCTCCTCCCTCTCCGCCCTACTGGGCGCGGCGGGATTTGATCTGGGCCAGTTCGCGTTCCACGTCTTCGTCGGCGGCCAGGCGGTCGAAGCGGGCGTCAAGGCTTTGGTCTTCGGTCGGTCGGCGTCGCGAGGCGGTTGTGCCGCTCAGTTCGGCTTCGGCTTCCAGGCGGTCGATGCGGGCTTCGAAGGCCTCGAAGCGTTGCAGGGCTTCGCTGGAGTCGGCGCGGGAGACGTCTTCGCGCATGCGCTTGCGGCCGGTGGCGCGCATATGGCGGGCCAGCAGCGTGCGCTGGCGTTCCTTGGCCGAGGCGAGCTTTTCCTCAAGGGTGGCGATGTCTTCACGGCAGGCTTCGATCAGGCCTTCCACGGCGGCCAGTTCACCGGCCACGACGTTTGCCCGGGCTTCGAGGTCGCGCTTTTCCAGCAGCGCCTCCCGGGCCATATCCTCGCGGCCCTTGTCCACGGCCAGCTCGGCCTTTTCGCCCCAGCGGCCGGCGGCGGCGGCGAGCATGTCGTGTTCGCGGGCGATGCGGGCGGCCTGGGCCATGGTGCGGGCGCAGTCGGCCTTGAGTTCCACCAGTGTTTCTTCCATCTCCTGGATCATGAGGCGGATGAGCTTTTCGGGCTCCTCGGCCTTGTCGAGCATGGCGTTGATGTTGGAGTGGATGATGTCGCGGAAGCGGCTGAAAATACCCATGGCGTTCCTCCTGGCGCGGCTGCGCCGTGATGCCTGCCGTAAAGCAGGGAGCGTGCCAGATATTTCCTGTCGTACTTTCAGGATGTTGACCGAGATGGCGAAATAGGGCCGTTGCAGTTCTCGCCAAACATTGGTATTTTTCGCCACAAAACTGGAGAAAACCGCCATGACGCCCGACGCCCCCTGGCTGGCCGAGGCCCTGGGCCAGTCCGACGCCTTTCTGGCCTGCATGGAGGCCGTGGCCCAGGCCGCCAGCATCGACCGTCCGGCGCTTATCGTCGGCGAACGCGGCACGGGCAAGGAACTGGCCGCCGCCCGGCTGCACTACCATTCCCCGCGTTGGGACCGGGCGTATGTGCCGGTCAATCTGGCCGCCCTGCCCAGAACGCTGATTGAATCCGAGCTGTTCGGCCACGAGGCCGGGGCTTTTACCGGCGCTTCCCGGCGTCGGGTCGGGCGTTTCGAGGCAGCCGACGGGGGCACGCTGTTTCTGGACGAGCTCCACGCCGCGCCCCTGGCCGTCCAAGCCAAGCTGCTGCGGGCCGTGGAATACGGGCATATCGAACGCATCGGATCGAGCCAGCCCGTGGCCGTGGACGTGCGCATCGTGGCCGCCGTCAACGTCGATCCGCGCCGGCTCGTGGCCAAGGGCCGGCTTTTGCCCGATCTCCTGGACCGGCTGGCCTTTTGCGTGCTGGTGATGCCGCCCCTGCGCGAGCGCCATGGCGACATCCCGTATCTGGCCGAACGGTTCGCCGCCCGGTTCGCGGCCCAGCTTGGCCGGCCCGAGCCGCCGGTCTTTTCCCGGGCCGCCATAACCGCTCTTGCCGCCCACCCCTGGCCCGGCAACATCCGCGAACTCAAGACCGTGGTCGAACGCGTCGTGCTGGCTTGCCCCTCCTCACGCATCGACGCCATACAAATAGACCCCTTCGCCGCCCTGTCCCCCGCCCGGGAGGTCCAGGAGGGGGTGCCCCCCTCCTGGCCGCCGGAGGCCTCTTCTATTTTATCCTCCCTTTCCCACCATCCAGGGGGTTCGGGGGGGATGATCCCCCCCGACGGGTCCAGGGCAGCGCCCTGGCCGCCGGAGGCATCCCTATCTTCTCCCCTCCCCAACTTTACCGAAGCCGTGGCGTCCCTGGAAATCGCGCTGCTCGGCCGCGCCTTGGCGCGTTCGGGCGGCAACCAGCGCCGGGCGGCCGGGCTTCTCGGGCTTGGCTATCACCAGTTCCGGGGGCTGTACCGCAAGTATGCCGGCGCTCTTGACGCCGCGTCCAAAGCCCCGTAGCCCCAGGCGATGCGCCAAATCACCGAATCCGACAGCCGCATCCGCGCCGACAGGCTGCCCAACGGCGTCCGTATCGTCACCGAACACATGCCCGTTTCCAAAACCGCCAGTCTCGGCATCTGGATCGAGGCCGGCTCGCGCCACGAGGCCCCGGGCCAGGAAGGCATGGCCCATTTGATGGAGCACATGGCTTTCAAGGGCACGGCCAGGCGCGACGCCCTGACCATCGCCAAGGAACTCGACACGTTGGGCGGGCTTTCCAACGCGTTTACTTCCCGCGAGGCCACCTGTTTCCACGTGCGCGTCATGGACGCCCACTTGGCCCGGGCGTTTGACATTTTAAGCGACATCGTCTTGCGTCCGCTCCTCGACCCCGAGGAGCTGGCCCGGGAGCAGGCCGTCATCCTTCAGGAAATCTCCATGGTGGAGGAGACGCCCGAGGAAAAGATCCACGAGGACTTCTGGGCCGCCGCCTGGGCCGATCCAGGACTGGCCCATCCCATCACCGGCACGCCCCAGTCCGTGGGCGCGGTCACGGCCGAGGCCCTGGCGAAGTGGCGGCGCGCCGCCTACCATCCCGAGGCCATCACCGTGGTCGCCGCCGGGGCGCTTGATCACGACGCCCTGGCCGAAATGGCCGAAGCCGCCTTCGGCTCGCTGCGAAAAGTCCAGACCGCGCCCGCGCCGGCCGCCGGGGCCTACACGCCGCCGCGACTGGCCGCCCGGCGCGACTGGGAACAAAACCACGTCATCCTGTCCTACCCCTCGGTCGGCAACATCAGCGCCGACCGCTTCGCCCATACCCTTTTGGCCACGCTGCTTGGCGGCAACATGTCCTCGCGGCTTTTTCAGGAAGTGCGCGAAAAACGCGGGCTGGCCTATTCCATCTACGCCGGCGTCAACGGCCTGGCCGACGTGGGGCTGCTGGAAATCCAGGCCGCCGTGGACCCGGACCGCACGGCCGAGCTGCTCTCGGTGGTCAACGCCGAACTGGCCGCCGTGGCCGACAGCGCGGTGACGGCCGAGGAACTCGACCACACCCGCGAACATTTGAAGGGCCTACTCTACCTCGGCGCGGAATCCACCGAGAACCGCATGATGCGCCTGGCCCGCAACATCCTGCTGTTCAACCGCTCCATCCCCCTTGAGGAAACCGCCGCCTGCCTCGACGCCGTAACCCCTGACGACATCGCCCGCACCGCCAAGGCGGCCTTTGCGCCGGGCAGCGCCGGATTGGCCGTCATGGGGCCGACCGCCGCCTTGCCCTAAACCCGGCGACGCTTCGAAAACACGCCGGTCTTCTTGCAGCGTTCGGTATCACAACAGGAAACCGCCCGTCCCAAGACCACGCCCCGGAGGTGTTCCCCATGCCCGGACACGCCGCCTACGCCATCGGCCAAGGGAGCCTTCGCCTCATCGAAGGCGACATCACCGTTGACGACGCCGACGCCATCGTCAACGCCGCCAACTCGGCCCTGGCCGGCGGCGGCGGCGTGGACGGGGCCATCCACCGCGCCGCCGGCCCGAAACTGCCCGCCGCCTGCCGCGACATCATCGCCCGCATCGGCAGCCTGCCGGCCGGCGGCGCGGTCATCACCCCCGGCTTCGAGTTGGCCGCGCGCCACATCATCCACACCGTCGGCCCCATCTGGCGCGGCGGCGAGATGGGCGAACCCGAAGCCCTGCGCTCGGCCTACGCCGAGTCCATCAACCGCGCCGTGGAAAACGGCCTCGCCACCATAGCCTTCCCGGCCGTGTCCACCGGCGTCTACGGCTACCCCGTCCACTTGGCCTCGCCCATCGCCCTTGGCGTTATGGCCGAGGCGCTAAGGGGCGGAAGACTGCGGGAAGCACGCATGTACCTGCACGGCCAGGCGGCTTTTGGGGTCTGGCGTTCGGCGGCGGATGCGTTATTTGGCGGGAACGCGGAAGAGTAGGATGCCTCCGGCGGGCGGGGGGCTCAGCCCCCCGGACTCCCGACCTGGGGACGGTCGTGCGGAGGGGGGATGGTCGGCGGGCGGCAGGCCCGAGAGAAGATTTTCGGCTGATACGACCCATAGTTGGTGAAAAGTACACCCCCCCATTGAAAGTTTTTGGGGAGGATGGGGGTCTGGGGGAAGGAACCCTTTTTTTCAAAAAAGGGTTCCTTCCCCCAGCCGCCGGAGGCAAACTCACGATGCAACTACGTGGAACGACGATTGTGGCGGTGCGGACCGAGGCCGGCGTGGCCGTGGCCGGCGACGGCCAAGTGACGTTGGGCCAGGCCATTGCCGTCAAACATACCGCGCGCAAGGTGCGCCGGATGTACAAGGACAAGGTCGTCATCGGCTTTGCCGGGGCCACGGCCGATGCCTTCACCCTTTTTGAGCGTTTCGAGGCCAAGCTGGAGGAATTCGGCGGCAATCTCGTGCGCGCCTCGGTGGAGCTGGCCAAGGATTGGCGCAAAGACAAGTATTTACGGCGTCTGGAGGCCATGATGATCGTGGCCGACGCCGGCAATGTGCTGATTTTGTCCGGCACAGGCGACGTCATCGAGCCGGACGACGGCGTGGCGGCCATTGGTTCCGGCGGCCCCTACGCCATGGCCGCGGCCCGGGCGCTGTTGCGCAACACCGAACTGTCGGCCCGGGAGATCGTGGAAAAATCCATGGCCATCGCCGCCGAAATGTGCGTCTACACCAACGACCAGTTGGTGGTGGAGACGCTGGAAAAGCCTGCGTAATCGCGTATAGTAGAAGAAGAATGGTTTTCGTGACTTACCGGCGAAAGCGCCAAGGCGCTTTTCGCGGACGCCGCACCAAGGAGCACCCATGCACGCCAGCCTGACGCCGCGTGAAATCGTTTCGGAACTCGACAAATACATCATCGGTCAGCGCGACGCCAAGCGCATGGTGGCCATCGCCATGCGCAACCGCTGGCGTCGCCAACAGATCGAGCCGGTCTTGCGCGACGAGATCGCGCCCAAAAACATCATCATGATCGGTCCCACCGGCGTGGGCAAGACCGAGATCGCCCGGCGGCTGGCCCGGCTGGCCGGGTCGCCCTTTTTCAAGGTCGAGGCCACCAAGTTCACCGAGGTCGGCTATGTCGGCCGCGACGTGGAATCCATGGTCCGCGACCTCATGGAAATCGGCGTCAATCTCGTGCGCCAGGAGGAGCTGGAGCGGGTGCGGGTCAAAGCCGAGAAGGCCGCCGAGGAGCGTTTGCTCGATCTGCTGCTGCCCGAATCCCAGCGTCCGTCCCACGGCCCCATCCCCATGCCGGCCGCCATCGAGGCCCCGGCCGAACCGGCCGGCGAACAAGGCCTGACCACCCGCGACAAGCTGCGCAAGCTGTGGCGCGAGGGCAAGCTCGACGACCGCATGGTGCCCGTGGAAGTGTCCATGCCCTCGCCCCAGGTGGAGATCATGTCCATGCCGGGCATGGAAGAGATGGGCAGCCAGTTCAAGGACCTGTTCTCCAAAGCTTTTCCCCAGCGCAAGAAGACCAAGACCATGCGGGTGCGCGAGGCCTACGACGTGCTTCTGCAGGAAGAGTCCGACCGGCTGGTGGACATGGACAAGGTTTCCGAGACGGCCAGGGAACGCGTGGAACAGACCGGCATCATCTTTATCGACGAGATCGACAAGATCTGCGGCCGGCAGGGCGGCGGCCAGGGGCCGGACGTGTCCCGCGAGGGCGTGCAGCGCGACCTCTTGCCCGTGGTCGAAGGCTGCGTGGTCAACACCAAGTACGGCATGGTGAAGACCGACCATATCCTTTTTATTGCCGCCGGCGCGTTCCACTTCTCCAAGCCGTCCGATCTCGTGCCGGAGCTGCAGGGCCGGTTTCCCCTGCGCGTGGAATTGCGGGCGCTGACGGCCGAGGATTTCCACCGCATCCTCACCGAGCCGCAAAACGCGCTCACCGTGCAGTACAAGGCGCTTTTAGCCACCGAGAACGTGACCCTGGAATTCACCGACGAGGCGCTGCGGGAAGTGGCCCAGTTCGCCCAGCGCATCAACGCGGACACCGAGAATATCGGAGCCAGGCGGCTTTACACCATCATGGAAAAGATTCTATCCGACCTGTCCTTTGCCGCCTCGGACCAGGGCGGCCAAACCGTGGTCGTGGACCCGGCCTACGTGCGCGAAAAGCTCGCCGACGTGGCCGAGGACCGGGATTTGTCCCGGTACATTCTCTAATCTCCCAGGGAGCGACAATGAACCGCGAACACGCCAAGGCGCATCTGCTGCTGGAAGCCCTGCCCTACATCCGCAATTTCTACGGCCAGACCGTGGTCATCAAATACGGCGGCCACGCCATGGTCGATGAACAGCTCCAGGAAAGCTTCGCCCTCAACGTCATCCTGCTCAAATACATCGGCATCAATCCCGTCATCGTCCACGGCGGCGGCCCGCAGATTGGCCGGATGCTGAAGCTGCTGAACATCGAAAGCCAGTTCAAGCAGGGCCTTCGCGTCACCGACGACGCCACCATGGACGTGGTCGAGATGGTGCTCGTGGGCAAGGTCAACAAGAACATCGTCAACCTCATCAACCTCAAGGGCGGCTCGGCCGTGGGCCTGTCCGGCAAGGACGGCCGGCTCATCACCGCCCGCAAGCTCGAAATGGTGCTGGAACGCGGCGACGCGCCGCCGGAAATCATCGACCTCGGCAAGGTCGGCGAAGTGACCGGCATCAACACCCAGCTCATCACCACGCTCCTTGCCCAGGGATTCATCCCGGTCATCGCGCCGGTGGGCGTCGACGAAGACGGCGAGACCTACAACATCAACGCCGACACCGTGGCCGGAGCCGTGGCCGCCGCCCTCGGGGCCAAGCGGCTGGTGCTTCTCACCGACGTCTCCGGCGTCCTGGACAAGGACAAGACGCTGATCTCGTCCCTGGACATCAAGGAAGCCTCCCAGGCCATGGCTGAGGGCGTGCTGGTCGGCGGCATGATCCCCAAGGTCAGCTGCTGCATGGAAGCCGTGGACGCAGGCGTGGAAAAAGCCCACATCCTCGACGGCCGCGTCGAGAACTGCATCATCCTGGAACTGTTCACCCGCTCCGGCATCGGCACCGAGATTATTTGCAAGCGGTGCCAGGCTTAGGGGAGAGGAAGAAAAAGAGGCCTCCGGCGGCCGGGGGGGATAATCCCCCCCGGACCCCCTTGATAGGCGAGAGTTAACGGGGGTGACGTTGCACCGTCACCCCCGTTTCGCCTTCAGGAGGGATTCCAAAGGGGTCACCCCTTTGGCCGCCGGAGGCTTCTTCTTCTTATTCCGACCTGTTATAGTCCATCGTCCTACTCTTTAAACCCCGCCGCCAATCTCTCACCCAAAGCAAACGCTTTCGCCAAGTCCTGCGGGAACACGTCCTTGCGGCGTTTGGCCTTGGCTTCGGCGTCCCAGACGGTGCAGAGGTATTTGGAATAGTCGTCGAACTGGTAGGTGTCGTTGACGGTGAGCACTTCGCAGGCGCCGAAGGTACGGCTCATAAATCCTTGAGCCAGGCCGGTCATGTGGCCGTAGTTGCGCTCTTCCATGACCGATTCGGGCACGTTCATGGTATAGACCATGGCCGTGGGGATCTTGCGCGGGAAGATGGCGGCGTAGCCCGGGGTGTAGGTCAGGTAGGGGAACAGCAGCCGTTCGATGAACGAGCGGGTTTCGCCGGTTTCGGCCCCGAAGTAGACGGGCGTGCCGATGACCAGGGCGTCAGCTTCGGCGGCTTCAGCCAGAAGCGGGGTCAGGCCGTCCTTGACGGCGCAGCGGCCGTAGTTCTTGCCGCCGATGCGCTTGCATTCAAAGCAGCTGATGCAGCCCTTGAAGTCGTAGTCGTAGAGATGAACAAGCTTGGTGGCCGCGCCGGCCTTTGATGCGCCGTCAAGGACGCTTTGCAGGACCTGGGCGGTGTTCCATTTCTTGCGCGGGCTGCCGTTAATGGCGAGTATCGTCATGGCGGTTTTCTCCTCAGGAAGATATGACCGCCGGATACGTCTTTTGCGGAAGCGTGGCAATGGCTTCCCGAAACGGTACAGAGGCTCCGCCGGGGTACTGCGTTCCCGAAAAGTGCCCTACTCCATCTACTCCATGAGCAGCACGCCGTCCTCGCCGTCGAGCTCGGCCACGGCCACGTCCACCTGTTCGCCGGGTTCGGTGTGCACGCGCTTGCCCACGTAATCGGCCTGGATGGGCAGTTCGCGGTGGCCGCGTCGGTCGATGAGCACGAGCAGTTCCACGCGCTTGGGGCGGCCGTAGTCGAGCAGCGCTTCCAGGGCGGCCCGGATGGTGCGGCCGGAGAACAGTACGTCGTCAACGAGAATGACGTTTTTTTCGGCCAGGGAGAAGGCGATCTCCGACGGCCCGACTTGGGGCTGCACCTCGCGGGTGGTCCAGTCGTCGCGGTAGAGGTTGATGTCGAGCTTGCCCAGCGGCACGTCGCACTGGCCCCGGGCGTCGATGAGGGCCTTAAGCCGCGTGGCCAGCTCGGCCCCGCGCCGTTGGATGCCGACGATGGCCAGATGGCAGCTCGGATCGTGGCGTTCGATGATTTCGAAAGCGAGGCGCTCCAGGGTGCGGCGCACCTCGCCGGCGGTCATGATTTTTTTGTGCTTGCTCACGCGATACTCCCGTCCGGCTTTGCATCCGTCTAGCCTAAAAGAGGAAACCCTGGCAATCGGCCCGACGGCCCGGCGGCGGCTCCTATTTGACTTTCTGATCGGTCATGCTTAGTTGCATTGAACGAGCTTGTCCTATGGAGGTTCCCATGGTTGAGTTGACGGAATCGGCAAAGACCCAGCTGGATGGGTATTTCGCCGACAAGGAAAAGACCCCGGTCCGTATTTACCTGTCGTCTGGCGGCTGAGCGGGTCCGAGACTGGCGCTGGCTCTGGATGAGCCGCGCGAAGCGGACGAGGTGCTCGACGTTTCCGGATACACCTTTGTCATCGAGAAGGAGCTTTACGAGAAGGCTTCCCCGCTGAAGGTCGACATGACCTACATGGGCTTTTCGGTGACTTCCAGCCTGGAACTGGGCGGCGGCAGCGGCTGCGGCTCGTCCTGTTCCGGCGGTTCCTGCTCGGTCTAACCGCCGAGGTTGATGTGCTTTCCCGGGCCGGCTGGCGACAGCCGGCCTTTTTTATGGGCCTGATGGTTGCGCCAACGCGGGTGACGGCCTTGGCCGCCGGGACACGGCAGCCCTGGCCGCGCCGGCCAAGCCATTACGTTTTTCTTTCGAACAGCCAAAATTCCATCGGCCAGGCGTATTTGACAATGGCCTGGGGCGTGATTACCCGTTAACCATCTCTCGCCTGGAGGTATCCATGGTTTCTTTGAGCGATTCGGCCCGGACCGAACTGGACAACTACTTTGCCGACAAACAAAAAACGCCCATCCGCGTCTATCTCAACAAGGGCGGTTGCTGCGGTCCGTCCCTGACCCTGGCCCTGGACGAGCCCCGGGACAACGACGACGTCTTTGATTTAAACGGTTACACCTTTGTCGTGGACAAGGAACTGGCGGCCATGGCCAGCCCCATCGACATCGACATGACCGACTACGGATTCACCGTGAAATCAAGCCTGCAGCTTGGCGGCGGCTCCTGCGGCTCCGGGGGTTGCGGCGGCGGTTCCGGCGGCTGCGGCGGCGGCTCCTGTTCCTGATCGTCGCGCTCCTCCCCCAAAAAACCGTGTTTGCAGGCCGGCTCCAGCCGGCCTTTTTTCTTCAATTTCCCTGGCCGGTTGACAGCTGTCGTCGCGAAACGTAAGTCACGGTCATGGAGTCTGCCGCCGATTCTCCCATTCGCCTGACCCTGGCCGCCCGCCAGGCCCTGGATGGCCTTTTCCCGGGCGCGTCCCGGCCGCAACTCCGCATCTTTTTGTCTTTCATGCACGCCTCCGGCCCCCGGCTCGACCTTGCCCCGGATTCGGCCACGGACGCCGACGTCGTCGTGGAGGCGGCCGGCCATGCCCTGTGCATGGCCCGGCTGCTGTGCGACCAGGCCGCGCCGGTCACCGTGGACTGCGGTCCGCAAGGTTTCGCCATCCATTCGCGCCTTGATTTTTCCGGGGCAGGCGGCAACTGCGGCGGGGACTGCGGCTCCCATCACTGACGCCTGGCCCGAACCCTTCGCCGTTTTCGGTTTTTTGCGCGCAAATGCCCGTGTGTCCTTGCCTTCGGCTTGGGCATTGACTACCATTCGGGTTGGTTGGCGCCACCCAAAGGAGACGGTCATGCCCGGAACGATTCTCATCGTCGATGATGAGGTCCATATCCGTATGCTCCTGGAGCAGACGCTGGAAGAGCTGGAAGAGGATTATGGCGTGGAGATTCTTTCCGCCCAAAACGGCGAGGAAGGTCTGGGACTCATCAAGTCCCGCAAGCCCGACGTCGTGTTCCTCGACATCATGATGCCCAAGCTCAACGGCTATGAGGTCTGCCAACGCGTCAAGGAAGACCCCGAAGCCACCGGCATCGGCATCGTGCTGCTGACCGCCAAGGGCCAGGAGGTCGACCGCCGCCAAGGCCTGGAACTCGGGGCCAGCCGCTACATGACCAAGCCTTTCGATCCCGACGAAGTGCTCAAGGTGGCCAAGGAACTGCTCGGACTCGACCCCTGAGCGGCCCGGGGAATCTGCCGACATGGTGCCGCTGCGGCGACTGCTCAAAAAAAGGGCCCTGGCCCCCCTGCTCGACCGGGCCAGCCGCATGTTGGGCCCGGGTTGGGCCGCCACGGTCATCGACGCCGCCGATCCCATCCCGGCAAACGTCCATCGGCTCGACCCCCTGCGCCAGGACGGCCTGATCCTGGGCTATCTGGCCTGCACGCCGCCAGGAGGCGCGCCCCCGGACCCGGCCGGCGAGGCCGCCCTGGCCGCAACGGCCCGGTTCGCCGCCGACTGCCTGGAAACCATCATCGACGGCGAGGCCCTGCGCCGGACTCTGGCCGCCGAAACCCTGGTCAAATACCGCGAAGTCTCCCTGCTCCACCGGGCCACCACCGGCTTAAACACCTCCCTGCGGCCCCGCGAAGTCGCCCTGGCGCTTTTGGACGAATGCCGCCGCGGCGAACTGCCGGCCGACTGCGGCATGGTGTTTTTGCGCGAAGCCGCCGACGCCCCTTTCGCGCCGGCCGTGAGCTTTGGCCAGACCATTGCCTGCCGGCTGGACAACATCGCCGCCTCGGCCCTTTTTGCCGCCATCATCGCCAGCCGCAAGGGCGAAATCATAAACGACCTGGCCGCCGACAAACGCTGGGCCGGCGAGGCCGACGTGGCCTCCCTGCTGGTCTATCCCCTTTCGGCTTCGGACAAGTGCGTGGGCATGCTGGTCCTGGCCGGGCCGGCCCCCATGCTGTTCGAGGCCAGCCACCTCCAGCACGTCGGCACCCTGGCCGCCGTGGCCGGCATCGCCCTGGACAACGCCCTGCATTTCAAGTCCGTCCAGACCCTGATCAATTCCCTTATGCAGGCCCTGGCCACGGCCATTGACGCCCGGGACCCCTTCACCTCGGGCCATTCCCAGCGGGTGGCCCGCCTCGGCGTGGCCCTGGCCCGGGCCGTGCACCGCGACGAAGGCGCCTTTGCCGGCGTGGCCTTCACCCCAAGCGACCTTGAGGAACTGCTCTACGCCGGGCTGCTCCACGACGTGGGCAAGATCGGCATCCGCGAGGAAGTGCTCACCAAGGCCACCCGCCTGTCCGCCGGGACCATGGCCGTCATCGGCCAGCGCCTGGCCCTGCTCGGCCAGCTCCAGGGACGAGATTACGGGCCTGAGGCGGAACACCTGGCCCGGATCAACGCCGCCGACGCCGTCACTGACGAAGACCTCGCCCTGCTGGACAGCATCAGCCAGCTGCGCCTGGACACCGCCCACGGGGCCCTGCCCGTGCTCGAACCGGACGAAACCGCCTGCCTGCGCATCGCCCGGGGCAACCTGACCCCCGAGGAACGCAAGGAAATCGAGCGCCATCCCGAGGAAAGCCGGCGCATCCTCCAACACATCCCCTTCCCCGAGAACATGGCCCGACTGCTCGCCATCATCTCCCAGCACCACGAACGTCTGGACGGCTCGGGCTACCCCGACGGCCTGCGCGGCCAGGCCATCTTGCTGCAAAGCCGCATCATCGCCATTGTCGATATCTACGACGCCATCACCATGGCCCGTCATTACAAGCCGGCCCTGTCCCGGCAGCGGGCGCTGTCGATTCTTGGCGACGAGGCCGCCCGGGGCCGCATCGACGGCGAGCTGGTGGCTCTGCTGGCGGCCAACATCGAGGCCGTGGAGCGCGACAGCGCCCGTCTGGAAACCGGCTTCGACCTCGGCGAGCTGCTGTTGGCCCCGTTCCCCGACCTTTCCTGATCCCACCCGCCCGCAAAGGCCACGCGAAAAGCGTTTGCGGCACAGGCTCTCTTCTACAGACTTGTCAACAGACCCAGGTCCGGGTACGCCAAGCTGAAGGCCCTGGCCTCTCCGGGCATCCCACTCCCAGGGCACGCCCGCCCCCGGCAGGCCGCTGCGTTTTGCCGCGCGGTTTGCCTGTCCAATGCGCAAACGCCACGGCTCGACGGCGTGGCCGGCCCATGAACGCCAAGCCTTGCAACAGGGAAACCGTCTCGATCCAACCGGCAACGAAGCTTCAACCACACGGCGCCGCACATGTCTCAAAACGATGGCCCAAGAAAACTGCCGCGACTGTCCAAACTTGACGCGCTTACCCTGCTCGACATCACGGTCAAATGTCTGGAGTGCAGCACGGAAGCCGACTACAAGCAGATATTTGCCCTTTTAAACACCATCGTGCCCTTCGACCAGTCCACTTCGGGCCTGGCCAAGCTGAGCCCGGACGGCGCGGTCGAGTCCTACGAACTGGCCAACATCAACTATCCCGTCGAGTGGCTCCAGACCTACAAAGAAAAGAACTTCAGCGGCATCGACGTCATCGTCAAACGCAACTTCACGTCTTTTACCCCGCAATACTGGGACCAGACCTACAAAGCGCACAAGCCGGCCCGCGAGTTCATCACCCTGGCCTCGGACTTCAACCTGGTCCATGGCTACACTTACGGCGCCAGACCGTTCGGTTTTTGCAAACAGGCCAGCTTGTTTTCCTTTTCCGGAAATTTCAAGAAATATGACCCGATCGTCATTGCCATTTTGCAGACCATCGTCCCCCATCTGCACCTGGCCTCTTCGAGAATCATCGAGTCGCGCCTGATCCAGCACAATCGCAAATTGCTCTCCGGCCGCGAGCGGGAAGTCCTCAGCTGGCTCAAGCACGGCAAAAGCTCCTGGGATATTTCAGCCATACTTCAGATAAGCGAATGTACCGTCAATTATCATATCTACAACATCATAAAGAAACTTGACGTTCAGAATAGGCCACAGGCGGTGGCGGTAGCAACCCACCTCGGTATTCTGGATCCTGATTGAACCAGTCCAGCAGTTCGGGCCGCGAGAGCAGGTTTTTCGCCTCGAATTCCCGCCAGTCCATGATCGCCGCCGCCGCCACCACGCCGTCGGGCATCCGCGTCGGCTCACCGACCAGCACGCAGGGAAAGCCGAACATCTTGAGTAGCCGCAGCACCTTGTATTCGACCACCAGATACAGGTAGCGGACCTTGTTGGGGATGCACCATTGGTAGACCTGTCGATAGAGCATCATAGACACACCTATCGAGCCGATGGATGTCCGCACCTTCGTGCCGCGCTCGTCGAAACTGACGCACAAGCGGGAGACTTCGCGAGTGTCCGGGGCCTTGCGAATGTCGTGGTCCGGCGAGACCAGGGCGCGAAATTCCTTTTCCAGCATGTAGCGATGCTCCGGCGACACCAGGCGCAGGTAAGACAGAATCTTCCGATCCCGAAACACGCCAAAATGCTTGGCCTGGACGTCATAGACATCATGCTCCAGGCCGTCGTCGGCAAGCGGCACCCACCGCAACTCCTTGGCGAACACCTCATGCCGCAACCGATAGGCGGCCTCGACGTCCTGCGTCCGCAACACCCTGGCCGTGACGTCCTGGGCGGCTTCATACGGCAAGCCCAACGAGACGCCGCCGTTCAGACGCTCTCGTGGATTGTATTCGATCTGCATGCGCGACCTCCTTGTTCGCACATGCATATCGAAGCATGAATAACGTATAAACTGTCATTAATGCTAGTTGTTATTGATTTGCTTGTTTATTATAATAAAAAATTTTTGCATTGTTACTAGATAGTTCCGCACTCGTTTAACAGGCCTCCCAACCCCGCCATTTACCCTCAAGCGTTGCAACCGGCTAACAGCCCGGGGCATTTGCAGCGAAATTATGCACATCTGACAGATACTACATTGCTATACAAGATATTAGATACAACGCAACACCCTGTCCCCCTAATTATTTAGAGTAGCCCGCGGATTCGCTTTGGAGCTATCTGTCGATTTGACGGAGCACCCCACTGCGCTTGGAGAATCACCATGGCCAGCCACACCGCCCAAAATGCTTTTATCTCAGTTTTTTACGAACCCATCTACTCGCACAAGGAACAGAAAGCCCTGCTTCGCTACGAACGCGAGGACGGGAGCAAAGGCGTCATCGGCTTGCGGCATGAATCGCTGTCGACCCTGCAAGAAGCCATCAACGCCATTGCCGGCGGCAATGCGTCTGAGGAAAACGCCTAAGCGGGAAACGGTGTTTCCCGCCCCTTCGGCGTAACTGCGGCAGGTTGCGCGGCGGCTGACGTTAGGCTGCCCCATGGCGTTTGTCGTGGCGGGCGTTCGGACATGGTTCCGGCAGCGCTACGGCAGTGCTTGCGGCGTGATGGAGCTGTGCCGTGGGGCAACCGGCCTACGATGTCAGGCAGGCTCCTTCCGCCCGCGCCGGCTCGCCAATGATCCGCACACCGGCCCAGGCAGCGGCCCTGTCCGGCTGTCCTCTGGCGCCGCGCCATCGCCTGGCGATTTCGCGCCGGCGCTTATCCGAACACCCCAGAAAAGGCAGAAACGCCAGACCTGCCGTGATGCTGGCGGCGTCAAAATGAAAAAGGCTTTCTGGGAACCACCCAAAAAGCCTTTTTTGAAAATCGTCCTTCGAAGGAAGGTTGTTTCATCTTTCGCAGGGGTCGCGCCAAATGGCACGCTGAACGCCCGAGACATTTTCAATGAAAATCAAGCTAGTTACACCTACAGCTTGATCCCGCGCCCAGGGCCATTCCTCCTCGATTTGGACAGCATGCAATATCCATCCGGCAACGAACGCCAAGGTGCGGCGAAAATGTGTCCCCGGTCCGGGTCGGCAGGAGCGCCGCACCATGGGCATCACCATTTGGTCTTGTCGAACAACCCGCGTTTGGAAAGTTCCTGGGACTTGTATTTATCAAAGTCAATAAATCCTGGGCCCGTCGCACCATCATTGTTATTGGCGGCTATGGCGAAGATAGCGACCAAGGCAATGAGTCCTACGGCGAGGCTTATAAAGATCCATTCCATGATCCTCAATAACAGGGGCCGGGGTCCATGTCATTAAGCAATATTAGCGAGGCCCGCTGCCCTTCCCTGCTGCGTTCTGGCGAGTTGTCTGGAATAGGCCTTGGGCGGGGTTGGCGTCGATCCCGGGGACGAGAGGGGGGGGGCGATAAGCCGCCGTCAGCGGACGTGGTCTTGATCGCCCCCAATCCGTCCTCCCAGAGGCCGCCAAGCAGCCTACAGCCGAGGTGCGCCCAATCCCAACGCTTCGGGATTTTCTAACAGGAGAGCCCAGCGGCCCTTCGATCTATTTGGTGGCCTCTTGGATGATCTTCATGGCCTCTGCCTTGCGCGACTCCAGGATAAGCAGGAAAACATCCAAGCCCTTTTGCCGGCGGTCCCACCATTCGGGATCGGCAAGGGCGAGAATCGCGTCGGCGACAGTGTCCCGTTTTTCGCGTGGCACGGATCGAAGGCGGGCCATGCACAGGTCCTTTGCCTCGGCCATCTTGTCTGCCAGGGTTGCCCGCTTCGCATCGCCAATTTTCATGAAAGTCCTTTAAGTCTCTCTTGTTTCGAACATCTTTAGCTATGCCCTCGCTGTGACAGTTCGCCTTCCTTGTACCTATCGAAGTCGAACCGGCCGGGCGCACTGCCGGCATCGTGGCATTTGGTCCTCAAGACGAAATCCGCCACCAGGGCAAGAAAGCCCACGGCAAGGCCTGCAGTGATGCTCCATTCCATGAGATGACGGCAGCAGGCGGGGCCGGGCTTGTCATCCTGCCGAGGCATGCCTCCCGACCAGTGCGGTGGGCTGTTGCCGTGGCTCACTTCTGAGCGTCACGAAAAAGGCACTGTCCGAGCATTTTATCTTTGATCGATATGTGGGTCACAAGCCACGACGAAAGCCAATTGAGGATTTCAATATCGAGGACTGATGCATCTTCTCGCGCTTTAAGAGCAAGGGCGTCGAGGGTCGAAACAAACTTCTCGTGCTCGCGCCTATGGTCATCGTAATAGAGAAAATTGTTAATTCGCATCAACACTTCTTCTTCATCGAAGTGAAAGAGAGTATACTTGTACAGATCAAGAAGCAACAGCTTTACGTTTGCCTTGTCTTCACTGCCAACGGCGATGCCGTAAAGTTTTGCAGTCAATTCAAAAAGTCGTTTATGTTGCGTGTCAATCAACTCGTGCCCGATGCAAAGATCGTTGTCCCATTGGATGACCGACATAATTTCTCCATGCCCATGCACTTTGCTCTGTTCAGGGGCAATTTTCATCCGTGCATAGCATGGGAGGGGTTTTGGCGTCCATGGTCTAAAAACGGGAGAGGTGGCGCGAGACGCTCCGAGCAAGGGCAATCTTCACCCCGTTTCATCCTCTGTAATCCGAAAAGGCGGGGAGAGCGCGGGAGAGGATTCGCCGCCCAAAGAAAAAGGGAGCCGGTGGTTAAACCGACTCCCTGAATCTGCTGGCTCCCCGGGACGGACTCGAACCGCCAACCTAGTGGTTAACAGCCACCCGCTCTGCCAATTGAGCTACCGGGGATCGTTGAGGCGAGAAAGGTGTTTATACTTGCCCCGCCGACCCGTCAAGGGGAAATTCTCCCGAAGCGAAAAAACCCTTCGCCGCAGAGCCCAAGGCGCGGCGGGCCGGCCGGCCCATTCTTGACGGGGCACGCTAATTCTCGTAGGCAAATGCGCTTGTCCGGTCGTATCGGCCGGGGCAACGACATGCAGCAACGGAGAACCGCCGTGGGCAGCGACGCGCCACGTAAGAAAGAATACAAGCTCCCGGTCAAGTCCAAGCGGGTGGAGGATTTCCGTCCCCTGCTCGAAAGCCTGGACGCCCGCGACGAACTCAACGAGGTCTTCAAGAACCGCATCGCCAAGGCCGTTCAACTTCTGGACGACGGCGTGGCGCTCTACCCCAACGACTTTGCCAAAGGCGACGACATCGGCCCGGTGGCCGAGGCCCACGAGCCCCTGACCGAGGAAGCCCTGGCCGAACTGGGCCGCATCTTCCGCCTGGCCGGCCGCATCGTGTCCCTGCGTTCCTTTGGCAAGGTGGCCTTTTTCACCATCCAGGACGC
Organism: Solidesulfovibrio carbinolicus; assembly: GCF_004135975.1. Taxonomy (NCBI): domain Bacteria; kingdom Pseudomonadati; phylum Thermodesulfobacteriota; class Desulfovibrionia; order Desulfovibrionales; family Desulfovibrionaceae; genus Solidesulfovibrio; species Solidesulfovibrio carbinolicus. The sequence continues at coordinate 768,220 of NZ_CP026538.1, read as the reverse complement.
CTCGGGCCGCATCCAGGTCTTTGCCGAGCGCGAGACGCTGGGCCAGGAAGCCTACGCGGTCTTCAAGAAATTCGACATCGGCGACATCGTCGGCGTCACGGGCCGGCTGTTTCGCACCAAGACCGGGGAACTGACGCTGCATGCCGACACGCTCTCCCTGGTCACCAAGTCCATGCGGCCCCTGCCCGAGAAGTACCACGGCTTAAAGGACGTGGAGACCCGCTACCGCCAGCGCTACGTGGACCTCATCGTCACCCCGCGCTCGGTGGAGATCTTCAAGGCCCGCACCACCATCATCCGGGAACTGCGCGCCTTCCTCGACTCATCGGGCTTCATGGAAGTGGAAACGCCCATGATGCAGGCCATCCCCGGCGGGGCCACGGCCCGGCCGTTCGTGACGCACCACAACGCCCTGGACATGGGCCTGTACATGCGCATCGCCCCGGAACTGTACCTCAAGCGCCTGCTGGTGGGCGGCTTTGAGAAAGTCTACGAGGTCGGGCGCAACTTCCGCAACGAAGGCGTGTCCACCCGGCACAATCCCGAATTCACCATGTGCGAGTTCTACTGGGCCTATGCCCGGTACACCGACCTCATGGACCTGACCGAGCGGCTGTTTGCCCGCCTGGCCAAGGCCGTCACCGGGTCGGAGACGGTCAGCTACCAGGGTCAGGAGATCAACCTCGCCCCGGGCTGGGCGCGGCTGTCCTTCCACGAGTCCATCGAAAAGGTGGGCGGCATCGATCCCGAGATCATCCGCGACTACGACAAGGCCAAGGCCCTGGTCGAAAAAAGCGGCGAAAAGGTGCTCAAGGGCGACAAGCTCGGCAAGGTCCAGGCCAAGCTCTTCGACATCTTCGTCGAGCCCAAGCTCATCCAACCCCACTTCATCTACCATTACCCCACGGAAATCTCGCCGCTGTCGCGCCGCAACACCGAGAACCCGGAGATCACCGACCGCTTCGAGCTGTTTATCGCCGGGCGCGAAATGGCCAACGCCTTTTCCGAGCTCAACGATCCCGTGGACCAGCGCCAGCGCTTCGAGGATCAGGTGCGCGAGAAAGAGGCCGGCGACGACGAGGCCCACCGCATGGACGAGGACTACGTCCGGGCCCTGGAGTACGGCATGCCGCCGGCGGCCGGCGAAGGCATCGGCATAGACCGTCTGGTCATGCTGCTCACCGATCAGGCGTCCATCCGCGAGGTCATTCTCTTTCCGCTGCTGCGCCCCGAGGGCCAGCCGGGGTCATGAGTTTCGAACTCTTCGTCGCCAGGCGCTACCTGACGGCCCGCCAAAAGCAGGCGTTTATTTCCGTCATCTCGCTCATCTCGGTGCTCGGGGTGGGCCTTGGCGTGGCCTCGCTTATTGTCGTGGTCGGGGTGATGCACGGCTTTTCCACGGAGCTGCGCGACAAGATCCTGGGCATCAACGCCCACATGGTGGCGGCCGTGGCCGGCGGAGCCATGCACGACTACCGCGAGCTCATGGGCAAGGCCGAGGCCGTGCCCGGAGTCCTTGGCGCCACGCCCTTTGTCTATACCGAAGTCATGCTGTCCAGTGCGCGCGGGGTCAAGGGAGTGGTCCTTCGCGGCGTGGACCCGGCTTCGGCCGGCAAGGTGCTGGCCCTGCCCAAGGAAATGATCGTCGGCAGCCTGGACGACCTGGAAATTCCGGGACCGTTTCCGGGCATCGTGCTGGGGCGCGAGCTGGCCGACCGGCTGGGCCTGATCGTCGGCGAGACGGTCAACCTCATGTCCCCGGCCGGCAAGGAAAGCGCCGCCGGATTCTCGCCCAAGGTCAAGACCTTCGTGCTGCGCGGGCTTTTCAAATCCGGCATGTACGAATACGACTCGACCCTGGCCTACGTCACCATCCCGGCCGCCCAGGAACTTCTGGGATTTAAGCGCGACATCGCCACCGGCCTGGAGCTCAAGGTCGCCGACGTGGACGCCGTGGACGCGCTGGCCCCCAAGGTCCGGGCGGCGCTGGGCGGACCGCCGCTTTTCGTGCGCACCTGGATCGACATGAACGGCAACCTGTTCAAGGCGCTGCATCTCGAAAAAACGGCCATGTTCGTGATTCTCGTCATGATCGTGGTGGTGGGCTGCTTTTCCATCATCACCACGCTGATCATGCTCGTCATGGAAAAAACCCGCGACATCGCCATCCTCATGTCCATGGGGGCCACGCCGGCCGCCATCCGCAAGATCTTCATGCTTCAGGGCATCATCATCGGGGTCGTGGGAACCGCCCTGGGCTATGCCCTTGGCCTGGGCGTGGCCCTGGCCCTGGAAAAATACCAGTTCATCAAGATTCCCGGCGACGTCTACCCCATGGACCACTTGCCGGTGCGTCTGGATTGGTCGGACATGGTCATCATCGGCGTCACGGCCCTGGCCCTGTGTTTCCTGGCCACCATGTATCCGGCCCGCCAGGCGGCGCGCCTGAGTCCCGTGGAGGCCCTGCGCCATGACTGAGCCGCTGCTCTACGAACTGCGCCAGCTGCGCAAGGTCTACCAGGGCCCGGCCGAGGAAGTGACGGTGCTCTCGGGTCTCGATTTCGTCATTGCCAAGGGCGATTCGCTGGCGATTTTAGGGTCTTCCGGCTCGGGCAAGTCCACCTTGCTGCATCTTTTGGGGGCCTTGGACCGGCCGACGTCGGGGCAGATCCTGTTTAACGGCCGGGACTTGGCCGGGCTGGGGCCGGTGGAGGCGGCGGCGCTGCGCAACCGGGACATCGGTTTCGTGTTCCAGTTCCACCACCTGCTGCCGGAATTCACCGCCCTGGAAAACGTGGCCATGCCGGCGCTCATTGCCGGCATGGAAAGAAAAGAAGCTTTTGCGCGGGCCAGGGCATCTTTGTCGCTCGTGGGACTTGATGAAAGGGTGGAACACAGGGTAACAACCCTTTCCGGGGGAGAGAGGCAGAGGGCGGCTATCGCCCGTGCTGTCTTGTTGCGGCCATCCGTTCTGTTGGCCGATGAACCCACCGGCAATCTTGACGAAGCCACAGGCGGCCGGGTCGGCGATATGCTCGCCCGCCTCAACGCCGATCTGGGCATGACGTTGGTTGTGGTTACCCACAACCATAACCTGGCCGCTCTCATGGGCCGGAGACTGGAGCTGCAGGGTGGAGAACTCTATGCGCGGAATGAAACGAATCGGTCTTAAAGGGCTTTTGCTCGCCGCACTCTTGTTGGCGGCGGCGGGGCAGGCCCTGGCCCAGTCCGGCAAAGTGCTGGTCGTGCCTTTCGCGGTCAACGCTGCCGACGCCCTGCATTCCGTACAGGGAAGCCTGCCTCCGATTCTGGCTGAAAAGCTCAAGGCCCTGGGCGTCACCGCCCAGGCCGAGGGCGGCAAGGCCGCCCCGGACGCCGCAGCCGCCCGCAAGCTGGCCGGCGCGGCCCGGGCCGAATACGTCGTTTTCGGCAGCATTTCCAAGGTCGGCGAGGGGCTGAGCCTCGACGCCCGGGTGGCCAAGGTCGGGGGTGGGGAGCCCCAGGCCGTGTTCGCCTCGGCGGCGACGGTGATGGGCCTGGACGCCGCGGCCGCCCAGCTGGCCGACAAGATCAAGCCCCTGGTGGCCGTGTCCACGGCTGCGGGCGGCGGCTCGGACCGCATTGTCGAAGTGGACGTCGAAGGCAATTCCATTCTCGACAAGGAAGTGGTCATCCTCAAGGTCAAAAGCCAGGTCAACCAGGCCTATGATCCCAAGACCGTCAACGACGACGTCAAAAAGCTCTTCGACATGGGCTATTTCGACGACGTCCAGGTGCGTCTGGACAACGTGGCCGGCGGCAAGCGCCTGACCTTTGTGGTCAAGGAAAAGCCGCGCATCCAGGCCATCGGCGTCACCGGCAACGGCGACGTGAAAAAAGACGACATCCTGGAAGCCATGAGCACCAAGGCCGGCGGCGTGCTCAACCTCAAGGTCCTGGCCGACGACCTCGGCAAGATCCGCGAGCTCTACAGCAAAAAAGGCTACTACAAGACCGAAGTCACCTACGAGTTGGAACAGACCGATCCCCGCATCGCCCGGCTCAACATCGTGATCAAGGAGCCCAAAAAGCTCTATATCAAGGAAGTCAAGATCGAAGGGGCCAAGCAGATCAGCGCTGGCGATCTCCAGGACGAGCTGGCCACTTCCACCCGCCACTTCTGGTCCTGGGTGACCGGCTCGGGCGTGCTCAAGGAAGAAATGCTGGAGCGCGACGCCGCCGCCCTGGAATCCTATTACGCCAACCGCGGCTTCGTTGACGCCCGGGTCGGCCAGCCCGAGGTCATCTACGGCGACGACGGCATCACCGTCATCTTCCGGGTTGAGGAAGGCGACCGCTACAAGGTCGGTTCCGTGGCCTTCTCCGGCGACCTGCTGTTTGACCAGCCCAAGCTCATGGACCGGGTCAAGCTCGACGAGCTCTCCGGCAAGGGCGAATACTTCAACCGGTCGGTGGTGCGCGACGATTTGAACGCCTTGGCCGAACTCTACGCCGACGACGGTTACGCCTTTGCCGAAGCCGACGTCGACATGCAAAAGCACGCCGACACCAAGACCATCGACATCACCTACATGATCGCCAAGGGCCGCAAGGTCTATGTGCGCCGGGTGACCATCGAGGGCAACGACAAGACCCGCGACAACGTCATCCGCCGCGAGGTCAAGCTGGCCGACGGCGACATGTTCTCGGGCTCCAAGCTGCGCCGCTCCAACGAGCGCCTGGACAAGCTCGAATACTTCGAAAAGATCGACATCGAGACCGTGCCCACCGACAACCCGGGCGAAGTGGACATCAAAGTCAAGGTGAAGGACAAGAACACCGGCTCCATCAGCCTCGGCGCCGGCTATTCCACCTCCGACAGCGTGTTCTTCGGCGGCTCCGTCGAGGAGAAAAACCTCTTCGGCAAGGGCTACCACGCCAAGTTCCAGGGCATGTTCAGCGGCAAGTCCAGCCGCGGCATCCTGTCGTTCACCAACCCCTACGTCTACGACACCAACCTGTCCGTGGGCGCCGACATCTACCAGGTCTACCGCGCCTACGACGACTTCAAGAAATCGACCTCCGGCGCCAAGCTGCGCTTTGCCTACCCCTTGGGCGAATACACGATCCTGTCGTGGGACTACCGCCTGGACCACTACCACATCTACCACACCAACCCCTGGGCTTCGAGCGTCATCACCGAGTCCGCCGGCTGGCACTGGTCGAGTTCGGTCTTCGCCTCCATCGACCGCGACACCGTGGACAGCGCCACCAAGCCCACCAAGGGCACCAAGAACACCCTGTCGCTGGAATACGCCGGCGGCGTGGTCGGCGGCGACGACGCCTTCGTCAAGCCCATGTTCACCTCCAACTTCTTCTACCCGCTGCCCCTGGATCTCGTCTTCCACTGGCGCGGCCAGGCCGGCGTGCTCCTGCCCAACGCCGGCGGCGACATCCCGGTCTACGAACGCTTCTACCTCGGCGGCATCAACAACGTCCGCGGCTACGAGCTGGACAAGATCTCGCCCAAGGACCCCTGGACCGGCGAGCGCATCGGCGGCAAGGCGGAGTTTTTCACCAACTTCGAAACCATCTTCCCCATCAGCAAGTCCAACGGCCTGTTCGGCGTGGCCTTCTTCGACGCCGGCAACTCCTGGCGCGAATACGACCAGGTCTGCTGGGACTTCTACCGGGCCGTGGGCGCCGGCGTGCGCTGGTACTCGCCCCTGGGCCTGATCCGGGTGGAATACGGCTACGGTCTCGACGCCGACAAACACAATCTGCAGCCGTCCCAGATCGGCTTCTCCATGGGACAGACCTTCTAGGCAGTCCGCGACGTGGGCGAAGGCCGGAACACGTTTCCGGCCCTTTCGGAATACAGACCAACGGGGGGCCAACGCCCCCCGCAAACGTGAATGGATCAAGGAGCGAAATAATGGGCGTTATGGTTCGGGTTTTCTTTATCATGGCCGTGTTGGCGATGCCGGTTGCGGCGTTTGCCCAGGGAAAAATCGGCATCATCAACCTCGATGACGCCCTGTCCAACTCCAGCGCCGGCAAATCTGCCCTTGGCAGCCTCAAGTCGAAGTTCGAAGCTCGGGAAAAGTCTTTGGCCGCCCAGGGCGACGAGCTCAAGAAAATGCAGGACGAGCTGCAAAAGAAAAGCGTGGCCCTGTCCCAGGACGCCATGAAGGCCAAGGCCGCCGACTTTGAAGCCAAGGCCCGCAAGTACATGGAAGACCGCAACAAGCTGCAGCAGGAAGAACAGCAGTCCCAGCAGACCGTGCTGCAGCCCCTGCTGACCCGCCTGCAGAAGGTCGTCAGCGATTACGCCGCGAAAAACGGCTTCTCCGTCATCCTGGAGTCCCGTTCCGTGCCCTACTTCGATCCCAAGCTCGACGTCACCGCCGCCATCCAGGCCGAATTCGACAAGAGCAAATAAGGGACCCCATCCAGCCAATCCAGGGCCGGGACGCTGCCGCGTCCCGGCCCTTTTCTCATGAGGAGACCGCCATGGCCGAGACGAACAATACGGTGATCGGCATCACCGAAATCCAGAAGCTGTTGCCCCACCGCTACCCCTTCCTGCTGGTGGATCGGGTGGTGGAGCATGTCCCGGGACAGTCCATCACGGCGATCAAAAACGTCACCATCAACGAACCGTTTTTTCAGGGGCATTTCCCGGGGCTGCCGGTGATGCCCGGGATGCTCATTCTGGAAGCCCTGGCCCAGGCCGGCGGCGTGTTGGTGTCGAAATCCCTGGAAGGCCCCTTGGGCGAGCGCATCTTCATGTTCACGGGCGTGGAAAAAGCCAAGTTCCGCAAGCCGGTCGTGCCGGGCGATCAACTTGTTTTGCGCTGTTTTGACCTCAAGCGCCGCATGACCTTGTGCAAGATGCGGGCGGAAGCTTCCGTGGCCGGCGTCGTGGTGGCCGAAGCCGAACTGAGCGCTGCCGTGGTCGATGGGGCGAATCTGGGCTAGTGGTCTTTGGCTGACGCGCCCAACGGAGCCCTTGCAAGGGACGCTGCTCGACGGAAGATCAAACAATCAAGGGACAAGACCCCCGCGGACAAACGGCCCGGGAGCATCACTCCCGGGCCATTTTGCATTGCTGATTATCGTGGACGCTCACACCCAAACAGCAGGGCTGGAAGTTGAGCGACTGTCACCGTTGCGCCAAAATACACATCCCATGGCCCCGCTCCACAGGCTGGCTAAACAGCCTTGGGGCGATTCATGCCGAGGCTGTTGAGATAATTTCTGGCTTCGACGCAACCCAAAAAGGCTGCCTTTTCAATGTAGGGCAGGGCCAATTGCCCCTTGCCTTGCATCAGCAGGCTCGTACCTACGCCGAAACAAGCCGTGCCATTGGTGTGGTTGTGCCGCAAGACCGCCAGGAATTTGCGGCAGGAAAGCTTGTAGTCGCCGCTCTCAGCCGCTTGGACTGCTTCAAGAATCAGTGAATTTTCCGCATCCGCCGTGTCATCCCGGGCTTTTCGGTTGGCAAGAGCGAGGCATAGGTCATCCAAAGCATAACGTACGGCAAAGCCAACAATAAGGTAGGAAAAAAAAACGATGGTATACGGATTGAATACCGCATCATAATCGTAGACGGAGACGAAGCACATGGCTAATTCGGCAATAACGGGAAGGGCCAGGCCGGCGATAGCCCAGGCTTGCCCTTGGTGCTCATAGATATAGTAGACAGTATAACCATGTATGGCGGCCGCCAATAAGATATTGACCACCAAAGCCAATCTTCTGAAATACTTCACAACGACTCCGATCGGACAAAAAACCTCAACGTTCCTTCCTCGATCCGTCGTTCTTCAAAAGCCGCGCAGGCAACAAAGAGCTACGGGGTAAATTTTCCACAATGATTTCCGTGTTAGCAGACTTTTTCCATGAACGCCAGTCAGGCTTGGTTGCATTCCAACCGCAACTGCGGTGCGGGCAGCCTCACCGGATACAAACAAACCGGCCGGTCGGCATGTGCTCGCAGCACGTGCCGACCGGCCGGTCTGTTGTCCAGGCTCGGGACGCCTGACGTCACTCGGCGGCAGCGTCGCAGCCAGAGCCGCCCAAAGGCTTGATGCCGCCAGCGCAACGTCCGCGCCTATGCCGCAGTCCCTGCCCCTGCCTGCCGGCATTGCCGCCTCGGCAGCCATGCCGGCCATTTCCCTGGTTCGCACGGTCCTGAACCTGTTGCCCGCCGCCGCAATATCCACGTCCGCGCCCTGTACGGCTTCCCTGGCCCAAAGGCCCCGTACCGTCATGACCTGCCATAGGTTTGCTCCTTATCGTAGAGTGATGTTGCTGTTAGGCGTCCATGGCCGCGCCGCAGCCCGGGCAAAACGCGCCAGTGGAAGACGCGCCGCAGGCCGGGCACAGTCGCTCCAGGGACTTCTGCCCAATCGGCTCCTCGCCGGCCGCCGTCTCCGGTGTCGAGGCAAAGGCCGCCGCCTGTCCACGTCCGCGACCGGTTCCACGCCCCTGCCCTTGGCCCAAGCCACGGCCCCGGCCCGGCCCGCCCTGGCCGCCTTGTCCCTGGCCGCCTTGTCCCTGGCCGCCTTGTCCCTGGCCGCCACGTCCGCCCAACCCGCTGCGTCCCTGGCCGCCCCGGCCGCAACGGCCGCCTTGTCCTTGTCCTTGCATGTCCGTGTCCTCCTCGACGGGGCCGTCTACGCCGTAACCGGCCGGTCCCGTCCGTTCGTTTTCAGGGTTGCGCGGGCCATCTCCAGCCAAACGGTAACTGCCGCCCTCGATGCGAAGGGCCAGCCCGCCGACCAGGGCCGTGGCCGCGGCGCGACGCGCCTGGGCCAACACCCGCCCAAATGTATGTCGCGAAACACCCATGGCTTCGGCCGCCGTCTCGGCGCACAGGCCTTCCAGATCGGCCAGGCGCAGGGCTTCCAGCCCTTCCACCGGCAACACCACCTCTTCGGTTTCCCGAAGGGATGCGCCCTGGGGCTTGAAAAACGTGGCCGTCGGCACGGCCGCCACCCGACGATGTTGGCGATGACGGGGCATGTTCGTCTCCTTTGTAATGCTCATATGAGCAAAATAAGCGTTCTTCGCAGCGGGTCAAGGCCTGACGGCCTTAATTTGCTCAATCGCGCAAAAAAAAGGAGCCGGACCAAACCGGCTCCAAAAGACAAGTAACAATCCAAGGTGTTGGCAACGCTAAAAAGACAAGCAGCTCACCCCGTCCTGGACCAGGAGGTCCATGGCCTGACCGCCCGTGCCCAGAACCCACATGGGGTCAAGCTCCTCGGCCGCAAGGCCCCGGGCGTGGCAGCACGGCGTGCAGACGTAAAACGGCAGGCCCTTGGCCTTCTCGCGCAGCCAGCCGGCATGGTCGGCCAGGCTGTCGCCGGTGACGGCCCGCACCCGTTCGGCAATCTCGGGCTTGGCCAGATAAACCGCGTCGTCCACGAGCAACATGCCGGCCAGCGCGCCGCGTTCGGCCGCCAGCTTGGCGAACTGAAAGGCCCTGGTGGCCTTGGATTGCTCGTCGGGTCCGCACGACACCAGGAAAAACACCTTCTGCATGGCAGCTCCTCCTTGAAGCCTCGGATGTTGTCGCCCTACTCCTCGCCCCCAGCGCCCAGATGCGTCAGAAAAGCCGTGAAGTTGCCCGTAAACTCAAACGACCCGACATGGGTGAACACGCTGTGCACATCGGCGAAAATCTCGCCGCCCATGTCGGTCCACCGTTTGCAAAAGGCATAATCCTCAGGCAGATACTCCCGGTTTTCCACATCAATGGCCGTGTCGAAAAAGGCCACGTTGTTGATGTTGTCGTCGTTGGTATGGGAATAATCATAGCCAAGCTCGGGATAATGCGCGGCCATGCGTTCCAGGGTCTCGCGCTTGATCATCATGAAGCCTGTGGCGCCGTACTCCACCGGCAAAAGCCCCGTCACCGGCTCGGGCCGCCCGCCCGGCTTGAGCTTGACCGCATAGTGCATGGACGCGCCGGCCGCCACCCGGGACAGCACCTTGTTGTCGATGCAGCGCAGCTTGTCGATGTCCAGGTACTTGACCGGGTAGATGCCGCAGACCACGTCCTTGTCGGCTTCGAGGTACTTCAGCGGCAGTTCCGGCGAAAAGCCGATGTCCGCGTCGATAAACAGCAAGTGGGTATATTCCTTGAGCCGCAAAAACTCGTTGGCGATCAGGTTGCGCGCCCGGGGAATGAGGCTCTCCTGGGACGGGGTCAACATCCCCGTCTTGATGCCCTGGCTGTCCAGAAAGCCGATGCACGACACCACCGCCCGCAAATACGCCACCGTCACCTGGCCGCTGTAGGCCGGCGTGCCGATCATCAGCATGGGCTTTTTGCCACCCTCCATCGCGTCTCCTCCCCAGGCCGCCCGTCAGGGTCGGCCGCTTTCCCGCTCTATCCGGCCAGGACGAAATAAAGTCAATTGCTTTTAGGCCCTTGGACAGCAACGACGACCTCGGTTACATTCCCTGGACCAGCAACAAGGCGGCAAGCATGGCGCTCCCTCGCGACATTTTATGCGAATCCATCATGGAATCCCTGGCCGACGGCGTCTTCACCGTGGACGCCGACTTCACCATCACGTCGTTTAACCGCGCCGCCGGAGCCATCGCCGGCATCGCCCCCGAGCAGGCCCTGGGGCGCAAATGCTGGGAGGTCTTCCATTCCAGCCTGTGCGACGGGGCCTGCGCCCTGGGCCACTGCATCGACAACGACGACACCCTGCAAAACCAGTCCATCTTCATCGTGCGCCCCGACGGCGTCAAAGTGCCGGTCAGCATCAGCGCCGCGCCCCTGCGCGACGCAGCCGGCCGCATCGTCGGCGGCGTTGAGAGCTTCCGCGACATTTCGGATTTAAGCCGGTTGCGCAAGGAACTCGAAGGCGTGCGCACGGTTGAGGACATCCTCACCAAAAACAAGGCCTTGGCCCACACCCTCGATCTGCTGCCGCCCATCGCCGAATCCGGCGCGGCCGTCCTTGTGCTCGGCGAATCCGGCGTCGGCAAGGAACTCTTCGCCCGGGCCATACACAACCTGAGCCCTGCCGCCAAAGGCCCCTTCGTGGCCGTCAACTGCGGGGCCATCCCCGGCCAATTGCTGGAATCGGAACTCTTCGGCCATGTGCGCGGCGCGTTCACCGACGCCAAGACCGACCGCAAAGGCCGCTTTGCCATGGCCCAGGGCGGCACGCTGTTCCTCGACGAAATCGGCGAGCTGCCCTTGCCCCTGCAAGTCAAGCTCCTGCGCGTGCTCCAGGAACACGCCTACGAACCGCTGGGATCCGACACGTCCACCACCACCAACGCCCGCATCGTCGCCGCCACCAACCGCGACCTCGAAGCCATGATCGCCGAAGGAACCTTCCGGCGCGACCTTTTCTACCGCCTAAGCGTCGCCCGCATGGCCCTGCCGCCCCTGCGCTCCCGGCCCGAAGACATCCCGCTGCTGGCCCACGCCTTTATCGAACGCCAAAACCTCATCGGCCAAAAAGCCGTCACCGGCCTGTCCGACACCGCCACCCGGACGCTTTTGCGCCACGACTACCCCGGCAATGTCCGCGAGCTTCAAAACATCATCGAATACGCCTGCATCCTGTGCTCCGCCGGCCGCATCACTCCCGAACATCTGCCCGACTATCTGCTGCCCAAAGCCAACACTCCCGCCGCGTCTTCCGCCAACGCTCCAACCACCCTGCGGGCCGCCAAATACCACGCCGCCAAGGCCGCGATGGCCCGGCACAACGGCAAAACCATGGCCGCCTGCCGCGAACTCGACATCACCAAGGACACCCTGCGCCGCATCCTGCAAGCCGGCCCCGGCGACTAACCCAGAACGCCGCCCCCTCCCCGCTGACAGCTGGTTGGTTCAAGCGCAGTCCCCATCTCTCCCGTGCCGGGTAGCCCCTGGCGAACCGGGTCGTTGGAATTTCGCGGGCTTCGAGCACCCGGCGACAGCCGGGCGCATCGAAGCCCGCGAAATTCCAACGACCCACGCGGCGCAGCCGCCAAGCGCGTCAGCGCTCAAAGCGCTTCAGGCACCTCCGCTCGCCGCTGCGGCCCCTTCCCTTACCATCCCCATTCGGGGTTTCCAAAGGGGGTCACCCCCTTTGGCCGCCGGAGGCACGCTTACCTCCTGGCAGCCACCGCCCCCTTACGGCCCGCCGCCATGGCGAACACCAGCAGTCCCATGGCCAGCGCCAGATGCAGCCAATCCAAATAGCGCACGTTCATGGGTCCGACCATGGCCCAGGACCCGTTTTGCAGCACTCGCACGACGCCGGTCAGCGCCACCGCGCCGTAAAGCGCCACGCGCCATTTGCCGGCCGTGGTCAGCGTGGGTCGGGCTGCGCCGGCGGCCAGCCACGAGGCGGCGTAGCTGGTCAGGAGAAAAACCAGCGCCGCGCCCAGGGCGAGGTGCAGGGCGGCGGTGATCTGGTAGTTGCCGAGCCAGCCCAGGCCCGGCAGATCGGCGATGTAGTAGCGTGAGAAGATGGGCATTTGGCCCATGCCGGTCAGCGCCAATCCAAGAGCGGCGATAAGGGTCAGGCGTTTTTGCCAGACCGGGAACAACGGCTTAGGCATGATCGTCCTCCTTGGCGGCCTTTCTGGCCCGGTTGGCCACCCGCAGGATGCCGGCGGCGATGCCGGCCAAGGGAGCCAGCAGCACGGCCGTGGCCAGATTTTTCTCTTTGCCCATGACGTCGGCGGCGGCCTGCAAGCCGGGATTGCCCGGGCTGGGTTGCAGGGCGGCGTGGAGTTCTTCGAAGGGAATGGGCGAGACGTAGAGGGTGTTGGTGCCGCCGTTTTCGGTTTCGCCGTAGAGGAAACCGCCGGTCTGGCGGGCCAGGTCATGGGCAGCGGCGATGATTTCACGGCGCGGCCCGATGGTCTGAACATCGTTGGGACAGGCCTCGATGCAGGCGGGCTTGCCGCCGGCGGCCACGCGCCCATGGCAGCGGTCGCACTTGTACATGACGCCGTTGCCGGCAAAGGCCGGCAGGAGGTCGAGGTACAGCCCCACGCCCGTCTGGCGTTGGGGGATATGCCAGGGACAGACGTCGCGGCACTTGGCCCCGCCCAGGCAGATGTTGGCGTCGATGGCCACCGCGCCGTCGTCGTGGCGCACAGCCGAACCCCAGGGGCACAGCTCGGCGCAGGGCGGATGCACGCAGTGCATGCAGCGCCGGGGGATGTTGAGGCTTATGGCCTTGCCGTTTCGCGTCACCGTGACGGTCTGGATGAACAGCCAGTTGTACGGCGTCAGACGGTCGTCGACGTCGCGCTTGTCCGAGAAATCCTCGACCTTGGCGCGCTCCGGGTACATTTTGGGGAACGGCTTTTGGGGATTGGGGTAATCGGCGGCATGGGCGGCGCGGCAGGCGGCCACGCAGGCCCCGCAGCCGATGCATTTGGAGAGGTCGAAAAGCGTGGCCAACTGTTCGCCCGAGGCGGCGGCGGCGTCGCGGGCCAGAAGCGGCGCGGCCACGGGGGCGGCGGCCATGGCCGTGCCCAGGGATTTGAGGAAGGCGCGTCTGTTCATGGGATGGTGCTCCTTTCCGGCGGACCGGACGCCTTGAGGCTTAGCCCATGGACGGAGCCGGGCGCATTGATGTGGATCAACGCGGCGCGATTTTGCGGCTTGACGCGAGCCTGCGCTCACCGCCACTGTGGCGGTTGAACAGGGGAAAATAATGGAGCAGGTCGAGCGGATGGTGTTGTTGCGGTCGCTGCCGTTTTTCGGCGGCATGCCCGAGGAAAGGCTGGCCCGGATGGCAGCCGGGGCCATGGTCTCGCGCCACGGGCCTGGAGAGCTCATCGCCGCCCGATCCGACGCCGGCGAAGCTTTTTATCTGGTGGCCTCGGGCCGGGCCAAGCTCTACCAGATCGGCCCGGACGGCCGGGAGCAGACGCTCTATATTTTAGGTCCCGGCGAACCGTTCTGCCTGTGTTCGCTGGTGGAAGCCGGCGAGTTCCCGGCCTTTGCCGCCGCCCTGGACGACACGCGGGTGCTGGCCTTTCCGGCCCGGACCCTGGCGGCGGCGGCCAGGGAAGACCCGGAAGTGCTTTTTGATCTGCTGCGGCTCATGTGCCGCCGCCTCAAGCAGACCCAGGCCATGGTCGAAGCGTTGGCGCTTTTGCCGCTCACCGGCCGGCTGGCCGGCTTTCTGCTCCACGAAGCGGACCGCTCCCCGGGCACAGGCCCCATCCGCCTGGCCATCAGCCACCGCGAACTGGCCAAGATCGTCGGAGCCACGCCCGAGGCGCTCTCCCGCGCCTTCCGCAGACTGGCCGAGGCGGGCCTGGTCACCGTCAACGGCCGCGACGTGGCCCTCCACGACCGCCCCGCCCTGGCCGCCGAGGCCGGCCGGGCGGAGGTGGAGGAGGAGAAGAATGCCTCCGGCGGCCGGGGGCCTGAGGCCCCCGGACCCCCCAAATGGGATTAAAGGGACGGGCGGCGCGGCGGTGGTGAAGCGAGAGTATGAAGGACTGATTTTTCACGGCGTTGCCGTGACGGCAACAACAAGGACAAAACGTGCAGCGTATTGAGCCGGCCGACGCAGGGGCGCTTTTGGGGCTGATGCGCAAACTGCCCCTGTGGGCGGATTTCGCGGACGAGGACCTCGATCTGCTGTTGCGGGTCGGGGCGGTGCGGCTGGCCCGCTTTGCCTCGGGCGAAGCCATTGTCGAGGAAGGCAATTACGAAAAGACGTTTTTCGTGTTGCTGCGCGGCCAGGTGGCCGTGGTCCGGGCCGGAAAACACGTCGCCGACCTCGATGCGGCCGGTACGATATTTGGCGAGATGAGCTTTGTTCTTGGCAAGGGCCGCACGGCCACGGTGACAGCGCAAACGCCCTGCGACTGCCTGGTGGTGGACATGGGCTATGTGGATTTTCTGCAAAGCCCCGAGCGCGAGGATTTCCTCATCCGCATCTTCCGCCGCCTGGCCGAGGTGGTCCGGCAGCGGCTAGGCTCGGCCAACGCCCGCAAGGCGACGCTCCTCACCGCCATCCGGGAACGGCGCGAGGCCCTGGCCGCCCATATCGCCGTGGAGCGGGCGGCTCTGGCCGGGCTCAAACAGGAGCTGGCCGGCCTGGACACCGCCGACGACGAGGAAGTGCTGCGCCAGCTGCTTGACCGGCGGTTCTAGCCCGCCGTTGCCGCCCCCGACCGGCCCGCGTCATTTATTCGATCAAGCGCGCTTCGAGGCTTTCTTCGACTTCTTGCCGCCCGCGAACGGCGCGTCGGCCAGCATATCCGCCACCGATACCAGACGGCCGGCGGTCTGGACGCCGGCGGGGGCTTGGGGCGCGTCCGGGGAAGCCGGTTCCTGGGTCGCGGCTGCGGCTGCGGGCGACGAGGCAACCGCCCCGCTGAACGCCTGGGCGGCGGCAAGCGGATTATCGCCCTCGGCCGGCTCTGCGACGGCCAAGGCCTCTTCGGCCATGTCCGCATCGGCCTGGGCGGCGGCGGACCGCTTTTGGGCCTCGGCCTCTTTGGCGATGTCCGCGCGAGCCCTGGCCACGAGTCGGGCCAGGGCCGCCGAAACGTCTTCCTCGTCGCCGGCCTCGGTTTCGCCGGCGGTACCGACGCCTGCCGCCGGGGCCGGCGTTTGGGCCGCTTCGGCCGCCTGGGGCGAAGGCGTCTCATCGGCGGCAGCGACGGCAGCCGGTTCCCCGGTCGGCTCGCCGGCCGCGCTTTCGGCCTCCGGCGCAACCGTAACGGCGGCCTTGGCGGCCTTTTTCACTTTGCCGCCCCCGGCCAGGATCTCCAGCGTGTGCTGGGCCGCGGCCAAAAGCGCCGGCACGAACTTGCCCTTGCCCGGATAGGCCATGGCCCCGAGAAAGGCCCGCACCGCCTCGAAATCGGCGCACACATGGGCGTATTCCTGGCGGCCGGCGATGTCCTCGGTTTCGGGGTAGGTGACGATGTAGTAGCAGAAAAACCGGCCGGCCTGGGTGCGGATGACGGCGAAAAGCTCCACCCGCCCGCCTGACGGCGGCATGAGCCCGTCGGGCAGCACGTCGCGGCGATAATACGCCAGCAGCGTTCCCGTGACGGCCACGGCCGACCCGTTGCGGGCCAGCCGGTATTTTTTCTGTTTCCCGACGAGCTTATCGCCGATATCCTTGTCATTTTTGGGACGGAAAAAAGGCAGCATGGGACCAGGCCTCCGCAGGCGACGACATGCCCCGGCGTTGTCGCCGAAGCTGGCCGCATATAGCGCCAAGCCTTGTCCGGGTCAAAGGGTAGCAGACCGTGTTTCGGACCTGTTCGGGCCGCCGTGATTCGGCCTTGCCAGGGCCGACGAAAAGGTGCATGAAGATGGCGACGGGCTCTGGCCCGGCGCCAAGGGCGCGCCGATTCCGGCGACGCCCTTTTTTACGGCCTGACTTTGTGAAAATTATCACAAAGTTTCCTCTCCGGCCGGCCCCCTGCATCGCCCTTTTCGCTCTTCATTGTGAAAAACAGTATAATAGCAGGAGTTTCTTGACATGACGAGGCTGTAATGGTCTATGCTGCGACAAAAGCCTCGCGGCCCGGCAACGGGCCGGCAAGGCTTGGCCCAATGCTGATGCGGCCTTGCCGCGACACGTCCGATGCAGCCCTCCTGAACCGCATGGCGTGTCGCGGCGAAGCCGTCAGCATTCCGGCCAGCGGTGCGGCGGCAGGCTTCGCGTCTCCCCGCCAGCGGCAACAAGGCTTATGCGGCCACCCGGCCGCCGTATTTCACCCCGCGACGCAGTTCGCCGCCAACGACAAGGAGGCCCGACGTGAAAAACTGGAAATGGACCCTGCCTGTGGGGCTTTTGGCCATCGTGGCCATCGCCCTGTGGTTCGAGCCGGCTTTCGCCGACAAACTCTCCGACGCCATCGCCAAAGCCCCCATCGGCGACCAGCCCGGTCAGATTCCGGCCGATCCTAACGCCCCCAAAGGGTTCCTGGGCATTCCCGGCTCCCCGGTGGTCAACCCCATCCTGGCTTTCTGTTGGGCCGTGTGGGTCGGCTGGATCTTCTCCACCGTGGGCGCCTTTGGCGGCGTCATGGCCGGCGTCGGGCACATGAGCGTCTTCGGCTTCGGCGCCTATGCCGGCAGCTTCAAGAAAACCGCGCCGGACCTCGGCAAGATCATCACCGACTCCATCAAGGCCTCCAACCAGTTCCTGGTCGGTCTTTCCGCCGCCATCAGCTCGTTTAACTACCTCAAGATGAAGCGCCTGGTCGTGCCCCTGGCCGTCACCTTGGGCCTGGGTTCGCTCATCGGCGCCTGGCTGGCCCAGGAACTTTCGGCCGGTAAGCTCGATTTCAAGTCCTACCAGGGCTACTTTGGCCTCTTTGTCCTGCTGCTGGGCGGCTGGCTCCTCTACGAGACCACCCCGGCCGGCCAGGCCAAGAAGCAGACCGCCAAAAAGGCCGCCAAGGCCTTTGAGGACGCCGCCAAGAAGCAGGCCTCGGGCGAATCCGTTGACCCCAAAAACGTCGGCCTGCACATCAACCACTTCTCCATCTCCAAGTGCGCCTTTACCTTCTACGGCGTGCCCTTCCAGTTCAACCCGCTGATCCCGTTCCTGGGCGGCATCGTCATCTCGGCCGTGGCCGCCTTCCTCGGCGTCGGCGGCGGCTTCCTGCTGGTGCCCTTCCTCACCAGCGTCACCCAGCTGCCCATGTACCTGGCCGCCGGCACCTCGGCCCTGGCCGTTTTGGTCAGCATGGTCACGAGCATCATCACCCTGCTCATGAAGGGCACCCCCATCGAGTGGCACTTCATCGGCCTGGAAATGCTCGGCATCGCCGTGGGTTCCTTTGTCGGCCCCATGACCTCCAAGTACTTCTCCGACGTGTGGCTCAAGCGCCTGTTCATCGTGCTGTCCGTCTACGTCGGCGTGGGCTACCTGCTGGCCGGCTTCTTCAACTACAAGATTCCGGGCGTGTAGAAATCTCTCGGATTCCCTGGACACGGCTCCCCGTCCCGGCTACCTGGGGCGGGGAGCTTTTTTGCCTATGAACGACTTTTTCCTGCATGCCTTTCTCGCCCTCGACGCCGTCTTGATCGCCCCGTTCCGGCTGGTGGACGACGCCCGGGCCGGCTTTGCCTGCGGAATCCTGGCCACGGCCCTGGGCGCGGCGCTTCTCGGCCGGGCCTGCGCCGCCGCCGTGGACCGGGTCCAGCGGGCCAAGCGCAACCGCCAGGAAGCGGAAATCAAACGCCACCAGGAGCTTTCCATTTCGGCCCTGGCCGTCAAGGACCGCGAAACCTACCTGGCCGCCAACCATCTGGCCCAGGAGGCCTACGGCAACGCCATGGCCCTGGCCGCCGGCCGGGCCGCCGCGCTCATTTGGCCGGCGCTCATGGTCCTGGCCTGGTCCACCTGGCGCTTTTCCGGCGTCCCCCTGCCCCTGGTCGGCGAGTCCGCCGGACCGGCCGTCTTTTTCATCCCCGCCTACCTGGCCGCCCAATGGGGCCTAGGACGCCTCAAACGCGCCCGCGCCGTCCGCCGCGGCCGGACCGGGGCGTAACGACCCGCTTTCCTCCCGGCCCGAACTGACGTATCCTCCCTGCCCGGGAGGGAAATGGATGCGGCGACGCGACGTTTTGCTGGCGGGACTTTGCCTGCCGTTTCTCGCCGCCTGCGGCCGGGACGAGGACGCCGTGCGCGTGGACCTTACCCGTCGCGAGGAGCCCGTGTTGCGCCAGCTCCCCCGGGCCGTCACCTACGCCTACCTCCCGCAGTACGCCCACACCGTCTCCTACGAACGCCACCGTCTGCTGCTCGACTACATCGGCCGGGCCACCGCCGTCCCCCTGCGACAGGTCTTCCCCGACACCTTCGAGGAACACGTGCGCATGGTCGAGCGCGGCGAAATCGACATTTCTTTTTCCAATCCCTTCGCCTACATCCGTATGGCCGCCGCCGGAGCCTGGGCCTTTGCCCGCATCATCGAACCCTCGGGCAAACCCGATTTCAGAAGCCAGATCATCTGCCGCCGCGACAACAAGGCCATCAACACCCTGGCCGACTGCCGGGGCAAGCGCTGGATGGCCGTGGACCAGTCCTCGGCCGGCGGCTACATCTACGCCCTGGGCGAGTTTTTCGACAACGGCATCCGCCGTTCGGACTTCGCCGAGATCACCTTTGCCCCGGGGCCGGGCGGCAAACAGGAAAAAGTCGTGCTGGCCGTTTTCGCCGGAGCCTGCGACATCGGCTCGGTGCGCGACGGCACCCTGGAGATCCTGCGCGGCCGCATCGACCTGAGCCAGATTCGCATCCTGGCCGAAAGCAAGTCCTATCCCGGCTGGGTCTACTGCGCCCGGGCCGGGTTTTCGCCCGAAATCGTCGAGAAGATCGCCCGGGCCATGTTTGCCCTGCGCTACGACCGGCCCGACGACGCCGCCATCCTGTCCGCCGCCGGCATGCGCGGCATCATTCCCGCCGTGGACGCTGACTACGATTCCGTGCGCCGGCTGGCCGAAAAACTCGGCCTCGACGCCCTGCCCGGAGGCGAGGAATGATCCCGCGCCTGTCGGCCCTTAGCTTTCGCACGAAAATCAACTGCGGCATCGTGCTCATCGTCGGGCTCATCGCCATCCCCCTGGCCTACCTCACCTGGCGGGCCGCCGCCGAATCCCTGCAAACCGAAACCCGCAAGCGCGGGTTGGTCCTGTCCGACAACCTGGCCATGCGGGTCTCCGACGCCATGCTCTCCATGGACCTGTTGCGCATGAAGAACATGGTCGATGAGCTCAAAAAGGTCGACGACATCAGCTACGCCTTCATCCTCGACCGCCAGGGCAGCGTCCTGGTCCACACCTTCAGCGGCGGCTTTCCCGTGGAGCTGGCCGAGGTCAACGCCCCGGACGGCCCCAAGCCCCACATCCGGCTCCTGGACACCGGCAGGGAGTTCATCGACGACTTCGCCGCGCCCGTGACCATCGTCGGCACGCCCTTCGGCACGGCCCGCATCGGGCTGTCGCGCACCAAGGCCGAGGCCGCCGCCGACCGACTGGCGCTCATGATCGTCTTTTATTCCGCCGCCGCCATGGTGGCCGCCCTGGCTCCGTCCACGCTGTTCGCCCGGCGCGTCACCGAGCGCATCAACCGTCTCAAGCGCCACGCCGAAGAAGTGGTGCGCGGCAACCTCGACCCCAGGGCCGGCCCGGACGCGGCCCGCTCCTGCTCGGTCATGCTCGACTGCGACAAGACCCGCTGCCCCGCCTACGGCGACAACCGTCGGCGCTGCTGGCTCACCGCCTCCCCGGACCAGCGCGGCGAGGGCCCCGAGTCCTGCCGGGACTGCCCGGTCTACCGTGAGCAGAAAGGCGACGAGATCCAGGATCTGGCCGAAACCTTCGACGTCATGGCCGTGTCGCTGAAAACCCACCTCGACGAACTGCGCCGGGCCGAGCGCGTGCTGTCGCGCCAGGAGCGGCTGCTGCGCACCATCCTCGACGCCACCCCGGACCTCGTCTGCCTGGTTGACGAAAACGCCCGCTATCTGGCCGTCAACCGGGCTTTCGCCAATTTCCTGGGCCTGACCAGCGAAGAAATCGTGGGGACCAGCGACCGCGACGTCTTCCCCGAGGACGAGGGCCAAGCCATGCACGAGGAAAACAGCCGCGTGCTGGCCGCTGGCCGGCCCAGCGACCGCGAGGTGCGCCTGCGCCGGGGCGGCTCGCCGGTCTGGTTCCACGTGGTGCGCGTGCCTGTGGTCGACGGCTCAGGCCGGGTCATCGGGCTTTTGCGCACCGCCCGCGACGTCACCCAGCTCAAGCAGTTCCAGGAGCAGCTCATCCAGTCCCAGAAGATGGAATCCCTGGGCAAACTGGCCGGCGGCGTGGCCCACGAAATAAACACCCCCCTGGGCGTGATTCTCGGCTACTCCCAGCTCCTGCAGGAAGACGTGCCCGGCGGCAGCCAGATCCAGGCCGATTTGCAAACCATCGAGAAGCAGGCCAAGGTCTGCCGCAAGATCGTGGCCGACTTGCTCGGGTTTTCGCGCCAGGCCGAAAGCGCCAAGATCGAAATGTGCTTCAACAATTCCCTCATGGAAGCCATTACGCTTGTGCGCCACGCCCTGTCCCTGGAAAAGGTCGTCATCGCCACCGACCTCGACGAACGCATGCCCATCATCTACGGCGACCCCGAAAAGCTCAAACAGGTCTGGATCAACCTGCTTTCCAACGCCAGCGACGCCCTGGAGGGCCGGGGCGGCACCTTGCTTGTGCGTTCGCGCCTTTTCGCCCACGAGCAAAAAGTCACGGCCTGGTTCGCCGACGACGGCCCGGGCATCAGCCCCGACAACCTCGGGCGCGTCTTCGATCCCTTTTTCACCACCAAGCCCGTGGGCCAGGGCACGGGCCTGGGGCTTTCCGTGTCCTTTGGCATCATCAAGGACCACGGCGGCTCCATCCGGGTCGAAACCCCGGCCCCGGAAGGCTTTTTCGACGCCCTCGACGACCCGGGCAATGATCGCCCCGGCACGGTCTTCGTCATCGACCTGCCCCTTGACCACGAGGAAACCATCGGCGGCGGGCATCCCGCCCACGCTACGGAGGCATAACGTCCATGGCCGACATCATCGTTCTCGACGACGTCATCGACGCCGGCGTCGTCATCAAGCGCATCCTGGAACGCAAGGGCCACCGCGTGGCCGTTTTCACCGAGGAAGAAGACGCCTTGGCCCATGTGGCCAAGAAGCATCCCGACCTGGCCATCCTCGACATGAAGCTCAAAAAACTCAGCGGCGTGGAAGTGCTGGAGGAGATCCGCAAGCGTTCCCCGGAAACCCGGGTCATCATGTTGACCGGCTACCCCACCCTGGAGACCGCCCGGGAATCCGTGCGTCTGGGGGCCTGCGAATACTGCGTCAAGCCCATCGACAAGGACGAACTGGAGCGCAAGGTGGCCGAGGCACTGGCCGCCGGTTAGGGAGAAGGCGTGTTTTCCAAGGAACTTTTCCGCCGTTGGACCTATCAGGTCTTTGCCCCGGGCGTGCTGCTGCGCGAGAAGTACAACGCCTTCCGGGAGCTTTTGCGTTACGACGACGCCTGCCTGGAGCTCATCGCCGCCCTGGAGGACGTCCACTACGGCGGCGCGGCCGTGGACTGGACAAGGGTGGTCCATCTGACCCGGCGGCTGCGCACCTCGGTGGGTGAGCTGGTGGAGCGCCTGGCCCGCCTGGCCCCGGCTCGCCATCTCGATCTGCCCGAATACGCCCGCAAGGTGGATTTCTACGTCCAGATGGCCCTGGACCTGCCGTCCGGCGACATGTCGCCGCCCTTTGTCCTGCCCCTGGCCGAGCTGGCCGGCGACGTGGCCCGGGCCGGCGGCAAGGCCGCCAACCTGGCCCGGGCCGTGGCCGAGGCCCGGGTTCCGGCCCCGGAGGGCTTCGTGGCCACCACCGGGGCCTTCCGCTACCTGCTGGAAGCCTGCGAACTGCGCCCGGCCATCGACCGCATCCTGCGCCGGGTGGACCTGGCCCGGCCGGCCGAGGTGGCCGAGGCCGCCGCCGCCGCCCGGGAGCTCATTATCCGCGCCCGCGTACCCGAGGAAGTGGCCGTGCCCCTGGCCGAGGCGGCCCGGCGGCTGGGGCGCGGCCCGGGCGGCCAGCCCATGCTCTTGGCCCTTCGCAGCTCGGCCGTGGCCGAGGACGGCCGGGCCTCGTTCGCCGGCCAGTACGAGAGCCTGCTTGGCGTGGAGCCGGAAGACGCCGTGGCCGCCTACCTGAAGGTCCTGGCCAGCAAATATACGGCCAAGGCCATCACCTACCGGGTGCTCACCGGCTACGCCGACGAGGAAACGCCCATGGCCGTGCTCATGCTGCCCATGGTGCCGGCCGCCGCCTCGGGCGTGCTCTACACCCGCGACAGCGCCGACCCAGAGGCCCCCATGGCCGTTTACGCCGTGCCCGGCCTGGGCGGGGCTCTGGTCGAAGGCACGGCCAGCCCGGAACGCCTGGCCCTGTCCCACGATCCGCCCCATTTTCTCCTCGACCGCCAGACCCTGGACGCCGAGGTGCTCTCCGAGGAAGCGGCCGGCCGGCTGGCCGCCCTGGCCCTGCGTCTGGAAAAGACCTTTGGCGCGCCCCAGGACGTGGAGTGGGCCATCGACCAGGACGGCGCGCCCTTTATTCTCCAGACCCGGCCCATGGCCGTGGAAGCCCAGGCCGACAGCCTGCCCGAGGCCTCCCCGAGAACCCGGCCGGCCGGCGCGCCAACGCCCCTTTTGTGCAGCGGCATGCGCGCCTCGGGCGGCTGCGCCGCCGGCATGGTCCGGCTCGCCTCAGCTGTCCTGGACATCGACGACATCGCGCCGGGCACGGTGCTTATTACCCACACCCTGCCCACGGTCCTGGCCCGGGCCGTGGACCGGCTGGCCGCCGTGGTCGCCGTTTCGGGCAGCCGGGCCGGCCATTTCGCCTCGGTGGCCCGGGAGTTCGGCCTGCCGGTCATCACCGGCATGGCCGAGGCCTTCGAAGCCCTGCCCGAGGGCCTGGAGGTCACCGTGGACGCCGACGCCGGCTGCGTCTATCCCGGCCGCGTGCCGGCCCTGCTCGACCGGCCGGCCGCGCCCCGGGCAGCCGACGGTTCGCCCGTGGCCGAGCGCCTAGCCCGGCTGATCCCGCTGGTGGCCGGACTGACGCTGACCGACCCTTCCTCGCCGGATTTCGCCCCGGCCAAGGTGCGCTCGCTGCACGACATCGTGCGCTTTGCCCACGAAAAAGCCGTCACCGAGATGTTCTCCCTGGTCGGCGATTCCGGCCGGGGGCTGGCCTCGGCCAGACGGCTGCGCAGCCATCTGCCCCTGACCATGTACGTCCTGGACCTCGGCGGCGGCGTGTTCGAGTCGGCGGCCGGGGACAAGGAAATCCGCCCCGACCAGATCAAGTGCGCCCCCATGTGGGCTCTGTGGTCGGGCCTGGCCGCCGACGACGCCCCCTGGCCGGCCGGACCGCCCATCACCGACGACGAAGCCTTCGACCGCACCAGCGCCGGCATCTTTTTCAACGACTCCAAGCACCTGGCCAGCTACGCCGTCATCTCCGACGCCTATGCCCACGTCATGCTGCGCTTTGGTTACCATTTCACCGTGGTGGACGCCCTGTGCGGCCCGGACGACAGCCAGAACTACGTCAATTTCCGCTTCAAGGGCGGCGGCGCGGGCTTTGACCAGCGCTCCCTGCGCCTGTCCTGCGTGCGCCGGGCCTTGACGCACTTCGGCTTCACCGTGCGGGCCGCCGGCGACTTGCTTGACGCCTCGCTGGCGCGCCTGCCCGAGCACGTGGTCCAAAAACGGCTGGCCATGCTCGGTTGCCTGCTGGCCGCCACCCGGATGCTCGACATGCGCCTGGCCACCGAGGCCGACGCCGACGCCTGGGTGGCCGACTTTCTGGAACGGACTGACAGGTAGCGCGGCAACCCTTAACAAATACGCATGTATTTTTTAAGAAACACAGTGGTTTTCTCGTCTCGCCAGCCAAACGCCACCGGCTCTTGCGAAGACGCGACGCAAGGCCCGTGGCCTCTGACGCGGACACGCCAGACTGACGAAAAGGGTGCTTCATGGCCAACGTTCCCGCCTATCCCCTGACCTGGGTCACCGACCATCTGGCCGTGGGCGGCGCGCCCATGTCCCACGCCCAGCTCGATTCCCTGCGCGCCCAGGGCGTGACCGCCATCCTCAACCTGTGCGCGGAATTCTGCGACCTCCACGAAATCGAGGCCGCCGCCGGCTTCGAGGTGCGCTACCTGCCCATTCCCGACGAATGCGCCCCGGACCTTCCCGCCCTGGAAGACGCCCTGGGCTGGCTCGACGAGGCCGTTTATCTGGGCAAAAAAGTGCTCATCCACTGCCGCCACGGCATCGGCCGCACCGGCACGGTCTTAAACGCCTATCTGCTGCGCCGGGGCCTGGGCCACATGGGCGCGGCCCGGGTGCTGCGGCCGCTGCGGGCCAAGCCGGCCAATTTCAACCAATGGTGGACCATTCGCCGCTACGGCAAGGCGGCCGGCAAGCTCACCGTGCGCGAACCGCGCCTGGAAGCCGGCAAACCCGTGGATCTGGGGCCGTTTCTGGCCGATTACGCCGGGCTGGCCGCCATGGCCCAGGAGGCCGCCGGGGATATCCCGGCCTGCGGCCGCGACAACGACGCCTGCTGCCGCCGGCCGCTGTGGCTGTCGCTGATTGAGGCCGTGGCCCTGGCCCGGACCATCGACGTGGGCCTGACGAGCCAAGTGCGCCAATCCGTCATTGAGGACGCGGCCGGCGCGGCCCGGGAAATGGACGAGCTGACCCAGCGCTACGGCGGCTCCCATGAACTGTGCGTGTCGGGCTGGTCGCGGCGCTGTCCGCTGTCCCGCGACGGCGTCTGTCTCGTGTTCGACTCCCGGCCGGTGGCCTGCCGGATTTTTGGCGCGCCGGCCGTGGCCCAGGCCGCGCTGTGGGACAAGACCCTGGAGCCGGCCCTGGGCGAACTGTCGCGCCAGGTGTTCGTGGCCCTGGCCGGCACGGCCGTGGGCGAGGCCCTGCCCCATTTCGCCCTGCCCGACGTGGCCTCGGGTCGCTACGTCTCGGCGGTCTTCAACTATCTGCTGGCCCTGTCCCGGCGTTGACCCGGGCCGGGCGGGCGGGCTAGAAGACCTGTCCACATCTAGAAAGGAGAACCGCCCATGGCCGAAGACTTCAGAACGCTTCTTATGGAATCGGACCGCCTGGAAGACGGCGACCGCTGGTTCGGCGACATCCAGATCGGCGGCTGGTTCTATTTCTCGGCCCAGGCCGGCCCGTTCCACGCCTCCCGGCCCCAGGTCCTGCACGAAAATCCCATGGCCTACGAATCCTTCGACCTGCGCCTGCAAACCGTCCAGGGCGTCATCAGCTACGGCCGCTACGGGGCCTGGGAAGATCTGAAAACCAAACCCTGGGCCGCCCTTTTCAGCGAGGAACGCCCCACCGTGCTGCACGCCCCGGACGTGCCCGTGGCCACCTGCCAGCAGATCTACGAAGACCTCCTCGCCTACGCCCGCAAGAATCCCGTGCCCTAACTGGGAGGCCTCCGGCGGCTGGGGGCCTGAGGCCCCCAGACCCCCCAACTGGAAGAAAAGGGGAAAGGGGCGTTCAGCGGGAGCGGTCCTCTGTTGGCCGAACGCCAAGCGCTCGTTCACCGTGATTGACGGCACCACCGGCTTCCGCACCCCGTCTGTTGGACAAATCATCGGCCGGCCACGCCCCTCCGGGCGCGGCCGGCCTTTTTCACGGCTTGCTCCTGCCATCGATTTTATCTATCGATTTTGCCAGGAGGCATCAGTCATGCAAATACTTATCGTGCTTTCCAGCCCCGATCCCGAGATCAAATGGAACGCCGTGCGCTTTGGGAATTTCCTGCTTAACGAAGGCGAGGACGTCACCATCTTCTTAAATGGCCCGGCCGTGGACCTGACCGCTGGCGACAGCCCGACCTTCCCCATCGCCGAGCAGGCCAAGCTCTTTGGCTTAAGCGAAGGCGTGCTCGCCGCCTGAGGCAAGTGCCTGGGCCTCCACGGCGTGGAGGCGAAAGCGCCGGTGACCCTGTCCAACATGCCTTTCCTCTACGCGGCCATGAAGGCCGCCGACCGCATCCTCAATTTCTAGCGCCGCGTCCACGAAAAGCGCCGCCGGCGTTTCGCGGGCAACAGGCTGGAACCATTATTGTTCAGGAGCGAGACCATCGCGCCCCGGCGGGCCGGCCCCTTCCCCTGGGCCGCCCGCCGCGTTATATGGAAAAGATGATGTGCCCAACCACGCCCCCCGCCCGCCTGTCGGCCCTGGCCCTGTGTCTTGCCGCCCTGCTCTGTCTGACCGCCTGCGCCGGCGTGGAGGACGTGCCGCCGGCCGCGCCTGCCAGAGGACCGGCCCAGGCCGCGCCGGGAACAGCCCCGGCCGGCGCGCCGCCCCAGATGCGCGCCCCGGTCGCGCCGGCTCCGACCACGCCCTGGAACACCCGCATCAGCCCGGCCAGCCAGCAGATCCCGAGCTTCGCCTCCCTGGCCCCGGCCGTGGACCGCTCCATCGCCTTTGTGGCCCGCAAGCCGGCCGGAAACGTCGCCATCGACCAGCCCGGCGTGCGCCTGACCTGGGGCCAGCTCCACCAGGGACTGACCACCTTCCGCCGCATCCTGCCCGAACTGGACCGAGACCCGTCGGTGCTGTCCAAATACTTCACCTGGGTTCCGCTCTCCACCGATACCCTGCTCACCGGCTACTACGAACCCACCATCGAGGTTTCGCGCACCAAACAAGGCCCCTACGTCTGGGGCATCTACCGCAACCCCGGCGGGGCCGGCAAACACCACAGCCGCGACGCCATCGACTACGCCGGCGCGCTGTCCGGCAAAGGCCTGGAACTGGGCTTTGCCAAGGACCCCATCGCAGTGTTTTTCCTGCATGTCCAAGGCTCGGGCAAGCTGCGCTACATCGAGGACGGCTCCACGGTCTACGCCCTCTACGACGGTAAAAACGCCCACCGCTATGTGGGCGTGGGGCGCGTCATGGTGGAACGAGGCTGCTTCCCCGAAGAAGAGATGAGCATGCAGCGCATCCGCCGCTACCTGGAAGAAAACCCGACCCAGGTGCGCGAATATCTGACCAAGAATCCGAGCTACATCTTTTTCAAGGCCTCCCAGTCCACGCCGGTGGGGGCCATGGGCGTGCCCGTCACCCCCCACGCCAGCGTGGCCGTGGACCCGGGATTCATGCCCTACGGTTCGCTTCTGGCCGTGGACGGCGACCTGCCCGGCTACCCGCCCGGCACAGGCCCCGGCGTCGAACGCTTCACCGGCTTCGTCATGGCCCAGGACACCGGCTGCATGCGGGGCAACCACTTCGACCTCTACCTCGGCCCCGGCGAAAAAGCCGCCCATCAAGCCGGCCTCATGAAGGGCACGGCCAAGGCCTACGTGTTGGTTCCTAAGTAGTTGGAGAGCAGGAGGAAGATGCCTCCGGCGGCCGGAGGCCTGAGGCCCCCGGCCCCCCAAATGGGGGAAGGGGCGTGGTTGGATTGGACGTTTTGGAGCAATAAAAGGCGAAGCCATGACGCAGGTGCTCATCGCCGACGACAACGCGATCTTCCGGGAAGTGCTCAAACGGCATGTGGCCTCGCTGTTCGGCTATGACGTCCTTGAGGCCGCCACGGGCCTGGATGCCGTCGCCCTGGCCGAAACCCGCCATCCCGACCTGATCCTGCTTGATCTGGTTATGCCGGGCCTGGACGGCATCGAGGTCATCCGCCGCATCCGGGCCAATCCGCGCCTGGCCGACGTGCCCATCATTTTCCTGTCCGCCGAGACCGACCGGCGCGTCTGGGCCGAGGCCCTGTCGGCCGGGGCCAACGACTTCATGCCCAAGCCCTATCACCGCTCGGAACTGGCCGCCCGCATCAACCTGCACCTCAAGCTCGCCAGCCTCGGTCAGGAACTGCGTCGCCAAAACGACCTGCTCACCCGGGAACGCTATCTGGCCGGCTGCGTCCAGCGCCAGCTGTTGCCCCGGGATCTCGAATTTCCGGGCCTGGAATCGGCGGCGGTCTATCAGGCCCAGGAACAGGTGGGCGGCGATTTCTACGACGCCTGGGACGACGGCGCGGCCGTGTACGTGCTCATGGCCGACATCTCCGGCCACGGGGCCTCGGCGGCCATGCTCATGGCCGCCTGCAAGGGCTATCTGGTTTCCCTGCGCCAGGCCGGGCTGGGGCCGGTGGAACTGGTGGCTTCGCTTAACGCCATGCTGTGCGACCTGCTGCTGGGCGGCGATCTCGACAACATGTTCATGACCATGGCCCTGTGCCGTATCGACCGGGCCGCCCCGCTTTTGACGGTGGTCTCGGCCGGCCACGTGCCGGTCTATGTCCTGGGGCGCTCGGGGCTGACCGAGCTGCCGTCCCAAGGGCCGGCGCTGGGCATCCTGCCGGACTGCGCCTGGACGCCGCAAACCACGACCTTCGCGCCTGGGGACACGCTGTTTCTCTACACCGACGGCCTAACCGAGCTGCGGTCGCCGGAAGGGGAATTTTTCGGGGAGGAGCGGGTGCTGGGGAAGCTGCGGCCGGGCACGGCCCCGCGCGACCTCATCGGCGAGATCATCGAAACGGCCCTGCCCTTTTGCATGGGCATTCTCCACGACGACCTGGCCATGGTGGCCGTGCGCCGCCTGGCTCCGGGCGACCGCCAAGTCTAATGGGGCGAGAGCCTCAGCCGCCGGTCAAAACCCCTTGGAACCTTTCCCCGGCTGGGGGGTCTGGGGGCCTCAGGCCCCCAGCCGCCGGAGCATCTTCCCGTCTTCCTTCCTCACCGATACTGGGCCAGGCCCTGGCCGGCGTCGGCGAAGACGTCGAAGATCGCGCCGAGGGTAACCACGCGCACGATCTTGGCGACGTGGGGGTGCAGGCCGCACAGTCCCATGCGCCCGTCCTTGGCGGCCACGGCTTTGCGCACCGACACCATGGCGCCGATGGCCTTGCTGTCCATGAAGGCCACCTGGGTCAGGTCCAAGAGCAGATCGACGGCCCCGGCGCGCTCGTAGCGGGACAACAGCGCGTCGCGGAAGTCGTCGCTGACGGTATGGTCCACTTCGGATACGCCGACCGTCGCCACCAGGCAGGTTCCAGACAGTTGCGCGGACAGTTCCATGGCTCCCCCGCCGCCTGGCCGGCTACGGCCGCAGCGTGGTTTCAGGTTTTTGGCAGCGCGCCCCGCAGAAAGGCGCACGTCACACCCCCCTTTCCCCCTTTATTCGGGGGGGCTGGGGGCCTCAGGCCCCCAGCCGCCGGAGGCATCTTCCTCTTTTCTCTTCTCTATACTTCCGCTCAGTCGTCATCCCGGCCGGGCTGGTCCAGGACGGCCTGGCAGGCGGCGCGCCATTCGGTCAGCCGGGCGTCGAGGCCCGAGGCCGTGAGGTAGAGTTCGTCCAGGGGATTGATGGCGTAGTCGGGGCTGAAGATCACCATTTCGTGTTGCAGGCGGTTGGCCACGTGCACGGCGGCCAGGGCCGAAAAGCCGGCCCGGCGGTCGCGGCCCGGCTCGTGGTGCAGGTAGACCGCCCGCACCACCTCGTCCTCCACGCCCCAAAGCCCGAGCAGGTAAGCCCCGACCTCGGCGTGGGAGGCGCCGAAAATGTGGTGTTCCATGTCGAGGATGGTGCCTTCGCCGGCCTGGCAGGCCCGGATGACTTCTTGGTAGCGCTCGGGGAAGTTGGTGGCCATGACGAGCTTGCCGACGTCGTGCAGCAGCCCGGCGATGTAGCAGTGTTCGCGCACGGCGGCCGGGGCGTCCTCGGTTTCGGCGATGGCCCGGGCGAAGCGGGCCGTGCCCAGGCAGTGGCTCCAGAGTTTTTCCAGATCGAAGTCGCGAAAGGCCTCCTTGTCGAAGCGGTCGAAAAGCCCGATGCCCAGCACCAGGGCCTTGACCACTTCCAGGCCCAGCAGATTGACGGCGTGGGCCGGGCTGGAGACGTGGATGCGCAGCCCGAAAAAGGCCGAGTTGACGAGCTTGAGCACGCCGGCCGACATGCCCACGTCCTGGGCGATGAGCCCGGACACCTCGCGCATGGACGGGTCCTCCTTGGAGAGCACGTCCAGGAGCGCGGCATAGAGGCGCGGCACGGTGGGCAGCCGGTCCAGGCGGGCCACCACGTTTTTGACCCGGTCGTCGAGAAAGACTTCGCGAAGCGACAGGCCCCGGGCGATGACGGCCTTGAGTTCGGCCGGCTGACAGGGCTTTTGCAGGAACTGGTGGGCCGGGCGCACGGTCTGCAGGATCATGTCCCGGTCGGAGTGGCCCGACAGCACGATGCGGATGGCCCCGGGGTTGTGGACCTGGGCTTCGCGCAGGAACATGGCCCCATCCATGCCGGGCATGCGCATGTCGGCCACCACCACGTCGTAGGGCTGTTCGGCGATCATGGCCAGCCCGGACGGGCCGTCCGAGGCGAAATCCATCTCCCACTCCCCGCGCATGTCGTGGAACATGCGGCGCAGGGCAGACAGGACGTTGGGCTCGTCGTCAACGAAAAGGATGCGGGTTTTCACGACAATTCCCCTGGCGCGCTTCGGGCGGGCGGCGGCGAGCCGAAGGGCACGCGCACGACAAAGGTGGAGCCCTTGCCCGGCTCGGATTCGAAATCGATGGAACCGCCGTGTTTGGTCACCACGATGTTGTGGGTGATGGCCAATCCTTGGCCCGTGCCCTTGCCCACCTCCTTGGTGGTGAAGAAGGGATCGAAGATCTTTCGGCGGTTCTCGGCCGAAATGCCGATGCCGGAATCGGCCACGGACAGCTTGAAGGCGGCGCCGTCGGCCTCGGTGCGGATGACGATGCGGCCCTTGTCGGTGGTGCCCTTGACCTTTTCCGCCACGGCGTGGGCGGCGTTGACCAGGATGTTGAGGATGACCTGATTGAAATCGCCGGGGTGGCAGTAGACCGGGGGCAGGGTCCGGTCCAGTTCGAGGATCACGTCGCTGGTATACTTCCACTCGTTTTTGGCCACGGTGACGGTGTTTTCCACGGCCGCGTTGAGGTCCACGGCGGTTTTTTCCTCGCCGCCGGGATGGGAGAACTTCTTCATGGCCGAGACGATGGCCGTGACCCGGGCCACGCCTTCCACGGACTGTTCCAGGGCGCGGGGGGCCTCGTCGAGAAGGAAATCCACGTCGGCCTCGACCCGGGCGGCCTCAATGGCGGCCAACGCGGCGGCGGCGCCGCCCCCTTCGGCCAGCCGGCGGGCCACGGCCTCGACCTTGGCCAGGGCTTTGCTCACGCCGTCAAAGGCGGTGGAGAGAAAATGCAGGTTGTCGCCGATGTACTGGGTGGGGGTGTTGATTTCGTGGGCGATGCCGGCGGCCAGTTCGCCGATGGATTCGAGCTTCTGGGCCACGGCCAGCTGGCGTTCCAGGGCCTTGCGTTCGCTGACGTCGAAGACGATCTCGAAAAGCCGCAGATCGCCCCGGCGCTTGGCCGTGACCACGGTCTTGATGACCGGCAGGATGCGGCCGTCGGGGCGGGTGAGGCGCATTTCCTCGTTTAAGATGTTGCGCTCGGCCAGCACCGAGCAGGTAGGCAGGGGCCGGCCTTCGGGATCGGTCCAGACGATGTCGCCGCAGCGTTTGCCGACGAGTTCCTCCCGGGCGCGGCCGCACAGTTCCTCGGCCATGGGATTGACGTCCTCAACCACCTGGGTGCGCGGGTCGATGATGAAGATGCCGGCCCGGATGCCGGCCAGGATGCGGCGCAGCACTTCCTGCTCGTCGCGCAGATCCTTTTCCACCCGCTTGCTGTCGGTGACGTCGGTGGCCACGCCGACGATGCCCTGGGGGATGCCTCCGGCGTCCTCGAACCGGGCCCGGTGGAAGACCAGATGGCGCTCCCGGCCCGAAGCGTCTTCCAGGGCCACCTCGAACTGCTGCACCCCGCCCTGGGCCAGGATCTCCTGGTCGCGCTCGGCCAGATAGTCGCCGACCTCGTCGGAAAAGATCGCCGCGGCCGTCAGCCCCTGGGCGCTTTCGATGGTGACGCCGAGAAAGGCGGCAAAGGCGCGGTTGACGCCGATGTAGTGGCCGGCGGTGTCTTGGACGTAGATGGGATTGACGGCGGCGTCCATGAGGCTTTTGAGCACGGCCAGCCGCTCGCCCACGTCCTCGCCGCATTGGCTGGCGGCCCCGTCCAGGGCCACGGCCAGGACCGGGCGGGACACGGGCAGGGTGAGCAGGGCGGCGGGCCGCAAGTCGGCCAGGGCGGACAAAAAGGCCGCGTCGCCGCCCTCGGCCAGACACACGGCGGCCAGCCCGCGCAAACGCCAGTCGCGCAGGATGCCTTCGGCCGCCTCCAAGCCGCCCGGGGCCGCCGCCAACACCCCGGCCACGGGCCGGGCCGGGGGAGCCTCCAGGGAACCGACGGCATGGCCCAAGGCCGCGAGCTCCCCGGCCAGCCCGTCCGGAACCCGGGTCCCGGCCGCCGCCAGCAGCACGCCCGCGCCGTCGTCGTTTCCGCCGTTCATGCCTCGCATCGCCTCACGGGTTGGGTCTTTGGGACACTTCCCGATACTAGGTCACAACGGCGGCTTCGTTCAAGCGTTATATGGCGACCGGCTCCGCGTTCGCGCCCAGGGCGCAGCCCGTGGCCCCGGCCACCAGATCGGCCAGGGTGATGGAATCGAGTTTTTCATGCATGGCCCGGGCCGCCTCCATCCACACGCCGCGCGTGAGGCAGTCGGCTTGGCGCGGGCAGGGGCCGGCCTCGTCGGCGCACTCGACCAGCGACAGGTCGCCTTCCAGGGCCCGC
Organism: Solidesulfovibrio carbinolicus; assembly: GCF_004135975.1. Classification (NCBI taxonomy): domain Bacteria; kingdom Pseudomonadati; phylum Thermodesulfobacteriota; class Desulfovibrionia; order Desulfovibrionales; family Desulfovibrionaceae; genus Solidesulfovibrio; species Solidesulfovibrio carbinolicus. Next base: position 734,931 of record NZ_CP026538.1, on the reverse strand, counting down.
ACGATGGCGCCCACGGAAATGGCGTCCAGGGGCTTGTCGAGTTCGTGGCCGCCGCGCGGCCCGCGCCGGCTGCGCACGAAACCGGCCTCCTTGAGGTCGCGCACGAGTTTCTCCAGGTATTTCACGGACACGCCCTGGCGGGCGGCGATGTCCTTGATGCGCACCGGACCGTTTTGCCCGTGCAGGGCCATGTCGAGGATCATGCGCGTGCCGTAGCGGCTTCGCGTGGTGAGTTTCATGGGGTAAGGCCTCCTGCGGTGTTGCGGCCAAAGCGCCGCAGGCATGGAGCGGCATCCATACGTAGATGGTAGACAAACGGCGCGCAGGCGTCAACGCAAAGGCCATCGGTCGAGACAACGGCTCCCAAAATCGGTCCATGCTCTTGGCCCTCGACGCGCGAACCGCGCAAACGGCCCGGAGCGCTTACTGCCGCCGGTCTTGACAACGCGGACCGCCGGGTGAAGGAATCAGCCCCCGGCGGCCCATGCCGCCCAGGTCCGCTCCCGCAAGCGGGACGCTGTTGTCGTTTGGCCCCCGGCCGCCGGGCGGCCGTCAAGGAGTCGCCATGCCCGTTGTTTCCCTGTTTCACGGCGCGTTTTGCCAGGAAAAAGCCGTGGCCGACGCCCTGGCGGCGGCCGCGAACCTGACCGTCGTCACAGATGATGCCTGCATCCGCCAGGCCGGGGAGCGCTCGGGCCTGGGGCCGGCCGCCGTGGCCCGGGCCTTTGCCGCCAAGGTCTCGGTTTTTGACCGCTTCACCCACGAAACCAACCAGGCTCTGGCCTGGCTGCGTCTGGTTCTGGCCGAACGGCTGGCCGAAAACGACGCGCTGCTTTTGGTCGGCGGCTGCGCCCTGCTGCCGCCGCGCGCCATCGGCCACATCCTGCGGGCCTGCCTGATCGCCGACGCCCCGGCCAGACGCCGTCTGGCCGCCGAGGCCGGCCACGACGCCCAGAGCGCGCGCAAACTTTTGGCCGCAGCCGACGCCGACCGGGTCGCCTTGGCCGCCCGGGCCACGGGGTCGGCCGATCCCTGGGACCCCATGCTCTTCGACATGGTCCTGCCCATGGACAAGCTGCCCCTGGCGGCCGCCGTGGACTGCCTCGTCGGGCATCTGGGCGACGCCGCCGTGCAGCCCACCGAGGCCACCCGGGCCGCCGCGGCCGATTTTCTCCTGGCCGCCAAGGTCCAGACCGCCCTGGCCGCCAAGGGCCACGACGTGCGCGTGGCCGCCCACGACGGGCTGGTGAGCCTCACCATCGAACGCAAGGTGCTGCTGTTGTCGAGCCTGGAGCGGGAGCTGCGGGCCATCGCCGCCGCCGTGCCCGGCGTGGCCGACGTGCTGGTCAAGGTGGGCAAGGGCTTCTACCAGTCCGACATTTATCGGCGGGCGGATTTCGACATGCCGTCCCGGGTGCTGCTGGTGGATGATGAGCGGGATTTCGTCCAGACGCTGTCCGACCGCCTGAGCCTGCGCCAGATCGGGGTCCATGCCGTGTTCGACGGCGAGACGGCTCTGGCCGCCGTGGCCGGGGAGGCCCCGGACGTGCTGGTGCTGGACCTGCGGCTGCCGGGCATAAACGGCCTCGAAGCCCTGCGCCGGGCCAAGGCCGCCCGGCCCGACCTGGAAGTGGTGGTGCTTTCGGGAGCGGCCGGCCCGGCAGAACGCCAGGCCTGCCTGGCCCTTGGCGCCTTCGCCGTGCTGGACAAGCCGGCCGACGTCGATGCCCTGGCCGAGGTTCTGCGCCAGGCTGGGAAGAAGGCCAGAGCCAATCAATCGGCGGCCGCAACCGGGGCGTGAGAAAACAAGTTTCCCGTTCTAACCGCCCCGACTTGAAGGAAAGAAAAAAAATCACGTCGGGGCAGCGTGTTGGCAAAGCTGTCCCCAAGTTCGAGCGCCTTGGACTTGGCGGCGGCCTGGGCTAGGATGCGGCGGTTTTTCCCCGCCACCGCCAACGCCAAGGAGTCTCGCCCATGCCGCGGACATTGCCCCGGGCCCTTCTCGCCAACGTGCTCGGCAACTCGCCGGACTGGTACAAGCTGACCATCCTCGCCTTTTTGGTTGTAAACCCCATCCTGCTGGCTGTAGTCGGCCCCTTTGTGACGGGCTGGCTGCTCATTGGCGAGTTCATCTTCACCCTGGCCATGGCCCTGTCCTGCTATCCGCTGCCGGCCGGGGGCCTGCTGGCCCTGGAGGCCGTGCTCATGGGGCTGACAACGCCCCAGGCCCTCTACAACGAGACGGCCCACAATTTTCCGGTGATCCTGCTTTTGATCTTCATGGTGGCCGGCATCTACTTCATGAAGGATATGCTTCAGTACGTGTTCACCAAGATCCTCATGAAGGTGCGGGGAAAAATCGCCCTGTCGCTGCTTTTTTGCTTCGCCGGGGCCTTTCTCTCGGCCTTCCTCGACGCGCTCACCGTCACCGCCGTCATCATTGCCGTGGCTTACGGCTTTTACGAGGTTTACCACCGCCACGCCTCGGCCGGGAAATGCCGGTTGGGCGAAGACGTCGGCATGGGCGACGCCTGTCGCCGGGATCTGGCCCAGTTTCGCGGCTTTTTACGCAACCTCATGATGCACGGCGCGGTGGGCACGGCCCTTGGCGGCGTGTGCACCCTGGTCGGCGAACCGCAGAATCTGCTTATCGCCCATGAAATGGGCTGGCATTTCGGGGAGTTCTTTCTCAAGGTCGCGCCGGTGTCCATGCCGGTGCTGGTCGTGGGCCTGGCCACCACCGTCCTTGTCGAGCGGTTTTCCCTTTTCGGCTACGGCTTCAAGCTGCCGGCCGAAGTGCGCCGGGTGCTGGCCGCCGAGGACGCCCGGCGCGACGCGGCCATGACCCAGCGCCAGCGGGCCAACCTCTACGTCCAGGGCGCGGCCGCCGTCTATCTCGTGGCCGCCCTGGCCCTGCACCTGGCCGAAGTCGGGGTCATCGGCCTGTCCATCATCATCCTGCTCACCGCCTTTTGCGGCGTCACCGAAGAGCACCGCATCGGCCACGCCTTTGTCGAAGCCCTGCCCTTTACCGCCCTGCTCGTGGTCTTTTTCGCCATCGTGGCCGTCATCCACGACCAGCACCTGTTCGCCCCGGTGACGAACTTCGTGCTGTCGCTTTCCGGCCGCACCCAGACCGCCGCCTACTACCTGGCCAATGGCCTGCTCTCCATGATCAGCGACAACGTGTTCGTGGCCACGGTCTACATCACCGAGACCAAGGCCCATTTCGTGAAGCTCCTGGACGCCGTGCCCGGCCTGGGTCTGTCCGGCTCCGAACTCCTGGCCCGGCTGGCCGATCCGGCCAACAGCCGCGACACGGTGCTGGCCGGACTGCCCGAGGCCGCCCGGCCGGCCGTGATCGCCACCCTGACCCATTTCGACCGGCTGGCCGTGGCCATCAACACCGGCACCAACATCCCCAGCGTGGCCACGCCCAACGGTCAGGCCGCGTTCCTGTTTCTTCTGACCTCGGCCCTGGCCCCGCTGATTCGCCTGTCCTACGGCGAAATGGTCAAGCAAGCCCTGCCCTACACCATCACCATGAGCCTGTCGGGCCTGGCCGCCGTCTGGCTCTTTTTGTAGAGCAAGGCACGTTCGCTCAATCCCTCTTGCCACGCCCTGGCCGCCGGGGCTATGCTCTTCATGCTGCGGGGTCCGGGCCGCCCGGGTCGGACCCCGTTTCACGGCAGTGAGGAGACGTTTTCCGCATGGTCAAGGCCCGCCTCAGGACGGTGATCTGCGCCGCCATCGCCCTTGCGGGCGCGGCCCTGGCCACGCTGCCGGCCGGTCTGCTCATCTACGGGGCCCAAGCCGACCGTTACGCCGCCGAGAAGCGCGCCGAAGCGAGTCTGCTGTTGTCCGAAACCCGGCTCACCCTGGACGCCGCCCTGGCCGGCCGCCTGGTCATCCTGCGCGCCCTGGCCGCCCTGGCCGCCACCCGGCCGGAGGTGGACGAAAAGGATTTTTCCGTCTTTGCCTCGGGATTGGCCGCCGGCCTGCCCGACGTGCGCTCCCTGCAGCTCGCCCGCGACCTCACCGTTTCCCACCTCTACCCGACCATCAACAACGGCGGCATCCTGGGCCTGCGTCTGGCCGACAGCCTGCCCAGGGTCCAGATGCTGGCCCTGCGCCGGGCCATCGACAACAATACCCCGGTCCTCGACGGTCCCGTGCCCCTGCTCCAGGGCGGCACGGGCCTCATTTTGCGCCTGCCGGTCCAACTTCCCGGCGAAAACGGCGGGCCGCCCAGGTTGTGGGGCCTGGCCACGGTCATTCTCGACGCCAAGGAATTTTTCCAGCTGGCCGCGACCCCCGCCTCGGGACTGCGGCTGGCCGTGCGGGCCACCGATGCCGACACCGGAACCGCTCGCCTCTTGGCCGGCGACCAGACCGTCTTTGGCGACGCTCCGGTCCTGGCCCATCTGGACACGCCGGGCGGGACCTGGGAACTGGCCACCATGCCGGCCGGCGGTTGGACCCGGCTGCCCGTGCCGCCGCCGCTTCTGGCAGGCGGCTTCGCCTCGTGGGTCGTGCTGTCGGCGGCGCTGTTTCTGCTTTTGTCCTGGCCGGCCCGGCTGGCCGAGGCGGTGGCCCGGGCCACGGCCGCCCTGGACGCCGCCAAGGAAGACCTGGAGCGCACCGTGGCCGAGCGCACCATGGCCCTGACCACGGCCAACGAGGCCCTGCGCGCCAGTGACGCCCGCTATCAGGCCTTTATCGACGCCACCAGCGGCATGGCCTTTTTCAAGGACGAAAACCTGCGTTATCTGGTGGTCAACCGCAATCTGTGCCAATTCTACGGATTGCCCCCCGAGGCCGTCATCGGCCGCGACGACGCCGCCGTCATGCCGCCGGAGCTGCTCGCCGAATGCCGCCGCTCGGATCTGGCCGCCCAGCAGGGGGCGGCCATGCTCACGGCCTTGGAAACCCTGGGCGACCGGGTGTTCGAGGTGCGCAAGTTTCCCGTGCCCCTGCCCGGCGGGCTGACCGGGGTCGGCGGCTACGTCTACGACGTCACCGACCGCCTGGCCGCCGAAAACGCCCTGCGCCAAAGCGAGAAGGCCCTGCGCGATCTCTACGACAACGCGCCGGTGGGCATCTTCACTTCCCTGCCCACGGGACGCTACCTCACGGTCAATGCCTTCATGGCCCGCATGTACGGCTACGCCGACCCCGAGGACATGCTGCGCCAGGTGAAGGACATCGAAAGCCAGATGTACGTCGACCCCGCCGACCGCCACAGATTGATGGCCTTGCTGGAACAACGCGGCTCCCTGTCCGGCCACGAGACCCGCCGCCGCACCCGGGACGGCCGCGTCATCTGGGTGTCGCTGCACGCCCGGGCCGTGCGCGACGCCGCCGGCAAGACCTTGCGCGTGGAAGGCTTTTGCACCGACGTCACCAGCCGCAATCAGGCCGAGGAGGCCCTGGCCGAGCAGGAAAACACCCTGCGCATCATTTTCGACAACTCGCCCCTGGGACTCGTAGCCTTCGCCCCGAACGGGGCCATCCTCAAATGCAACGCCCGGTTCCTGGAAATCGTCGGCACGACCGAAGATGTGGCCTGCGGAGCCAACGTCCTGTCTCAAATGCCCGAGGCCGCCCGCCAGGCCCTGACCACCGCCCTGGCCGGAACCGCGACCCGGATGGAAGGCTCCTACACCTCGGTCCTGGGCGGGCGCACGCGCGTGCTGCGGGCCATGTTCAACCCGGTGGCCGCCGGCCAGGACCCCACCCCGGTCATCGCCTCGGTGGAAGACGTGACCCTGCAGCACGAACAGGAACGCAGCCTGCGCCTGCTGCGCGCCGCCGTGGAGCAGTCCCCGGCCTCCATCGTCATCACCGACGCCGAGGGCGCCATCGAATACGTCAATCCCTTCTTCACGGCCCTGACCGGCTACAGCGCCGAGGAAGCCCTGGGCAAGACCCCCCGTGTGCTCAGCAGCGGCGTCCACGACCGGGCCTTTTTCCAGGCCATGTGGGACACCCTCCAGACCGGCGGCATCTGGCGCGGGGAGCTGTGCAACCGCAAGCGCAACGGCGAGCTGTACTGGGAAGATTCGTCGATCTCCCCCATCCGCGACGAGCAGGGAGTCGTCACCCACTACGTGGCGGTCAAGGAGGACATCACCGAACAAAAGGCGCGGGAAGAGCGTCTGGCCCGGCTCATGTCCGAGCTGGAGGCCATCTTCAACGCCTCGTCGGTGGGCATCGTGCACCTGGGCCACGAGGGGCGGGTGATCCGGGCCAACGCCCGGTTCGGGGCGCTGTTCGCCCTGGACCCGGCCACCCTGGCCGGCCGCCCCCTGGAAGCCGTCCACGAACACGAACAGCGCCGGGCCGCCCTGCGGCAGGAGATTCTGGCCGCCGTGGCCGCCGGCCAGGAAGCCTCGGTGGAGGAACGCTTCCGCAACCCCGACGGCCGCACGCTGTGGTGCGCCGTTCACGGCCGCCTCATCGATCCGGCCGCCCCCCAAGCCGGCTCCATCTGGATTTTCGACGACATCACCGCGCGAAAGGAACTGGAGAGCGTGCGCGAGGACGTGGAACGCATCATGCGCCACGACCTCAAGGCGCCCCTTGGCAGCATCGTCAACCTGCCCGAACTGGTGGCCGCCCTGGGCGAGGTCAACGAGGAGCAACGCGACATCCTGGCCGAGATCGAACAAGCCGGCCGGTTCATGCTCGAACAGATCGACCTGTCCCTGGACCTCTATAAAATGGAAACCGGGACCTTCCAGCCCGACCTGCAGCGCATTGATCTGGCCCACATCGTGGCCACGGCGGTGGACATGCTCGCCCCCCTGGCCCGGACCCGGGGCGTGCCCGTCGCCTTCCCGCCGGACCAGCCGCCGGTCTTTGCCCTGGGCAATGCGCTGCTCGTCCAGACCACGGCCGGCAACCTGCTCAAAAACGCCCTGGAAGCCGAATCGGCCGGGGCCACGGTTGTGGTGGGCTTTTTCGCCGCCGGCGACCAGGCCGGCTTCGCCATCGCCAACCCCAGCCCCCCACCGGCCGAGATCCTCCCGATCTTTTTTGAGAAATACGCCACGGCCGGCAAAACCAAGGGCAATGGCCTGGGCACCTACTCGGCCCGGCTCATGACCGAATGCCAGGGCGGGACCATCCGCCTCGACGTGTCGGAATCCGCTGGCACCACCGTCAGCGTATCCCTCCCCCGGGAGCACGAAGAGACGCCGCCGGACGACCACGAGACGCTTGGGCCGTATCGTTCCTGACCACCCCGTATGAATTCTGTACGTTCCTAGAACGTGGCGCGCTCCAACGACGCAACGTAACGTCCTAATATAACTCTTTTTTCCCATCCTCGGCCCATGGCCCGCATCTTGCTCAACATCAGGGCAACCGCAACCTCAGCCAGGACCTTGTCCTGGCGCAAAGGAGCACCTGATGAAACGGACCATGGGCATTGTTGCGTTCCTGGCCATGACGCTTCTTGCCGGAAGCGTGTACGCTGGCGGCATGGGAAACGGCAGAGGCTCCGGCATGGGCGGCTGGACCTCGACCGACGCCTCGTCCAGCGTCTGCCCCGGCTACGGCAACGCCGCCTACGGCGAACGCGGCCAGGGCCGGCGCATGGCCGCCTGGAACAACAATCAGGCCGCCCGGGGCCGCCAGGGCATGGGCGGCTGGATGCAGGCCGGACCGGCCAATCAGGGAGGCGGCCAAGGCCGCATGGGCCCGGGCATGGGACAAGGCATGGGACAGAGAATGGGACGCTGATAGCCCCTCACTTCCGCATCATACGCGCCGGCCCGTCCTCCTGGATGGGCCGGCGCGAAGCCGCCAAGGACGCTAGAGCTTGGATCGAAGCACCATATCGGTAATAGGCCCGCGCGAGCGTTCGCCCTTGAGCACGATGTGGGCGTAATTGGGGAACCCCTTGAACTTGCGCACGATCCAGTTGAGCCCGTTGTTGGCCTCGTTGAGATAGGGGTTGTCCACCTGGGAGGTGTCGCCAAGGACCACGCATTTGACGCCTTCGCCCATGCGGGTCAGAAGCGCCCGGACTTCCGAGCGGGCCAGGTTCTGAGCCTCGTCGATGACCACGAAGGCGTTTTCGATGTTCATGCCGCGCACGTAGGCCAGGGGCAGGATCTCGAACTTCTTGGGATTGACCCGCAGCATCTCATCGTTGGGGTTGAGGAAGACCTTGTTGGCCGCCCGGCAACGGTGGAGCTTGACCAGCAGATCGAAGACGTATTTCACGTAGGGTTCCATCTTCTCCGACACGTCGCCGGGCAGGTAGCCCATCTTGGCCCCGATCTCGATGGTGGGCTTTAAGACGAAAATCTTGTCGAACTGCTTTTTCTCCTGCACGGCGTAGAGGGCGGCGGCCAGGGCCAGGAAGGTCTTGCCGTAGCCGGCCTCGCTTTGGATGGAGACGAGGTCGATGTGAGGCGCCATGATGAGTTCCAGAGCCAGGTTCTGGTAGACCGTGCGCGGGCGCACGTTCCAGACGTCGCAGGTGTGGCTGATGACCCGCTCGCCGTCCGGGGCGTGGAGCACGGGTTTGCCCTCGCGCCAACTGAAGCAGTTGGGCACGATGTCCTCGCCCTCTTCCACGAAGCCGGTGTAGCGCTGGGATTCCGACTCGAAGGGCTTGGAGTCGCGCAGCTCCTCGCTTTTGATGCCGCGCAGTTCGGCCTGGAGCTTGAGGATTCGGTCGTTGGTGACCAGCACCGGGTCATCGATGGTGGAGGCCTGGATTTCGTCGAGGATGTGGTTGTCGACGATGTCGGTGAAAGCGGAATGGCTCTTGTCGTTTTGGATGAAGTGGATGTGGTCGCGGTTATCGCTTAAAACGCCGATGACGTTGGCCACGATATGGCGCAGCTTGGGCGTTTTTTTGAGCGCCTCCAGCTCCATGAGCACGTGGTAGGGAATGTGGATGGCGTTTTCCACGCCGTTTCGCAGCTTGAGCACGCATTGCGGATTTTCGATGAGCACGTTGGTGTCCAGGACGTAGTTCTTGCGTCCCGTCGCGTCGCCGCCGTCGGTCATGCGAAGCCTCCCTGGTTCGCCGGGCCGGGCCGGCGTTTGCGGACAAGTCCCGGCCCGGAGTCCCGGGCCAAACAAAAAGCGGCGGGACGCCTTACGCGTCCACGCCGCCTTTTTTCATCTTTTCCGGCTCGTTGCCGTGCCGGTTCGGACCAACCTACCGTCCAAACGCACCCTCCTGCCTCCCCCTTATCCCCTTTCTTCAACTGGGGGGTCCGGGGGCCTCAGGCCCCCGGCCGCCGGAGGCATCTTTTCTTGCTTTCTCTTCGCGTACTACCGCTTCTTTTGCAGCTTGGCCCGGTAGAGGATGGCCCCGAGGTTCATGCCGAGGACCAGAACGATGAGCACCAGCGCCGTGCCGTATTGCAGGGGCCGGGTCTGGTCGATGTCAGTCCCAGCCGTGGCCAGGACGTAGATGTGGTACGGCAGGGCCATGACCGAATCGGTGATGTTTGTGGGCAGGTAGGGCGTGAAAAAGACCGAGGCCGTGAACATGATGGCCGCGGTTTCGCCGGCCACCCGGGAAAGGCCCAGGATCGCGCCGGTGAGCATGCCGGGCATGGCCGCCGGCAGGACCACCAGCCGGATGGTCTGCCACTTGGTGGCCCCAAGGCCCAGCGAGGCTTCGCGGTAGGTCTGGGGCACGGACTTGAGCGCCTCTTCGGCGGTGCCGATGATGACCGGCAACACGAGGATGGACAGGGTCAGGATGCCCGACAAAAGGCTCACGCCCAGGCCGAAGAAGGTGACGAAAAAGGCCAGGCCGAACAGGCCGAAGACCACCGAGGGCACGCCGGCCAGGTTGTTGATGCCCAGGCGGATCAGCCGCAGGGTGCGGCCGGGCCGGGCGTATTCGTTGAGATAGATGGCCGAGGCCACGCCCAGGGGAAAGGCCACGCACATGGTGCCCAGGCTTAAATAGAGGGTGCCCAGGATGCAGGGCAGGATGCCGCCGGCGGTCATGGAGTCGCGGGGCATTTCGGTCAAAAACGACCAGCTGATGGCCGGCAAGCCTTTGACGAGCAAAAAGCCGCAGATAAGCACCAAGGCGGCCATGTTGATGAGCGAGGAGGCCCCGAAAACGCCCCACATGATTTTTTGGGTGCGGTGGCGGCGGGCCAGCCCGGCATGGGTGAGGGCGGTCTGGTTCATGATGTCGCTCCTGGTCGCTTACAGGGTGGCCGCGCCGACCTGCTTGTGCTTTTCGGCCACATGGCTGGCGATGAGATTAAAGGCCAGGGTGAAAAGGAACAGCACGATGCCGATGGCGAAAAGCGCCCGGTAGTGGTCGCCGCGGAAGGACGCCTCGGCCATTTCGGCGGCGATGCTCGACGGCATGGGCCGCACCGGGGAGAAAATCGAGGTGGGGATCATGGCCGCGCCGCCGGCCACCATCAACACGACCATGGTCTCGCCTATGGCCCGGGACATGCCGAGCATGACGGCGGTGGAGATGCCCGACAGCGAGGCCGGCAGTACCACTTTGGCGATGGTCTCGAAGTGGGTGGCCCCCAGGGCCAGGGAGGCTTCCTTGAGTTCCCGGGGCACGGCGTAGATGGCGTCCTCGGACACCGAGCAAATGGTGGGCACGGACATGAACGCCAGCATCATGGCGGCGTTAAAAAGGTTGAGCCCGGTGGCCAGATCAAAGGTTTCCTGGATAAACGGCGCGACCACCACCATGCCGAAAAAGCCGATGACCACGGAAGGCAGGGCGGCCAGCAGCTCCACGATGGGCTTGAAGATGTCGCGGGTGCGGCGGCTGGCGATTTCGGCCAGGTAGATGGCGGTCATGACGCCCAGGGGGATGGCGATGGCCGAGGACAGGGCCGTGACGGCCAGCGAGGCTACGATGAGCGGAAAGATGCCGAACTCATGGGGTTCGGAAGTGGGATACCAGTAGTGGCCGAAAAGGAAGTCCGTCACCGAGACGATCTTGAAGATCGGCAGGCCCTCGATGAAGAGGTAGAGCATAATAAGGGCCAGGGCCACGATGGAGCTTAAGGCCGTGAGGAAAAAGGCGTTGCGGATCAGGTTGTCCTTGGACTGGCGCGACATGGCCATGGCGTCTCTCCCGGGAGCGCGCCCCGGGCCGCTTCAAGCGGCGGCCCGGGGCGCGAAGGGTTCTTCGTGGGGCGGGCGGGGCTTAGTTGATCGAGACGAAGCCGGCTTCCTTGACGAGCTTCTGGCCTTCGGCGCCAAGCAGGAAGTCGATCAAGCCCTTGACCGCGCCGGCGGGCTCGCCGTTGGTGTAGATGTAGAGGTCGCGGGAGACGGGGAACTTCTTGGCCTTGGCGTTTTCGGCCGTGGGCTCGACGCCGTTGACCTTCAGGGCCTTGGTGGAGGCGTCGAGATAGCCTATGCCGATGTAGCCCAGGGCGTTCTTGTTCTTGCTCACGGCCTGAACCACGGCGCCGCTGGAAGCCTGCATGAGGGCGCCCGGGAACACGCGCTCCTTCTTCATGACCAGCTCTTCCCAGCTCTCGTAGGTGCCCGAAGAGGTGTCGCGGGAGATGACGACCACCGGGCCTTCGCCGCCCAGGTCCTTCCAGGAGGTGATCTTGCCCATGTAGAGGTCTTTGAGCTGGTCGGTGGTGATCTCGGTCAGCTTGTTGGCCGGGTTGACCACGGGCACGATGGCGTCGACGGCGCACACGATCTGCTTGGGCGCGATGTTTTTGGTCTTGGCCAGGTCGAGTTCCTTGGGCTGCATGGCGCGGGAGGCCATGGCAACATCGGTGGCGCCGTCGATGAGCGCCTTGATGCCGTTGCCCGAGCCGCCGCCGGAAACCGAGATCTTCACGTCGGGGTGCGCCTTCATGTAGGCCTCGACGACCTTCTGCATGATGGGCAGAACGGTGGTGGAACCGTCGACCTTGATGGTGGTGTCGGCCAGAGCGGTAGAGGCCATCATCAGAAACGCGGCCACGATGCCAATAAGCTTTTTCATGAGAATCCTCCGTAGAAAAGTGATGGTCGCGCAAGGTTGGCGCGAATTGCCCCAGGTGACGTGGTGAAGGTAGGAAGGCTCCGTTACGGTCCGGTGACGCGGGGGACAAGAACGCGTGACGTCGGTTACGCCGTCCGTTTCCGGGCCATTTCCGGCATACGCCTCGGGCGGATTTGTGACAACGGTCCCGAACGGCCCGCCGCCGCCTTGCCTGCCTTGACCCGGGGCGGCCGCCGGTCTATCCATGGGATCAAGACGCCGTGCGCGTCACAATCCTTCAGCCGGAGCCGCCATGACGCCGCCGTTTATTTTGTCGCCCTCGCTTCTGTCCTCGGATTTCGCCCGGCTGGCCGACGAATTGGCCGCCCTGGAAGCGGCCGGATTATCCTGGGTCCACCTTGACGTCATGGACGGGCAGTTCGTGCCCAACATCACGTTCGGGCCGCCGCTTATCGCCGCCATGCGCAAAACGAGCCGGCTGTATTTCGACACCCACCTCATGATTGAGCGGCCCGAACGCTATCTGGCCGAATTCCGGGCGGCCGGCTCGGACCTCATCTGCGTCCATGCCGAGGCCACCGTCCACCTGGAACGGGCCGTGGCCGAGATCGCCCGTCTGGGCGCGGCCCCGGCCGTGGCGCTCAATCCGGCCACGCCGCTTTCGGCCGTGGAATGGCTGCTGCCCCAGTTGGACATGGTACTCATCATGACCGTCAACCCGGGCTTTGGCGGCCAGTCCTTCATCCCCTTCTGCCTGGACAAGATCCGGGCCTTAAGCGCCCTGCGCCGGGAGCGGGGACTTTCCTTCCGCATCCAGGTCGATGGCGGCGTGACCCCGGACAACACGGCCGCCCTGCTGGCCGCCGGAGCCGACGTCCTGGTTTCGGGCTCGGCCTTTTTCGGACACCCCCCCTACAAGGAACGCCTCGATGTCTTTCACGCGGCGGCCGTCTCCAAACCGGCCTAGCCGTCCCAGTCGCCGTCGCGCGGCTTCTTTGTCCGCCGCGCGCCCGGTCCGGGCCGGGCAAAACGGCACGTCCGACAAACGCCTGGCCCGGCTCACCTCCATCATCGCCGCCCTGGACCAGGCCATTGCCTTTGTCGCCCCTTCGGGCGTCATCGCCGAAATAAACGACCGCTATCTGGCCTGGCTTGGCCGCTCCCGAGACGCGGTGCTCGGCGCGAACCTCGAAGTCCTGGGCCTGGAAACCGAAGATTACCAAGCCGCCGCCTTTCTCGATCTCTTCCGCCGGGGCGTGGCTTCCACCCCGGTCTCCTTCGAAAACCGGATCGGCGAGCGTGACGTCACGGTCAAGCTCCAGCCGGTCATCGAGGACGGCGCGTTCGCCGGACTTATCGTCTCGCTCATCGACGTCACGCCGCTGGTCGAGGCGCGCCTTGGCGTGGAACGCGAAAAGCGCTTCCTCGAACAGGTCATCACCATCGCCGGCGCCGCCATCTGCATCGTCAACCGCGACGACGTGGTGGTGACGATCAACGACGAATTCACGGCCATCACCGGCTTTAGCCGCGACCAGGCCCTGGGCCGCCCCCGATCCCAGCTCCTGCGGGAATCGCCGCCGTCGCCCTGCCCGGCCCGCCCCGCCGACGCGGCCGTGCAAAAACGCCAATCCACCATTGCCGCCCGGGGCGGCAAACGCCTCACCATCCTCAAAAACGCCGCTCCCATCCTCGACGCCGGCGGCCGATCCACCGGCGGCATCGAATCCTTCGTGGACGTCTCCGACATCATCCGGGCCCAGGTTCAGGCCGAGGAAGCCAGCCGCATGAAATCGGCCTTCCTGGCCAACATGAGCCATGAAATCCGCACGCCGCTCAATGCCATCATGGGCCTGTCCCAATTGCTGCTCGGGGCCAACCTGCCGCCGCAACAGCGGGAATGCGTCGAAACCATGCGCGCCGCCGGCGAAGGCCTGCTCGTCATCTTAAACGACATCCTGGATTTTTCCCGCATCGAGATGGGGCGTTTAGAAATCCGGCCCGCGCCCATGGACATCGACCGGCTTCTGGAGGAAGTCCGCCGGGTCATGGCCCAGGCCGCCGACCAGCAGGGGCTGACCCTGGCCATCGAACGCGACCCGTCCCTGCCCCGGGTGGTGCTGTGCGATCCGGTGCGCCTGAAGCAGATTTTGCTCAACCTGTTGTCCAACGCCATCAAGTTCACGCCCAGCGGCCGCGTGACCCTTTCGGCCAGGCGCGCCACGGCCAACCTGGGCCACGACGCCCCCCCGCGCGTCACCTTCGCCGTGCGCGACACCGGCCCCGGCATCACTCCCGAGGTCCGGGAACGCATCTTCGAGCCCTTTGTCCAGACCGAGGACGCCGTGGCCCGCAACCCCGGCGGCACGGGCCTGGGGCTGTCCATTTCCAACCGGCTGGTGGAGCTGCTCGGCGGATCGGGCCTGGAACTGGACACGAGTCCCGGGCGCGGCAGCGTCTTCTCCTTCACCCTGTCCCTGCCCGAGCCCCAGGCCGCCCACCCCCGGCCGGACCTGCCCCTGCCCTCGGCCGCCGACTTCGGGGGACTGCGCGCCCTGGTGGCCGAGGACAACCCCTACAACCGCTTTTTGCTGCAAAAAATCCTGCAAAAACTCGGCGTGGGCCAAGCCGACTTCGCCAGCGACGGCCAGGAAGCCGTGCGTCTGGTGCTGGCCGCCCGGGATGCCGACGCGCCCTACCATGTCGTGTTCATGGACGTGCGCATGCCCATCCTCGACGGCCTGGAAGCCTCCCGCCGGCTGCGGGAGCACGGCGTGACGACGCCCATCATCGCCCTGACCGCCCAGGCCACCGAAGACGACGACACCCAGTGCCGCCAGGCCGGGATGAACGCCTATTTCTCCAAGCCCTACCGCATAAACGACCTTGAGGCCGTGTTGGCCGAGATCGCCACCGCGCCCAACCGGACCTGGACATAATGCACGATCCCAGACGCCGTGCCCTGGTTTTCCTGCTTGGGGAACACGAGCTGCTCGCGGCCGAGGCCGAAGAAGCCCTGGCCGTGGCCGGACCGGTCCTGGCCGAAGCCCTGGCCCGCCTGGACCAGGCCGCGGCCGGCCACAACCTCGCCGCCTGCGCCGAGGCCGCCCACGGCCTCAAGGGCAATCTGTTGAATCTCGGCCTGGCCGAGCTGGCCCAGACCGCCGAGCACGCCTGCGCCGCCGCCCGCCAAGGCGAAATTGCCCCGGCCAGACGCGCCGCCGCGACCTTGCGCCAGACGCTGGCCACGCTGCTGCCCGGCTGATCCGGCGACACTTTTCCCGCCCGACGGTCTAGGCAGCCCGGCCCGGTCGTGCTACCTGTCGCGTCCATGAACATGCCCCATGAAGCCGCCGCCGGCCCCATTTTCGTCGCCGGCCACCGGGGCCTTGTCGGCTCCGCCATCGCCAAGGTTCTCGCCGCCAAAGGCCACGACGTCCTCAGCCGCACCCATCGGGAACTCGACCTGACCAGCCAGGCCGAGGTCAGCGCCTTTTTCGCGGCCGCCAAGCCGGCCGCCGTGTTCCTGGCCGCGGCCAAGGTCGGCGGCATCCACGCCAACAGCGCCTATCCGGCCGATTTCATCCGCGACAACCTGCTCATCCAGACCAACGTCATTGACGCGGCCTATAAAAGCGGCGTGAAAAAACTCGTGTTCCTGGGGTCCTCCTGCATCTACCCCAAATTCGCCCCGCAACCCATGCCGGAATCGGCGCTTTTGACCGGCCCCCTGGAAGAAACCAACCAGTGGTACGCCATCGCCAAGATCGCCGGCATCAAGATGTGCCAGGCCTACCGCCGCCAATACGGCTTTGACGCCATAAGCCTCATGCCGACCAATCTTTACGGCCCCGGCGACAACTTCACGCCAGTCAATTCCCACGTCATTCCCGCGCTCATGCGCCGCTTCCACGAAGCCAGGACGCGCGGCGACGCGGCGGTCACGGTCTGGGGCACGGGCAAGGCGCTGCGCGAATTTCTCCATGTACGCGACATGGCCGAGGCGGCCGTAGCCTGTTTCGAGCGCTACGACGACGAGGAGATCATCAACATCGGCACCGGCCAGGAGCTCGCCATCGCCGAGCTGGCCCGGCTCATGGCCAAGGTCACCGGGTTTGCCGGCGACATCGTTTTCGACCCGTCCCGCCCCGACGGCACGCCCCGCAAACTCGTGGACATAAGCCGCCTCAAGGCCCTGGGCTGGACCCCCACCATCAGCCTGGAGACGGGGTTGGCCGAAACCTACCAGTGGTTCCTCGACAACATCGAATCCGCCCGCCTGGATTAACAATCAATTCTCTTCACGCCATCTGATCGTTCTCTCTCTGCTCTCGTGCCGCGCCCGCCAACGCCGCCACCGCCCGACCGACCGCCTCCCATACCAGGGGTCCGGCCCCGGACCCCTGGTATGGGAGAAAGGGTAAAGGGGGGCGCGTTGCCGACGACTGGCAGGGGTTTGGGGAGAGCGAGGGCAGCCAGGATTGCCGTCCGCCCGGACTGTCGTTCCCACGCCCCACAAAAGGGGCGACCGAACGCCAAAAAGGCCGCTTCCCGGGGGGAGCGGCCTTGGAACATCGGGTTGGACCGGCGGTCGCCGGGCGCGGCCTAGTGGTGGTCTTCTTTCATGAACTGGCGGATGCGGATAAACGCGGTGGTGACGATGATGGCCATGTACACGTAGATGGCCGTGACCCCGAAGAAGCCTTGCTCGGTGGAATGGCCCATGTTCGTGATCAGTTCCGAAACCATGCTCATATCCTTACTCCTTCGGGTCGATCGTGAAATTGGTGACGATGTTCATACGCCGTCCCGGGCGTTTTCGTCAACTGTCGCATGGCGTTTGTTCGCCCTTGGGGGCGTTCGCCAATTTGGCGGGATGGCGGCCGGGCCGCTTCCGTTTTTCCCTCGGGCAGTGTAGGCGTTACTTTGGTGAGGTAAGCGTGGAGCAGCCCAGTCCCACCCCCCCTGCAAAGGTTTTTTGGATCGCCCCCATGGCCGGCGCGGCCACGGCGGGGGTGCTTGCCGTGGCCATGGTGCTGGCGGCCGGCTGGTACCGCGAGCACCTGTGGCTGGTCTGGGAGCCCGGCGACTTGCGGCTGTTTTACGCGGTATTGGCGCTTTGCGTCGGGTTGCCGGCGGTTTTGGTGGGGTTTTGCACCGACCGCCAGCTCCGGTTGCGTCAGGCCCTGGCCGGCCGCGAGGCCGAGGCGGCCCGCATCAGCGAAACACTGGCCCGCACCCAACGGGGGCTGGTGGCCCTGGGCGCGGTCAGCCATGAATTGCTCCGGGCCACCGACCGCAGCAGCCTCATCCAGAACATTTGCACCATCCTGGTGGAGCATGCCGGCTACAGTCTGGCCTGGGTGGGCCTGGTCGAACCCGGACCGGACAAACGGGTGCGGGTGGCGGCCTGGGCCGGACAGGACGGCAGCTGGCTTGACGTCCTGGGCCTGCGCTACGACGAATCGATTCAGGGCCAGGGCCCCACGGGCACGGCCATCCGTCTGGGGCAACCGGTCATTGTCGCCGACATGCACGAAGAGGCGTTTTTCCGCGACTGGCCGGCCCGTCCCGAGGCCTTGGGCCGTTATCGCAGCGCCTTTTCCTTTCCCCTGCGCCAGGCCGGTCGCGTGGCCGGGGCGCTGACCATCTTTGAAGTCTCGCGGCGGGATTTCGGCGACGAGGAACTCCGCCTGCTCACCCGCATGGCCGAAGACGCTTCCCACGGCCTGGAGCTGTTGCGCCTGTCCCAAAGCCGGGACCGGACCACGACCCTGTTGCGCCAGGCCTTGCGCATGGGCGCGGCCATGTCGCGCACGGCCCTGGATCTGGCCGGCGGCGGCCAGGACCTGCGCGAGCTGGCGGCCCGGACCCTGCGCCACGCCCTGTGGCTGACCGGCAGTCCCATCGGGGCCATCGGCATGTCCTCCCGGCCCACCGGACGTCTGGACTGGCTGGCCGTGGCCACGGCCGACGGGGCCATCGGCTCGGTGCCGCCCGAGGACTGCACCCTTTTTCCCGATGACGCCGGCCGGTTCGCCGGCCCCTTTGCCGAGGCCATAAACGCCGGCAAGCCGGTAGTGGTCGATCATGCCGCCGATCTCGACGGCTACGGCCCGCCGGATGCGGCGTTTTTGCAGGTGTCGCGGTTTCTGGCCATGCCGCTGCGGCGCGAGCAGCGCGTGGTCGGCGTGCTGCTGTTGGCCGACGCGCCCAGGCCCTACGCCGAACGGGACATTCGCGGCACGGCCCGGCTGGCGGTGCTCTACAGCATGGCGGCGGCCCGGCGGCGCATCGAGAAGGACTTGATCGCGGCCCGGCGGCGGGCCGAGGCGGCCAGCGAGGCCAAGACCCAGTTTCTCGCCAACATCAGCCACGAGCTGCGCACCCCCATCAACGGCATCCTGGGCATGGCCCAGCTGGCCGTGCTGGAGGGCGGCACGGCCGGCCAGGACGAATACTGGCAGACCGTGCGCGACGCCACCGACAAGCTCATCGAAATCGTGGACAATCTGCTGGAGCTGGCCAACGTCGAGTCCGGCTCGCTGTCGCCCATGCTGCGCGAATTCAGCCTGCGCCGGCTGGCGGAATCGCTTCGCGGCTCGTTTTCGGTGCGCTCTGGACTGGCCGGCCTGTCGTTTAGCTTCGACCTCGACGGCGCCTTGCCGGACAAGCTTTTGGGCGACCCGTTCCGGCTGCGCCAGATCCTTTCCAACCTCATCGACAACGCCATCCGCTTCACCCCGTCGGGCAGCGTGACGGTGCGGGTGCGCCGGTTGGAGCCGCTGGCGGCCATGGCCCAGCGCCGGGTGCTGGTGGCGGCGGATTTCAGCGGCCTGTGCCTGGAGTTCGCCATAACCGACACCGGCATCGGCATCCCCTTGGCCAAGCAGGCGGCCATCTTCGAGACGTTCGTCCTGGCTGAGGAGCCGCTGACCAAGCGCTACGGCGGCTCGGGCATGGGACTGTCCATCGCCCGGCGGCTGGCCGAGCTCCTTGGCGGCAGCATCCGGGTGGAGAGCCGGCCGGAATACGGCAGCACGTTCTATCTGGCCGTGCCGCTGTGGCTGGCCAGTCCGCCTGCGGACGACGACGAGGGCGATAGCCGCGAGCCGGTTCGGCTGCCGCGGCTGCGCATCATGGTTGTCGAGGACGAGGCGGTGAACCGCCTGGCCCTGGCGCGCGGGCTGCGCAAGCTCGGCCACGACGTCATCGAGGCGGGCAACGGCGAGGACGCCTTGCGGCGGCTGTCCATGGAGCCGGTGGACGTGGTGGTGATGGACATCCAGATGCCGGTGATGGACGGGCTGACCGCCGTGGCCCACATCCGCAACGGCGAGGTGCCGGGCACGAACCGGCGCTTGCCGGTGGTGGCGCTGACGGCCTACGCCCTGGAAGGCGACCGCGAACGGTTCCTGGCCGCCGGCATGGACGAGTTCGTGACCAAGCCTTGCGACATGGACGTGCTGCTGCGGGCCGTGGCCAAGGTGGTCAAGGACAAGCCGGCGGCCTAGGGGGTCGTTTTCGGGGGCGACGGCGCGTAGTGCTTGAGCAGCCGGCAGTCCTCGCACGGCGCGCCCTGGCGCAGCCAAGCCAGCGGCGTTTCAGCCGCGAATTTCGGATTGACCCAAGCGATGTCGCCCACCGGCGGATGCAGGTGCAGGCAGGTTTTGAGGCTGGCTCGCACCCGGTCGTCGCAGGAAGCCACCCGCTTGTCGGTGCAAAGCGCCGCATCGACCAAGTGAAGGTCTTCGCTAATCCTGCGATAATCAGAGTCCGGACAACCTTCTCCGCCAAATGCAGACCACAACTCTCGGTCTTTGGCTTCAGGCAAGCTCTTCAGACGTCCCGTTCGGACCATCGCAAAAAACCAGCTTTTGCTATAACTCGACGCATGCTTGCGCCATTCGGCGAGCAAATTCTGGTTTGCCGCGAAGTCGATGCGACATTCCCTCAAGGTTTCCAAAAAATTGCGGCACATGCTCGAAACGGGATGCTCCGCCTCGCCAGCCGAATGGGCGATGCAAGCATCCACGACAATGGCACAGAGCGGACTACTTCGCATTGCGGAACAGGCGTTCTTCCACGGCGTCCAGATAGGCTTTTTCCGTCAGCAGCGTGGTGGTGTCGAAGTCTTGGGGCCAATCGCCAAAAGAGCCGTTCTCGTCGAGTTCGGCGCAGGTGACGGTGGTGGAGCCGTCCTCGGGGCTGCGGGAGAACCAGTGGAGCTTGACGATGTTCGGGTCAAGCTCGCCTTTGGCGACCAGGGTTTGCACGCCGCGTATGAGGATGTCGGAGTGAGTTTCGATGACCACCAGCACCCCGCGCTTGCTGGCCTCGGCGATGACGGCGGCGAGCTTGTATTGGGCCAGCGGGTGCAAGTGGATTTCGGGCTGTTCGATGTAGACGATCTGCCCGGGTTCGGCGGCCAAGAGCGCCACCAGCACGGGCAAGGTTTGGGAGACGCCCACGCCCACGTCGGCGATGTTGACAAGATCGGCGTCGGTCGCGCCGGGCAGCCGGCCGACTTTGATTTCGACCTGTGTGGCGTCCAGGGCCGTGGCCGAGACTTTGGACGTCAGGCCGATATGTTCGAGATGGCGGCAGAGGGAATGGAGGTTGTCGGGGTGTTGTTGTTGCCAGTAATTAATAATACTAGCAACATAATTCTCAAAAGTTCCAGAGAACTTCGTGCCAACGCCGGATGTTTTGTATGCTCTTTCAGGGTTGCCTCGAAGCCCAGGAAGATGGATTATATCAGTCACAACATCTTCTAGATCAAACCATCGTAAAGGCAAAAATACTGATCCCGGAGACTTCTTAGAAAAAGGAGAGAGATCAATATACGACATACACCTATCTACAAAAACATACACACCAATCTCATTTGATTGAAAAGCATCTTCTCCCATCTGAAGTTCTTTTCGCAAAAAATTGGCAATACTCTCTCTGTCAATATACTCAGGACCAAAAGTGAGTTCTCCAGAAAGAGTTTTTATAGTGACTCTATAAACATCAAAACTATATGCATTGTTTTCTTTATAACACAGGAAAACAGAGCCGCTATCCGTTGAAAAACTCGTACAAAAAACTCCATCACCAAGCGCACTATCATTTGAAAGTATCTGATTTGAATTTGTAAATCGAACATTCGGCCCATCAAGCAAAAAAACGCCTGGGTCATATGGCGCTTCTATTGTCTGCTTCATAAGCAGCAATGGCTGCATCATACTCGATTTTCCCGAGCTGTTCGCCCCGGCAAGAATTGTCAATGGGGCAAAATGAAGCGTCTGCTCACGAGCAATGGATTTGAACCCCGCCACGGAAATGGCCGTGAGCGGTTCATCCTGTCTTGCGGCTAGATTGAGATCAATAACCATACCCTACCCCTACCTCAAACCCCGCTCCAGGAAAACCCCTCTCCTTACACTGCCCGCTGCCGGTCCAGGCCCCGCAGATTGACCGCTTCGGCCAGGTGCTCCACTCGAAGCCCGGCTTCGCCGTCGAGGTCGGCGATGGTGCGCGCGATGCGCAGCACCCGGGTATGCGACCGGGCCGACAACCCCAGACGCCGCACCGCGCCCTCCATGAAGCCGTGCCCCTCTTCCGACAGCCGGCAATGGACCGAGAGATGCCGCCCGGACAGCCGGCCGTTGACCGTAAAGGGCAACCCGGCGTAGCGCGCCGACTGCACCTCGCGGGCGGCCAGCACCCGCTCCCGCATGGTGGCCGAGGTCGTGGGCGAGGCCTCGGCCCGCAGCTCCTTGTACGGCACCGCCGGCACTTCCACCTGCAAATCGATGCGATCCAAAAGCGGCCCGGACAGCCGCGACCGGTAGCGCCGCACCTCGGCCTCGCCGCAGGTGCAGGCATGGCGCTCGTCGCCCAGATAGCCGCAGGGGCAAGGATTCATGGCACACACCAGCATCACGTCGGCCGGGTAGGACAGCGACACCGCCGCCCGGGCGATGGTCACCTTGCCGTCTTCCAGGGGCTGGCGCAGCACTTCCAGCACCGACTTCTTGAATTCCGGCAGCTCATCCAGAAACAGCACCCCCCGGTGGGCCATGGACACCTCGCCGGGCCGGGGGTAGGAGCCGCCGCCAATGAGCCCGGCGTCGGAAATGGTATGGTGGGGGCTGCGAAACGGGCGCAGGGTCAAAAGCCCCTCGCCGTCCAGGCGACCGGACACCGAATAGATGGTCGTGACCTCCAGGGCCTCCTCGAAGGACAGCGGCGGCAGCACCGTGGGCAGGCGCTTGGCCAGCATGGTCTTGCCCGAGCCGGGCGGGCCGATAAAGAGCAGGTTGTGGCCGCCGGCCGCCGCAATCTCCACCGCCCGCTTGGCATGGTCCTGGCCCTTGACCTCGCTGAAATCCAGCAGCCCCTCCAGGCCGGGCGCGGCCGGGGCAAACGGCTTGGGAGCCACTGGCGACAGGTTCTCCTCGCCAGTGAAAAAATGCAGGGCTTCCAGAAGCGTGGCCGGGGCAAAGACGTCCAGGCCCTCCACCACCGCCGCCTCGGCGGCGTTGGCCGCCGGCGCGATAAGCCCCCGCGCCCCCAGCCGACGGGCCAGGGCGGCCAGGGGCAACACCCCGGGCACGGGCCGCAGTTCGCCGGTCAGCGACAGCTCGCCGGCCATGAAATAGCCGGCCGTGGCCTCCGGGGAAAACGCGCCGGTTGCGGCCAGAAGCGCCATGGCCAGGGGCAGGTCGTAGGCCGAACCTTCCTTGCGCATATCGGCCGGGGCCAGGTTGACCGTGATGCGGGCCGGCGGGAGTTTGAGTCCGGCGTTTCGCAGCGCGGCCAGCACCCGCTCCTTGCTCTCGCGCACCGCGCCCTCGGCCAGGCCGACCATGGAAAACGACGGCATCCCCTGGCGCGACAGATCGACTTCCAGGGACACGGGGTAGGCCTCGACGCCAAGCAGCGCGGCCGTGCGGATAGAGGAAAGGCTCATAAGCGTTGGAAAACCGATACCGCGCCCAGACGTTCCAGGCAAGGTTTTCGCCGGCCCGGGCTTTTCATTTCATACCGGCGATGCTACCCATTTGACCGAGACAGTGAATTGTTCTGTAAGCCACGGGACGACAAACGGCCAACGACAATGAAACTTCCCCGGTACTTCCAGACCCGCTCTGTGGGCGGCGCGGTGCTCATGACGCTGGTATGCGTCAACACGCTGCTGTTGGCCGTCTTCGGCTGCATCGACTATTATGGGGAAAGACAGCGGCTGGAAGACGAATTACGTTACGATCTCCGGGTCGTTGCCGAACAATTGTCGGCCAACATGGCCGAACCCCTGTGGTTCCTGGAGTCTGGCAACCTCGCCCGGCTGTTGGACGCGGCCATGAAAAACGACCGGTTGGCCGCCGTGGTGGTCTATGAAGCGGACGACGGCGATTTTCTGGCCGGGCGCAGCCGCGACCGGGGCTGGCGCAACTCGGCCGTGACGGCCAGGCCGGCCCTGGACAACGTCATCATCGACAGCCGGCCGATCTATTTCGGCGACGCCTTGGTCGGCGCCGTCGAGGTCCAGATGACCCGGCGCTATATGGATGACGCCCTCAAGCAGACGCTTTGGCGTGTGATCCTGCGCATCCTGGCCTTAAACGCCGCCCTGGCCGCCGCCCTGGTCTTGGTGCTGCGCCGCCAGATCATCCGCCCCCTGGCCCGTCTGGAACGCTACGCCGCCGAAGCCGCCCGGCGCGGCGAGACGGCCGTGCGCCCCGAGGGGCTTCGCGGCGAACTCGGCAGCCTGTCCGCCGCCATGCAGGACATGGTCCGCCAACTCACCGCCGCCCAGGACAAGTACCGGGACATCTTTGAAAACGCCACCGAAGGCATCTTCCAGACCACCTTTGACGGCCGGCTCCTGGCCGCCAACGCCGCCCTGGCCCGCATGATCGGCTACGCCACGCCCCAGGAGGCCATGGCCTCGATCACCGATCTTTCCCGGGAGCTGTACCAGGACCCCAATGACCGCGCCCGGCTCCTTGAGCAACTCCTGGCCGAAGGCGCGGTGGCCGGTTTCCAAACGCGGTTCATGCGCCGCGACAAGCAGACCATCTGGGTGCTGGTCAACATCAGGCTGGTGCGCGACGCCGACGGGCAGCCGCTGTATAATGAAGGCACGGTGGTGGACGTCACGGCCCGGGTGCGGGCCGAGCGGCGGTTGGAAATCCTCAATCGCCATCTGCGCGAGGCCGTCAAGGAACGCACCGGACGTCTGGCCGTCAAGGCCGCCGAACTGGAAGCGGCCAACGAGCGTCTGCAAGAGCTCGACCGGCTCAAATCCGGCTTCCTGGCCACGGTCTCCCACGACCTGCGCACCCCGCTGACCTCGATCATGGGCTTCGCCAAGCTCATTTCCAGGGATTTCAACAAATTCTTCGCCCCCTTCGCCCCGGGCCACGAGCGACTGACCCGGCAGGCCGAGCGCATCACCGCCAATCTCGGCATCATCGAAAACGAAGGCGAACGCCTCACGCGGCTTATTAATGACTTCCTCGACCTGTCCAAGATCGAGTCCGGCCGCGCCCAGTGGCGCGACGCCGAAGTGGACGTCTCGGCCGCCCTGTCCCGGGCGGCCAATGCCGTGAGCGCCGATTTCGCGGCCAAGCCCGAGGTGCGCTTCACCATGGCCCTCGAAGGCGGCTTGCCGCCGCTTTTCATCGACCCCGACCGGCTGACCCAGGTGCTGGTGAACCTGCTTGGCAACGCGGCCAAGTTCACCGACCAGGGCGAGGTCAAGCTTGCCGCCTCCGCCGCAGACGGCCTGTTGCGGGTGGTGGTCACGGACACGGGACATGGCATCCCCAGGGAGTCGCTGGAAAAGATCTTCGACAAATTCCATCAAGCGCAACTCGGCGACACCGTGGAGGAACACGGCCGCCGCCAGGGTACGGGCCTGGGGCTGGCCATCTGCCGCCAGATCGTCGAGCACTACAAGGGCCGGGTCTGGGCCGAATCCGAGCTTGGGCGCGGCAGCACGTTTATTTTGGAACTGCCCTTGGCCGGACCGCCAGCCGCCGAGGACGGCCAGGACCAGCCGGCCTGAACCGCCCAGCGCTGCACGCCGCCCCGGTCGTTCCACGGCCGGACAACAAGAAACCGCCGCCGCCCCTGTCCGGGACGGCGGCGGTCGTCGTTTTACGAAGGGACAGGTTACTCGTCGGTCTTGGCCGGCTGGACGCAGCCCGGCCGGGCGGCCAGGGTCTCGCCGGCGATGCGGATGTCCGTGGCGTCCCCCACCGCGCCCATCTTGAAGAACTTGCCCGTGCCCACATGATACTCCAGACGGTTGATGGCGAACTGGGCCTCGTAGCCGGTGACGTCCACGCAGGGCATCATGGGGTGGGGCTTGGTCCCGAGCAGGCGCACCGGAATGGTCACCTCCCTGGTCACGTCCTTGATGGTCAGCTTGCCCGTGACCCGGGCCAGCCGCGTGCCGGCCGAGACAATGCGGCTGCTTTCAAACCGCATTTCCGGGTAAACGGCCGTATCCAGGAAATCCGCCGTGCGCAGATGCTTGTCCCGGGCGGCCACGCCCGTGTCCACGCTGTCGGTCTTGACGGTAAAAGCGACGCGCCCGTCGCCCGGCTTGCGCGGCGGGATGGCGACGACGCCGGACACGGCGTCAAACCGGCCGGCCACCGGGGCCACGATGTGGCGTATCCAGAAGGTGGCCGAGGTGTGGGCGCTGTCCAGGGTCGCGCCGTCCACCACCGGCCCGGCTTCGGGTTTGGCTTCGGGCTTGGCCGGGGCGGCTGGCGCGTCGGTCGGGGCCGGAGCCTCGGCAGCGGCCAGCAACAGGAAGTCGGCGGCCGTGCCGGCCTGGGCCGAGGCAGGCATGGCCGTCAGCGCCAGGACGGCCAGGGCAAAGGCAACGATGGTGCGACAATACGACATGAAAGCGCCTCCTTTAGGTTTCCGGGAGCGTGAAAAGGATATCCTGGGCCGCAAACCGCCACTTGGGCGGGGCCACGGCGACGCCGGGGCGCAGCCGGCCCACGGCCATGATGAGCGGAATCCAAAACTGGTCAGGCACGCCGAAGGCCGCCTTGACCGCGTCGTGATCGAAGCCGTCCATGGGATGGGTGGCATAACCGGCGTCGGCGGCGGCGTACATGAAGGACATGGCGAAAAAGGCCGTGTTCTTGACGGCAAAGGCCAGGGTCTTGTCCGGCGTCGCGCCGTAGAGGCTTTCCGTGGCCCCGGCGAATTCGCCGCGCTGCTCGGGCGTGTAGGCCCCGGACTGCATCAGGTACGAGAACTGGCGCTCGAAGGACGGCGAATACATCTTCCAGGCCTCCCGGTCGGCCAGAAAGAGCAAGATGACCGGGGCTTCGGTGACCTTGGGCTGGTCCCAGGCCAGGGCGCGCAGCTTGGCTTTCTGGGCAGGATCGCGCAGCACGGCCACCCGCCAGGGCTGGAGATTGAAGCTCGACGGCGAGCGGGCGGCGGTTTCCAGCAGCGCGTCCAGGGTATCCTTGGGCACGTCGGCCTTGGTGTCGAAGAAATTGATGGCCCGGCGGGCCGTCATGACGTCTTTAAAATCCATGTCTCCCTCCTTTTTCGGGATGCTGCCTATGTGCGCCGGGAAAGCGCCCGCGTCAAGGCCGCAAGCGGACTGACGCTACCGCGCGCGCCACTTGACTAATGCGGCGGGGGGAGGCATGCAGGGCGGACTTTTCTCTTTTCCCCCAGACAAAAAGGACTCCTCCATGGCCCTCAACGTGACCCAGAAGATCATCAAGGACCACCTTGTTTCCGGCGAGATGATCCCGGGCGGCGAGATCGCGCTGCGCATCGACCAGACGCTGACCCAGGACGCCACCGGCACCATGGCCTATCTCCAGTTCGAGGCCATCGGGCTGCCCCGGGTGCGCACCGAACTGTCCGTGAGCTATGTGGACCACAACACCCTGCAAATGGGTTTCCGCAACCCCGACGACCACGCCTACCTGCGCACCGTGGCCGCCAAGTACGGCATCACCTTCTCCCCGGCCGGCACCGGCATCTGCCACCAGCTGCACCTGGAGAATTTCGCCAAACCGGGCAAGACCCTGGTCGGCTCCGACTCCCACACCCCCACGGCCGGCGGCGTCGGGTCCATGGCCATGGGCGCCGGCGGCCTGTCGGTTGCCCTGGCCATGGCCGGCGAACCCTACGTCATCGCCATGCCCAAGGTGGTCAAGATCCACCTGACCGGCAAACTTCCGGGCTGGGCCACGGGCAAGGACGTCATCCTGCATCTTTTGGGCAAGCTCACCGTCAAGGGCGGCGTGGGCAAGGTCATGGAATACGCCGGGCCTGGCGTGGCCACCCTGTCCGTGCCCGAACGCGCCGTCATCACCAACATGGGCGCGGAACTCGGGGCCACCACCTCGATCTTCCCGTCCGACGAAGTCACCAAGGCCTTTTTCACGGCCATGGGCCGGCCCGAGGACTACGCGCCGCTCACCGCCGACCCCGACGCCGCCTATGACGAAGTGGTGGAGATCGACCTGTCCGCCCTGGAGCCCCTGGCCGCCGCGCCCCACATGCCCGACCGCATGGTGCGCATCGCCGACCTCGACGGCATGAAGGTCGATCAGGTCTGCATCGGCTCGTGCACCAACTCCTCCTACGCCGACCTCAAGGCCGTGGCCCAGATCCTGGCCGGCAAGCGCATTGATCCGACCACGGACCTGCTCATCTCCCCGGGCTCCAAGCAGGTGCTCAAGATGCTGGCCGCCGAGGGCCTCATTGATCCGCTGCTGGACGCCGGCGCGCGCTTGCTCGAGTGTTCCTGCGGTCCGTGCATCGGCATGGGCGGCTCGCCCACTTCGGCCGGCGTCTCGGCCCGCACCTTTAACCGCAACTTCGAAGGCCGCTCCGGCACCCAGGACGGCCAGGTCTATCTGGTCAGCCCGCAAACGGCGGCCATGGCCGCCCTGCGCGGGGCCTTCACCGACCCGGCCACCTGGGGCGAGGCCCCGCAAAAGGCCGAGTTCCCGGCCGAGGTCCCCAGCATCCGCCACCTGTTCCTGACGCCTCCGGCCGACGGCGCGGACGTGGCCATCCAGCGCGGCCCCAACATCGCCCCGCTGCCGCCCTTTGGGGCG
Source organism: Solidesulfovibrio carbinolicus (assembly GCF_004135975.1). Taxonomy (NCBI): domain Bacteria; kingdom Pseudomonadati; phylum Thermodesulfobacteriota; class Desulfovibrionia; order Desulfovibrionales; family Desulfovibrionaceae; genus Solidesulfovibrio; species Solidesulfovibrio carbinolicus. The sequence continues at coordinate 706,848 of NZ_CP026538.1, read as the reverse complement.
CTGCCGGCCACCATCGAGGCTCCCGTGGCCCTCAAGGTCGGCGACGACATCACCACCGACCACATCCTGCCGGCCGGGGCCCAGATCACGGCCCTGCGCTCCAACATCCCGGCCATCAGCGAATACATCTTCAGCCGGGTGGACGCCGACTTCGTGTCGCGCATCAAAAAGCTCGGCAAGGGCGTGATCCTTGGCGGCGAGAACTACGGCCAGGGCTCCAGCCGCGAACACGCCGCCCTTGGCCCCCGCTACCTGGGCGTGGCCGCCGTGGTGGCCAAATCCCTGGCCCGCATCCACCGGGCCAACCTGGTCAACTTCGGCATCCTGCCGCTTCTGCTCGTGGACAAGGCCGACTACGACCGCATCCCGGCCGGAGCCGACATCCGCCTCGAAACCGCCGCCATCGCCCCGGGCCAGCCCTGTCCCATGACCGTGGCCGGCGTGGGCGAAGTCATGGTCGTTAACGACCTGACCGCCAAGGAACTCGACATCATCAAAGCCGGCGGCCTGCTCAACCAGGCGCGCAAGGCCCAAGCTTAACGCGCGGGCCCCCGAGCCAAGGAGAATCCATGCTTGATCCCATGCGGAAATATGCCCAATCCTGGGGCATCAAGATCGTCTTCGGTCTTATCATCATTGTCTTCGTCTTTTGGGGCGTGGGCAATTTCAACGGCGACAGGGCCACGGTCCTGGCCACGGTGAACGACCAGCCGATCCTGATCAAGGACTACGAAAAGCAGTACCAGGAGAATTTACGCCTGGTCAAAAACAAGAATCCCAACGTCACGGACAAGGATTTGCAGGACGGCGGCTTCCGCTGGCAGGTATTCACCAACATGGTGACCACCAAGCTGCTGGAAGACCAGGCCAAGACCCTGGGCATCGCCGTGACCGCCGACGAACTGCGCGCCGAGATCGCCAAGATTCCGGCCTTCCAAAACGAGTCCAAGCAGTTCGACGCCAAGCGCTACGAGAATCTGCTCAAGGCCAACGACGTCAGCCCCGGCGAGTTCGAGGCCGATTTCCGCCAGCAGCTGCTGCTGGAAAAGCTGGCCGCCTTTGTCGGCCTGCCGGCCCAGGTGGCCGAGTCCGAGGCCCGGTCCATCTTCGACTTCATGCGCGAACAGGCCATCATCAAGTACATTCCCTTTGCCGCCGCCGACTTCGCCAAGGGCGTGACCATCTCCGACGAGCAGATCGCCAAGTATTACGAGGCGCGCAAGGACGAGTTCGCCACCCCGGCCCAGGTCAAGATCGACTTTGTGGAATTTACGCCCAAGGCCATGGCCAAGCCGGCCGAGATCAGCGACACCGACATCGAGGCCGACTACAAGGCCAACCAGAAGAAGTACGAGCGCCCCGAACAAGTGCGCGTGCGCCACATCCTCATGATGCTGCCCCCCGACGCTCCCCAGGAAGTGGTGGACGCGGCCGAGAAGCGCCTGAAGGCCATGGCCGACGACGTGCGCAAGGGCAAGGACTTCGCCACGCTCATTCCCAAGGACCCGACCAATTCCGACGGCATCATCGGCGAGGACTGGGCCTGGTTGCCCAAGGGCAGCCTGCCCAAGGAGTTCGCGCCCTTCGAGGAAAAGGCCTTTGCGCTCAAAAAGGATGAAGTCAGCGACCCGGTGCGTACGAGCCTGGGCCTGCACCTCATCCAGGGCGGCGAGAAGCAGGCCTCCGGCCAGCGCGCCCTGGCCGAGGTCAAGGACGAAATCCGGGCCGATCTGGCCGAGCAGCGCGCCGCCGACAAGCTGACCAAGTCCCTGGACGTGATCCAGGAAAAGCTGTCCTCGGGCGAACCCCTGGAGGCCGCCGTGGCCGCCGAGAAGCTGGCCGTCAAGACCTCGGCCTTCTTCGCCAAGGACGCCCCCCCGGCTGAGCTGGGCCTGTCCGAGCCGGCCGTGGAAGCTATCTTCGCCCTCAAGAAAGGCCAGACCGCCGACGCGCCCCTGTCCACCCAGGACGGCTTCGTGGTGGTGCGGGCCGCCGAGGTCAAGGAGCCTGGGTTCGAGCCACTGGACGCCGTCAAGGACGTCATCAAGGGCCGCCTGATCGATGAAGAGGCCCTGAAGCTGGCCAAGGCCAAGGCCGAGGAAACGGCCAAGGCCATGGAGACCGAGGACGGCCTCAAAAAGGTCCTGGCCGACTACAAGGACAAAATCCAGACCTCCGCGCCGTTCACCCGCCAGGGCTTCATCCCCGGCCTTGGCATGTCGCCGGTGCTGGCCCAGACGGCCTTCGAGGCCAAGGGGCCGGGCTGGTTCAAGACGGCCTTTGGCGTGTCCGGGGCCTATGTCGTCGCCGGCCTGGACAAGACCGTGCCGGCCGACCTTTCACTTTGGGACAAGGAAAAGGAACGCTGGCTGGCCACGCTGACCCAATCCAAACAGACCGAGCTCTTCCGCGCCTACCTGCAGACCCTGCAGGAAGCCGCCCGGGTGGAGATCGTCAACGACGCCATCCTGGGGCCGCGTCCGGCCCAGGGCGGCGGCGGCAAGACCGTCCAGCTCCAGTAGCGTCTGTTTCTCTCGACCAGACCGAGGGCGCGTCCGCAAGGACGCGCCCTTTTTTTCGCCATGTCAAGGCACGGCAGTCTCCCCCGCCAAGGGCATTTCCCGCGGCCGGCGTCCGCCTCCTCATTGACTGCCATAGCGAACCCGACGCCAAGAAAACCGCCACGCGCCGGCATTTGCCGGTCGTCAGACAGCTTGCCGCGCGATTTCGGCCTTTTCCATCCTGAGGAAACACGATGGACAAAGGACGCGAACCAGTGGCCAGAGCCAGGAACACGACGTGGGCATGCCGAAAATCAGGCAGGAAAGCGGCAACCGTTGGGAGCCAATCTCGTAAAACCTGGAATGCCCGGACGAGCCGGTGAAGGGATCGGGAAGGCGGCAGGTCGCTGCCGTTTTTGGGCAGGGGGGACGCGGCGGAAGGGCTGTCCTGGGACGGGGCACAGAGGATTTAGGCGCAGAGACATGACCAGGGCAGGGGCAAGGCCATGCGACCGGCGTGCGGCCAAAATGGGGCCGGAATTGGGACAGGGCGCGGACAGGGCGGCCCTGGTCGCCAGGGCCGCCGGAACAGCGAGATGTCGTCGTGGCGGGCTACTGGCTGTGGATGGTCAACTGCGAGCCGGCCTGGAGCGCGCCGCTGCTTTTGATGTTGTTCCAGGCCATGAGCGAGGACGGGTCCACGTTGAATTTCTTGGCGATGCCCCACAGCGTGTCGCCGGGACCGACCTTGTAGTTGACGGATTTGCCGGCGGGCTTGGTTTGTTTTTCGGCGGCCTGCTGTTTGGCGGCAGGTACGGCGGCTGGCGGCGGGGGCGCGGACAGGGCGAAGGCTTTGGAGGCGGCCGGGGCCGGGGCGGGTTGGCCGAAGGTTTTGGCGGCGACGGGTTGGGGCGTGCCTTTGGCGGATGGAGTATGGGGCGCGGCCGCGATCTGGAACGGGGCCGGGGCGGCCGTCTTGCCGGGCAGGGCGAGTTTGTCGCCGGGGCGCAGTCTGTCCTTGCCGCCGTTGGCGGCCATGACCTGTTTGGGATCGAGGCCGTTTGCCCGGGCGATGGCGTGCAGGGTGTCGCCGGCTTTGACGGTGTAGCTGGCCGAGGCCGCAGCCGGGACGGGCTGAGGCAGGGCGGCGGCGAGCTGGACTGCCCCCGGGGCGGCCTTGGCCGCCTTGCCGGGCACGGTGAGGCGCTTGCCCACGAGAAGCTCCTTGGCCGAGCGCATGTTGTTGGCGGCCATGAGTTCCTGGGCCGAAACGCCGTACTTGGCGGCGATGGAGCCGAAGGTCTCGCCCTTGGCCACGGTGTGGGTGGCGCTGGGGGCGGCCTCGGCCAGGGCCGGGGCGGGCTTGCCGCCGGGAGATGCCGGAGCAGGCGCGCCGGGCACCACGATCCAGGAGCCCAGCGTCAGGCGGCCGGCGCGTTTCATTTTGTTGGCGGCGAGCAGGTCCTTGGTGGAGACGCCGTATTTGCGGGCCACGCTGTCCACGGAATCGCCCTTGGAGACGCGGTGTTTGATGGGCTTGGACGAGGCGGCGGCCACGGGTTTGGGGGCGCAGGCGTCGGGGCCTTCGGCCAGGGCGGAGTTGTCGGCTCCCGAGGCGCTAAGGGCAACGCGCACGGGCTGTCCGGGCGGCAGGGTTTCGGGCAGGGAGGCGTTCAGCTGGCGCAGTTCGGCCACGGGCATGCCCGACCGGCGGGCGATGGCCCACCAGGTGTCGCCGGCCTGGGCGGTCAGGGTTTGCGCGCCGGAGGACGGGTAGTTGCCGGGATTTTGCAGGAAGGCCAGGGCGACTTGTTCCTTGGCCACGGGCACGTAGACGTTGACGGTCATGTCCGGCGGGCTGATCTGGCGGCGAAAGCCGGGGTTGTATTCGCGGAACTGTTCCCAGGGCATGTTGCAGGCCTGGGCCAGGGCGGCCAGATCGGTGCCGCCCGGGGCCGGCACTTCCTTGAGGTTGGGGCCGGCTTGCCAGTTGACCTTTTTAAAGCCCAGTGTCTCCAGGTTCTGGAAAATCTTGAGCACGGCCAAAAACTTGGGCACGTAGTGCCGGGTTTCTTCTTTCAACAGCTTGGGGTCTTTGGCGATGTCGAAGAAGTCGCACTGGCCGCTGGCGGCCATGACCCGGGAAATTTTGCCTTCGCCGGCGTTGTAGGCGGCCAGGGCCAGATTCCAGTCGCCGAACATCTGGTAGAGCTTGGTTAGGTACTTGGCGGCGGCCACGGTGGATTTGTAGGGGTCGCGGCGTTCGTCCACCCACCAGTCCACGGTGAGGCCAAAGCGCCGGCCGGTGTAGGGCATGAACTGCCACATGCCGCCGGCCCCGACCGGGGAATAGGCCATGGTGTTGTAGCCGGATTCGATAAACGGCAGGGCAATGAGGTCGGGCGGCAGGTTGTAGCTGGCCAGCACGGCGCGCACATAGGGCAGGTGGGGTTCGGCCCGGCGCAGCCAGGTGTCCATGGAGCCGCGTTTGTCGATGGAGAAGTACTGGAGGAAGACTTGCACTTCCTCGTTTTCCTTCACGTCGAGGTCGAACTGGATGGCCCCGCGCGAGGCCAGGGCCTTTTTCTCCTGTTCGGTGAGCGGTCGGCCACGGTGGAGATTATTGAGAATTTGCGAGGTGTCCCAGAGCTCGGGCTCCAGGTTGGCTTTCATATCGGCGTTGGATTTGTCGTATTGCTTGTCGGCGCAGCCGGCCGACAGCAAAAAGGCAGGCAGGAGAACGAAAAGCAGGAGGTATCGGCCCATGCACCTTACTCCAAAAGGAAAAAAGACCGGCGGGCGGACGCGACCGGCCCTGTATAAGGATCGACGAAGGTCGTAACAATCCAAAAAGACTAACAATTCCAGACTATTTAGTCCAAAGTGGACGAAAATGCAAGGAAAAAAAAGCCTTGTGGTCCCGGCCGGTTTGAGCCATTTTGCGGCATGACCAAAAATGAAACCTCCCGCCGGCCGTCCACAGACCGCCGGTCTTTTGCCGATGTCCTGTCCACCCCCTCCGGGGAACGCGGCCAACGCCGCCCCGCTGCTCTTGCCGGCTCCAAGGGCGGCTCCGGCCGACCCAGCGGACCGCGCCCCGCCGGTCGTCCCGGCCAAGGCGGCCAGGGCGGCCAGGGCGGCCAGGGTCGTCCCCGCCGCGACGACGACCGCTCGGGTTCGGGCGGCCAGGGGCGTCCGCGCCGCGATGACGACCGCTCCCAGGGCGGCCAGGGGCGCCCGCGCCGCAACGACGACCGGCCCGGCCAGGGCGGTCAAGGCGGCCAGGGGCGTCCCCGCCGCGATGATGACCGCTCGGGTTCGGGCGGCCAGGGCCGTCCGCGTCGCGACGACGACCGGTCCGGCCGTCCGTCCGGGCCGCGCGGCCAGGGGCGGCCGCCCCGTTCCGATGACCGCCGCTCCGGCCAGGATCGGCCCCAAGGCCCGGGCAAGCCCCGCTTCGACCGCGACGACGACCGCCGCCCGCCGCGCCAGGACCGGTTCGAAAACGACCGCCGGCCGCCGCGCCCCGAACGCTTCGAGGACGACCGGCCCGCGCCGCGTTCGGTCGCGCCGACGGCCCCGGTCGAACTGCCCGAGGACATCCTGCCCGGCCGCAAACCCGTGCGCGAACTCGTCGAGCAAAGCCCCAAGTCCGTGGACGACGTGCTCCTGCGCCAGGGCCTTCGCGGCGTGGACGTGGACGCCATCGTGCGGGCCTGCGAAGCGGCCGGCGTGCGCTACCGCTTCATGCCCGGCCTGGACATGGACCGCCTCTATCCCGGCAACCACCAGGGCGTCATGGCCCGGTTGGCCGCCGGCCCCCTGGTCAGCCTGGAAGACGTGCTGGCCGCCGGCCTGGACGCGCCGCTGCAAGTGATCCTCGTGCTTGACCGGGTCCAGGACCCGGGCAACGTCGGGGCCCTGGCCCGCACCCTCTACGCCCTGGGCGGCGGCGGCATCCTCGTGCCCAAACACGAAGGCGCGCGCCTGGGACCGGGCGCGGCCAAAGCCTCGGCCGGAACCCTCACCCGGTTGCCCCTGGCCAAGGTCACCAACCTCTCCCAGGCCCTGGATGCGGCCAAGGAGGCCGGCTACACCATCATCGGCGCGGCCGGCGAGGAAGGGGCGCAAAACGTCCACCTGGCGCAGCCGCCGTTCCCCGTGGCCCTGGTGCTGGGCAGCGAAGAAGAAGGCATCCGCCCGGGCATCCGCAAACGCTGCGACGCCCTGTGGCGCATCCCCCAGGCCCGGCCCATCGATTCCCTCAACGTCGCCCAGGCCGGCGCGATCATGCTGGGGCGCATGGCCGCGTTTTTGGGAATGGGAGAGGGGTAAGACGGGGGGAGTGCCTCCGGCGGCCAGGAGAGGCGCTGCCTCTCCTGGACCTCTCCGCTGGGGGCCTGAGGCCCCCAGACCCCCCACATGAGGAAAGGGTTTAAGGGGGCTTACGTCGCTGGGGAGTCGTCCCGGGATTGAGTCAGGAAAGACGGCGGGCGTGCCTAGCCGCGCTGTAACTTTGTGAAATGCCGGCGGCCGTGGCCGCTCGGCGCAGCCGTCAGTCGTCGCCGCACTCGGCCAGAGAGGCGGCGCGGCGCGGGCGTTGGACCGTCCAGGGCGCTTCCCAGTCCGGCGGCACGCAGTACGCTTCCCCGGGCAGGATGATCCGCCAGGCGTGGAGCCGCAGCGGCGTGGGACCGCCGCCGTACTTGGCGTCGCCGACAAGGGGATAGCCCCGGGAGGCCAGCTGGGCGCGAATCTGATGGGTGCGCCCGGTCTCCAGCCGCACTTCGACGAGGCTTGCCGTGGGCGCGCGGCTGATCAGCCGCACCTTGGCCACTGCCTCCTTGCCGTCCTCCCCGGCCGTGACGCGCTCCCGGCCCGGCCCGCCCGACTTGGCCAGGGCGTCGCGCATGGTCACCCACTCGTTTTCCTCGCCAAGTAGCCACTTGCCCCAGACCCAGGCGAAATAGTCCTTGCGCAGGGTGCCGTCCTGCATGGCCTCGTGCAGGGCGCGCAGCCGGCGGTAGGATTTGGCGACAAGCAGCAGCCCGGTGGTGTCGCGGTCCAGACGATGGGCCGGCGTGGGCTTAAACGGCGCATCCGGGGCGTGGGCGTGAAGCAGGGTGGTCAGGGCGAAGGTGTGCCCCGAGCCGGGATGCACGGGCAGGCCGGCCGGCTTGACGACCACGAGCAGTTCGTCGTCTTCGTGCAGGATTTCGAGGGCCGGCATGGCGCGGCCGGCGGTCCGGCGGTCTGTCGGCGGGGACGTCTTGGCCGGCCCGGGTCCGGGCTTTGGCCGGCCGGTCGGCACGGTGGCCAGCTTGGGCGCGCCCAGAGCGCCGACGGCCGGGGCGGCCTCGTCCAGCTCGAAGGGCGGCACACGCACGATCTGCCCCTCGGCCACCCGGTCAAAGGGTTTGCAGCGTTTGCCGTCCAGGCGCACCTGTCCGGTGCGGATGCATTTCTGGAGCGCGGCCAGGGGCAGGCCAGGACCAAGACGCCGGGCCAGATACTGGAGCAGCTTCTGGCCGGCCTCGGCGGCGGTGACGGTGATGTGCTGGACGGGTGTTTTCATGCAAGCGCGCCGCCGACACGACCACGGCGCAATCCTTCCGGCTTAACGCATCTCCCCCTTGGAAAGTTTTTAGGGAGGAGAGCGCGAGAGGAACCCCTTTTTTCAAAAAGGGGTTCCTCTCGCATCTTCACTCTTCGTCTTCTGCTCTTATCCCTAAGGCGCAAGCTTGTAGCGGTTGCTGTCCACGATGAGCATGACCATGGAGTCCGGCCCCAGGCCGTTATGGTCCTGGGAGGACATGGTGTAGACGCCGGAGACGCCGACCACGCGCTCAAGCTTTTCCAGGGCCGCCCGCAGCGCCTCGGGCTCGGCCTTGCCGGCCTTTTCCAGGCCGGCCCGCAGCAGGGTCAGGGCGTCGTAGGCGTAGCCCGAGTGGGTGTTGAGCGGGAACTTCTCCTGGATGCCGTTATCCTTGTAGGCCTTGATGAAGGCCTCGATGACGATTTTCTGCGGGTCTTCGTCGGGCAGGGATTCCGGGGCCATGAGCTTGGTGCCGGGCATGACCGTGCCGCCGGCGGCCTCGCCGGCCAGTTCCAGGTAGGTGGGGCCGGGCTGGCCGTGGCACTGCACCAGAAGCGGCCGTTCGCCAGGCAGGGCGGCGAAGTTCTTGGCGGCAATCGACCCCGCCGGTCCGATGGTCCAGACCACGGCGGCTTGCGGCTTGGCGGCTTGCAGCTTGAAGGCCTGGGCCGAGAAATCCGTGCCCTTGGGATCGAAGGTTTCCTCGGCGATGATCTCGATGCCGTATTTGGCGGCGTTGTCCTTGAGTTCCGTCAGGCCGTCCTGGCCGAAGGCGTCCTTGGAGCTTAACACCGCGATTTTCGAGATGTTCTTGCCCTTGAGGTAGTCATAAATTTTGGCCACGGCCGTGGCCGTGCGCTGGGGAGCCTTGAAGGTCCAGTCGTAGGGGCCGAACTTGCCGCCGGCCACCACGGCGTCGCCGCCCACGGTCATGATGACCGGGACGTGCTTTTCCTCGGTGTACTTTTTGACGGCCAAGCCTTCGCCCGTGGAGGTGGGGCCGATGATGGCCAGCACCTTGTCGCCCTCGACGAGTTGGCGGGCCTGGCGCAGGGCCACGTCCGGGGAGGATTCGGTGTCGTAGGCGACGAGCTTCACGGGCCGGCCGAGGATGCCGCCCATGTCGTTGATCTGTTTGACGGTCATTTCGGCCACGAGCTTGCTCGGGGTGCCGACCACGGCGGCCGGCCCGGATTGGGCGAAAAGTCCGCCGACAACGATGGGTTCGCCGGCGGGCGCGGCGGCGTGGACGGCCGCCGGGCAAAGGAGCAGGGCAGCGACGAGCAGGAGAAATTTGGCCATGGGGAAGCCTCCGGTGCGGTCTGGTCTGGTCGAGAGCGGCAGGGAATTTTTACCGCATCGGGGGCTGTTGTAAATGATTTTTCGGCAAGGTCTGGGCCGGCGGCCCTGTGGGGGGGGGCGAAAAAACTTAGCGCGAGGCGCGCCAGTAGCCGGCGAGCAGCGCCGCGCCCAAAAGCAGCCCGTTGACCAGGGTGCGGGCGTCGCCCAGGACCGACAGCCAGCTCATGGCTGTCTCCAGGACCAGGGCGGCCAGGATGGGCCGCAGGAGATTGCCCGGGCCGCCGATGACGAGAAACAGCAAGGCCTTGAGCGAGAGTTCCAGATGGTACTGCTCGGGGCTGATAAAGCCGGTGTAGTGGCCGTGGATCACCCCGGCGGCGGCCGACAGCCCTCCCCCCAGGCCGAATGACAGGGAGCGCACGGCCGAGCGGTCCACGCCCAGGCTTGACGCCGCCTGGGCATCGCCCCGGCAGGCGGCCAGGGCCCGGCCGAGCCGGCTGTCGCGCAGGGTCAGGAAGACGTAGGAACCCAGGGCCAGCAGGCCGGCGAAGCAAAAAAACGTGGCCTGGTCGCCGGAAAGAGCGCCCAAAAGCGGCAGGGTCAGACGGGCGTTGGCCATGTGGCCGGCCGAACCGCCGGTAACGCTTTCCAGGGTCAGCACGAGGTTGGTGAAAACCAGGGACACGCACAAGGTGGCCATGGCCAGGAAGCCTTCGCCCAGGCGTTCCATGGGGCGGCTTAACATGGCGGCCAAAAGGCCCGTGCCCAGCACCACGGCCGGGACGATAACCAGGGTCGCCTCGGGGAAGCGGTCGTGGAGCAGCACCGAGCCGAACGCCCCCAGGCCGGCGAAGGCGGCCTGGGCCAGGGAGATCTGGCCGCCAAGACCCAGGCAGAAATTGAGCGCCAGGACGTTGACCGCCAAAAACAGGTGCTGGTTGACGGCCAGGAGCTGGAACCCGGGCGTGACCAGGCCGACCACGGCCAGGGCGGCGAAAAACAGGCCAAGGGAGAGATTTCTGGGCACGGTCATGGCGTCAGGGGCGTTCGTCGTGTTCTCGCGGCGCGGCCACGAGGAGGATGGTGATAAGCACGTAAATGGCGGTTTCCTTGAATTCGCCCGAGACGGTCAGCACCATGGCCGCCTCGGCCAACCCCAGGGCAATGCCGCCGGCAAACACCCGGCCCAGGGAGGTGTAGCCGCCGATGGTGGCCGCGGCGAAGCCCTTGAGGCCAAGCCCCAGGCCCATGTCGTAGCGCAGCCCGGTCTGGGGCCCCACGGCCAGGGCGGCCAGGGAGGCCAACGCTCCGGCCAGGGCAAAGGACAGGGCATGGCAAAAGACCGTGTCCACGCCTTGGAGCCTGGCGGCCACGGCGCTTTGGGAAGTGGCCCGAAGCGCCCGGCCCAGGCGCGTGCGGCCCAGAAACAGCCCCAGCACGATCACGGCGGCCACGGCCAGGGTCAGGGCGGTGACAGTGTCGCGGCCGAGAAAAAACAGGCCCAGCCGCAGGTCGGGCAGAGGCAGCAGGCGCGGCGGCATGAGGGGATTTTTGCCCCAGCACAGGATGGCCACGCCCTGGAAGACGAGGCTTGCCGCCACGGTGAGCATGAGTTGGCGCAGGGGCGTGGCCCCCAGGGTCAGCCCCAGGGTGGTGGAGAAAAGCGTGCGTCCCAGGAGAAAGCCGGCCACGGCGGCGGCCAGGAGGGCGGCGGCCGGAGGCAGCTGCATGACGCCGGCCAGGCTCATGATGGTCAATCCGCCCAGGAGCAAAAGCTCTCCCTGGGCGAAGTTGATCAGCCGGCTGGCCGAAAAGATCAGCGAAAAGCCCAGGGCCATGACGCCGTAGACGGCCCCCAGGGCCAGTCCCGAATTGACGATCTGGGCCAGATACAAGGCGAGCAAGGCAACCTCGAAAACCAGGGGTGGACGAAAAAAAACGGGGGAACCGCCGCACAATGCGGTTCCCCCGTCGTGACGTCAAGTGGATAGGGCTATTCGCCGGCTTCCTTGTCGATGCCGAACTCACCCGGCTGGCTCATGCCCGAGGCGTCGAGCTTGTAGGCCAGCACGATGGTGCGACGGGCGTAGACGCCGGCCGCGCCCGGCCAGGTGTTGAGGCACACCACCATTTCCTTCTGGCCGTCGTTGTCGATGTCGGCCAGGGCGTAGCCCGTGACCGTGCCCTTGATGCGGCGGGTCTTCCACAGCAGGTTCATGCCCACGCCGTCCCAGTACAGGGCGTGGATTTCGCCCTGGGAGAAGGTGCGGAAGGTCTCGAAGAACTGGGCGGCCAGGGAGATGTTCTTGCTGACCAGCACTTCGTAGCGGTCGTCCTTGTCGAGGTTGGCCACGATCATGGGCAGCGGGATGTAGTAGTAGGTCCAGAGGTGGTCGGTCTTGGGCTTTTCCATGGGCGCCATGAGCGGGTCGTATTCCAGCCCGATGGCCGAGCCGCAGTACTGCTCCTCGGTGGCGGCGATGCGTTCGCCCTTGGCCGTGTAGACCACGATGCGGTCCTGGTCGTCGTTGATGAGGACCTTGTAGCCGCTTTTTTCCGGCAGATAGGCGAAGTTGAAGGGGTTGGCCTTGGTGGGCAGGGGCAGGCGGGTGGACAGCTGGGGCTGGCCGCCGGCGAAGATGACGTTATGCACGCCGGGAACGAACAGTTCCTTGGTTTCGCCCTTGGAGCCCACGAGCTGGCGGTTGAAGTCCGGGGCCACGGCGGCCACGTTGAGGTAGAGTTTGATGTCTTTGTAGAGTTCCGTCAGCTTGTTGCCTTCCAAGGACAGGATAAACGAGCGCGGTTCCTTGAAGTAGCTGGTGGAGACGATGATCTCGGCCTTGCCGTCGCCATTGATGTCCATGGCGCTGACGTTGAGCAGATTGAGGTTCGGCGAGGTCGCGTACTTGGCGATGGGCATGAGCTGGCGGTCTTTGTAGTTGAAGACCTCCACGGAATTCTGGGCCAGGATGGCCACTTCCTGCTGCCCGTCGCCGTTGAAGTCGGCGATGGCGATGCCGCGCGAGACCAGCGGCATGGACTGGCTGCGCCACACGCCGGCGGTTTCGGTGGGGCCGGCGTAGCGGAAGCTCGGGTTGAGATAGGCCTTCTGGCCGTCGGCCCCGGTCTGGTTGACCACGAAGTCCGAGTTGAGCTGGCTGCCTGGCGCGCCGCCCTGGGAGCCGGAGGCGGCCTGGGACGGGCGCTGGAAAATCTCGTTGTTGAGCGCTTGGGCCGTGCGCTCCATGGCCGGGATCAGGTCGGCGATCTTGGCGGACAGGGACTTGGGCCATTTCTTGCCGTCGCGCCCCACCACCATGATGTCCACGCTGGCCTGTTCGCCGGAGATGGTCACCGAGCCGTAAGCCAGAAAGTCCACGCCGAGTTCGGCGGCGGTCTTTTTCGCCTCGGCCTCCGAGGCCGGAGCCTTGGCCAGCTTGGCGCCGGCCTTGGCCTTGTCCATGGGGGCCAGATGGCCCGGCCAGTTCATCCGGGATTCGAGCATGCTCTGCACGCCCTGGCTCAGATACTGGTACTTCTCGGGGCCGTGCACCGTAAACGGAGCCACGGCAAAGGTCTTGACCTCAGCGGCCAGGGCAGTCGCCGACAGGCACGTCAAGGCCGCGACCAGCAGGACAAGGCGACGAAAAAGCGTCATAAGGTTTCCTCCAGGTCCGCTTGGGACCATGTTGTCCGGGGATGCGGCTGCGGCCGGGACAGGCCGGTACGCCGCGAGGCCTGCAATACTATCATGCCGCTGGCCTTGCAAGGGCTGGCGGCGCTGTTTCCCGGGTCCGGCTTCCGTGCAGTCGCCGCCGGCCGTCTTCGGTTACACCGCTAGGCGTCGTTGGCGAAGGCTTTTGGTTACATGGCTTGGAGCGTCACAAAAATGTCGCGCCAAGCCTCTTGCCTCGGGCCGCGTTGCGGGCTACCCCGGCGTCGCCCCCCGGAGGTTGCCCGTCCCTATGTCCTGTTTCCCGCCTTCCCTTGCCGCCTTTGCGCTCCTGACCCTGCTCCTTTTCGCCCCGGTTCCGACGCCGGCCGCCGACCTGCCGGCTCCGGCCGAGACCGTCACCGTGGCCGCCGACCAGACCCTGCGCACAACCGACCGCCGCCTGCTGGGCATCAATCTCGACTATTTCATCGACCACGACGCCAACCGCCCCCAGGGCGCGCGGCCCTTGGCCAAGGCCCTGGCCGATCTCGGCGTGGGCTCCCTGCGCTACCCCGGCGGAGCCAAGTCCGACGTCACCCTTTGGGCCGCGCCGCCCTACCGCAAACCCCACCCGACCCTGGCCCGCCTGGGGCCCGACGAATGGCCGGCCAGCGACCGCCGCGTCTACAACCTGGCCGAGCATCGCTTTACCACCACGCCGCTGGATTTCGACGCCTTCATGGCCCTTTGCCGCCAGACCGGAGCCGAACCCGTGGTGGTCATCCCCCACGACGCCATGTACAAGCCCCCCGCGCCCGGCTCCGTGGCCCCGGACATGGCCACGCTGCTGCAAAACGCCGTGTCGCTGGTGCGTTACGCCAACATCGAGCGCGGCTACGGCGTCAAATATTTCGAAATCGGCAATGAGTCCTATTTCTACGTCTATGACGGCGGTTCGCGGGCCAAGGACTACGCCCGGAACCTCAACCTGTTCGCCGCCGCCATGAAGGGCGTCGATCCCTCCATTCTCATCGGGGCCAACGGTCCGGTGGGGGCAAACGACGTCGGCAGCCTGGACAACATGATGGGCGACCCCACCGTCTGGTGGCAGGCCGTTTTTGCTCAGGCCGGCCAGAATATCGACTTCGTCTCGGTTCACGAATACCCCTGCTACGAATGGGGCGGCTACGATCCCTACCGCACCCAGGCCGCGCCCATGCTGGGAGTGGGGGAAATCGACAAGGCCGCCCGGGCCTGGGGGCCGCCCGGACTGGCCAACCGGCTGCGCTACCTGCTCACCGAAATCAACTCCGCCGACTGGTCCGGCCACCCGCAAAACCTCGGCTGGAAGCATGAAAATACCCTCGGCCACGCCCTGGTGCTCACCGACATGCTGGCCCAGGCCCTCAGCGACCCCCGGGTCGTCACCGCCCAGATATGGGCCACCCGCTGGCTGAACAACAATCAAGCCCCCGAACTCTGGGACGCCCTGGACAGCCGCAACAACCCCCTGCCCACCGGCACGGCCCTCAAGCTCCTGGCCGAGCGTCTGGGAACCCGCGTCGTGGCCGCAACCGACGCCCCGGGCGTTCGGGCCTTTGCCACCCGCGACGACAAACGCAAGACCCTCTCCGTCTTTCTTATCAATAAAGACACGGCCCGAACCGTCGCCGTGCGCGTCGCCGGAGCCAAGCCCGGCAAGGCCGCCGCCCACGCCGTGTGGAGCGGCGCAGGGCCGGACGACAAAGCGCCGCGCCTGGTCTGGCGCAACGCCGCGCCCGTGGCCGGCAACGAAGTGACCGTGGCCCTGCCGGCGGTGTCGTTGACGATTTTGACGGTGCCGGTGTCGTAGCGGGGAGCTTTGGTACGGGGTTTGACGGGGAGGAAGAGGCCTCCAGCGGCCGGAGGCATGTCCCTTCCCGCGCACGCCTCTAAGGCGCGACGCGCCGGGCCGTGACGGCGTAGAGCGGGTCGCTTTGCTGGTGCAGCGGCCAGAACCGGTCCCGGGCGTCGGCCGGGCGGGGCCAGCCGCGTTCGGCCAGGGTTTCGATCTCGCCGAAGCCCGGCGTGGCTTCGAGCAGCCCGGCCACGAAGCCCAGGCGCTCGAATTCGTGGAGTTCGCTCCACAGCCGCACGGCCTTTTGGGGGAACCAGCGGTTGGAGAAGCTGATGGCGAGCACGCCCCCCGGGGCCAGCACCCGGGCCGTCTCGGCCAATACGGCGGCCGGGGCGGCGAGATATTCCACGGACATGGCGCAGATGACGGCCGTGAAGGCGGCGTCGGGAAACGGCAGGGTCGGGTCGGCGTTGAGGTCGGCCACGACCCGTTCGGCCAGGGCCGGGTTGGCGGCGAGTTCCCCGGCGTTGAGCCCAAGACCGGTGACCGGCCCCAGGGGAAACTCCGGCGGCAGATGGGAGAGATGGGAGGCCATGAGGTCCAGGACCGCGGCGCCGGGCGAAAGGCGCGTGGCGTAGAGGGCGGCCAGGCGTTCCCGGGCCTTGGCGTCGATATGGGGAACCAGGCGCGGGGCGGCGTAAAAGGCCGTGTCCGCCCCTTCGTCGGGCCGCGACAGATCGCCGGGCTCGGCGACAAACCGCACGGCCTGTCCGGTGAGGCCCATTTCGATGCCCGGGCCGTCGAGGAGTTCTTCCAGCCAGACATGCAGCGAGCCGCCGGTTTCGCAGAGCTTTTCGCGCACGTCCAGGACCGTGGCCGTTAGCTGCGCCTCGATGCCGGCCAGGGGGTGGTTGCAGTCGCAGACCAGGGACGCCCCGTCGTCGGCGAGCAGGCGAAACGGGGTGCGGGTGGAGGGGTAGACCCCGGCCAGCCCTTCGAGCACGCCCTGGGGATAAAACCGGCCCGGGACCGGGGGCAGGCGGCGGCCGTCCACCGGACGCGGGGCGAAGCGGCGGCGCTCCAGGGTCAGCAGCTTGGCCGGGTCGCGGGCGGGCAGGTCGCGTCCGGGGACGAGGCTGACTTCGACGGACTGGCCGGTTGTCAGCCCCAGGAGGCGCTGGCCGAGGTCGGCCGGGAAGATGTCGCGCCAGAAGTTGGCTTTGCGCCCGAACTGTCGGACCGTGTGGCGACGGCCGGCGGCTTCGTAGCACAGTTCAAAGAGCAGGTCGGCGTTGCAGTCGCGGTCGATGCGCATGGGTTTTCTCCTTGCAATAGCCCGGAGATAGGCATGGGGGCGGGGCGCGGCAAGGGGTTGCGCCCCGGGCGGCCTTGGGCCATGTTGGGCAGATGCAAATACGCGCTTGGGGGATCGGCCGGCGGCTGGCCTGGGGTCTGTGTCTGGCGGCAAGCCTGGCCGGGGCGTCGCCGGCCCTGGCCGCTTCCCGCATGTCGGTTGGGCCGGCCCCCGGGCCGCGACCGGCCGCGTCCGGGGCGGGAGCGGCCGCCCAGCCATCGGCTCCGGCCCAGGACCCGGGCCGCGAGGTCATGCTGCAAACCATCGGCATGTTGGCCGGCCAGGGGCTGTGGCTTGGCCGCGAGGCCCTGGCCGGGCTGGCCGAGCGGGCGGAAAAGCGGCTCATTGATCGGGAACAGGCCGGGCGTGCCCTGGCCGACATGACCCGCTACATCGACGTGACCCTGGCCGTGTTCAAGGACCGGCTCATGGGACGGCTGGCCCCCGAGGAACGGCGCGACCTGACGCTGCTCATCGGCTACTACGAAACCTTCCGGGAAGCGGCCGCGTCCCTGGCCGCCTATCTCGGCGGCGAAGCCGGCGGCCGGGCGGCCTACGAGGCGGCCATGGAACGCCTTGGCGCGGCCCTCAATCAAATCAGCCTGGGCGGCCGGCCGGCTCCATAAGCCCGTAAATCGCCCATCTTGCCAAGGCCTCTGGAGTGTGCCACAAGCCAGATTCGGAGGCTTGGCCGCGTCTTGCGGCCTGCCCCAAGCCAGGAGATGGTTATGCGAAAACTGCTCTGTCTGTGCCTGCTGGCCGGCTTCATGGCCGCGGCCGTGGTCGCGGCGAGCGAGGCCGAGGCCCGCCCGCCCTGTCCGCCGGGCTACTTCTGGGACGGCCCCCGGGGCTGCATGCCCTACCCCGTGGCCGTGCCGCCCCCGCCGCCGCCGGGCTACTACCCCTACCCCTATCCGTACCCGTACGTGCCGGCCTGCCCGCCGGGCACCTACTGGCGCGGCGGGGCCTGCCGCCCCGTGCCGCCGCCGGCCCCGGGCATCCAGCTCAACCTGCCGCCCATCTACATCGGGCCTTAGGCTCGTGCCGGCGTCCTGCCAGGGACGCCGGCCCCAAGGGCTTTGCCCGAACGACGGCCGTCGGCTGTCCGCCTGTGTCGCGGACGGCCGGCGGCCGTTGCCGTTTGTAGACGTGGAGGGGGAGGAAAAGAGGGAATGCCGGCGGCCAGGGCTTTGCCCTGGACCCACCGGGGGGATGATCCCCCCGGACCCCTCGACGGGAGAAAGGGTTAAGGGGGGCGGCGGGGGCGTTATTGGCAGGGAAGCGGAAAACACTGTCGCTGCCCCTGGCGGGGACTGACCAGCGGCAAAGGGAACTGTCAGGGCGCATCGGCGGCGTCCGGCAGCTCGGCCAGCAGGCGGGTCAGGGGACGGGCGTCGCAGCACAGCTTGTGGACCGGCGGCGGCGGCAGGTCGGCGGCGGCTTGCTGCCGATCCGGGATGCCCGGGCGGCCGGTCAGGCGGCAGCCCAGGCCAAAGGGCGGCAGGTAGTCGAGCAGCTCGGGATGGTTCGCCGGGACGGCCAGACCGGCCAGCCGGGCGCAAGCCGGACAGGCGGTCGCCGGATCGTCCAGTTCCAGGATGAGCCAGCCGTCCGGGTCCCGGGCCAGGGCTTCCAGCAACGCGACGGCCCGGGCCTTTTGGGCCTCGAAAAAATCCATGAAGGCGTCGAGTTGGCCCTCGCCGGCCCCGGCTTCCTCGGCCAGATTCCACACGACCTGACCGCTGAGTTTGCTGAAGAGCTTGTGCTTTTGGAGCATCTGAGCGGGAGTGGCGTGCATGTCGAAGGGCCTTCTAAGGCTTGACGTAGGCAAATCCCTGGCGCTGCAGATCGACCAGCTCCACCACGCCGGCCGGCACGATGCGGCAGCAGGGGCACAGCTCGGCCGGGGCGATGCCGAAATGGGTCAGGGCGTTGTTGCACACCCGCACATCCAACCCTTGTTCGCAAAGCGCCGTCAGTTTGGCGCAGTTGTCGGCGTCCTTGACCATGAGCGTGATGGCCGGACCGTTGACCAGCAGCACGGCGGTGAACTGTTCATCAGCCAAGGCCTTGAGGTAATTGGCGATGTTGCTCAGCGCAATGTTCAGCTCGTCCTGACCCTTATCGAGATGAAACACGATGTCGTAGTGCATGGCGTCCTCGTTGCTCGCTGTCGCGCCGGCCAAAGCCTGGGCGCACGGGATGCGGCGCTAGTGTCGCGTCCACGAAAAGCGCATAAGGCATTTCGTAGGCAACGTAGCTAAACCATGATAGTTTCTAAAAATTACTCTCGCATTTCTTAAGGGACGCTACACTAGGCTTCGTGGATCATGTCCATCAAATACTGGCCGTAGTCGTTTTTGAGCATGTCCTTGGCCAGCCGTTCCACCTGGGCGGCGTCGATGTAGCCCATGCGGTAGGCGATCTCTTCCAGACAGGCCACCAGCACCCCCTGGCGTTCCTGGATGGCCTGGACAAAGCTTGAGGCGTGCAGCAGCGACTCGTGGGTGCCGGTGTCGAGCCAGGCGTAGCCGCGCCCCAAAAATTCCACCTTGAGCTTGCCCCGTTTCAGATAGACGTTGTTGAGATCGGTGATCTCCAACTCGCCCCGCGCCGAAGGCGTCAGGCCCTCGGCCACCGAAACCACGTCGTTGTCGTAGAAATACAACCCGGTCACGGCGTACTTCGACTTGGGCTCCTCGGGCTTTTCCTCGATGCTGATCACCTGCTTGTCGGCGCTGAATTCCACCACGCCGTAGCGCTTGGGGTCGCGCACCTTGTAGCCGAAAACCACGCCGCCCTCGGTGAGTTTGGCGCAGCGCTGCAGCACCGTGGCCAGGCCCTGGCCGTAGAAGATGTTGTCGCCAAGGACCAAACAGACCGAGTCGGAGCCGATGAATTCCTTGCCAAGCAAAAAAGCCTGGGCCAGCCCTTCGGGCTTGGGCTGCACCTTGTAGGAAAACGACATGCCAAGGCTCTGGCCGTCGCCAAGCATCTCCTTGAAACGCGGCAAATCCGTCGGCGTCGAGATGATGAGCACTTCCCGGATGCCGGCCAGCATCAGCACCGACAACGGGTAGTAGATCATGGGCTTGTCATAGATGGGCAAAAGCTGTTTGCTCACCACCCGGGTGATGGGGTAGAGCCGCGTGCCGGACCCGCCGGCCAAGATGATGCCTTTCATCCGGTTTCCTCGCTTGATAAGCCGTCCATGCCGGACGTATCGTTGCCACGCTTTTGACCCAACCACCCAAAAACCGCAAGGCCCGTAAAGGATGCCGCCATGGAAGCCTCCCTCCTCGTTGCCGCTCCCCTGCCCCTCGCCGCCGGCCAGCGCGTCGCCGTCCTTACCGCCGACAATGCGCTGTTCACCCCGCGCCTGGTCGCCGCCGGCCGTCTGCCGCGCCTGGCCGTGGGCATGACCCTGACCCCGCCGGCCGGACCGGCCCTCATGATCGTCGGCGTCGCCTCGGTCCCGGGGCAGGACGAAATCCCGGCCGGCCGGCTCTACACCGCCAAAGCCCTGGAAGCCGGCGTCCTCCCGGCCGGCCAAACCCCCTTTGCCGTCACGAAAAAGGGGCTGGCCCTGGCCTGGGTGACGCTCAGCGACAAGGGCAGCCAGGGGCTGCGGGCCGACGCCGCCGGCCCGGCCATCGCCGAAACCTGCGCCGCCTCCCTGCCCCTCGCCCTGGCCCAGGGGCATCTCATCCCCGACGAACCGGCCGAGCTGCGCGCCCTGCTCCTCGACCTGGCCGTCACCCAGGGCTTTGACCTGATCGTCACCACCGGCGGCACCGGGCTTTCGCCCCGGGACACCACCCCCGAAGCCACCCTGGGCGTCATTGAAAAACGCCTGCCCGGCTTCGAGACGGCCATGCTCCTGGCTTCCCTGGCCAAGACGCCCCACGCCATGCTCTCCCGGGCCACGGCCGGAACCGTGGGCCGGGCCATCGTGATAAACGTGCCGGGCTCGCCCAAGGCCGTGCGCGAAACCCTGGCCGCCGTCATGGCCGCCATCCCCCACGGCCTGGATAAACTGCGCGGCGACCCGTCGGACTGCGGCCAAGGGTGAGAAAAAAGAGGAAGAGGCCTCCGGCGGCCGGAGGCCTGAGGCCCCCGGACCCCCCACATAAAGACTAAGGTTAAAGGGGGATGGGCTGGGGCGGCGAGGGGCGGTCGTGGGTCGGGGCTTGCTGTTGGCGGGCTTGGTCAGGGCCGCCGTCTGGAGACCGCAGCCCCCAAATCCCGAAGAGAAAAATCCCCGGCCGGAGGTTCCGACCGGGGATTCGTTATTGCGGACTGGCCGGCGCGGCCGGAGCGGGCGAGGCGGCCGGGACCGGCGAGCTTGTTGCCTTCTTCGGCCCGGTCGGGGCCACGGGAACGGTTGGGGCTGGCTGCGGCCCGGTAGCGGCCGGCGCGTTGGCGTCCGGTTTTTTCGCCGCCGCCGCCGGGACCGCCGGCTTCTTCGGCGCGGTCCCAGGCGGCGGCACGGCCGGGCGCGCCGACTTGGCGCAGGCCGCCGCCGCCGCCCGGTATTCCTTGAAAGCGTCGCCGAAAGCCGGGTCCTTGACCATGGACAAGCGGTAATAATCCAGGGCCTGGGCGCACTGCCCGGCCTGCATGGCGATGTTGCCCAGATAATAGTAGGTCTGGGGATTGGCCGACTTGAGGTCGGCCGCCCTGCCCAGGGCTTCCCTGGCCTCGGGCCGGCGTCCCTGGCCGTAGCGCAGGATGCCCAGCGCCTCCAGGGGACGCGGATTGCCCGGCTCCAGGGACGACGCCTTGGCCAGGGCCGCTTCGGCCCGCTCGGGCTCGCCCTGTTTGGCCCGACAAAGCCCGAGCAGCAAAAACGTCTCCCCGGACTGGGGCAGCTCCCGGGTCAGGGCTTCCAGCTCCGGCAAGGCCCGGGCGCAATCCCCGGCCAGCACGGTCTGGCGGGCCGCGTCCAGGCGTTGGCCGGCTGTGGGCGCGGGCGCGAGCGGCGGCGGGCTTGGCTGTTTCTGACAGGCCGTCGCAAGCCCCAGGCACAGGGCCAGGCAGGCGACGGTCAGACGGCGGACGTGGCGCGACATGGCTAAACTCCCCTGCGGCGGCCCGCCCCCTGGCGTCCGCCCATTTCCTTGTGCATCAGGCCAATCCTCTGATGATATGCACCGGCCGTTAAACCTGTCAACTTTTCGTGGATTGACTGAAAAGGCCGCCTTGACGCCTATTTCCTACCAACGTAAACCATAAAAGATCGCATCAATCTCGGGAAGTTCAGTCTACGGAGCCAGCCAGCATGTCCAGGTCGTCGCAAAAGGACTCGCGCGGATGCGCTCCAGGTCCCCTGTACAGCCTTCGCCAACCCGTTGCCCAGGCGAGACGGCTTTCATGACCATGACGTCGCCACCGACCGCCTTGCCCCCCGAGCCGGCTTTTCCCCTGCGCGCCGATCTGCTGCTCCTGGCCGCCGTGCTGACCGTGCTGGCCGGCCTGGGCTGGGCAAACCGCCAACTGCTGACGGTGCTGGCCGACCTTTGCTGCGCCGTGGCCGGCATGGCCACGTTTCTGGTCATCTGGAACGCCCGGCGGCAGGTGGAGCAGGGATTTTTCCTGGTTCTCGGCATGGCCTTCCTGGCGGCGGCCGCCCTGGACGGCGCTCGCCTGGCCCTGGCCGCCATGCCGGAACTGTACCTGGGCGATTTCAGCGCCGGTTTGCACGCCGTAAGCCAGCTCACCCTGGCCGCCGGCCTGGCCGGCGGCGCCTGGCTCCCCCGGAAGCGGACGTTGTCCGTAGCGGCGGCCGGAGCCTGTCTGGCCGGGCTCACGGCCAGCCTGACCCTGGCGCTTTTGGCCTTGGGCTACCTCGACGCCTGGGGCCTGTCCAACGCCGCCGAAGCCGGCGGGCGCGAAGTCCTGGCCGCCTTCGCCCATGGGGTGGCGGCAGCGTTTTTTCTGACGGCCGGCGCGGGCATCTGGCGCGACCGCCAGGCCATGCCATCGACGCTGGCCTGGCTGTTGGCGGCGGCCATGACCGCCCTGGCCGCCGCCGGCGCGGCCGAGGCGCTGGGCGGGTGCGACCTCATGGCCGCCCGGCTGCTTCAGGTGCTGGGCTACGGCCTGGGTTGCCAGGCCATCGTGGTGGTCGGCATCAACCGGCCTTCCCAGCTCCTTTTCCAGGAGATCAACCGCCGCGAGCAGGAACTCACCGGCCGCATGGTGCGCCTTGGAGCCCAGGCCCGGGCGATTTTCGATCTCAGCGGCGCGCCTTCCCTGGAAAGCGGCCAATTCGAGCCCTTTGCCGCCGCCCTGCTCCGCCGGGCCATGGCCGTCCTGGGCATCTCCCGGGCCGGCATCTGGCGTTTCACCCCGGCCCACGACCGTCTCGTCTGCCAGATCGGCCAGGGCACGGCCCGGGCCGACGAAGGGCTGGAACTGGTGTGCGCCGCCTACCCGGACTATTTCGCGGCCGTGCTCCACGAGCGGGTCATCGTGGCCGACAATGCCGCCGTGGCCCCGCTGACCCGGGCCTTTCACCAGGGGTATCTCAAAAGCCGCGACATCGGCGCGCTGCTGGACGCGCCGTTTCGGTTCGCCGGCCGCACCACCGGGGTGTTGTGCCTGGAACATCTGAACCAGCCCCGCCGCTGGTCCGACGACGAAATTGCCTTTGCCGGCTCGCTCTCCGACATGCTGAGCCTGGCCCTGGAAAGCGCCGAACGCCGCCGGGCCGCCCGGGAACTGGCCGAAAGCGAACAGCGCCTGCGAACGCTGCTCGACGCCATGCCCGATCCGGTCTGCTTCAAGGACGCCGCCGGCCGCTGGATCGTGGCCAACCAGGCCCAGATCGAGGCCTACAGCCTGGCCGGGCTGGAGTGGCAGGGGCGCACAGACCAGGAATTGGCCGCGATTCCGGGCCTTGACCCCGACGTTTTTGCCACCGGGGCAGAAACCGACGCCCGGGCCTGGGCCAGCCGTTCGGTGACGGTCTACGGCTTTTCCATGGCCGCCGCGGCCGGCAACATGCGCCATTTCGACGTGACCAAGGCCCCGCTTTTTCACGTTGACGGCACGCCCCGGGGACTGGTCGCCCTGTCCCGGGACATCACCGCCTACCGCGACGCCCTGGCCCGGCTGCGCGAGACCAACGCCGAACTGGAAGCCATCTACAACGAAACCTCCGATGGCCTGATCATCGCCGACGCCGCCGCCCGGACCATGGTGCGGGTCAATGCCGCCGCCTGCCGCATGTTCGGCTACACCGCCCCGGAAATGGCCGGCCTGGAACCCTGCGCGCTGCATCCGCCAGAAGAGCGCGAGGCGGCCCGGCGGCGCTTTGCCGCCATCGCCGCCGGCAGCCGCCAGCTTCAGGAAAACGTCCCCTGCCTGCGACGCAGCGGCGAGGTCTTCCACGCCGACATCTCGGCCCAGCCCGTCACCTACGGCGGGCGCTCGGCCATCCTGGCCTTTTTCCGCGACATCTCCGAGCGCCGGGCCGGCGAGGAACGCCTGCGCCTGTCCGAAGACCGTTTTCGCAAAGTCTTCAACAGCACCTACGACGCCATCTTCCTCCACGATCAGGACGGGGCCGTCATCGACGTCAACGACAAGGCCCTGGAGCTTTTCGACCTGCGCCGCGACGAACTGCCGGCCCTTCGCATCGATCGCGACCTGTCCGCGCCGGAAATGCCCCAACCCTGGCTGACCGCCGCCTGGCGCGAGGCCCTGGCCGGGGCGGAACGCTTTTTCGAATGGAAGGCCAGGCGTCCCCACGACGACAGCCTCATCGACGTCGAGATCTACCTGCGCCGCATCCTGGTCGGGTCCGGCCACCAGATCCTGGCCAATATCCGCGACGTCACCGAGAGAAAGCGCGTCACCGCCGCCCTGGCCGCCCGCCAGGAGGAGATCTCGGCGCTCAACCGCGACCTGGCCCGGCGCGTGCGCGAGGAAACCGAGAAAAACCGGCAAAAGGACATCCTGCTCTTAAACCGCACCCGCCTGGCCGCCATGGGCGAAATGATCGGCAACATCGCCCACCAGTGGCGGCAACCCTTAAACGCCCTGAGCATCCTTTTGGCCAACCTGCGCTTCGAATACGAATCCGTGTGCCAGGACACCGCCGCCCTGGACGCCGCCCATCGCCAAGCCTACGACATCCTGCGCCGCATGTCGGCCACCATCGACGACTTCCGCAACTTCTTCAAACCCGCCCGGGATCCCGAACCATTCCGGGTGGTCGCGGCCATCAGCGACGCCTTGCTCCTTATCGACGCAAGCCTCGCCCAGCACGGCATCCAGGTCCGTTTCACCGCCCGACACGACCCGGTGGTCCACGGCCCGCGCGGCGAGTTCGCCCAGGTCATCCTCAATCTCCTGGGCAACGCCAAGGACGCCATCCTGGCCCGAAAGCCCGTCCGGGGACGCATCGACATCCGGGTCATGCAGCGCCTGGGCCGGGCCGTGGTGGCCGTGGCCGACAACGGCGGCGGCATTGCCTCGGACATTCTCGACCGGATCTTCGACCCTTATTACACCACCAAGGACAGCCAGGACGGCACCGGCCTTGGCCTGTACATGTCGCGCATCATCGTCGCCGACCACCTGGGCGGCGTGTTGACCGTGGACAACCGGACCGAAGGCGCCCGGTTCGTGGCCGCCCTGCCGCTCTCTCCCACCAGCCCCCGTTTCGGAGACGCCCCATGACCCAACGCAAGATTTTGCCTCAGGGCCTTCGCGGCCTGCGTTCCCTGCACATCCTCGTGGCGGAGGACGACCGGTTCGCCCGGGAGCAGCTGAGCCTTTTGCTGTCGCGCTTCGCCGGCCGCGTCACCACCGCCGCCGACGGCATGGAGGGCCTTGACGCCTTCAAATACGACCGCCCCGACATCGTCATCACCGACATCAACATGCCCCGGCTTTCCGGCCTGGACATGGCCCAGGCCATCAAGGCCATGGACCCGTCCGTGCCCGTCATCCTGGTCACGGCCCACAGCGACGCCCAATTCTTCCTGCGCTCCATCGATATCGGCATCGACGGCTACGTGATCAAACCCCTGGACGCCGACAGTCTGCTCACCCTGCTCGCCAAACAGGCCGCCGTCCTGCTCGAAGCCCGGGCCGCCGAGGCCCGGGCCGGCATGTTCCGCTTCATCCTGGACATCAACCCCAACTTCATCCTGACCCTTGGCGGCGAAAGCCTGGACTACGTCAACCGCACCTTCCTCGATTTCCTGGGCGCGACCGACCTGGCCGCCCTGCGCGGCGGCCGCCACGCCGGGCGCGTGCTGGAACTCGACGGCCGGGCCTTTGATCCGGCCGATCTGGCCTGGACCAAGCTCCTGGACCAGCGCGAAGGCCGCACCCACCAGGCCGTCTTCGCCCCGCCCCCGGCCAGCGGAGAGCGCGAACGCACGTTTCTGGTCTCGGCCGTGGGCTTCCCCGAACTCGACCGCACCATCATCACCTTCACCGACATCACGCCCCTGGCCGAGGAACGGCGCATCCTGCGCATCCGGGCGGCCACCGACGCGCTGACCGGCATCGCCAACCGGGCCGGCCTGGCCGAGGCCCTGGAGCGGGAATTCCACCGCAGCCAGCGCCACGGCGTGTCCTTAAGCATCATCATCTTCGACATCGACCACTTTAAAAACGTCAACGACGTCTACGGCCACCCGGCCGGCGACGCCGTGCTGGCCGAGCTGACCCGGCTTGTGGCGACCCACGTGCGCGACCACGACACCTTCGGCCGCTACGGCGGCGAGGAATTCCTCATCATCGCCCCAGGAACCGACGTCGCCGAAGCGGCCAAGCTGGCCGAGCGCCTACGCGGCGACGTGGCCCGCCATGGCTTTCCGGCCGTGGGGAGCCTGACCTGCAGCTTCGGCGTCGCCGTCGCCGGCCCGGACGACACGCCCGACAGCCTCGTCGCCCGGGCCGACACGGCCCTGTACGACGCCAAACAAAGCGGCCGCGACCGCGTCGTGGCACGCTAAAGAATACCCGCAAGCGCCTCCCCCTCCAGCCACGCCCGCCGCGCCTGCCTCACCCGCTTGTCGCCCCACCGCCCGCCACAGACGGCCAGGGGGTCCGGGGGGATTATCCCCCCGGCGGGTGCAGGGCAGCGTCCTGCCGGGTCGCGGGCAGCGCCCGCGCGGGTGCAGGGCAGCGCCCTGCCGGGGATCAGTCGGGAATTTTGGTGAACAGCAAAGCGGCCTTGAAGCGGCGCTGGGTGGGCGAGACGGCGAAGGAGCCGTTTGGCAGGCAGGCGAGGGACCACCGGGGCCCGAGTTCGTGGGCCACGAATTCGGCCAGATAGAAGGCGTCGTCATGGACGAAGCCGGGGTAGAGGCTTTCGAGGGTTTCCCGGGAAACGGGGAGATCGTCCAGGGCGTAGACCGGGCGCAGGGTGAAAAAGATCTCGCGGCTGGCCCAGTTCCTGGCGGCGGCGACCACGGCCTTGACCCGGCCTTTGGCGATGATCTGGCGGCCGATGAAGTCGATGAGCATGGCCAGATCGCAGGGGGTCTCGGGGACGACGCGCAGGAAATCGCAGGCCGTAAACGCGACGTCCGGGGCGTCGTGGAGCCTGGCGATGGCGCTGGCCACCCGGATGACGTCGGGGTCGATGTCCAGGCCCAAGGTTTTGCGTGCGCCCCGGCGTTTGGCCAGGAAGGCGAAGTAGCCGAGATTGCAGCCGAGGTCGGCCACGGTTTTGCCGTTCAGGTCGAGGTTGCCGATGTAGGCGTCGAGTTCGGGAATTTCGCGGCCGTCGCCGGCGGCGGCGATGCGTGTTCCATCGGGTCCCAGCACGGGCCGCCAGATGCTGGCGGGCTCGAGTTCGGCAAGCAGGCGGCGGATGTCGTCGATGGTCGGCTGGCGATTTTGGGAGGACATGGCGCTTGGTAGCTGGAAAATGCCGGTCTGCCAAGGCCGGGAGTTGTCAAAGCGCAAGTCCTTGAGTAAGACCGATCACCCGCGAGAGACGCCGGGCAAGGCCTCCCGACAAAAGGCCTCCAGGTCGGCGCGCGCCCAGGCGCGGCGTCGGGCAACCCCTACCCCCCCACCCAAACGTATGGTATTTAGCTCCGCATCCTTTTTGTTCTATTTCCTGCCCATCGTCTTGGCCCTGTATTTTGCCAGCGTACGGTGGCCGCATCTGCGCAACTGGGTGCTTTTGGCAGCCAGCCTGTTTTTCTACACCTGGGGCGAGGGCGAATACGTCGTCGTCATGCTGCTGTCCATCGTGGCCAACTACCTGTTTGGCATCTGGATCTACAAGGCCCACGAGCGCAGCAACGCCAAGGTGGAGATGGGCGTGGCCATCGCGTTCAATCTGCTGTTGCTCATCATTTTCAAATATACGAATTTCCTCGTCGCCAACATGAATCTGGTGCTTGGCGGCATCGGGCTGCCGACCATGACGGTGGGGCAGGTGCATCTGCCCATCGGCATCTCCTTTTTCACCTTCCACTGCATTTCCTACCTCATGGACATCTACCGCCGGCAGACGCCGCCCCAGATGTCGCTGCCGTGCACGGCCCTGTACATCTCGCTTTTCCCGCAGCTCGTGGCCGGCCCCATCATCCGCTACAAGGACATCGCGGCCCAGCTGCTGCACCGCACCGTGGGCATCGAACGCTTCTCCAAGGGCATCAACCGCTTCATTATCGGCCTTGGCAAGAAAGTGCTCATCGCCAATGTGGTGGCCCTGCCGGCGGACAAGATTTTCGCCATCCCGGCCGAGCATCTGACCACACCCGTGGCCTGGCTTGGCATCGTGTGCTACACCTTGCAGATCTATTTCGACTTTTCGGGATATTCGGACATGGCCATCGGCCTTGGCCACATGTTCGGCTTCAAATTCATGGAGAACTTCAACTACCCCTACATCTCCAAGTCGATCCAGGAATTCTGGCGTCGCTGGCATATCTCGCTGTCCACCTGGTTTCGCGACTACCTGTACATTCCGCTGGGCGGCAACCGGGACGGCCAGGCCAAGATGTACCGCAATCTGGTGGCCATCTTCTTTCTGTGCGGCCTGTGGCACGGGGCCAGCTGGAATTTCGTCATCTGGGGCCTTTTTCACGGCTTTTTCTCGGTGCTGGAGCGCTTCCCCCTGGGCAAGCGCCTGACCCAGGGCAACGCGGTCATCGCCCATGCCTACACCATGGTTGTGGTCATGGTGGCCTGGGTGTTCTTCCGGGCCGAAACCCTGCCTCAGGCCCTGTCTTTCATCCAGGCCATGGCTGGTTTTGCCCAAGGATCGGGCGTCGTGTGGCACCTGGGGCTGTTCCTCAACCCCAAGGTGGTCATCGTGTTGTGTCTGGCCGTGATCGGCGTCACGCCCATCGTGCCCTGGGTGTTGCGGTGGCGGGAGGAGCGCCTGGCGGCGCGGCCGGCCGGAGCGGCGGTCAACCTGGGCCTGGAGGCCCTGGCCAGCCTGATCGTGTTGCCGGCGGTGTTTGTGCTGTGCGCCATGTCCCTGGCCAGCGGCACCCACAACCCGTTCATCTACTTCCAGTTCTAACAGCGCCTTCCGAAAGCCATGATGTTTTTGCGCGCAACAACCCCCTGGGACCATCTTTGTCCGCAAGAGACAAGATGGTCCCTGGCCAATGCCGCACGAGATCGGGACAACGTGAACTTACAGCTTTCATTGAGGAACCGCGGCCTACTGGGCGTACGCCGGGAGTTTTTGGCCATGCCTGGACCAGAGGATGCAACAACGGCATGACAACGGCCCAGATTTCAAGCCGCTGGCGCAAGGCCACGGCCACGGCGACGGCGCTCATTTTTCTTGTGTTCATTACCCTGCCGGCCCTGGACGGCGTTTTTCATATCGCCCCGCCGGTGGATCTCATGGAAAACGACCCGACCCCGCTGCCGGAAATTTCCTTCTCCGAGCTCTTTAAGGCCTTCAACGTGCTGCAGCGGGGATTTCTGGACAAGACCTACGGGTTTCGCAAGAACCTCGTGCGCCTGCAAAATCTCCTCGATCTGGACATCCTGCAAGCGAGTTCCCATTACCACACCGTGATCCGGGGCAAGGACAACTGGCTTTTCCTGGCCCAGGAGAATCCCGAACTCAACGTGGTGGAAGACTACCGGGCCAGCCGGCTGTACAGCCCGGGCGACCTGGCCCGCTGGGTGGACGTCTACCGCGGGCGCCAGGACTGGCTGGCCGCCCGGGGCATCCACTATCTGCTGGTGGTGGCGCCCAACAAGCACACGGTCTATCCCGAGCATCTGCCGGCCCAGTTTAATAAGACAAGCCCCCGGGATCGCACCGACCAGCTCGTGGACGCCCTGGCGTCGGCCGGCGTCAATATCCTGGATCTGCGACCGGCCATGCGCACGGTCAAGGAAAAGGCCCTGGCCTACTACCGCACCGACACCCACTGGACGACCTACGGCGCGTTCGCCGGCTATATCGAGATCATGCTGCGTCTGGCCCGGTGGCGGCCGGAATTCGCGCCCACCATCCGGGGCGATTACGAGATCAACATCACCCCGGGCCTGACCGGCGGTCTGGCCAGCATGCTGGCCTTAAGCGACCGTTTCCCAGAGGAGCGGGTGACCTTTGTATCCAAAACCCCGCGCAAAGCCGTGGAAGTGCCCAATCCCCAGGTTCCCAAGGCGCTTTTCCAGCCCACGGTGACCATGAGCACCGGCGACCCCTCGCTGCCTTCGGCCGTGGTCTTTCGCGACTCGTTCGCCCACGAGCTCATGCCTTTTCTGTCCGAGCACTTCCGCCAGGCGGTCTACGTCTGGCCCTACCCTTCCACGCCGCGCGAGATGCGGGTCTTTGACAAGGCCGTGGTTGAGGCCGAAAAGCCCGACCTCGTCATCGACGAATTCGTGGAGCGCTACTTCACGGAGTTTCCGCCCTCGCCGAAGCTGCCGCCGGCCGAATAAGGGGACGGCCCTAACGGCCCTCCCCCGACGAGGCCCCGGCCAGCCAGTGCTTGCGGTAGAAATAGGCCGTCATGCCGAGCACGGTCAGGCCCATCAGCCCCATCAGGGCGTAAACGCCCCATTCCTCGGCCTTAAACGGCAGGTTGTCGAAGTTCATGCCGTAAAAGCCGACCAGGAAGTTAAGCGGCAAAAAGATCGTGGCCACCAGGGTCAGATACTGGCCCACGGCGTTCATGCGCAGCTCGGCCTTGGTCATGGACAGCCCCACCATCTCCGAGAGCATCTCGCGCAAGGTCTCCACGGCGTCGAGGACCTGGTAGACGTCCTGCTGGATGTCGTTCCACAGGACCGCCGAAGCCGGATCGGAAGCGATGGCCTCGTCCTTGACGAAGCGGCCAAGGACTTCACGCAAGGGCCACAAGGACCGGTGCAGGAACAGCACCTCGCGCTTCTGGTGATAGATGCGGGCCAGGACGTTGTCGCCCGAGCCGGACAACAGTTCCTGCTCGAACCCCTCGATCTCTTCGGCCAGCTGCCCAAGCGTCAGGATGTATTCGTCGAGGATGGCCGAAACCAGGGCATGGGTCAGATGGGGCTGGCCCCGTTTGGCCAGTTTGCCGCCGCCTTTTTCCAGGCGCAAGGCCACGTCGTCCCAAAGATTGGTCTCGCGTTCCTGAAAGGTGAGGACAAAGCCCTCGCCGGCGGCCAGACTCACCTGCTCGGCCAGGACCCGATGCTCGGCCTTGTCGTAGGCCAAAAGGCGCAGCAGGATGAAGATGTGCTCGTCATAGTCCTCGATGACCGGCCGGCGTCCGGTGTCCAGGATGTCCTCGA
The DNA here is from genome assembly GCF_004135975.1 of Solidesulfovibrio carbinolicus. Classification (NCBI taxonomy): domain Bacteria; kingdom Pseudomonadati; phylum Thermodesulfobacteriota; class Desulfovibrionia; order Desulfovibrionales; family Desulfovibrionaceae; genus Solidesulfovibrio; species Solidesulfovibrio carbinolicus. Next base: position 675,867 of record NZ_CP026538.1, on the reverse strand, counting down.
CCAGCAGGGCGTGGAGGCAAAAGCGCCGGGCCACGGCCCGCACCAGGTCGGGGTCGTGGACGCCGACGACCCGCACCCAGGAGACGCAGCCCTCGGGCAGGACCGGTTCGCCTTCGCCCTCGTCCAGGCCGTCGTAGCGGCGGATGGTCACCCCGTCGCCGCCCAGGGCGTAGACCATGACGTAGGGCGTAAAGGCCGGCTGTTCCGGAAACGGGGATTTGGCCTCGGGCGCGAACCCCTTGCCCTGGCGCAGGCGTTTCTTGAACCGGTCGAGCATGGCTTCTCCTTGGGGGACGGCGGGTTACGGCGCGACGGCCCGGGCGGCGGCGGTCACGGCGGCCAGAACCTCGTCTTCCGTCAGGCCGGAGGTGTCGATGACCACGGCGTCGGCGGCGGCGGCCAGGGGCGACTCGGCCCGGGTGCGGTCCTGATGGTCGCGGGCTTCGATGGCGGCCAGGATTTCCCCATAGTCGGCCGGAGCGCCCAGGGCTTCGAGCTGGCGCACCCGGCGGGCGGCCCGGACCTCGGCGGCGGCGTCCAGGAAAATCTTGCAGGCCGCCTGGGGAAACACGGCCGTGCCCATGTCCCGGCCTTCGGCCAAAAGGTCGGCGCGGCGGCCCAGGGACTGTTGCACGGCCCGCAGGCCGGCGCGCACCACGGGCAGGGCGGCCAGCTTGGAGGCCATGGCCCCCACGGTCTCGGTGCGGGCGGCCTCGGGCAGGGGCGCGCCATCGATAAGCAGTTGCGTGTCGGCTCCGCAGCCGGCCAGGTCAAAGGCCATGGCCCCAAGGGCCCCTTCGATGGCGCGCTCCGGCAGTTCGTGGCCGCCCGGCCCCAGGCGCAGGGCCAGGGCCCGGAACATGGCCCCGGTGTCGAGATAGGGCAGGCCCAGGGCTCCGGCCGCCCGGCGCGACACGCTGGTCTTGCCGGCCCCGGCCGGGCCGTCGATGGTGATGATGCGCCGCGCGGCGGCGTGGTCGGCTGTGTTCATGGAGGTCCGTGGAGAACCGATGTCGCCATCGGTTGCTTGGCAAATCAGGTCTGGGGATGCAACGCCTTCTAGAAGCCGCTGCCGACAATGTCTTTCATGGCCGCCAGGAAGGCCTCGTTTTCCTCGTCGTTGCCGATGCTGACGCGCAGCATGTGGGGCAGGCCGTAGCTTCTCAGCGCCCGGGCGATGATGCCGCGTTTGAGCAGCCCCTCGAAGACGTCGGCGGCCGGCAGCGGCGGCGTGAACATGAGGAAATTGGCCTGGGATGGGAACACCTTGCAGCCCAGGGCGGCCAGCTTTTCGGCCAAAAGCGCCCGGCCCCGGCCCACGGCCTCCAGGCTCGCGGCCACGAAATCCACGTCTTCCAGGGCGGCCAGGCCGGCGGCCTCGGCCAGGAGGTTGACGCTAAAGGGCAGACGCACCCGCAGCAGATAGTTGGCGATGTCCGGCGGCAGCACGCCAAAGCCCAGGCGCAGGCCGGCCAGGCCGTAGAGCTTGGAAAAGGTGCGCAGCACCACCACGTTGTCGGTCTCGTTAAACCGGGCCATGGTGGAATAGACGGCCTCGGGCTCGGCGAATTCGGCGTAGGCCTCGTCCACCACGAGAAGCGCCCGTTTGGGGATGGCCCGGGATAGGGCCAGGACGTCGTCGGCCGGCACGGCGTAGCCCGAGGGGTTGTCGGGGTTGGTCAAAAACACCAGGGCGGTGTCGTCGTCGCAGGCTGCGGCCAGGGCGTCCAGGTCAAAGGCGAAATCGTCGCCGAGCCTAGCCTGGCGCAGGGTCACGCCGCAAAGCCGCGTCTGCTGGACGTAGATGGAAAAGCACGGATCAAACGCCACCACGTTGTCCCGGCCCGGGCGGCAGGTGACGCGCACGAGCAGGTCGATGATCTCATCCGACCCGTTGCCGGCCACGACGCACTGGCGCGGCACGCCGTGGCGGGCGGCCAGGGCGGCGGTCAAGGCCGGATTGCCGGCCCGGGGGTAGCGAAAGACGGTGTCGGCCTTGCGGGCCAGCACCCGCTTGACCAGGGGCGAAGCGCCCAGCGGGTTTTCGTTGCTGGCCAGCTTGATGACCCGGGACAGGCCGTATTTTTCCTTGATCTCTTCCATGGAAAGGCCGGGGGCGTAGGGCGTGAAACCGCGCACTTCTTCCCGGACCCGGTCGCTGGGCTGCATGGGGCTGCTCCAAAAAATGTCTGCCCGGCGGCGGGCAGGCGGCAAGGTGACGGGGACGGCCGCGACGCGGCCGTCCCCGAAGGGGGCTCCCGATTGCACTGCCGACGTGCCGCCGGAAGGCATGCTCTCACGACAATATCTCACCTATCTGGGGGGTCCGGGGGCCTCAGGCCCCCGGCCGCCGGCATCTTTTCTCTTCTCTCATCCCCCCCCAGCAAGCACCATGGCCCCAACCGTAGAGCCTTAGGCTTCCTCGCGGGGCTTGACGGTCAGCACCGGGCAGCGGGCCGACTTGACCACCTTCTCGGCCACGGAGCCGAAGATGATGCGGTCGATGCCGGTGCGGCCGTGGGTGCCCATGACGATGAGATCGGCCTGCTGCTCCTCGGCGGCGGCCAGGATTTCCTCGGCCGGATAACCGGCCAGGACCAGGCCCTTGGCCGGCAGGCCGGCGAAATGCTCGGCCACGAAGGCGTCCATGGTCTGCCCGGCCGAGGAGACGACGTCGCCGACGAAGCTGTCCAGGGCCGCCTGGGGCACGTTGAAGCCGACGTATTCGGCCAGGGACGGGGCAATGTAGACGCACACGAGCCTTGCACCGGTGGCCTTGGCCAGGGTGGCGGCATATTCAGCCACCCTGGGGGAGCCTTCAGAGAAATCCACGGCGCACACGATAGTGTTGACGCTGGCCATAGGGCGCTCCTTTTTTCCGGGCGTGGGCCATTCCCGCGCTCAAGTTCAGGCCGGATCGGCCGAAAAGACCGGCACGATCCGTCTTGCGCCAGGATGCCAAAGTGGCCGCCAATAGACAAGGCGTTTGCGGTGTCTTATGAAATGGGGGCGGGCGGAGCGAAGAGGCAAAAAATGCCGCCCGTAAAATTTACTTTGACTGAAAATCCGATGCGTTAGCCAAAAAGACCTGTCTGGCAAGTTTTTTGCTTGTAACTGGCAAACGTCAACGGGGGGGAAGGCCGATGAAGATCCAGACCGACCAACTGACCGCCCTGCGGCAGACCACGGAACAGTCCACGGGGACCCGGGAGAGTTCGGACGCCTTCGCCGCCATCCTGGCCAAGGAAACCGGCTCGGCCGGCGGGACGCAGTCCACGGGACTGGCTGCGCCGCCGCTGTCGAGCCTGGCCGGAATCGACCTCGCCAGCCTTCAGGGCGTCGAAGAAACCGACGCCGTGGCGGACATCACCGAACAAGAGCGCGCGGTTATGAACAACATGGACACCTTGCTGGCCAAGTGGGAGGATTACGCCGACACGCTGGCCGCCCACAGCGGCGGCGATTCCCTCAAGCAGGCGTACGGCGTCCTGGAAAACATCGAAAACGGCGTCCGGCGGCTCAAGGAAGATCTGCCCGACGGCCTAAGCCCCGGCCTCGGTTCCCTGGTCAACGAAATGGAAGTCATGACCGTTACCGAGAAGTTCAAATTCAATCGGGGCGACTACCTCGTGTAGCCGTTCCGGTCCGGACGCGCCCGGCGTCCGAAGGACTGTTCCGAAACCGCCCGCGGCGTCCCGCGCGGGCGGTTTTTTTGTGCGGTCTGCTGCCCCAGGTGAGGGACCGTCTGATTCCTGGTCAGAGCGAAAGACAACAAGCGAGGACAAAGATCACGACGAGGGCGGCTTATGCCTATTATCAAACATAACGACAGTTATGTTTGTTAAATAGACAATCATGGCGACACGCCTTTTGCCATGTCGTTTCGCTTGAGCAACAGCATTGGAAGAGAGGCCGGCCGTCGGACAGAACTGCTCAGGATTGGCCGGGAAAGCGGGCCAACGCGACATAGCGCGGCCCCTGGGGACCAAGGGTCGATTCGTAGAGCGTCAACGCCTCCACCATCGCCGGCGGCCAGACGGTTTCGCCCAGCACGGCCAGCATGCCCCGGACATCGCCCCCGCGCGAAGGGTCGCGCAGCCGCCCCAGGGTCAGATGGGCGGCAAAAGGCCGGGCCTCGGCGGCAAAGCCGATCCGGGCCAGGGTCGCGTCCACGGCGGCGGCCAGGGCCCGGCAAGGGCCGGCCCCTTCGGCCAGCCCGGCCCAGACCACCCGTGGCCGGGCCGGGGACGGGAAAAAACCGCCGCCAGCCACCACCAGGGGAAACGGCGCAAAGGCGACGCCGCCCAGGGCCAGGGTGATGTCCGGCAGCCGGGCGGCATCGGTCTCGCCCAGGAACTTGAGCGTCAGATGGGCATTGTCCGGCCGGGTCCAAGTGGCCGGCCCCAAGGCCAGCGGCCGCAGGCGGGCGACGAGTCCGGCAACAACGGCCTGATGGGCTTCAGGCAAACCGATGCCGACAAAAAGCCGGGCCATACGCCCTCCTCCCCGGCTGTCGCGGCCGTCCCCGCCAAGGCCGGCGGCCGAAGGCCACAAGCCCCCGGCCGCCGGCAGCGCGCCGTTTGTTCCCAGGCCGCGTCCACGAAAACGGGCACCCGTTTCGTGGACAACAGGCCCGACCTGCACGCTTTTTACAACAAGTTCCCGTATGGCGTCAGGAACGCCGTCTAGGCCGGCAGTTGCCGGGCCGCCGCACTTTGGGACTCCAGGGAATCGATGAGTTCCTTAAGCACCACGGCCTGTTCGGCCAGCTCGGCCACGGCCCGGGCCGCCTCGCGCATGGCCCCCACCGTTTCGGAAGCGATGCCGTTTATTTCCTCGATGTGCCGGTTGATCTCCTCGGTGGCCGAGGACTGCTCTTCGGCCGCCGTGGCGATGGCCCGCACCTGGTCCGAGGACTGGGCGAACTGGTCGAGCATGGCGGCCAGGGCCTTGGCCGCCTCGTCGGCCCGGCCAAGGGACTGCTCGGTGATCTGGCGCGCCTTGTCCATGCCCGAAAGCGTGCCGCCCACGCCCCGCTGGATGCCGGCCACGGCCTCGCCCACTTCCTTGGTGGCGGTCATGGTCTTTTCGGCCAGCTTTCGCACCTCGTCGGCCACCACGGCAAAGCCGCGTCCGGCGTCGCCGGCCCGGGCCGCCTCGATGGCGGCGTTAAGGGCCAGGAGGTTGGTCTGGTCGGCGATGTCCTCGATGGTCTGGGCGATGGAGCCGATGCCGTCGGCCTTGCGGCTCAAATCCGACACCGAATCGTAGACTTCCTGAAAGCCCGTGCTGATGCCGTGGACGTCGGCCTTGACCTGCTCCATCTTCCGGCCGCCATCCGAGGCCGCCGTCTTGGACTGTTCGGCCAGTCGGGCCGTGATTTCGGCGTTGCGGGCGATCTCCAGCACCGAAGCGGTCATTTCCTCCACGGCCGTGGCCGTTTCGTTGATGCGCCCGGACTGGTGCTCGGCCCCGGAGGTCGATTCGCCGATCTGGGCCGACAGCTCGGCCGAGGCGGCGGACACGATGCCGACCACGCCCTTGAGGCTCTCGGCGGCGTGCAGCATGCCTTCCACCCGGGCGGCTTCGGCCCGGGCCGTGGCGTCCTCGGCCCGCTTGGCGGCTTCCTCGGCTTGCCGGGCTTTTTGCTCGGCCTCGGCGGTCTTGGCCTGAATCTCGGCCATGTTGGCCGAGAGGGTGGCCGAGGTCTGGTTAAGGGCCTCGTAGACCTGGCCCACCTCGTCGCGCCGGGTCACCGTGAGCCGGGTCGCGTAATTGCCCTGGGCGATTTCCTTGAGATGGCCGATCATGCGCCCCAGCGCCCGGAAGATGGCGCTGTTGAGGAAAAAGAGCAGCAGGCCGCAGATGATCGCCAGGATCAGGACGAAACCCGCTGCCGACTTCCACATGAGGCTCTTCATGGGGCCGACGAGTTCCTCGTACTCCACGAAAGTCAAAAACTTCCAGCCAAGGCCCGGGGCCGTGGACGTCTGGACCAGAAAGCGCTTGCCGCCCATGTCGAGGAGCTGGTGGCCGTCGGGCGCGGCAAAGGCTTTTTCCATGGCCGGCACGCCGATCTCAGCGAGCTTCTTGAAATTGCGCTTATCGTCGCTGGGGTCGGAAATGACCACGCCGTCGCCCTGGACAAAGACCACGTAGCCGGTTTTGGCGATGCGGATGTCCTTGACGATCTTGGTCAGCACCCCAAGGGAGATGTCGACGCCCACGGCCCCGACGAGCTTGCCCTTGTCCGAAACCACCTTGGTGACGCTGACCACGGCCTCGCCGGTGGTGGACATGTAGGCCTTGGAAATAATGGTCCGATCCGGCGTCTGCATGGCCTCCTGATACCAGGGCCGCTTGCGCGGATCGTAGCCGGCCGGCATCTCGCCGGCCACGCTGGAAACGAAGCCGCCGTCGGCGGAACCGAAAAACACTTCCACATAGGCCGGATGGGTGGCCTGGACCCGGGCGAAAAGGGCCGTGATGTCCTGGCCCAGGCGGTCGTCGGGCCGGGGCACGGATTTGGTCTTGACCGTGGTGGCGGCGTAGGAGGTCAGCGTGGCGTCGGATTGCGGCAGCAAGGGGTCGCCGGCCAGGAACGTCACGTTTTGCTTGGACTGCTCCATGAAAATGCTCATGGCGTTTTCCAGCTGCCCGATCTCCTTGCGAATGGACGCGACGTGCAGGGCCACCGTGTCGTCATAGATCGTATTGAAAATGATTCCCAACACAATGGTTGTGGGGATGGAAATGACCAGAACCAGCTGCAACATAATCTTGAATTTTATGGACCGCATACTCCCACCCCTTGTTCCGACTCAGGTTCCGATCGATCGCCTTGACGCCTTTTCCGCTTCTCCGCTACTGCATTACCGACAATACGTCGCCTACCGAGGGCGCAGACATTCAACAAGGCTTATATCAACATATACCTTGTGACGATTCCGTTGCAATTCAAAAATCGGCGCTCACAACATCCGTGCGCCAGACGGAAAATAAACGCCGCAACGCCTCCGCATCCTCCGTCCGACGGCGAGGACGCAGTGCGTTTTGTTGTGCAAGCATAACTGCTGCAACCGCAACAGATCACTTTAGGGCAGCCGCCAAGGGCTTCCACCGCAGACGTTGACTTTCTTGTCGAGAGGTGGTTTTTAGGCCCCGTCGAGGGTAAAAAAGCCATTTTTTCGGTTGCGGGAGCGGCAAACGAGGCTTTTTTAACACCCCGACCCCTTCCTCTGCGTATTGCGTACCTCAAATTCGGACGGTTCTCAACGCAGCTTTCCATGGCGCGTCGGCCGTCGCAAATACGGTTTTTTCACAAAACCGGAATTCACTTGTCAGGCTCGTTCCTGCCCGGACATGGTTGTATCGTGCCGGGCCGGACAGCCTCCGTCGCCCGCCCGAAGACGTTTGGGCCGGCGGGTGACGGTCACCGCGCCCAGGGAGGTTGTCATGGACAGGGAACTCGTTACGCGCCACGAACAGACCCTGCTTCGGGCCATGGCCTCGGTCGGCGACTGCCAAAACGTGCTGGGACGCCTCGACCGCCAGTGGACCCGGGCCACCTTGACCGGCAAGATCAATTGCAGCCGCATCGCCCAGACCCTTATCGACTTCATCATCACCACCCAGGACAATTTTGCCGCCTTGCAAAAAAATCTGGTGGACACCTTGGTGCTGGAAAACACCCAAAAGGTGGTCCTGGAAATCGCGGCCGTGGCCCAGGTGGCCATCGACATCCTCAAGCGAAACCTCTTTGAGCGCACCGCCGACGTCGGGTTTCTGGCCACCGACGACGACCTCGTGCGTTTCCTTCTGGCCGGCGACTTCTCCCGCGACGCCGTCGCAATCATCGAGGAGCGCCTGCTCGAATACCGCAACAAATACACCGTCTACTGGGAGATCGTGGTCATGGACGCGGACGGCGTCGTGCGCGCCCACCTCGATCGGGACAATCCCCTGACCCGCAGCGCCGACCCCTTGTTGGCCGAGGCCATGGGCTGCCGGGAGTACGTGGAAACCTACCGGGAAACCGACCTGGCCCCGGGGCGCGGCGAGGTGCTGGCCTATTCCCAGGCCATCCGCCAGCCCGACACCGGCGCGCCCTTGGGCGTGCTCACGCTTCTTTTCGACTTCGCCGGCGAGATGGCCGGCATCTTCGAGAGCTTGAAGCGCTCCTCCGACGACATGATCATCGAAATCCTGGGCGGCGACGGCCGGTCCATCGCCACCAGCGACCCGGTTCGCGCCCCGGCCGGCCGGGCCTATCCCCTGGCCCTTGGCGACGATTTCCACATGACCCAGCTCGGCGGCGAACCCTATCTGGCCAAAACCCTGCCCACCAAGGGCTACCAGGGCTTTTTCGGCCTGCCCTGGTACGGCCACGTGCAAAAGCGGGTGGCCACGGCCTTTCGCAACGGCGTGAACGGCCACCGGTTCGACGAGGCGGCCATCCGCCAAAACGCCATCTTCTCCGGCCGGCTGGTGCAGGTGGAGGAGGCTTCGGAAAACGTCCTGTCCGACCTGGAACTGGTGGTGCAAAACGGCGAGATCATGGCCGCGAAAAAATCCGTCCAGGCCGATCCGTCCGAGCGCGTTGAGGCCCAAGCCCTGCCCCATGTCTTAAACGAGGTCAAAAAGATCGGCGACCAGGTGCAGCACGTCTTCCAGGAATCCACCGGCGGGCTGTTAAAGCTCGTCACGGCCTCGCGCCTGCACGACGTGCAGTTCCTGGCCGCCCTGGCCATCGACATCATGGACCGCAACCTCTACGAGCGGGCCAACGACTGCCGCTGGTGGGCGCTGACCTCGGATTTCCGCCGCTTCCTCGACAAGCCCCGCCTGGCCGAGGCCGACCGAGGGCGGATGCGCGAGATCCTGGCCTACATCAACAGCCTCTACACCGTGTACACCAACCTCTTCGTCTACGACCGCGAGGGCCGGATACTGGCCTGTTCCAACCCCGACGAGCACCGCCAGGAAGGCCGCGTCGTCTCGGCCCGCTACGTGGCCGAAACGCTCGCCATCGCCGATTCCCAGCTCTACCGCGTCTCGGATTTCGAGGCCACCGACCTCTACGAAGCCGACGGCCAGCCCCGCTCGACCTACATCTACAGCGCCCCCATCACCTCGCTGACCAGCCCCGGCGCGACCATCGGCGGCATCGGCATCGTCTTTGACAGCGAACCGCAGTTTCTGTCGATGTTAAACGACTGCCTGCCCCGTGACGGCTCGGGCAGCATTCTGCAAGGGTCGGAGGGGATGTTCGTGGAGCCCGGCGGGCGCATCGTGGCCTCGACCAACCCGGAGCACGCCCCGGGCGAGGTGGTCGATCTGGCCGGGGTGTTCTGCGATCTGGCCTGCGGCCAGCTGGCCTCCCATTTGGCGGCCGAGGGCGACCGGCTCTACGCCGTGGGCTGCGCCCATGCCTGCGGCTACCGCGAGTACAAACGCGGCGACGGCTACGTCAACGACCTGCTGGCCGTCATCAAAGTGCGGATATAATGCCTGCTACAAAACATAACGACAGTTATGCCTTGCAAATATACAATTGCATAACTATTTAGTTTGCTTGGAATAAACCGGCAAGTTCGGTCAAACAACGAAACGGCGGGGCGTCCGGCAACGGACGCCCCGCCGTTTGGCGTTGCGGCAGCGGGGCTACAACGACACGAATTCCACCCGAACCCCGCCATCGTCAAAATCCACCAAAGCCAGCGAGCCGCCAGGGGTCAGCGCGCCGGGATTTATCAGGCGCGTGTCGCCGTAGCGCGTATCCTCGGCGGCGTGGGAATGGCCGAAGAAGATGACGTCGAAGCGGCCGGCCAGGGCCTCGGCGATGCGGGCCGAGAGGCCCGGGCGCGGCCCCCAGCCGTGGACCGCCGCCACGCGCACGCCTTCCAGCGCCAGCTCGACCAGGGGCGGCGGGTCGCCGCCCAAGGCAAAGCCGTCGCAGTTGCCGGCAACCGAGATATGCCCCGGATGCTGGATGAGGTAGCTCCACAGGGATTGGCCGGTGTGGTCGCCGCAGTGAATCACGTAATCGGCCGGGGCGAGATACGCGGCATAGACGGCCTCGAAAAAGGCGTTTGGCCGCGACAGGTGGCTGTCGGAGATGACGGCGGCGCGCATGGTCAGTCCTTGGGGCCGTGGCCGTTCTTGCGGCTCCACCATTGCCGGTTGGGGCCGTTGAACCACCATTCGGCGTGATCGGTCTCGGCCAACGTCTTGGCCAGGGCGCGGCCGGCGTCGGTGCGCAGCCGGGCCATGGCTGCCTCAATCCAGGCGGCGGCATAGCGGTTGCCCAGGTCGAGTTCTTCCTTCAAATTGGCGATGAGGTCGATCTGGTCGGCGTCCTGGGCAAGTTGCGCTTCCAGGGTCTGGGCCGCTTCCAGCTCGTCATGCAGCGGCATGACCGTGGCGGTGAGTCCCGTGCCGGCCAGGGCGTCGGCCAGGGCGCGCCGGGAATCGCAGGCGTTATAGAGCTTGTTGACGTAATTGAAGTCGCCGGTGCGGGCCTCGTGCAGGTCATGGAACAGGCACATGGCCATGGTGCGGTAGGGGTCGGCCCCGGCCTGGCCGGCCAGCATGAAGCCGATCATGGCCGTGCGGCAGCTGTGCTCGGCCACGTTTTCCGAGCCGGTGCCGAGAAACTGGTAGCCGGTGCGCGGGGTCTTGCGCAGCATCCCGGCCTCGAAGACCAGGTCGGCCAGGCGCGTGGCCCGCTCCCGGTCGCTCATGTCCACTGTGGCGTGGTCGTCCGTCGTCATGGGCGCTTCTCGTGAAACGCCCGCCCCGCCTTGGCGCGGGGCGGGCGGCAAGGCGGCTACGTGCGGTAGTCGGCGTTGATCTTGATGTAGTCGTAGGTCAGGTCCGAAGCCAACAGCAGATAGCGGCCCGGGCCGGCCCCCAGTTCGATGTCCACGGGAATCTCGCCCCGGCGCATGTGGGGAGCAAGCAGGGCGTCGAGGTCGTCGGCCACGGGCATGCCGTTTTCAAAGACCGGCACCCCGCCGATGCGCACGGCCACGTCGTCGGGATCAAACACCGCGCCCGAACGGCCGATGGCGCAGACGATGCGCCCCCAGTTGGCGTCGCGGCCGAAAAAGGCGGTCTTGACCAGGGGCGAATTGCCCACGGCCCGGGCGGCCAGTTCGGCCTCGGCCGGGGAGGCCGCGCCCGTGACTTTGATGCGCAGCACCTTGGTGCCGCCCTCGGCGTCCTGCACGAGCATGGCCGCCAACGTCTGGCAGACCTCGGCCATGACGGCGAGCAGGGCCTGCCGGCCCTCGGCCGAGTCGATGACCACTTCCGACGCGCCGTTGGCCAGCCCCAGGACGCAGTCGTTGGTGGAGGTGTCGCCGTCCACGGTGACGCTATTAAAGCTGCGGTCGGCGGCGGCGGCCACGGCTTCCTGCCACCACAGCGAACCGACCTTGGCGTCGCACAAAAGCACCCCGATCATGGTGGCCATGTTGGGGGCGATCATGCCGGCCCCCTTGGCCATGCCGAGCACGCGCACCTCACCGGCCTCGGTGGTGAGCGTCCCCCAGGCGATCTTGGGGAAGCTGTCCGTGGTCATGATGGCCTTGGCCGCGGCCATGGCCGGGGTCTGGCCGAGATTTTCGGCCAGGGTGGGGACCACGGCCTTCCATTTGTCCATTTTGAGCCGCGCCCCGATGACGCCGGTGGAGGCCGGCAGGATCTCTTCCGGCGAGAGGTCCGTGGCCTTGGCCACCAGGGACAGGGTCTCGCGGCAGTCGGCGATGCCGGCCGCGCCGGTGCAGGCGTTGGCCTGACCGGCGTTAATAAGGATGGCCCGGGCATGGCCGCCGGAGGCGGCCAGCTGGGCCTTGGCCACGGTGACCGGCGCGGCCTGGAAGAGGTTTTGGGTAAAAACACCGGCGGCGGCGGCCGGGGACTCGCTGACGATCAGCGCCAGGTCGTCGCGGCCGGTGGTGTACTTGAAGGCGGCCGAGGCCGTGGCAAAGGAAAATCCCTTGGGAACGGGAATCACGGGCGATGGCATGGCGGCGCTCCTTGGGTGGTTTAATGATGATAAGGGGAGACGGCAGGCGGCCGGTCAGGGCGCGGGTCGGGCCGTGGCAGTCCGGGAGGGGCTTGGCGCGGCCATTTCCTCGCGGCTGATGACGCCGTCGTTGTTGCGGTCCAGGCGGCGGAACTCGCGTTCCTGAAAATTTCGCCATTCCTCCAGGGTAATGCGGCCGTTGCCGTCGGCGTCGATGGCCGAGAGGGCGGCCGGACTGGCCGGGACAGCGGCCGGAGCCTGTGGCGCGACCGGAGCCGGGGCGGCGGTCGGGGACGCCGTGGGCGGCGGCCCGGCCGGCCGGGCCACCGGCGCGGCCAGGGGACGTTCGGCCAGGGGCGGCGCGCCCGCGGCCGACGGCTGCGACGCGGCCGGTCCGGCCGCGCCTTGGGCCGGCGGAAAATCCGGCGACGGATAGGACGTGGCCACGGGCTGACGCGGCGCTTCCTGGCGCGCGCAGCCCGCCCCGGCCAGGGCGGCGGCCAGGACGAGCCCGGCGACGGCAAAAAGCTTTTGCGGCATGGCAATCCTCATGCGGCCCGGCCCATGAGGCGGGGCAACGCGGTTTCGTCCTCTACACCAAACCGCCCCGGCCGGCCATACCCGGTCTTGACAGGCAGCCGAGGCTTTGCCAAGCCCCGCACATGCGCTTTCTGCCCACGCTGGCCCTGGCGGCCGCCCTGAGCCTTGCCCCGGCAGGCCTGGGCGCGTTTACGGGAAACGACCGGCTGTTTCTGGGAACCGAGGCCCTCATACGCGGCCGCTACGAACTGGCGGCCCAGACCTTTGCCGCCATCCTGGCCGCCGATCCCGACAATCCCTACGCCCGCACCCGGCTGGCCCTGGCCCTGGCCGGAGGCGGCGACGTCCGGGCCGCCCGGGCCGAACTGGAAAAGGCCCTGGCCGCCCGGGCCGACGACCTGTTCGCCCTGTGGAGCCTGGGCAACCTCGACCTGCTGGCCGGCCGGCCCGAAGCAGCCCAGGGACGGTTCACGGCCATGATCCAGGCCGATCCCGGCAATCTGCGCGGCCGGCTGGGGCTGGCCCTTTGCGCCTTGCAGGCCGGACGCACGGCCGAGGGACTGGCCGCCCTGGCCCAGGTGCAGCAGGCCGAATCGGCCGACGTCCTGGTGCGGGTGCTTTGCGGACTGGTCTATTGGCACCTCGATGCCCCGGCCAACGCCCGGCTGGAGCTGGAGGCGGCCCTGGAGCTGGAACCGCGCAACACGGCCGCCCTGGAACTTCTGGGGCTGGTCTACCGCCGCCAGGGCAAGGCCGATCTGGCCGCCAGCGCCTGGGGGCAGGCCCTTGGCCTGGACCCAGGCGCGGCCGGAGCGCGGTTTTTCCTGTCGCGCCTGGCCGAGGACGAAGGCCTGGCCGCCGCCCTGGCGGATAAGCCGGCCGAGGCCAAGCGGGCCTACGAACGCGCCCTGTCCATTGATCCCGGCAACGCCGCCGCGGCCAAGGCCCTGGGCCTGGGCGTGGCCCAGCCGGCCAGGCCGGCCGGAAGCGAGGCGCCCGGCCGGCGACCAGGAGCGGACAAAGCGGCCCGCCCCACCAGCGACGACGGCCACCGGCCCGGAACGGCAACGCCGTCTGGCGATGCCCCGCCGCCAACGCCGGCTTCCGAACCCGCGCCGCCGGCCAAACCCAAGCCCGCCAAACGGCCGGCCAAGCCGGCTCCCCCGATCGAGTCCGCGCAACCGGCGGCGTCAATTCCGGCGACCACGACGCCAGCGATCCCTTGAGGGACGCCGCCCGGTCCTCCCCCGTTTGGTTGACGCGCCTGCCCGTTTGGGCCAAGCTCGGCCCACTGCAACAAGGAGAGACCGGATGATTCGCTTGTTTTCGGCTGTTATCCTCATGCTGTTGACGGCTTTGCCGGCGGCGGCCCAATCGTTTGCTCCCAAAAACTATCCCGACTGCGCCATGCTCTACGCCAAAAAAGCCCTCTCCCAGGACGGCGGCATGATCATGCGCCGGGCCTGCAAATGCCGCTACCAGGACCCCAAGGCGTCGGAGTGCAAGGACTTCACCCAGGCCGCCCTGGACTGCATCATCGCCAACACCGGCGCGGCCGAGCGCGACGAACAGGCCTGGGGCGTGGAACGCGCCTGCCGCAACAAGTTCCCGGCCAAATAGCCGCTCTGCCCCGGCCCACAAAAAAACGCCGCCCCAAGCCGGGACGGCGTTTTTTGTTGCCCAAGCCGCCCAACGACTCGGCCCCAAAAATGAGAGCGGCTCCAGGTCGCCATCCCGGAGCCGCTCTCAGAAATGTCCTTTTCGGAGGAAGGATGATTCTCTATTAGCAACAGCCGTGCCAACGCCTAAACAAAATCATCTTCTCCAATAAAATCAGTCTATGCGAAAAATTCATCCCGGCAGTTCAGCCCGCAACAGGCCGTTTTGGGGCTCTGATCGGTGCAAAAACTTTTACCCCGGCCGCCAAGCCCCGGATAAACGGGCCAGGAATTTGTACCCGGCCGACCAGTTGTCAAAAAACTATGTAAAATCGGGATATTATCCAAGACTCTTTCGGCTTCTGAAGGCAAGTGGCGGCCCAGAGACGGCCATGGCCGGGGCCGCGCCTCATGGGGCGGTACAAATCCTTGTCCCGGTCCCCTCTCCGCCCTTTGCCCTTTCCGGGCGAGGGCCGGCGGTGGAGTCCGGGGCGGCCGCGCCGATCCGGCCTACGGCGAAGCCCGGACGTGCTGCCGCCACAACACGCCGCTTTGCCGGCTTTGGCTTCTTGACTGGTGTTTGAAAGCCCGGACCCGGCTGCCGCGACAACGCGCCGCTACTGGGGCATGAGCAGGCGGTTCTTCTTGCGCCGGGCGATCTCCCACTCGGTGTCGAGCATGAGCTTTTCCTGCTTGGCCGCGAAAATCTCCTGGGCATGGCTCACGCCGGCCTTGTGGTCCTCGGCGGCCATGAAATCCCGGGCGCGCTTTTCCGCCGCCGCCTTGCGCTCCAGCAACTCGGCCATCTCGGCCTCAATGGCCGCCACCTGGGCCTCGATGTCCTGGGGGACAACCTCTTCGCTCATGAATCCTCCACCACGATGGTCTTGATGTTGGCAAATTCCAAAAGCCCGTGCCGGGCCAATTCCCGGCCGTAGCCCGAACGCTTGATCCCGCCAAAGGGCAGCCGGAAATCCGAACGCGGCACGGCGTTGACCGTGGCCATGCCCACCTCCAGCCGCCGGGCCAGGGCCAGCCCCCGGGCCACGTCGGCCGTCCAGACGCTGCCGGCCAGGCCGTAGGGCGAGGCATTGGCCAGAGCCAGGGCGTCCTCGGCGTCATCGGCCGCGATCAGGGCCGCCACAGGGCCGAAAAGTTCCTCGTCAAAGGCCGGCATCCCCGGCCGCACGTCGGCCAAAAGTGTTGGCGCGTAGAAATAGCCCGGCCGGTCCAGACGATGGCCGCCGGCCACCAGCCGCGCCCCGGCGGCCAAGCTCTCGCGCACCTGCCGGTCGAGATTTTCCAGCAAATCCAGCCGGGCCAGGGGACCGACCGTGGCCGCCGGGTCGTCCGGGTCGCCCGCCCGGTGGGCGGCGAGGCGCTCGGCCAGCCGCCGGGTGAACGCGTCATAGAGCGGGCGCTCGACTATGAAACGCTTGGCCGCGATGCAGGCCTGGCCGCACACCCGCATCCGGGCCGTCTCGGCCGCCGAACAGCAGTCGTCCAGCCCGGCGTCGGCCAGGACAATAAACGCGTCGGCCCCGCCCAGCTCCATCACAGCCTTTTTCACCGCCGCCCCGGCCAAGGCCCCCACGGCCGCGCCGGCCGCCGCCGAGCCGGTGAGCGTCACCCCGGCCACGGCCGGATGGGCAATGGCCTGGCCCACCAGCCCCTCGGGCAGGCGCAGCACCCGCACCAGATCGGCCGGGAAACCAGCCTCGGGGAAAAGCGCCTCCAGGGCCAGGGCCGAGCCCATGACGTTGGGCGCGGGCTTGATGGCCGCCGCGTTGCCCACGGCCAAAAGCGGAGCCACGGCCCGGATCGCCTGCCAATAGGGGAAATTCCAGGGCATGACGGCCAGGATCGTGCCCAGCGGGTCATAGACGATGAAGCGCCGCCCGGTCTCGGACGGCACGGCCTCGTCGGCCAGCCAGCGCGGAGCCATCTTGGCGTAGAACCGGCAGGCCCGGGCGCAGCGCCGCACCTCGGCCTCGGCCTCGGGCATGAGCTTGCCCATCTCCCGACTGGCCAGCCGGGCCAGCTTCGGAACCCGGGCCTCGAAAAGATCGGCCAGACGCAAAAGCGCCCGACAACGCTGGGCCAACGGCACGTCGCGCCACAGCTGCCAGGCGGCCCGGCCGGCGTCAAGAATCGCGGCCATGGCGGCGGCGTCATGGGCCTCATGGGAGGCAAAAGGCTGGCTGGTGGCCGGATTTATGCTGACGAACATGGATGTTGGACTACACGGCCGAAACGGCCAAAGGGTTACGCGATTACAGGCGGCCTTCAGGCAAGCCAAAGGCGCGTACCCTAGCGGTTTTGCCCAGCCAAGCCAAGGGGGGAAGGAAGAGTGCCTCCGGCGGCCGGGGGCCTGAGGCCCCCGGACCCCCCACATGGGTAAAAGTGAATGGAGGGAGGGGCCAGGAGGGCGTAAGTATGTCAACGGCCGAGGAGGCCGGCAAGGCCCTGGGCCAGGAGCGTGACGGCGTTGAAGGCCAGAATGGCCAGGATGATGCGGCGGAAAGCCGCCTCGCTTACCCGGCCGCACAGCTTCATGCCGGCAAAAATGCCGGCGGCCAAGGCCGGCAAGGCCAACCCGGTGCGGCCAAGCACCGCCCCGGTCACCAGCCCCGCCCCGGCCTGGGAGGCCACCACGCCGCAGCCGGCCAGGAAGAAATAGGACACCAGCGTGGCCCGCAAGGCGTCGCGGGGAAGCCCCAGCCGGCTCATCCAGGCCACGATGGGCGGACCGTTGATGCCGATGGCCCCACCCATGCCGCCGGCCACCAGTCCGGCCAGCACGCCCCAGCCCCGGCCCCGGCCGGCCGTGGACGCCTGCGCCCCGGGCCGGCCCTGCATGATCACGAAGACGAGAATCGCCGCAGCCAACACAAGCTTCAGCCAATCGCCGGAAACGACCCGCAAAATGTACGCCCCAAACGGCATGGCCGGCAGGGACGAGGCGATGAGCAGCAGGAGCAGGCCGCGCCGCACATGACCGAGTAGCCGGACGATCATGACGAGGTTGAGCATCACGGCCAGGGTGGTGCACACCGGCACCGCCACCTTGAGGTCCAGGACAAGGGCCAGAAGTGGCAAGGCCACCAGGGTCGAGCCGAAGCCGGCCAAACCCTGGGTGAAACCGCCGGCAAAGGCGGCCAGCCACAAGAGCGCAAGGTGAGACAAGGCCATGATCCGTTTCCGCTCCTGTTCACGACTGGAGCCGTGTTGCAAATTCCCAAACGTTGCCCGCCAGCCTAATCCGGTCTATTTCTCCTGGCAAACGCCTATTTCGGCACGCGAGGTTGCAAAAACATGCACATGCTCGACCCCTGGCAGCTCAAGGCCTTTCTGGCTGCGGCCTCGGCCGGGTCCCTGCGCCGGGCGGCCGAAGAGCTATCCCTGTCGCCTTCGGCCATAACAGCCCGCATCAAGGCCCTGGAACAGGCTGTGGGCGTGCCGCTTTTTTCGCGCACCGGCAACCGGGTCGGCCTGACCGAGCACGGCCGGCGGCTTGTCGGCTACGCCAGACGGCTGCTGGACCTCGAAGCCGAGGCCCGGCAGCGGCTGGCGGACGGCGGCGAGGACGGACCGCAGCTCACGGTGCGGCTGTCGGAAAGCCTGGGGCTGGCCGTGCTGCCGGCCGTCCTGGCCGCGTTTCGGGCGCGCCATCCCGGGGTGCGGTTGATCCTGGCCCAGCGTTCGGCGGCCGGATTGGCCCGGGACCTGCGCCACGGGGTGGTGGATTGCGGCGTCATCCTCGGCCAGCCCTACGCCGCCGAGGGCATCGCGGCCACGGTCATTCACCGTGAACCGCTGGTCGCCATCATGCCGCCGTGGGGCGGGCTGGCCGGCCGGGAAGCCCTCGGGCCGGCCGATCTGCACGGGCGCGCCCTGCTCGTCACGCGCCAGGTCTGGGGACTTCGGGAACGGCTGGAGCAGGGATTGGACCGGGCCGGGGCCGTGCCGGCCTCGGTGACGGAATGCGGCAGTCTGGCGCTTGTGGCGCGCTGCGTGGCCGCCGGGCTGGGGGTGGGGCTGGCTCCGAGGCTGGCGGCGGCGGCCTTGTCGCCCGGCGGCGAACTGGCGCTTGTTCCCTGGGCCGAGCCGGGGTTCACGGCGGCGGTGACGGTGATGCGGCTGGCCGGCCGCGATCCCGGTCCGGCCGAAACGGCCTTTCTCGATTGCCTCGGCGCGGCCATCGCCGCAGCTTCCCCCAAAACACCACCGCCCCCTTAATCCCTGTCCCCTTAACCTTTTCCCATATGGGGGGGCCGGGGGCCTCAGGCCCCCGGCCGCCGGAGGCACTCTTCCCTCTTCGCCTTCTCCCCCCGCGCCTCGGCGCGGCCGGCCAGAAATCTGGCCATTGGCGGGGCCAGGAGCACCACCAGGAAGAAGCGCATGGTCTGCATGGTCATGACCACAGCGAAGTCCACGCCCGGCGAGCTGGCGGCGATGACGGCCACGGAGTCCATGCCGCCGGGGCTGGCGGCCAGGTAGGCGGTGAGCGGGTCCATGCCGGTGGTCTTGGCCAGCAGCCAGGAGAGCGCGCCGCAAAAGGCGATCAGCGTCAGGATGCCGGCGAGGATGGCCGGCACGGCCCGGGCGGCGTAGAGGGCGACCTTCTTGGTGAACCCCAGGCCCACCCGCCAGCCGATGGCGGCGTAGGCGGCGGCGAGAAGCCAGGGCGGCAGGTCGATTTCGACGAGTCCGGTCAAGCGCAGGGCCGCGCCCAGGAACATGGGGACGAGCATGGCTCCGCCGGACAGGCGCGTGCCAAGGCCGGTGAGCGCGCCAAGGCCGATGAGTCCCAGGGCCGGGGCGACGCCGGCGGTCAGCGGCGGCAGCCAGACCATGGCCTGGTGCTGCGGGGCGCTGCCGCCGGCCGCCCGGGCGACCACGGTGGCGGCCAGGGCCACGCACAGCACGCGCAGGTATTGCATGAAGGCGACAAGGCGGGCGTCGGCGCCGCAGGCGTCGGCCATGACGACCATGGCGGCGGCCCCGCCCGGGGAGGCGCCCCAGATGGCCGTGGTTCCGGGCATGACGCGCAGCCGGCACAGGACGAGCCCCATGGCGGCGCTGGCCACGATGCCGGCCAGGATGACCAGGGAAAACAGATGCCAGTGGGCCAGGAATTCGGGCAGCACGGCCGGCGAGGCGGCCCGGGCGATGAGGCAGCCGACGACGGCCTGGGCCAGGACGAAGGGGGTGTCGGGCAGGCGGATGGACGCGCCGCCAAGGGCCACGGCGATGCCGGCGACCATGGGGCCGAGCAGCAGCGCGGCCGGCAGCTCCAGGGCGGCGAAGCCGGCGGCCAGCAAAACGGTCAAGGCCAGCAGCCCAAGCCACTGGCCCTTTTTTCTCATGGATTGCGTCCCAGGCGTGTTGCCCAAGGTCACCCCTCCCCCCTTTTCCCCATGTGGGGGGTCCGGGGGCCTCAGGCCCCCGGCCGCCGGAGGCATTCTTATTCTCGTACTACTTCACCATACGGCCAATGCGGTCGAAGCGGATTTCGGAGGGGCCGTCCCAGGACCAGTAGATGACCCAGGCCTTGCCGCGGATTTTTTCCTTGTCGACAAAGCCCCAGAAGCGGGAGTCGTAGGATTCGTCGCGGTTGTCGCCAAGGACGAAGTATTTGCCGGCCGGCACGGTGATGGGGCCGAAGTTGTCGCGGCGTTGCTGGGCGTTCGGGTCGGTGTGCTTGATGTAGGGCTCGACGAGTTTTTCGCCGTTGCGGTAAAGCGCCTTGTCCTTCATTTCCACCACGTCGCCGGGCACGCCGATGATGCGTTTGATGAAGTCCTTGGAGGTGTCTTCGGGGAACTCGAAGACGATGACGTCGCCGCGTTGCGGGTCTTCCAGCGGCATGATCACCTTGTCGGTGAAGGGGATGCGGGTGCCGTAGAGGAATTTGTTGACGAGCAGGTGGTCGCCGATGAGCAGGGTGTCGAGCATGGAGCCCGACGGGATCTTGAAGGCCTGGACCACGAAGGTGCGGATGACGAAGGCCAGGATCAGGGCGACAGCCAGGGCTTCCAGGTATTCCAAGAGCACTTTTTGCCATCTCGGATTCATGGGCGCGGTTCCTTTTTGGTGGTGTTGGGGCGCGTCGCGAGGGCGCGCGCGGAAAAGGCGGACGGGCCGGGACTAGTCGTCCCCGGCCCGCAGCGCGGCGAGAAAGGCTTCCTGGGGCAGTTCGACGTTGCCCATGCGCTTCATGCGCTTCTTGCCTTCTTTCTGTTTTTCCAAGAGTTTGCGTTTGCGGGTGATGTCGCCGCCGTAGCATTTGGCGATGACGTTCTTGCCGACCGGGGCGTTGCGCTCGCGGGCGATGATCTTGGTGCCGATGGCGGCCTGGATGATGACCTCGAAGAGCTGGCGGGGGATGACCCGCTTGAGCCGAAGGGCCAGGGCCCGGCCGTAATGGTAGGCGTTTTCGCGGTGGACGATGACGGCCAGGGCGTCCACGGGATCGCCGTTGATCATGATGTCGAGCTTGACCAGGTCGGAGGCCCGATAGTCCACGATTTCGTAGTCGAGGGAAGCGTAGCCGCGGGTGGCGGATTTGAGGCGGTCGAAGAAATCGTAGACGATCTCGGCAAAGGGCAGTTCGTAGGTGATGATGACGCGGGTGGCGGTCAGATAGCGCACGTCTTTTTGGATGCCGCGCTTTTCCTCGCACAGCTTGAAGACCCCGCCCACGTACTCGTTGGGGGTGTGGATCTCCAGGCGGGCGAAGGGTTCGTAGAGGGCGGCGATTTCCTGGGTCTTGGGCAGCTTGCTCGGGTTGTCCACGGGGATGACCGTGCCGGAGAGCGTCTCGACCTTGTAGACGACGGATGGGGCGGTGGCGATGAGGTTGGCCCCGAACTCGCGCTCGAGCCGTTCCTGGATGATCTCCATGTGGAGCAGCCCCAGAAATCCGCAGCGGAAGCCAAAGCCCAGGGCCTGGGAGGTCTCGGGCTCGTAGGTGAAGGCGGCGTCGTTTAGGCGCAGCTTTTCCAGTGCGCCCTTCAAGACTTCGTACTCGGCGGCGTCCACGGGGTAGAGGCCGCAGAACACCATGGGCTTGACCTCTTTGAATCCCGGCAGCGCCTCGGTGGCGGGATTTTCGGCCAGGGTCACGGTGTCGCCCACCCGGGCGTCGGTCAGCGTCTTGATGTTGGCGCACAAAAATCCGGCCTCGCCCGGACCAAAGGACGGGATGTCGACCGGGCCGGGGGAAAACGCGCCCAGGCGGATGACCTCGAAGTCGGCCCCGGTGGACATCATGCGGATGCGCTGGCCCAGGCGGACGGAGCCTTCCATGACGCGAAAAAGCACCACCACGCCCTGGTAGGAGTCGTACCAGGAATCGACGACGAGCGCCCGAAACGGCGCGTCGGCCTGGCCCTTGGGCGGCGGGATGCGAGCGATGATCTGTTCGAGCACGGCCCCGACGTTGACCCCGGTCTTGGCCGAGACGGACACGGCGTCGGCGCAGGGGATGCCGATGGCCTCCTCGATGTCCTTTTTGACGGCCTCGGGGTCGGCGCTGGGCAGATCGATTTTATTAAGGACCGGGATGATTTCCAGGTCGTTGTCCAGGGCGAGGAACACGTTGGCCAGCGTCTGGGCCTCGACGCCCTGGGTGGCGTCGACGACGAGCAGCGCGCCTTCGCAGGCGGCCAGGCTGCGGGAGACCTCGTAGGAGAAATCGACGTGGCCCGGGGTGTCGATGAGGTTTAAAATGTAGTCCTTGCCGTCGGCCGCTTTATAAGGAATGCGGACGGTCTGGGCCTTGATGGTGATGCCGCGTTCGCGCTCGAGGTCCATGCGGTCGAGGTATTGCTCGCGCATTTCCCGAGCGGTGATGACGCCGGTGATTTCGAGGATGCGGTCGGCCAGGGTGGATTTCCCATGGTCGATGTGGGCAATGATGCTGAAATTTCGGATGCGGGACGTGTCCATGCGGGGGGTGCCTTTGAGAGAAGCGCGCGATTGATCGAACCGCGTCATAATGGAAGCCGTGTCCAAGGTCAATGCGGCGCGGGAAACGCGTCCCGGGAACGGCCCGGGCCGGACAAAAAATCCGCCTGCCGGCGAGTGGCAGTGGGACATTTTCGTGGCCTTTGACACATTTTTCACTTGGTATTCCCTGGGGGCTGGTGTATGAAGGAACCCACTCATGGGGACAACCGGTTCCGGAAAATCGCCGGCCCCCGTTGAAACGCGGAAACTTTAACAAAATCACCGGTAAGGAGGCTTTACATGTCCAAATTGGTTCCGCCGCATGGAGGCAAAGGCCTGGTCATCCGTCTGATGGAAGGCGCTGCCAAGGAAGCCGAACTGAAGAAGGCCGCCGGCCTCAAGAAAGTGCAGATCACCGCCCAGGAAAAGGGCGACCTGATCATGATCGGCATCGGCGGCTTCTCGCCGCTGGAAGGCTTCATGACCAAGGCCGACTGGAAGAGCTCCGTTGAGAAGATGACCCTGGCCGACGGCACCTTCTGGCCCGTCCCGGTCGTCCTGGCGGTGACCAAGGAAGAAGCCGCCGGCATCAAAGAGGGCGAGGAAATCACCCTCGAGCGCAACGGCGAAATCTACGCCACCATGAAGGTCACCGAGAAGTACGAGCTGACCGAAGCCGACAAGAAGTGGGAATCCGAGCTGGTCTACAAGGGCGCCGGCGACGACTCCGCCGACGACAAGTTCTGGAAGATCGCTCTTGACGACCATCCGGGCGTCAAGATGGTCATGGAGCGCAAGGACGTTTGCCTGGCCGGCCCGGTCAACGTGCTGTCCGAAGGCGAATACCCGACCAAGTACAAGGGCGTTTACCTGCGTCCGGCCGAAACCCGCGCCATGTTCGACGAGCGCGGATGGGCCACCGTCGCCGCTCTGCAGCTGCGCAACCCCATGCACCGCTCCCACGAGTACCTGTGCAAGATCGCCATCGAAGTTTGCGACGGCGTCATCATCCACTCGCTGATCGGCAACCTGAAGCCCGGCGACATCCCGGCCGAAGTCCGCGTGAAGTGCATTGACACCCTGTGCAAGTACTACTTCGTGGAGAAAAACGTCATCCAGGGCGGCTACCCCCTGGACATGCGTTACGCCGGTCCCCGCGAAGGCCTGCTCCACGCCACCTTCCGCCAGAACTACGGCGTCAACAAGATGATCATCGGCCGTGACCACGCCGGCGTCGGCGACTTCTACGGCATGTTTGAAGCCCAGGAAATCTTCGACCGCATCCCCTACGCCGACGGCAAGGGTGCCAAGCCCGGCCAGGCGCTGCTGTGCGAGCCCCTGAAGATCGACTGGACCTTCTACTGCTACAAGTGCGACGGCATGGCCTCCCTGCGCACCTGCCCCCACACCAAGGAAGACCGCGTCATCCTGTCCGGCACCAAGCTGCGCAAGATGCTGTCCGAGGGCGGCGAGATCCCCGACCACTTCGGCCGTGACGAAGTCCTCGTGATCCTGCGCGAGTACTACGAAGGTCTGACCGAGAAGGTCGAGATCAAGATGCACGGCGCTGCTTCCGGCGACTCCGCCAAATAAGCAGTCCGCGCAATCGATCCGATTGCTCCGGGGGGACGCGCAAGCGTCCCCCCGTTTTTTTATGGCGCGCGACATTCCTGTTTCCGCCCCCGCCGCCCCTTGCCGCAGGCCGCTGATCCTTGTACCTTTGCCCCATGTCCTTTCTCGCCGATCTGCACATCCACTCCCGCCATTCCCGGGCCACCAGCAAAGGCCTCACCCCCCGCTGCCTGGCCGCCTGGGGCGAAGTCAAAGGCCTGGATGTGGTCGCCACCGGCGACTTCACCCACCCCGGCTGGCTGGAGGAATTAAAAGCGTCACTCACCCCCGGCGACGACGGGCTGCTGCATCTCACCGACCCGGCCGGGCTGTCCAAGGAAATCCCCTGGCTGCCCGAGACGCGCTTTGCCGGCTCGACAAGGTTTCTGCTCTCGGCCGAGATCAGCTCCATCTACAAACGCGGCGGCAAGGTCCGCAAAGTCCACAACCTGCTCTACGCGCCAAGCTTCGAGGCGGCCGAACGCTTAAACGCCAAGCTGGCCAAGGTCGGCAACCTGACCTCCGACGGCCGGCCCATCCTGGGCCTGGACAGCCGCCATCTGCTGGAACTGACGCTGGAAACCGACCCTTTGTGTTTCCTCGTGCCAGCCCATATCTGGACGCCCTGGTTTTCGCTTTTCGGCTCCAAGTCCGGCTTCGATTCCATCGAGGAATGCTTCGGCTCGCTGTCGCGGGAAATATTTGCCATGGAAACGGGCCTGTCCTCGGACCCGGACATGAACTGGACGCTCTCGGCCCTGGACCGCATCCGGCTCATCTCCAACTCCGACGCCCATTCCGGCGAAAAGCTCGGCCGGGAATGCAATCTCTTCACCGGCCCGGCCTCCTACACCGGCATCTTCGACGCGCTGCGGGGCAAGGCCGGCGAGACGGCCTTTGCCGGCACGGTGGAATTTTTCCCCGAGGAAGGCAAATACCACCTCGACGGCCACCGCGACTGCGGCGTGGCCCTGGAGCCGGCCCAGGCCAAGGCCCTGGGCTGCCTGTGCCCCAAGTGCGGCAAGCCGCTGACCCTGGGCGTGCTGCACCGCGTCCTGGAGCTGGCCGACCGGGAAACGCCGGTGCGCCCGGACGGCGCGCCGGGCTTCACTTCGCTTATACCCCTGGACGAAGTGGCCGGCGAGGTGCTGGGCGTGGGACCCAAGACCGGCAAGGTCAAAAATCTCCTGACCACCCTTTTCGCCCGCTTCGGCACGGAAATCGCCGTCCTTCGCGACGCGCCCGTGGAAGACCTGCGCCGGGTCCACCCGGCCCTGGGCGAGGCCGTGCGCCGGATGCGCCAGGGACAGGTGTCGCGCCAGGCCGGCTACGACGGCCAGTACGGCCGCATCACCGTGTTTTCCGACGAGGAGCGCCGGGAGCTCAAGGCCGGCCGCTTCCGGGCCGGCGCGCCCATGGCCCGGCCGGCCGCCCGTGAGGCCGACGCCGCCGGCCCCGACGGCGACGCCCCGGCCGAACCTCCCCCTGCCCCGTCCCTGGCCCGCGCCGCCGCCCCCGCCGCGCCGCTGCCGCGCGGCCTTACCCCGGACCAAAAACGCGCTGCCGAAACCGCCGCCCGCCACGTGCTGACCGTGGCCGGCCCGGGCACCGGCAAGACCCACACGCTTTTAGCCCGCATCCGCGAACTGCTGGCCCACGGCGTGGCCGCCGACAAGATCCTGGCCGTCACCTTCACCCGCCGGGCCGCCGCCCAACTGCGCGAACGACTCGCCCGCGACGACGCCGGCGGCGACATCCCCCGGGCCGACACCCTCCACGCCCTGGCCCTGGCCGCCCTGGCCGAGACTGGCGGCAGCGAACCCGTGGTGCTCTCGGAAGATTCCGCCCGGCGGCTTTTCGACCTGGCCAATCCCGAACTGCCCCGGTCCCGGGCCAAGAGCGCCTGGCAGGAACTGTCGCTGGCCCGGGAGAAAATGGCCCCGCCCGTGCTCACGCCCCAGGGCATGGCCGGCCCGGGCCTCTACGCCGCCCGCTACGCCGAGGCCAAGCGCCAGGCGAGGCTGTCCGATTTCACCGATCTGCTGGAAGGCTGGCTGGCCGCCATCGCCTCGGGCCGCTCGCGTCCGGCCTGGACCCATGTGCTGGTGGACGAGGTCCAGGACCTCACCCCCTTGCAACTGGCGCTTATCGCCGCTGTGTGCGGCCGCGACCGGGCCAGCCTTTTCGCCATCGGCGACCCGGACCAGTCCATCTACGGTTTTCGCGGCGCAACCGGCGGGGTGCGGCAGGCCCTGCGGGACTTTTGGCCCGACCTCACGGAGATCGCGCTATCCGACAACTTCCGCTCGGCCGCGCCCTTGCTGACCCTCTCCGCCGGGGTGTTCCGGGGCCGCGCGGCCCTGGCCTCCCGGGCCGGACCGGAGGTGCAGGCCCATTGCCGCATTGAGCTTTACGAAGCGCCCACGGCGGCGGCCGAGGCGGACTGGGTGGCCCAGCGCCTGTCCGGGCTCGTCGGCGGCTCGTCCCTGACCCAAAGTCGCGACTTTTCGGCCAAACACCTCTCCCCGGGCGACATCGCCGTGCTGGTGCGCTTTTCCGGGCTCATCGGCCCCCTGCGCCAGGCCCTGTCCCGGGTGGGGCTGCCGGTGTCCGTGCCCGAGGCCGAGGCCTTTTTCAACGAACCCCGGGTGCGCCTGCTGCTCGCCGCCGCCGGCCTGCCCTATGGCATCCCGGCTCCGGAAACGGCCGGCACGCCGCCGGAGATTCCCGAGCGGCTGCTGGATAAAGGCCCGGCCGGACTGGCCGCTTTTTTGGAAGGCATCCCGCCCTTTGACCCGCTGTTCTGGCAAGCAGCCCCGTTTCGCGAGCTGTGCCGGGCCTACGAGGCCCACGGCGGCTGGCAGGGGCTTTTGGCTTACGTGGCCGCCCAAAACGAACTGGAGCTGGTGGGGGCAAGGGCCGAGAAGGTGCGGATCATGTCCATCCACGCGGCCAAGGGGCTGGAATTCGGGGCGGTGTTCCTGCCGGCCCTGGAAGACGGGCTTTTGCCCTTTGCCGGCTCGGATTTTTTAAGCGGCAAGCCCGGCCATCCGGCCGGACGCATGGACGAAGACGAAGAACGGCGGCTCTTTTACGTGGGGCTGACCCGGGCCAAGAGCCGGCTCTACCTGTCCCACGCCCTGCGCCGGGAACTTTACGGCCGCAAGCTCAGGCTCAAGCGGTCGCGGTTCCTGGACGCCCTGCCCCTGGGCGGGGTGCGCCAACTGGCCCTGCGGGCCCACACCGTGCGGGAAGCCAAACAGCTTGGACTTTTCGGGAAGTAAGGCCTACCAGATGTGTCGCCACAGCAGGCGCTCGTAGGCCCGGGTGAAACGGTGGGCCGCCGGCGCCTTGACGCCCAAGTCCTTGAGCCTGCAGTAGACATGCAGCGGGTTGAAAAAATGCTGCACAAAATCACGAAGTTGTCGCATACTACACTCACTTCGGGAACCTGGCCGGACAGGCAGGGAAGCCTCGTTCCGGCAACCCGCATTCCATACTCCGGGCGAACAAAACCCTCAAGCCTTAACCTGTAACTTTTATATCCTAGAATTTCCAAATGTTCGCAAAAAGCAAGTCTCCTTTTTCCTGGCGCATCGCCGCGCCGAGCTGCGTGTGGCCCGAAACCGCCCTGGTCAATTGCCGCCGCCTGGCCCGCACCGTGCCCGAGGTCGGCCTGTATCTGCTGGAGCTCCACGCCTGTCTGGCCTATGGTCCGCAGGACCTCCCCCAGAAGCCCTACGGCCTTGTCTACCACCTCCACCTGCCCCTGGACCTGCCCTGGAGCTTGGGCGGCGAAACCGCTTTTGCCGTCATGGAGCGGCTGCTGGCCATGACCGCCCACCTGTCGCCCTGGGCCTACGTGCTCCATCCGCCCACCGACCCGGCCAAGCTGGCCGATTTCGTCGCGGCCTACGTCGCCGCCGGCTTTGATCCGGCCGCCTTGCTCCTGGAGAACACCGACGCCGTGTCCCCGACCGAAACCCTGGCCCTGGCCAAGGCCAACGGCTGCGGCCTGTGCCTGGACCTGGGCCACATGCTGGCCATGGGCCACGAGCTGCCCAAGGACGACCCGGAACTGGCCACGCGCGCCCGGATGCTCCACATCTATTCGCCCTTTGGCCCCGAAGGGCCGCCCAAGGGCCGCAGCCACCTGCACCGCACGCTGACCTGCCTGTCCCCTGAAGGCCGCGACGAGCTGGTCTGGATGTTCGGCAATCTTTCGCCCCAGACCGTGGTGCTGGAAATCTTCGCGCCCATGCATCTGGTCGAAGGGCTGGCCTGCGTCGAAGCCATCGCCTCGGGCGTGACCCCTCCAACCTGCGGCGGCGCGGCGTGATACAACTCGTGTTGGGCGGCGTGCGCTCGGGAAAATCGGCCCTGGGCGAACGGCTTTTGGCCCAGGGCCCGGCCCCGCGCCGGGTGGTGGTCACGGGCAAGGCCCTGGACGTCGCTTTCCGGGAACGCATCCTGGCCCACAAGCGCGCCCGCGACCCGGGTCTGGCCGTCATCGAGGCCGGGGCCGAGGCCATGGACGTCCTGGCCCGGGAAGCGGCCCACGGCGGCACGGTGTTGCTGGACAGCCTGGACTTTTGGCTTTTTGCCTGTCATGGCGAAGATGCGGACCCCAGTGATCAACTGGCCCGGGGCCTGGCCCCCTACGCCGACGCAGGCGGCCCGCAACTTGTCGTGGTCAGCAGCGAGACGGGCCTTGGCCCCATCGCCGCCGACCCGGCCACGCGCCGGTTTGTCGATGCCCTGGGCGCGCTCAACCAGGCCGTGGCCGCCGCCGCCCATGACGTGCGTCTGGTCGCCGCAGGACTCTCCATCCAGCTCAAGGGAAACGCCGCATGAGCCCATTTCGCAAGATGTCCCAGGCAGGAGCCGACCTCAATCAGGCCATCGGCCGGGGCGATCGCTGGCTGATCCTTATTAACGCCGACCCCGACGCCCTGGCTTCGGCCATGGCCCTGCGGCGCATCATGGCCTACCGGGCCGAGACCGTGGGCATCGCCCACGTCAACGAGGTCAAGCGGCCCGACAACCTGGCCATGATGCGTTTTTTGCGCATCCCCTCAGTCCCCTTTGCCCCGGGCCTGTGCGCCGCCTACAACCGCTTCGCCATGGTGGATTCCCAGCCCCACCACCATCCCGCTTTCGCCGGGCGGCACTATTCCATCGTCATCGACCACCATCCCCTTTTGTCCGACCACCCCTGCGACGCCGAGTATTGCGACATCCGGCCGGACTACGGCTCGGTGAGCTCGATCATGGCCGAATATCTGCGGGGACTGCGCATCCGGCCGGGCAAGCTCCTGGCCACGGCGCTGGTTTACGGCATCAAGACCGACACCCAGAGCTTCGAGCGCCACTTCATCGAAGCCGACGTGCGGGCCTTTAGCGCGCTGACCAAGCACGCCGACATGGTGCTTGTGCGCAAGATCATCTCCAGCGAATACCATCGCCGCTGGCTGAAATTTTTCTCCAAGGCGTTTCGCAAGATGCGCTTCGTGGGCGTGCGCGGGCTTTTCGTCTACATGGACGTCCTGGAGAGTCCGGACATCCTGGTCATGCTGGCGGATTTCTTCACCCGGGTCCACGGCCTGTCGTGGAACATGCTGGCGGCGGTGGTCAAGGGCACGGTGGTGGTGGTCTTTCGCGGCGACGGCATCGGCCGCAACATGGGCCACATGGCGGCCAAACTTTTCGGCGACATCGGCTCAGCCGGCGGCCACCGGGGCGCGGCCCGGGCCGAGATTCCGCTGGATAAGCTCGGCGGCAAGCCGGTGGAGGAATTCCTCTACAAGCGCCTCACCGGCCATCGGCTGCCGACCAAGGAGCAGTGCCCGGTGGAGTTTCCGGCTCCGGCTCAAAGCCCCCGCACGGCCCGGACCGCCGCCGGACAGCAGAAGTCCGCCTTGGCCAAGTAGCCCAGCTCCACGTCGGCCACCCAGGCCGAAACATAGTTGGCCCGATCAGCGCTCCAGACCCGGCGCACGGGCTGGGACAGCGCCGCCGGCTGGCAATAGCCCTCGCCCACGGGTTCTGGGGACAACAGCGTCATGAGCTCGGGGACGGTGGGCAGCCGCCAGTCGGCAAAGCCGCCGAATCGGGCGGCGTTGAGCCCCTCCACATAGGCCGCCGCCGCCGGCCAGGTCAGGGCGTAGGGCGCGGCCTGGCGCGCCCAGCAAAGCCCCGTGGCCCCGTCCAGCACCATCCCGCTTCCCGTGTCCGCAAGCCGCCCCGGCCAGTAGGCCAGGGGCCGCCAGAGTTCGTCCAGGCCGAAGGCGGCCCGGGCCGCCCGGGCATCGACCATGGCCGGCTCGCTACGGGGCGCGGCCGCGCCGTCCGGCACGCAGCGCGGACACAGCGACTCCGGCGCGGCGGCGCACACCCCGTCCATGCGCCGCCGCCAGGCGGCCAAAGCCGCGTCCAGGGCCTCGGCCATGGACCGGGCGTCGGCAAAGCGGCCGGCCGGGTTCTCGGCCAGGGCGCAGGCCAATAGTCCGTCGAAATCGTCGCCCAGCTCCGGCACGCGCCGCGAGGCGGCCCACTCGCCCCATTCGGGCAGGCAACCGGTGAGCATCCGAAAAAGCGTCACGCCCACGGCGTAGAGGTCGGCGCGGGCGTCGGCCCGTTCGGGATCGTCCTCCTGCTCCGGGGCGGCATAGTACGGCGAGCCGACCTTGACGTTGGACGGACCGCCGAACGCCTCGCCGCGCACCTTGGATAGCCCAAGGTCGGTGATTTTGAGCACGTCGCCTTCGCTGACCAGCAGGTTGAAAGGCTTGACGTCGCGGTGGACGATGCCGGCGTAGTGCAGCCGGGCCAGGCCTTCCAGGAGCTGGGCGGCATAACAGCAGGCCCGGGGCACGGGCAGGCGGCGGCTTTTGGCCTCCACCCGGTAGGTTTCGCCGATGATGGAGCCCAGGGATTCGCCGTAATATTCCATGACGAAAAAGGGCCACGGCCCGGATTCGTCATAGTCGAAGACGTCAACGAGGTTTTTGTGGCGCAGCCCGCCAAGCAGGGCCGCCTCGTCGCGGAAAAGCCGCCGCACCCGCGCCTCGCCCCACAGGCCCAGGGTCAGTTCGTTGGGGCGCAGGAGCTTGAGCGCCGCCATGCGGCCGATGACCGGCATGGAGGCCCGAAACACCGCGCCCATGCCGCCGCGTCCGAGAACCCCGTGAATCGCGTACTTCCCGATAGACCGCATCCGTCCCGCCCTTGGTGGTCGTGCAAACGACAAAACGCGCCCGACGCCGGGACCATTCCCGCGCCGCGCGCGTTTGCAAACCATACTGTTTCAAGGCTTGTCCGGCAACTCCTGCCGGTGAAAACCGCTTTCCCTCCCCGGGCCGAGGCCAGATCAGCCGCCCACCTTGAGGAGCTTAAGCTCGCCGGGCACGACCGGCCAGCGGCGGCGCGGCGCGACCACCGGCGCGTCGGGCAGGCCCTGCATGAACCGCCACACCCGCTCAAGCGGCATGTGAGAGCGCAGGTAGTCCTCGCACTTGGAGAAGCTGTAGTGATGGGCCAGGCTGCGTCCCAGGACGGCCACCTTCATGTGGCCGGCGGCAAGGGCCAGGTTAAGGGCCTTTTCGTCGGTGGTGGTCTGGCCGGCCACCTTGGTGGTGGGGAAGGGCAGCACCAGCCGCATCATACGCTGGTCAAAAATCACGCAGTTGATGGTGAGGTAGCCCACGTAGGCATACTTGGGCGGCGCGTCGCGCAGGTAGACCTCGGCCAGATTCTCGTGGACGAGCTTTTCCCACATCCAGCGGTGGTAGACCCAGTTTTCCTCGATGGGCGGTCCGACGAACATGTGGCGTTCGGAGGGGTAGGACAGGCGCAGGAAGCGGTTGAGGACGTGGCGCCCGGGCGGGCTTATGGGCACAAGCGGCATGACCAGCGGCACGTCAGGACGTTCGGCGTGGTCGAGGTAGCCGTCGATGAGGTGTTCGAGCCAGTGCGGGGTGACGAACAGGTCTTCGTCGATCTTGATGATGACGTCGTCGATGTGGGCGGCGTAGATCTCGTTTTGGGCCTCCAGCACGGCCGGAACCAGGCCGCGCGGCCCGCGCTCCAGGAGCACGGCGTTGGCGTGGCGGGCCACGAAGCCCTTGGCCATGGCCAAGTGCTCCGGGGTCAAGGCGTTGGCCACGATGTAAATGCGCTTGAACCGGGAACAGTCGGTGTAGCGCTCCAGACAACGGATGCAGACGAGGAAGCAATCGAGCCTGTGCGAGGTGAGCAGCACCAGAACCGGCTGGATATCGCCGCGTCGCGGTCGAAGATAGGTTAGCTTGCCCATGGCCTTCCCTGGCTTTCAGGCATCCCTGCGTCAAAAGGTTAAACTTCGGCTTCATCACGCTTTTCGGCATTTCCCAACAGGAACTTTAGCCCTTTTTTAATAAAAAAACCCTCTTATTTTCAGCATGATACCAAGACGAATCCAGGGCGTGCCGGTTACGCCCCACGACAGAACTCCGGCAGGAGTCCCCAAAATACAGAAAAAAAAGTTCCGGCAGCCCCGCTGCCGGGACCGGCCGGTTCGCGCCGCCTTGACACGGGACGGACGCGACGGTAAGCCTGCCTGATCCTTCTGGTTCGTTTCTGCCATGTCTGACTAACCCTTCGTCATGACAACAAATTTTTTTCATACGAAGTGGGAAGCGGAGGTGTTTATGGGATATCGCGTCATTGTTGACACGCAAAAATGCATTGGCGACGGCGAATGCGTGGACGTGTGTCCGGTGGAAGTTTATGAGATGCGCGACGGCAAGGCCGTGGCCGTCAACATGGAAGAATGCCTGGGCTGCGAATCCTGCGTCGAGGTGTGCGACCAGAAAGCCATCATCGTCGAAGAGCAGTAGCAAAGCATAGCAATATCAACCGGCAACGGGAGCGGGCGAAAGTCCCGCTCCCGTTGCCGTCTTGAGCCCGGGCCGCCCGACCCTCCGCCGGACACCAGGGCGGGGGCGGTGCTGGCCCAGGCCGCCGGAGTCCGCCGATGCAGTTGGATTTTTCCCCCGCCTTTGCCCGCTATGAAGCCATTGCCGCCGAAGCCGACGCCGCCTTCGCCAAGGTCGCGTCCCTGTGCCCGGACATGGTCAGCTGCGGCGAAGGGTGCAGCGATTGCTGCCATGCCCTGTTCGACCTGACCTTTATCGAGGCCCTGTACCTCAACCGCAAATTCAACGAAGCCTTTCCGCCCGGCCCGGCCCGCGACGCCGTGCTGGAGCGGGCCAACGCCGCCGACCGCGACGCCGCCAAGCTCAAGCGCAAGGCCTTCCGGGCCGACGAACAGGGCGTGTCCACCCGCGAGATCCTCGAAAGCATCGCCCGCGAGCGCATCCGCTGCCCGCTTCTGGGCGACGACGACCGTTGCATCCTCTACAAAAGCCGCCCCCTCACCTGCCGGCTCTACGGCGTGCCCCTGGAGATTTCCGGCGAGGCCCGCACCTGCGGCAATACCGGCTTCGCCCCGGGCGGCCGCTATCCCACGGTCAAGATCGAAAAGCTCCAGGACAAGCTCGTGGCCCTGTCCCAGGAACTGGTGGCCTCCATCCCCACCAAGCTGCCGCTGATGGCCGAAATGCTCGTGCCGGTGTCCTTTGCCCTGGTCACGGATTTCGACGACGAGTTCCTGGGCCTTTTGACCGAGGAAGAAATGGTCAAGCTGCACGAGCAGGAAGCCAAGTGGGCGGCCGCGGCCGATCCCTTCGCCCCGGCCGGCGGCCCGGCCGGCTCGGCCTGTGGCTCCTGCGGCGAACAGGCCGGCTCGCCCGCCTGTTCCTCCTGCACCGGGGGCACGTCCTGGGTCCTGCCCGGCCCGGACGGCGAGTCCGGCGGCAAGGCGGATTAGCGTCGCGCCCACGGGGCGCGCCTCCGGCATCTTGCCGGCAACACGCCACAACTATGACTTTTCTTGAAAATACGTTCGTATTTTAAGAAACGAGAGAGACGCATGGCCCACAGTCCCGAAGAGCTGGCCGAACTCAAGCGCGCCATCTACGACAAGGTCAAACCCCGTCGCCGCAAGTTCATCGACAAGATCGGCTACGACAACTGGGACCCCTTCCAGGAACCCATGGACCCGCTGGACCTGCGCGAGGACGCCTCGCGCCGCACCAGCCAGCAGCTCGTGGCCGAATTTTTGACCACCGTGCCCGGGGCCTCGGAAGAGTTCGCCAAAGGGGCCTGGGAGCTGTGCGTCGGGGTCATGTCCGGCTCCGAACGCCACCGGGGCATGTACAGCTTTTGCAAATGGTACAAGGAACTGCTGGTCCGCGAAGGCCTTGACGCCGAGCTGGGGCCAACCAAATAACGCCGAGAAGGATCATCCATGGATTACACCGCCCGCACTCCCGACGAATTCATCGACGAGCTTAAAAAACGCCTGTCCCAGAACCCCGGCTGCGGCGTGTCCCACTACAACCTGGGCACGGCCTACGTGGCCAAGGGACGCCTGATCGAGGCCGAGGCGGAATTCCACCAGGCCGTGGAGTGTTCGCCGAGCCTGGCCGAGGGCTATGTGCAGCTCGGCGGCCTGGCCATGAACAAGGGCGACCTCGACGGCTGTCTGGAATGGAACGAAAAGGCCTGCCGGGCCCGGCCCCTTTTCGCCGTGCCCTACGGCAACATCGGCTTTGTCCATCTCCAGCGCGGCGACATCGAAAAGGCCGAAAAGGCCCTGCGCCGGGCGATTAAGATCGACGAGAAGTACGTCCAGGCCCTGGCCACCCTGGGCAGCGCCCTTTTTATGCAGGGCAAGCTGGACGCGGCCGAGAACTTCAGCCAGAAGGCCCTGGCCATCGAACCCCAGTTCGGGCCGGCCATCAACAATCTGGCCCTGGTGGCCATGGAGCGCGGCGATTTCGCCAAGGCCCAGGAGCTGGTCGCCCAGGCCCGGGCCACCGGCTTCGAGCCCCATCCCGACATGGTGCGCGAGATCGAAGCCGCCCTGAAGGCCTAACGCCGCGCCCTTGAAAGCTGCCGTGGCCGTGTTGCACGAACAGGCCATGGTTTCGGTGAGTTGACAGCAAAACGCCGCCCGCTTCCGGCGACGATTCGACACGGGTCACTTGCCGCCTCGCCGACGCCATGGCGTCGGCGAGGCGTTTTTGGAGCGCCGCCATGCCCTCCCGCCGCCGCCTCATGACCGACGTTCGCGAGGCTCTTGCGTTGCCGACCGCCGAGGCCGCCCTGGCCGCCCTGGCCCCCATCGCGCCCATCAACCGCCAGGGACCGCTTTTTTCCCTGCTCCTCAGTCCCGAGGCCGTCATCGGCTGGCGGGCCGTGGTGGCCTTTGGCGCGTCCATGGCCGACATGGCCGCCACGCGCCTGGAAGACGCCCGGGAGGTTTGGCGCAACCTCATGTGGCGGGTCAACGAGGAGTCGGGCAACATCGCCTGGGGCATCCCCCAGTGCATGGGCGAAACGCTCGCCCGCACGCCGACGCTTGCCGCCGACTACCACCGCATTCTTATTTCCTACGTCCAGGACATGGAGGGCGACTGCACCTTCATCGACCACGCGCCCTTGCGCCTGGGGGCCTGGTGGGCCATCGCCCGGCTGGCCCAGGCCGCGCCCCAGCTGGCCGCCCGGGCCTTGCCGGAACTGACCGCCGCTCTGGACGACTGCTCCCCCGAAGCCCGGGGGCTGGCCGCCCTGGCCATCGAGCGTATCAAGCCCTCTCCCGCCAAGACCTTGCTGGCCGCCCTGTCCCGGGCCGCCGCCGATCCGGCTACGTTCACGCGCTTTGACGGCTGGGATCTCGTGCCCGACACCGTGGCCGCCCGGGGCCAGGCCGCCCTGGCCGCCTGCCGGCTGTGCGGCTAGTTTCGGGTCCGCGCAAAGCGCCCATGGCGCCTTGCGGACAAGAAACTAAAATCATTAATTTTTCAAAAAATACTATCGTATTTTTTAAGGGATGCGGCGGCTAGGGTCGCACGCCTGGAAGCGTCCGGGGGCGTTTTCCGCCCTCAACGCGCCGCTGTAAGGCCCGGCAGCAAGACCCGCACCGTGACCTGATCGGGTTCGCCGAGGTCCAGGACCGCGTCGCCGCCGTGGGCCCGGGCGATGAGCCGGGCCGAATAGGTTCCAAGGCCGGTCCCGAAGGTCTTGCCCCGGGTGACGTATTTCTCGAAAAACGTGTCCACGATGTCCGGCGGCACTTGGCCTTGGTTGCGCACGGCGACCGTCCCGTCGGGAAGCCGGATGTCGATCGCGACTTCCCCGCCTTGGGGCGAGGCCTCAGCCGCGTTTTTGAGCAGATTCTCGAACAGGTTGCCCAGCAGATTGGCGTCCCCCCGGGCCAGGGCGCGGTCCACGGCCCCGGCCGGCCGCCCGTCCAGGGACACGGCAAAGGCAAGTCCCTTGAGGGCGAAAAGCTTGTCCAGATTGACCCGCGCCGCCCGGATGATCCCGAGCACGTCGCAATCGGCCTTGGCGACGTGATAGGTTCCTTTCTCCATCCGGGCCAGATCGCCGGCCAGGCGAATGGTGGCCAACATGCGCCGGCCGGAGGTGGCGGCATGGCGCAAGAGCTCCCGTTGCTGGGGCGTCAGGTTTTCCTCGGTTTCCAGCAGCTCCGGAATGCCGATGATCCCGGACAGGGGCGTGACCAGATCGTGGCGGATGATCTGCTCCACGTCCTCGCGCATCCGCTCAAGCTCCTCCCGGCGCTCGATCTCCCGGCGCAGCGCCGTGTTGAGCCGCTTGACCTTGATCGCCCATACCCCGCCCAGGGCGGCCAAGGCCAGGACCGCGCCCAGCACCTTGGCCAAGGCTCCGTAATCCGTCACGGTCTGGACGTTGATGGACACGTGCCGGTTCTCGATGGCCGCCCGCTCGGCCGTGGTAATGGTGTCGATGCCCTTGTTGAGGATATCGACCAGCGTCCGGTCGTCGCCGACAACGCCCAGGCCCAGGTTGTTGGCATAGTACGGGAGCTGGCCGGCGATTTTGAGATTGAACAGCCCGCGCTTCTTGATGGTGTAGGCGGCGACGATGAGCGAGCGCATGGTCATGTCCGCCTGGCGGTCGGACACCATGGCGATGGCCTCGTCCTCGCTGGCCGTGGTGAGGATGTTGAGGTTGGGGTAGTCTCGGCGGATCAGTTCTTCCATGGCCGTGCCCGAGGGAAAGACGATGGTCTCGCCGTCTAGCCGGCCCGGGTCGGCGATGAAGGCATGCTCCTCGCGGGTGATAAAGACGTTGACGTCGCTTAAAAGCGGTCGGGTGAACAGCAGCCACTGCTCGCGTTGGGGCGTCCGGTTGAGGAAGCTGAGCGCCCGGCAGCGGCCCTGGCGCGCCGCTTCAAGGCTTTCGTCCCAGGAGGCGGTGGGCACAAGCGTAAAGCGCAGGCCAGTGCGTTCGGCCACAAGCCCGAGCAGGTCGGCGGCGATGCCGACGTGGCGGCCGGCGGCGTCGATGGTCTCAAACGGCGGCCAGTCCGGGTCCACGCACAGGGTGACCACACCCCGTTCAGCCACGTAGCGGGCTTCGGGCGGCGAGAGTTCCACGGCCAGGACCGCCGCCGGAGCCAGAACCATCCAAGCCAGACACAGCCCCCCAAGGAGCCGGGCCAGAACCGTTGCCCACGGCCGCGGCCGCAACGCCGTCCGGCCGGCCTCTCCACCCAACGCCCCACGCCTCGCCGCCAGCCCCTTGCCCGCCCTCGGTCTCGGATGCGTCACGCCTCACCCTCCCCCGACGCGGCAGTCCCGCTTCGGTCCGCCAGTTCGCCGTTGCCGCGATCTCGCCAGCCCCCCTTGGCGGACAGCCAACGCCTGTCCCCTCCAGCC
Organism: Solidesulfovibrio carbinolicus; assembly: GCF_004135975.1. Taxonomy (NCBI): domain Bacteria; kingdom Pseudomonadati; phylum Thermodesulfobacteriota; class Desulfovibrionia; order Desulfovibrionales; family Desulfovibrionaceae; genus Solidesulfovibrio; species Solidesulfovibrio carbinolicus. The sequence goes on along the minus strand of NZ_CP026538.1, from coordinate 638,263 downwards.
CAAGGCCGAACAAATGCGGACTCAATCGCCATACGCCGGCACGATAGACCGATTGGCGCTGCCCTGAAAGCAAGATTTTTCATAAATAAATTCCAATAAATATGATTTATCGGCGGTTCTTCTTCCAGCTTTTTGCCATTTCCTGCTTGACCAGAGGACAAAATGGATTAGATTTGTCTCATATCGGTTGCAGACAACGAAACGCGAAACCCGCGCCATGGAGGATACGCATGCAGACGCAGCACGACCTGTCCGGCCTTGTCATCGATTGGGACATGACCCCGGAAGACGCCGTGACCTTGTATCTCGAATGGGGAAACAACTCCTGGCATGCCCAGCATAAGCCCGTAACCTCGAAGAACGATTTTTCCACGTATTTCGTGATCAACACCTGGACCGGTGAACCCAAGCTGTCGCTGGTGCGGCGCAACTCCGAGGACTGCGTGGAACTGGCCTCGTTTGAGATCCCCGAGGATCTGGCCGAGGATTTCATGGCCGAGGTGGGATTTAATAAGGGCGTCTACGCCCCCACCGGCGCCATCAAGCAGTGGCTGCAAAACAAGTATTTCAACTAAGGCACACAAATCTCCCAAACGTCTCCTCCGCATAACCCCCCGCATCATCCCTCCAAGTACATGACGCGCTCCCGGGTGGATAGGCCCCGGGGGCGCGTCCGTCTTTTTGGCGGGGCTGCCCTTGCCGGCCGCCCGGCGACGTGCCACACTTTGCCCATGTTTCTGGCCCTGCTCGCCGACATCCACGGCAATCTCGAAGCCCTGACCGCCGTCCTGGCCGACCTGGACGCCCGCCGCCCCGGCATCGCCGTCAGCCTGGGCGACAACATCGGCTACGGCCCCGATCCCGAGGGCGTGCTGGAGATATTGGCGGCTCGCGCCATCCCCAGCGTACGCGGCAACCACGAATGGGCGGCCGTGGACCCGTCCCGGCGGCGGGGACTCAACGACCAGGCCCGGGAAGCGCTCACGCGCACGTGTGAACTCCTCTCCCCGGCCGCCCTGGCCCGCATCGCCAACTACCCGGCCTCCATGACCGTGGCCGGCTGCCGGCTGGTCCACGGGCTGCCACCCAACGACACCACGAGCTATCTGTTCGAGGCCGGCGAGACGACCCTGCGCCGGGCCTTTTTGCGCACGCCCGAGCGCGTGTCCTTCGTCGGCCACACCCACATGCTGGAGGGCGCGAGCCTGCGCGGCCGCGAGGTGGACCGTTTCGAGCTGTCGGTGGGGGACAATCCGCTGGAGGCGGCCGCGCGCCATATCGTCAACGTGGGGTCGGTGGGCCAGCCGCGCGACGGTGACAACCGGGCCAAGTACGGGCTCTACGACACCGAGTCGGGCGTGCTGGAAATCCGGGCCGTGGCCTACGATGTCGAGGCCACGGCCCGCAAGATCATTGAGCGGGGATTGCCGGAGCGCTATGCCCGGCGGCTGCGCTGAAAGGCGCTAACGCGCCTGGGCGGCGAGCAGCGTGCGGACCAGTGGCAGGACGGCATCCCGCGTGAGCGGAGCCAGGGGCAAGTCGCCCAGGGCAAAGGGGTCCACCCAGACGGCCTCCTCGATCTCGGCCCGGGGGGCCAGCGCCCCGCCTGCGGACACATGATAAACCTCGGCTTCCACCAGACAGCCGGATTCGTTGGCCGCCGGGGCCGTGAACCGACCCATGTGCCGCGATGCCTCCATATCGAATGTCAGATCAAGTTCCTCGCGCAACTCCCGGCGCAGCGCGGCCGTCGGAGCCTCGCCGGCCTCGATTTTCCCCCCGGCCTGCATAAAGGCCGTGGTTCCGCGTTTGCGGACGAGCAGCGTGCGCTGGGCGGCGTCCAGAATGACCGCCGCCGCGATGCGGATGACCGGGCAGTCCGGCGAGGCGTTTTCCGTCGCGTTATCCATGTGTTCGCTCCTGAGCGCCGGGCTATTCCACGCCCATCTTGGCGTAATAGCCCCGGCCGCCCCGCTCGATCATGACGAGGATGGTGCGGTTTAAGCGATTGACGTAAACCGCCCGGGTGAAATCGGCCTGGCTGCCGAGCTTTTCGCCGCCGATCTGCACCAGCACGTCGCCCGGGGCCAGGCCCAGGCGGGCCGCCGGCGACCCCGGGCGCACGCTGGACACGCTCACTGCGCGGCCAAACGACACGCTGATGCCCCAACGCGACGCAGCCAGCCCGGCCGCCTCGCGCTCGCCAAAGGCGGCCGGCGCGACCGAAATCTTCTGCTCCTGCTCGCCCCGGCGCACCGTCAGCGTCAGGGCCTCGCCCACGGTGGAGGTGGCCAGCGCCCCCCGGTACTGCCCCTTGTCGTCGAGTTCCGCCCCGCCCACGGCCAGGATCAGGTCCCCGGGCTTGATGCCGGCCTTGTCGGCCGGCGAACCCTGGGCCACTTCGGTCACCAGCATCCCCTTGGGACGCCGCAAGCCAAAGTACCTCGCCGCCCGGACGTCCACGTCCTGGCCGGAAAGCCCGAGCCAGGCCGGGGTCACCCGGCCGCCTTCGACGAGTTGGGCCACCACCCGCCGGGCCTTGTTGATGGGAATGGCGAACCCGATGCCCTCGGCCCCGGCCTGGATGGCCATGTCGATGCCGATGACCTCGCCGGCCAGATTGACCAGCGGGCCGCCGCTGTTGCCGGGATTGATGGCCGCGTCGGTCTGGATGAGGTCGGCGTAGGCTCCGCCTTCGTGCTTGAGCGAGCGTCCCACGGCCGAGACCACGCCCGTGGTCACGGTGTGGGCGTAGCCAAAGGGATTGCCGATGGCGATGACCGTCTCGCCGATCATGATGTCGCCGGAATCGCCCATGGCCGCCTGGGGCAGGTTGCCGCCGCCGGACAGGCGCAACACAGCCACGTCAAAGTCGGCGTCCGCGCCGACCAGGGCGGCGTCGAGCTCCCGGCCGTCCTGGAGCCGGGCCTTGATGACGGCCCCGCCGGCAATGACGTGGGCGTTTGTCAGCACCAGCCCCGCCTTGCCGTCGATGATCACGCCCGAGCCCAGGCTCTCCTGGGTCTCCTGGCGCGGCACGCCGCCCGGTCCCATGAACTGGCGGAAGAATTCCTCATCGAAAAATGGCCCCATGTTCGGCCGGCGCTGGACGGTCTTGGCCGCCGTGATGTTGACCACGGCCGGAGCCACGGCGGCCACGGCCGTGACCACGGGCGTGATGCGGGCCGCTTTATTGGAAGCGGCCCGGGCGCTGACCGACGGCGCGGCCAGCGCCAGAAAACAGGCGAGAAGCAAAAGGGAAAAAGACTTCGTGCACGGGACGAGGCGACCCATGGCAAGCCTCCTTGGCGGAGCGGTTTGGCGGTCTGGCGTCAGCTGATGGGGATGCGGCGGCGCAGGCGTTCGGGGCCGAGCTTGGGCAGGCGCACGTCGAGCAGCCCGTCCTTCATCACGGCCGTCACGTCGGCCCGGGACACCCCTTTGGGCAGTTCAAAAACCCGGGCAAAGGGGCCGTAGGAACGTTCCAGGGCGTGGTAGACCTCGCCCCGGCAGTCTTTCTCGAAGCGGCGCAGGCCCTGGATGACCAATTCCCGGCCGCGCACCTCCACGGCCACGTCCTCCCGGGCCACGCCTGGAAGCTCCAAGGTGACGCGGAAGGCGTCCTCGGTCTCGACCAGATCGGCGGCAGGCTGCCAGACCGGGGCGCAGTCACGGCTGCCCTGGGCGATCTGGTCCAGGCCGCATTCGGTGCGGCCCTCGATCTCGGCCAGGGCCATCCACGGGGTCCAGTGCAGTTTGGCCATAGCGCTCCCTGTCCGGGGAGGAGGTCCCCGGAACGTGGTTACTTGGCGGCGTCGTCCTTGGCCGAACGCTTGCCGGCGTCCCAGTCGGCCTTGGCCACGGCTTCTTCCACCAACATGATGGGGATGTCGTCGCGAACCGGAAACACGATGTCGCAGGTCGGGCAGAAAAGGCCGGCCTCGTTGTCCACAACGGTAAGCGGCCCCTTGCATTTGGGGCAGGCCAGGATGGTCAGCAGATCGGGATGGATGCTCACAGGCGGTCTCCTTGTGCAAACGTGCCCTGGTTCATAGCCAAATCGCGTCCCCGGCGCAATGGAGGTTCACAAGGCCAGCCAACCGGGCTAGGGTCTTCCATGGCGTTTATTGATCTGCATACCCACACCACCGCTTCCGACGGCACGGCCGCTCCCGCCGAGCTGGTGGCCATGGCCGCGTCCAAGGGGCTGGCCGCCGTGGCCATAACCGATCACGACACCCTGGCCGGGCTGCCCGAAGCCCGGGCCGCCGGAGCCGAGCACGGCGTGGAGGTCATCGCCGGAGTCGAGCTGTCCGTGGCCGACGAACGCGGCAGCATCCATCTGGTCGGGCTTTTTCTGCCCGACGCCCCCGGCCCCCTGGCCAAGCGCCTGGACTGGCTGCGGGAGCGCCGCCACGACCGCAACAAGCGCATCCTCGAAAAGCTCGCCGCCCTGGGCGTGCCTCTTCAATATGCGTCCGTCACGGCCCTGGCGCAAGGGGCGGTGGGTCGGCCGCACATCGCCCAGGCCCTTTTGGCCATGGGCGCGGTGACCAGTTTCAAGGAAGCTTTCACCCGTTTTCTGGGCGCTTACGGCAAGGCCTATGTGCCCAAGGACAAATTGCCGCTGCCCGAAGCCATCGAACTCATCCACGCCGAAGGCGGACTGGCCGTGCTGGCCCATCCGTATCTGCTGGGGCTTTCCGGCCCGGCCCTGGCCGAGACCGTGGCCCGCTACCGCGAGGCGGGCCTGGACGCCATCGAGGCCTTTTACACCGAACACTCCCAATATCAGACGCTGGAATACCTGGCCCTGGCCCGCAAGCTGGGACTGGCCGTGTCTGGCGGCTCGGACTACCACGGCGCGGCCAAGCCCGGGGTGGAGCTCGGGCGCGGGCGGGGGAGCCTGCGCATCGACATTGCCGTATTGGACGTTTTGCGAGCCCGACGGGAGCGGCTTTTGGCCACCGGGTCGTCGCTGCCGCAAAAAGGACTTGACGACGCGGCGGCGCAGCGGTAAAGGGACCGTCTTCCCCATCGGAGGTCGATATTATGTACGCAATCGTTATGGCTGGCGGCAAGCAGTATAAGGTCCAGGAAGGGGCCACCATCACCGTGGATCTTTTGGCTGCCGAGGCCGGCTCGGAATACGTGCTGGACAAGGTGCTCATGATCGGCGGCGGCGAAGCCAAGATCGGCGCGCCTTACGTCGCCGGCGCGGCCGTCACCTGCCAGGTGGCCGGGCACGTCAAGGGCAAGAAGATCGTGGTTTTCCACAAGCGTCGCCGCAAGGATTCGCACAAGAAGCAGGGCCATCGCCAGGGCTACACCCAGCTCAAGGTGACGGGCATCCAGGCCTAGCCTCATATTTTGAAGGAGTCGCGACATGGCACATAAAAAAGCAGGCGGCAGCTCCAGAAACGGCCGCGACAGCGCCGGTCAACGGCGTGGCGTCAAGCGTTTCGGCGGCCAGTCGGTTCTGGCCGGCAACATCCTGGTGCGCCAGCTCGGCACCAAGTTCCACCCCGGCACGGGCGTGGGCATGGGCCGGGACTACACGCTGTTTGCGCTGATCGACGGTGTGGTGAAGTTCGAGAAGTACACCCGCAACAACAAGGTCAAGACCCGCATCCACGTGCTGCCGGTCGAGACCGCCGCGGCCGCCTAGGCGTTCGCAGCAACCAAGCTTTCCAGGGCGGAGGGATTGTTCCCTTCGCCCTTTTTGGCGTTTTCGGGAGCCCCGCCCTTCGCGCGCCGACTCGCCCCCCCCTTTCCGCAAAGCCCGGTTGCCCTTTCCCCCGCTCCTGCGTAACAAACGGCCCTAGACAACCGTCCCCTAACGGTTTTGCCCGCGCGGCCGATAGGATGGCGACGGAGGGGTCATGGCCGAGGCCGAACACAAAAAAAACATCATCTTCAAGAAGGTCAAAAAGATCTCGGCCGGCGCCCATGGCGGCTCGTGGAAAGTCGCCTATGCCGACTTGGTCACGGCCATGATGGCGTTTTTCCTGCTCATGTGGCTTTTAAGCAGCGCGCCGCAGGAAAAAAAGGAAGAGATCGCCCAGTATTTCAACGAGTTCAGCTTGTTCAACAACCCCGGCCCATCGGCCACCCTGCTCGACGTCGGCGGCGTGGGGCCGCCGGCTGCCGTGGTCGGCACCGGCGAGGAACGCCCTGACGTGGCCATCGACCGGGGCGGCAAGGAACCCACCGGCGGCCAGGGACAAAATGCCGGCGACATGGCCGGCGGCAAGCACGAAGCGCCCAAGACCAAGGCCGAGGCCGACGCCCTGGCCAAGAGTGAAGCACAGGCTGAAGCGCAGGCGACCGCCCTTGAAAATCAGATCGAACAGGCCTTGGAAAAGGTCTTGCCGGAACTGGCCGGGCAGGTGTCCGTCACCCACGACCGGGACAAGGTGCGCGTCGAGATCATGGACAAGGCTGATCGGCCGCTCTACGATCTCGGCGGCGTGGCCTTACTACCCGACGCCCAGCGCATCCTGACCGCCGTCACCGACGTCATCCGCAAGGAAGGCGTCAAGGTGGCCATCGAGGGCCACACCGACGCCTACCGCTATTCCGGGGCCTATTCCAACTGGGATCTGTCGGCCGGCCGAGCCCTGGCCGCCCGGCGCTTCATGGTCGGCGCGGGGCTTAACCCCGACGCCGTGGCCGAAGTCACGGGCTATTCCGACACCAGGCCCTACGTGGCCGGCAACCCCTACGACCCGAAAAACCGGCGCATCAGTCTGCTGCTGTTCCGCCCGCCCAGGGAAGGCGAACGCGGCGCGGGCGGCGCAGGCGCCGCCGCACCGGCCAAGCCCGCCCCGCCGCGCACGCCGGACGTGGGCGAAGTGCTGGAAAAAAAGATCAACACCATCTACGACAAGTCCACCGAGGGCCAGTTCTAACGGCCGGGCACAAAACAGGATCAACCTATGTTCGTCATACTCGGCACCATCATCCTTCTTGTCTGTGTTACTACCGGATTTGTCTTGGCAAAGGGCAACTTCGATCTGATCCTTGCGGCGCTCCCTCTGGAAATGCTCATGATCGGCGGCGGCGCGCTGGGAGCCTTCGTCATCAGCTCCCCCAAAGATATCCTCTCCCACACCATGAAAAGTGTGTTCACCATTTTTGGCGGCATGGTGACGAGCAAGGCCTACTACACCACCCTGCTCGTCACTCTGTCCGGGCTGTACATGAAAATCCGCCGCGAAGGCCTGGTCGCCATTGAAAAGGACGTGGAAAGACCGGCGGAAAGTCCAATTTTCAGCGAATTTGCCAAAAACAAGAAAAACCACGAAGTGCTGCTTTTCATCTGCGACACCATGCGGATTTTCTCCACGGTCAACATCGAAGCCCATGAGTTCGACAACATCATGGAAGCCGATATCGAATCCACAGTACACGAACTGCTCATCCCCTCCCACGGAGTCAGCAAAATCGCCGACGCGCTGCCGGCCCTGGGCATCGTGGCCTGCGTTTTGGGCGTCGTCATCACCATGGGCAAACTCAACGAACCGCCCGAGGTGCTGGGCTACAGCATCGGCAAGGCTTTGGTCGGCACGTTCCTGGGCGTTTTGCTGGCTTATGGTTTCGCCTCCCCTATAGCCACCAACCTGGAGTATCGGGCCAAAGAGATCGAGCATATTTTGCTTGTGGCCAAAGCGTCGCTGGGGTCGTTCGTCGGCGGCAACCCGCCGCCCGTGGCCCTGGAAGCCGGCCGCCGGGCCATCCCCATCCACTACCGCCCGACCTTCGAGCAGCTCGAGGAAGCCATCAAGGCCAGCAAGGGCAAGTAGCCCGGGTCCTTTCCGAAAACTAAAACGGGCCGGCAACGCTGCACGCGCGTTGCCGGCCCGTTTTCTTGGCGTCTGGGCTCCCGCTCCCTCACGATCCCTTGGGCAAGGCCAGGGCCGCGCAGGGCAGCACCGTTGCCCGGGCCACCAGATCGGCGATGACGCCGATGTCCAGCGGCGTCGATTGCCAGGCTCCCGAGGCGGCGTAGCCCCGGGCCTCGGCGTAGGCAAAGTCCACCTGCCCGGCCGGGGTCACCGTCAGCCCGAGGACGAGAAACCCCCGGGCCGCCGTTTCCTGGCCGGCCGGCGGCGCGGGACAGGCCCCGGCCAGGCGCGGCACGGCGTATTCCGCCGTCAGCCGCACCTCCGTTGCGCCGCCTGGGCCGTCAAAGGACTCCCAGGTGGTGGCCGCGATGCCCGGCGACAGGGCCAGGAGTTGGGACAGGGTGCGCCCGCCCGGCCCGTCGGGCCGCCAATTGCGGGCTTCCGTCTCGGCCCTGGGCGCGAAACAGCCGGCCAAGGTCGCCGCCATCGCCAAAGTCAGCCACAGCATCCGTCCAGGCATGTCCCTTCCTCCTTGCCCCTTGTTCCGGGCCGTCTTACTCTTGTCCCGCCAACAGGTTTCTTTTCGCCGTTTTTCTGCTAGGCATTCCTGTATGGCGGGCTTCCCGCCCAAGCCCAACCCTTTACCCCGGAGAAACGCCATGATCCGCTTCATACGCGTCGTGTGCCTTGCCTTCGTGGCCCTGACCATGTGCTGCGGCACAGCCCTGGCCATAACCCCCTACGACATCTACGAAGGCAGCGCCCTGCGCCAGATCGTCAAGCGCGGCAAACTCGTCGTCGGCATGGAACTCAAATTCTGGCCCTTCGAGTACGTGGACGAGAAGGGCAAGCCCGTGGGCTTTGACGTGGACATCGCCAGAACCCTGGCCGAACGCCTGGGCGTGGAACTCGAAATCAAGGACATGGAGTGGACCGGGCTTATCCCGGCGCTCACCTCGGGCAAGATCGACCTGATCATTTCCGGCATCACCGGCACCCTGGAGCGGGCCAAGACCATCACCTTCTCCTCGCCCTATTTCACCACCGGCCTGTGCATCCTGGCAAGCGTCCAGAAAGCTCCGGACCTGGCCGACGCCGCCGGCCTGGACAAGCCCGGGCGGGTCATCGCCGTCAAGACCGGCACCACCGCCGACATCGTGGCCGCCAAGCGGTTCCCCAAGGCCACCATCAACCGCTACCAGGAAGAGACCGCCTGCGCCGCCGACGTGGCCGCCGGCCGGGCCGACGCCTTCATCTACGACCAGATTTCCATCGCCAAGCACCACAAACAGCATCCCGAGACCACCAAGGCCCTGCTCACGCCCTTTACCTACGAGCCGTTCTGCATCGCCATGCAAAAAGGCGACTTCGACCTGTGGCAGTATGTCGAGATGTATATCGCCTCCATCAAGGCCGACGGCACCCTTGAGACCTTGCGCGCCAAGCATTTCAAGGACATCCTCGGCAAATGACGCCGCGCCGCCCCAACCCTGCCGGCCCTGTCCCGCCTGTGCGCGGCGACAGGGCCGGCGTGCTCCCCAGCATCCGGGCTGTCCCGACCGGACGCCCCAACCGCCGCCTGTCTGGAGACGCCATGCCCCTTGTTCGCCGCTTCCTGACCGCCCTGCTGCTGCTGGGCCTGCTCGCCGCCCGGCCGCTGCCGGCGGCAGCCGACACCGAACAGGTGTTCGCCCACCTCTTCGTCGTGCCGGCCGCCCTGGCCGACGGCTCAAGCGCCCTGGCCGCCGCCGCCGCCCTGGAGGCCTGGCTGGCCGAAACCTACGGCGGCTTCACCCGCCTGGGGGGCGGAGTCGGCGGCTGGAAAAACGAAACCGGCCAGGTCGAGACCGAGGCCAACGCCGTCTATCTGACCACGGCCCCGCGCGACGTGTCCAAGGACATCGCCGCCCGGCTGGCCGGGGATTTCGGCGTGCGCGTGCCTTACGTGCTGGTGTTGCCGGCCGGGGCGTTCACGGCCCCCAAGGGCCGATGATCGGACGGCCATTGAAGACCTCCCGCCGCCCCCTGCGACCCGGTGGACACCTGCCCGCCGCTGCCCCGCGCCTTTTCCCGGAGTGTTGCTGACATGGCCCGTCTTGCCGTGCGTTTCGCCATCCTGGCCGTTCTGGCCGGCCTGTCCTGGCTGGTGCTGTCGCGTCTGCGCTACCATTGGGACTGGTCGGCGGTCTGGGCCTACCGGTCGATCTTCGTCGACGGTCTGGGCCTGACCCTGGCCGTGTCCGTGGTGGCCATCACCCTTGGCCTGTGCTTCGGGCTGCTTTCGGGCTTGGCCTCGGTGTCGGGCAACCTCGTGCTTTCGGAGTTGGCCGCCCTGTATGTGGGAGCCTTTCGCGGCACGCCGCTTCTGGTCCAGATCCTTATTTTCTACTTCTGCGTCGGCGTGGTGGTGCGGGTGGACAGCCCCTTTGTCATCGGCACGTTCACCCTGTCGCTTTTCTCCGGGGCCTATATCTCGGAGATGGTGCGGGCCGGGGTGGAGTCCGTGGACCATGGGCAATGGGAAGCGGCCATGTCCTCGGGCATGACCCGGGGCCAGGCCCTGCTTTACGTCGTGCTGCCCCAGGCGGCCCGGCGCATCGTGGCTCCGGTGACCGGCCAGTTCGTGTCGTGCATCAAGGATTCCTCGCTGCTGTCGGTCATCAGCCTGCGCGAGCTGACCAAGGCGGCCGAGGTCATAAACGCCTCAACCTACCGCACCTTCGAGACCTATCTGCCCCTGGCCTTGCTCTATCTGCTGCTGACCTGGCCCCTTTCGCACTTGACCCGGCGGCTGGAAAGGGGAATAGGGAACGGAATGCGAGAAACGCCGCGCTAACGCCGCCAGATCAAGGAGTTTGCCATGTCTGCCGACATCAAGGTCTATGCCCTGAGCACCTGCGTGCACTGCAAGCACGCCAAGGAATTCCTTGAGGAGAAGCACATCCCCTACGACTGCGTCCACGTTGACTTCCTGAGCGGGGAGGAACGGACCAAGATCATGGACATCGTGCGCAAGCTCAACCCCGCCCTGTCCTTCCCCACCATCGTCATCGGCGACAAGGTCATCGTGGGATTCCGGCGCGACGAGCTGCTCACCATGCTGGAAAGCTGCGGCAAATAGCATGGACGCCAAGGAACTTTTCGAAAAGCTCGCGCCCTTGCAAGCGGCCAAGGGGTTTCACTTCAACCCCGACACGGCCATGGTCCTCGACCTCATGGCCGGGCTTTTGACCAACAAGGAACGCTACGGCTACATGGCCTGTCCGTGCCGGCTGGCTTCGGGGAAGTTCGAGCTGGACCGCGACGTGGTGTGTCCGTGCGAGTACCGCGCCCCGGACGTGACCGAATACGGGGCCTGTTTCTGCGGTCTGTACGTGTCCGAGGCGGTGCGCGACGGCAGGCAGCCGCTGCCCGTGGTCCCGGAGCGCCGGCCGGTGGAAAAGACCCTGGCCGCCCTGGGCTAGGGACCCCCACGATAAAGCCCCCTTCTCCCTTTTGGGGGGGCCGGGGGCATCAGGCCCCGGCCGCCGGAGCCATCTTCTCTTTTCTTCCCTCTTCTCTACAGCAGCTTACCCACCACGCCCCAGACCGCCTCGGCCACGGCGTCCGGGGAAGGCGCGGCGTCGATGACGGCAAATCGCGCCGGCTCGGCGGCGGCCAGGGCGCGATAGCCCGCCCGCACCCGCTGGTGGAACTCCAGGCGCTCGGCCTCGAAGCGGCCTTCGGCTTCGGCCGTGCCGGCGGCGGCGTTACGCGAGGTGGCCCGGGTCAGGCCAATGGCCGGATCGAGATCAAGCAGCACGGTCAGGTCCGGGACGACGCCGGCGGCGGCCACGGCATTGAGATTTTGCAGCAAGGCGACGTCGAGTCCCCGGCCGTAGCCCTGGTAGGCCACGGTGGAGTCGGTGTAGCGGTCGCACACCACCACCTGTCCGGCGGCCAGGGCCGGCCGGATCACCTCGGCCACGTGCTGGGCCCGGTCGGCCAGATAGAGGAACAGCTCGGCCCGATCATCAAGGCCGGCGGTCTTTTGGGAGAGCAAAATGGCCCGCAGGGTCTGGCCCAGGGAGCAGCCGCCGGGCTGGCGAGTGCGGCAAACGGTCCGGCCGGCCGCTTCCAGGGCGGCGCAAAGCCGCGTCATCTGGGTGGACTTGCCCGAGCCTTCTACGCCTTCAAAGGTAACAAACACTGGTGGACGTCCTTTTCCTTGGGCTTGGCCGGCCGGGGCGCTTCCGGGCGCGGCGCGCGCGGCGGGTTGTAGAGGTAGCGCTCCAGGGTGCGCACATAGGGCGACCAGCCCCCGGCCTCTTCCTCGTCGCCGAAGACCCCGAAAATCTGGTTCATCTTGGCGTCGATGTTGTCGGCGAAATGCAGGGCAAAGGCCTCGGCGGTCTTGGGCCGACGCGGCGAACCGAACTCGTATTCGCCGTGGTGGGCCAAAAGGATGTGCTTGAAATGCAGGGCCAGTTCCGGCTCCACGCCGCTTTTTTTGAGGATCGGCTCAAGTAGTTCCATGGCGATGACGATGTGGCCCAAAAGCCGTCCGGCGTCGGTGTAGTCCCGGCCCGGGCCGGAGGTCAGCTCCCAGGCCTTGCCCAGGTCGTGGCAGACGGCGGCGGCGAGAAGCGTGTCGCGGTCCAGGGCCGGATAGCGGTCACAGATGGAAAGGGCCAGCCGGGCCACGGCCAGGGTGTGCTCCAGCAGGCCGCCCCGGTAGGAATGGTGGACGCTCTTGGCCCCGGGGGCCTCGATGAGGCGCTCCCGGAATTCGGCATGGCCGAGCACCTTGGCCGTGAACTTGCGCCAGGGCGCGTGGGCGATCTCGGCCCGGCACAGTTCCATGAGCTTTTCCAGCAGCACCTCGGGCGGCTCGGCGCTGGTGGGCACAAAAAGCGAGAGGTCCGGGACGTCGTCCTCGGGAGAGAGCACGGCCAGCCGCTCGATGTTGACTTGCGGCCGGTCGCGGTAGGCCCCGACCTGGCCTTCCACCCGCACGAACTGGCCCGGGGCCAGATCGGCATAGAGGCTGGCGGCCGGACTCCAGATCTTGGCCTCGATCTGGCCGGTGACGTCTTCCAAGACAAGCGTCCAGAACGGCCCGTTTTTCGCTTGGCCCAGCCGCGCGCCGCCGAGGCAGAACACCTCGGCCACGCCCTGGCCGGCGACAAGATCCTTGACGAAGATGTTTTTTTCCATGTGGGTAGGCGCGCGCCGGGTCATCGCGGGCATTGTCGCCCGGTTGGGGCATCTTGGCCGGCGACGTTGCCCGGCCGGCCGGCGGTTGTCAACCGCCGCCGCCTTGGGCATAGTGCCTCGGCCGGAAATCCCGCCGGCAGGAGGCCTCATGCGCATTCTGCTCACCAATGACGACGGCATCCAGGCCGTCGGCATCCGCCATCTCTATAAAGGGCTTATCGACGCCGGCCACGACGTGCTGGTGGCCGCGCCCATTTCCGAACAATCGGCCGTGGGCCACGCCATCACCATCGCTTCGCCGCTGCGGGTCAAGGAATTCGTGGAAAACGGCTTTCGGGGCCTTGGCGTGTCCGGCACCCCGGCCGACTGCGTCAAGCTCGCGCTCACCACGCTCATGCAGGACAAGCCCGACCTCGTGGTCTCGGGCATCAACGCCGGAGCCAACGTCGGCGTGGACATCCTCTATTCCGGCACGGTCTCGGCCGCCACCGAAGGGGCGCTCATGGGCTATCCGGCCGTGGCCGTCTCGGCCGACGACTTCGCCCCGGTCGATCTGCGGGAGCAAGGGGCCTACGTGGCCGACTTCATCGCCGGCCGGCCCTGGGAGGCGCTCGCCCCGCGCACCGTGCTCAACCTCAATTTCCCCAAGCGCCCCATCGCCGAAACCCTGCCCCTGGCCCTGTGCCCGCCCACCCAGGCCGTGTACAACGACTGGTACGTCACCAGGCAAGACCCGCGCGGCCGCGACTACCACTGGCTCACCGGCGTCATCCCCCCCGAGGCGCTCACCCCGGACAGCGACCGGGCGCTTCTCACCAAGGGCCACATCACCCTGACGCCGCTGCGTTTTGAACTGGCCGACGCAGCCTCCATGGAAATCCTGGCCGCCCGACTGGGCGTGCAAGCCCATGGTTGACGGTTGCATTTTTCCGCCAATCCGGCATATCAGCATCGTAAGAAATAACGTCCCAGACGCGGGCCACACTTGATCAGCAGCACCGACCACACCGCCGTCGTCTTCGGGCACACTGCGCCACGCAAAGCGCACCGCCTTTCCGGAACCGGCATGAACATCCTCATCGTCGATGACTCCGACTCCTCACGGCTGCTGCTGTCCACCATCCTCAAGGGAGCCGGATACGTCGATCCCCTGTGCGCCGGTTCGGCCGGCGAAGCGCTCACCCTGCTCGACGAGCGCTGCCAGCGCGGCGAAGCCCCGGACATCGACCTCATCCTCATGGACGTGGTGATGCCCGACATGGACGGCATCGACGCCACGCGCCTGATCAAAGCCGACCCCAGGCTGCGCGACATCCCCATCATCATCGTCACGGTCAAGGACGAAGCGGCCAGCCTGGAGCGCGCCTTCGAGGCCGGGGCCATGGACTTTTTGGCCAAGCCCGTCAACAGCATGGAACTGCGCGCCCGGGTGCGCTCGGCCCTTCGCCTCAAGGAGGAGATGGACCAGCGCAAGGCCCGCGAGCGCGAACTCGAAGCGCTCACCCGCAAATTCGAACAGCTCTCCAACCAGGACGGGCTGACCGGCGTGCCCAACCGCCGCTGCTTCGAGGACGCCTTCCGCAAGGAATGGCTGCGCTCGCGCCGCGACGGCACGCCGCTTTCGGCGCTGATGATCGACATCGACTGTTTCAAGCTCTACAACGACACCTACGGACACCTGCAAGGCGACCTGTGCCTGCGCCGGGTGGCCGAAGCCATCGTCGAAGCCCTCAAGCGCCCCGGCGACTTCGCCGCCCGCTACGGCGGCGAGGAATTCGTGGCCTTGCTGCCCGGCACCGATCTGGCCGGAGCCCTGTCCATCGCCGGCATCATCCGGGGCAACGTCCGGGCCGCCAACATCGAACACGCCAGCTCCCCCGTCGCTGACATCGTCACCGTCAGCATCGGCATCTCCGGCGTGGTCCCCAACATGGACCTGGAACCCGAAACCCTGCTCGCCGCCTCGGACGCCGCCCTCTACCAAGCCAAATCCGCCGGCCGCAACCGCGTCGAAGTGCGGCCGCCGTTGTAAGTAAGTAAGTAAGTAAGTAAGAAAGAGAAGAATGCCTCCGGCGGCCGGGGGCCTGAGGCCCCCGGACCCCCCATATGGGCCCAATGCGAAACGGCCGTCCCGAAGGGGACGGCCGTTTCGCGTTGCGCCGGGGTGAGCGCCAGCTAGGGCGTCGTCACCAGCCGCATGATGTCAGCCGGAGTGCGGTTGTTTTCCAGCGCCAGCTCCTCGAAACTCATGTCGCCAAAGGCCGTGATGCGATGCCGGCCCAGACGCTGCACGGCCACGGACAGCGGAATGTCGTATTCCCGGCAAAAGCTTTGCAGCATCATCTTTTCCAGGCCCGGCGGCGGCGTCACGGGTGCGGCCGGGGCGGCATGGGCCGGCGGTTGGGCCGGGGCGTAGCCGGGCTGGCTCCCCGGGGCCGACGGCGCATAGCCCGGCGTTGCAGGCGCATGCCCCGGCGTCGCCGTCGCGCCGCTCGGAGGCATCGGCGCATAGCCCGGCGGCTGGTAGCCCGGCGTTGCAGGCGCATGGCCCGTGGCCGGCGGCTGGTAGCCCGGAGCGGCCAACGGCGGAGAGCCGGCGGCAGGCGGTTGCTGAGTCGGCGCGTAGCCGGGAACCGGCTGGCCCGACGGCTGGGCTGTCGCGGCCGGCTGGGGCTGATAGACCGGTTGCGGCGACACAGGGGCCTGGCCCGGCTGGCCCGCTTGGGCCGGCGCGGCCGGAGCCGCCTGGACAGCCGGCTGGGCCGGAGCAGCGGCCGATGGCGCGGCGGCCGGAGCCGCCGGCGCGGACGCGGCCGGCTCAGCCGGGGTCGCCACTTCCACGGCCACCGAAGCAGGGGCTTTTTCGGCGCGCAGCGCATCGTAGACGGCAATGGGCAACACGTTGCTGGCCTTGGCGATCTCGGCCAGGGTCCAGGCCGGCTGGGCCTTGAACCCGGACGTGGACAACCGGCCCAGCACCTGGGCCAGATCCAGGCCGTATTCCTCGCAGATGTCCGACAGCTTGCGCCGCCCCAGCCCCGGCGGCGGCTCCTTGGGCAGGCCGGTGATGGTGGTCGTGCCGCCCGACGGCTCCATGACCATCTTGAGCGCCTCGAACACGCCGCCCGGAGCCACCCGGTTTTGCCGGGCGATCTCGGCCAGGGTCAGGTCGCCGCTGTCGGCCTTGATGTTTTTCAGCCGCAACAGCGCCAGCGCCTTTTCCGTGTCCATGCCCATGCGCCGGGCGAAATCGGCCAGGGTCGAGCGCTCGGCCAGGGCATAAGGCGGCTCGCCGTACGTCTCGGCGGCCCGTTCCTGGAGATGGTCGCCCAGTCGCGCCAGTTGAGCCATGGGCGGCGCGCCGGCCAGGGCGGCGGCGAACAGGCCGACCACGACGATCAGACCGGCAAAAAAAGGCTTGGTGAAAACGATCACCATGCCGTCGTCGTCGCGCAGGTGGTCGAGGAAGGCGTCCACATGCAGCATGGCGTGGACCAGGCCGGCGGCGACCACCAGCACACCCATGGCCAGGTGCGCCCCTTCCCAGGCCTGGCGCGACAGGCCAAGAAAGCCCCAGTCCGCCCAGGAGGCCACCCGGGCCGGCGGCGCGGTGAACATCACCAGCCCCGAGACCAGGACGAAAAACAGGCCAAAGAACAAAACCAGGGTGACGGTTTTTTTGAGCATTCAGAAACTCCGTGGCCCGGCCGTGAGCCGGTCCCGTCGTGTTGCCGGCCATCTAGCACGGCTTGGCCGCTTTGCCCATCCCTGCCGCGCCGACCTCCCGGCCGCCCTTCTGTTGACGGGACCTTGCGCATACGCTACCTCCCGGCCCACCCGGCAACAGCTCACGCCTGGCCCGGGTCCCCAAGACACCACGCCACACGCCGGCCGGGGCCTCCCCGCCCGGGCGTTCGGAGCCCCCATGAGCACCATCGTCACCCGCTTCGCCCCAAGCCCCACCGGCTACCTGCATATCGGCGGCGCGCGCACGGCCATCTTCAACTGGCTCTTGGCCCGCCACTTCGGCGGCACCTTTCTTTTGCGCATCGAGGACACCGATCTCCAGCGCTCCCAGTCCGACATGACCCAATCGATCCTGGACGCCATGGAGTGGCTGGGCCTGGACCACGACGGCGAGATCACCTACCAGAGCCAGCGCTTCGACCTCTATAACGAGCACATCGACAAGATGCTGGAGACCGGCCACGCCTACTGGTGCTCGTGCTCGCCCGAGGAAGTCGAGGCCATGCGCGAACAGGCTCGGCAAAAGGGGCTTAAGCCCAAGTATTCCGGCCGCTGCCGCGAAGCCGGCCTTGGCCCCGGCCCGGGCCGGGTGGTGCGGCTCAAGGCGCCGGTCACCGGGGCCACCCTGGTTGACGACATGGTCAAGGGTCCGGTGTCCATCGACAACGCCGAACTCGACGACATGGTGCTGCGCCGGGGCGACGGCTCGCCCACCTACAACCTGGCCGTGGTGGTGGACGACGCCACCATGGGCGTCACCCACATCATCCGGGGCGACGATCATCTCAACAACACCCCGCGCCAGATCCTCATCTACAAGGCCCTGGGCTTCGATCTGCCCCGCTTCGGCCACGTGCCCATGATCCTCGGGCCGGACAAGAAAAAGCTCTCCAAGCGCCACGGGGCCACGGCCGTCATGGAATACGAGGTCGAGGGCTTTTTGCCCGAGGCCATGTTAAACGGTCTGGTGCGCCTGGGCTGGGCCCACGGCGACCAGGAGATCTTTTCCCGCGAGGAGCTGGTATCGCTTTTCACCGCCGACAACCTCGGCTCCTCGGCCGCCGTCTTCGACAAGGCCAAGCTGTTGTGGCTCAACGCCCATTATATCAAGGAAAGCCCGGCCTCGCGCCTGGCCGTGCTGTTAAACGCCTTCCTGGAGCGCCGGGGCTTTGACAACCTCGACCTGGACTATCTGGCCCGCATCGTTCCCCTGCTCCAGCCCCGGGCCCAGACCATGGCCGAGATGGCCGAGAAGGCCGAATGCTTCGTCGTGGCCGACGAGGCGCTTTCCTACGACATGGCGGCGGTCAAGAAATTCTTCACCGACGAGGTGCGGGGCCATCTGGCCCATCTGCGCGAACTGTTGGCCGGGCTGTGCTGCTTCAACCATGCCTCCATGGAAGCGGCGGTGGCCGGCTATCTGGAAGAGCGCGAACTGAAGTTCAAGCTGGTGGCCCAGCCCCTGCGCGTGGCCGTCACCGGCGTCACGGCCAGCCCCGGCCTGTTCGAGACCATCGAGGTGCTGGGCCGCGAGCGCGCCCTGGCCCGCCTGGACCGGGCGCTGTCGCTGTAGGCTGCGGCTAATCCGACCATGTAAAGCCCCTGCCGCGCCCCCGCGCGGCAGGGGCTTTTTTCTGGCGT
Organism: Solidesulfovibrio carbinolicus; assembly: GCF_004135975.1. Classification (NCBI taxonomy): domain Bacteria; kingdom Pseudomonadati; phylum Thermodesulfobacteriota; class Desulfovibrionia; order Desulfovibrionales; family Desulfovibrionaceae; genus Solidesulfovibrio; species Solidesulfovibrio carbinolicus. Next base: position 619,832 of record NZ_CP026538.1, on the reverse strand, counting down.
CCCGGGGAAAGGCGCGGCGGCCGGTCTTGACTCCACCTGGGGATGTACATAGCTAAGATGGGTGTACGCCAAGGAGCCGGCCATGATCGTCACCGCCACCGAACTGCGCAAAAACCTTTTCACCATCTTCGATCAGGTGTCCCAGGGCGAAACCGTGCTGGTCACGCGCGGCGGCCGGCCCGTGGCCCGGGTCTGCCCGGCCGGCGAGGGCCCCCCCCAGGCCCCGGCCGATTGGCGCGCCGCCATGACCCGCCGGCCGCGCCTGACCGCGCCGGCCGAGGAAGCCTTCGCCCCCATGGACGACCTGTGGGCGGACAAGGCGTGAAGCGCTATCTCCTGGACACCCACGCCTTGGTGTTCTGGAGCCTGGGCGAAGGCCTGTCGCCGCGTTTCGCCACCCGCCTCGACCGGCTGTGCCGGGCGGGACGGCTGGCCGTGTCGGCGGTGTCCTTTTGGGAAACGGCGCTTCTGGCCCAAAAGGGGCGCATCGAACTGCCCGACGTGGCCGGATGGAAAGACGAACTGGTGCGCGCCTCGGGCCTGGCCGTCCTGACCCCGGACGCCGACGTGATGATCGCCTCGGCCCTGCTCCCGCCCCTGCACAAGGACCCCATGGACCGCCTCATCGTGGCCCATGCCCTGGCCAAGGGCGCGGTGCTGGTCAGCCGCGACGCCCTGGTGCGCCGCTACCCCGTCCCCACCCTCTGGCTGGACTGAGCCTCGCCCATGTCCACCGCGCCATTGCCTCGCGCCGCCGCGCGGGGTAGGCTCGTCATACCCGCCCCATCCGGGCAATCCCTCCCCTTTGGAGTCCCCATGTCTTCCGTTGCCTTCGAACTCGCGGCCGTTTTGGCCCTTATCCTGGCCAACGGCTTTTTCGCCATGGCCGAGATGGCCCTGGTCGCCTCGCGCAAGGCCCGGCTGGACGCCCTGGCCGAGGCCGGCAGCCGCCGGGCCAAGGCCTGCCTGCTCCTTCTGGCCCAGCCCGAGGCCTTTCTCTCCACCGTGCAAATCGGCATCACCCTGGCCGGAGTGCTGGGCAGCGCCTACGGCGGCGCGACCCTGGCCCCGGCCCTGGCCACGGCCCTGGCCGCCATACCGATGCTTGCCCCCTACGCCGAAACCCTGTCCCTGGCCTGCGTGGTGGTCCCCATCGCCTTTTTGACCCTCATTCTCGGCGAACTCGTGCCCAAGCGCCTGGCCCTGACCCGGCCCGAAACCCTGGCCCTGGCCGCCGCGCCGGTCATGAACGGCCTGCTCGTCCTGTGCCGCCCGGCGGTCTGGCTGCTCGGAGTCGCCACCCGGGGCGTGCTGCGCTTGCTCGGCCTTGGCGGCGAGGCCGGGCCGTCGGTGACCGAAGAGGACATCCGGGGGCTGCTTCTGGAAGGCCGCCGCCACGGCGTCATCGAGGACGCCGAACACGACATCATGGAGCGCCTGCTGCGTCTGGCCGACCGGCCGCTGGGCGTCATCATGACCCACCGTTCCCGGGCCGACTGGCTGGACGTCGCCCAGGACGAGGAAGCGCTTTTGGACAAGCTCCTGACCAGCCCCCACACCCGCTTTCCGGTCTGCCGGGGCGATTTTTCCGACGTGCTCGGGGTGGTGCGGGCCAAGGACGTGCTGGCCGGACGCATCCGCGACGGCCGGCTTGACGTGGCCGGCCACACGGCCCCGGCCCACTTCCTGCCTGAAACCATGCGGGGGCTGGACCTCTTGGCCGCTTTTCGCGACACCCCGGGACTCAAGCTTGCTTTGGTGGTGGACGAATACGGCGACGTGGTGGGGGTGGTGGCGGCGGCGGACGTGTTCGCCGACATGGTGGGGGAGCTGGCCGGCGTGGGCGGGCCGGCCGAGGCGGCCATCGCCCGGCGCGCCGACGGCTCGCTGCTGGTGGACGCGGCCACGCCCATGGACGAGGTGGCGGCGGCGTTGGGTTTGCCGCGCCCCTGGCCCGAGGAGTTTTCCTCAGGCACCCTGGCCGGCTTCGTGCTGGAGCACCTGGGCCACATCCCGGCCATGGGTGAAAGTTTCAGCGCCCACGAAGCCGTCTTCGAGGTGGTGGACATGGACGGCCGGCGCATCGACCGGGTGCTGGTCGTGCCGCCGTCCGAGGAAGAGGAAGGGGCCTAGCGCAACCGCCAGCCGGCATGGGAAGCGCCACGCAAAAAAAGGGCGATCCGCCCGGCGGACCGCCCTTGAAAAAAGGCAGGGGTCGGCGAAAGCCCTAGGCGTGCTTGGCCACGGGCTTGACCACCGCGCCGGAACGCAGGCAGCGGGTGCACACGGTGACGGTCTTCACCTCGCCCGAGGGCAGCTGGGCGCGCACGCTGACGAGATTGGGCTCGAAACGGCGCTTGCTTTTGTTGTTGGCGTGGCTGACGTTGTTGCCGGACTGGGGCTTTTTGCCGCAATGATCGCAAATCTTGGCCATGATGGGTTCCTCCGGAAATCGATTCGCGCGGCGGCGCGACCCCTTTTGGGGCCTAGGCCAAGGCGCGTTTTTTCACAGTGACGCAAAGAATTTTGTGAGGTACATGGGAAGGAAGACCTTGGCAAGCTTTTTCTTGACAAGACGACGGCCAGGGACTAGCACACTCTTCTTCGCGAGGGAAACTCATGTCCGAATTATGGCTCGATATCACCGACGTCCCGGCAAGTGGCCGGGAATTTTCATTTTCCGACCAGAGCCTGTGGACCGGCCCCATCGCGGAATTCGCCCTGCCCTACCGTCTGGACCTCCCGGGAACCGGCCTTGCCGCCACGTTCACCGTGACGCCCCAGGGTCGGGGCGTGCTCGTGGCCGGAACGCTGTCCGGCAAGACGGTCACCCCGTGCGACCGCTGCGCCGAGGACGTGACCCTGGACGTCGCCACGCGCTTCGACCTGTTCGAGGACGCGCCCCTTGAGGGCGAGAAATCCCTCGAACCGGGGCTTCTGCGCCGCCGGGGCAAGGTGCTGGAACTCGACGCCGGCAGCTTGCTGTGGGAACAGTTCCTGCTGTCCCTGCCGGTCAAGCCCCTTTGCGACGAAAACTGCCAGGGGCTTTGTCCCAGCTGCGGCAAACGCCTGGCCGACGGCCCCTGCGGCTGCCAGGCCGAAACCGGCGATCCCAGGCTCGCCGTGCTGCGCAATTTGAAGGTTCCGCGCGGCTCCAACTAGGCAATGTCGCCTGGTTGTCGCGCGTTTTTGACCTGATATGACCAAAATAAAGGATGCGAGGTAATCGCCATGGCCGTCCCCAATAGAAAAATCTCCAAGTCCCGCAAAGGTATGCGCCGCGCCCACGACCACGTTCCGGTTCCGTCCGTGGTGCTGTGCTCCTGCGGCGAGCCGACCCTGCCCCACCGCATCTGCCCGAGCTGCGGCACCTACCGCGGCCGCCAGATGCTGCGGAAGGACGATGCCGAATAACAAGCCGCGTATCGCCGTGGACGCCATGGGCGGGGACTTCGGTCCCCGCATGGTCGTCCCCGGCGCGCTGCACGCCGCCAAGGCCGGCCAGGCGGAAGTCATTCTCGTCGGCGACCAGGACGCCATCGCGGCGGAACTGTCGCGTCGCGACGTGAAAGGGCTTCCGATTTCCGTGGTCCACGCCTCCCAGGTGGTGGAGATGGACGAAAAACCTTCCGAGGCCATGCGCCGCAAGAAGGACTCCTCCATCCAGGTGGCCTGCAACCTCGTGCGCGACGGCGCGGCCGACGGTCTCATCTCCGCCGGCCATTCCGGCGCGACCCTGGCCTGCGCCATGTTCACCATCGGCCGGGTGCCCGGCGTGGAACGGCCGGCCATCGCCACGTTTCTGCCGTCTGAACGCTCCCACACCGTCATCGCCGACGTGGGGGCCAACGTGGACTGCAAGCCCTTCCACCTGCTCCAGTTCGGCGTCATGGCCTCGGTTCTGGCCAAGACCATGCTCGGCCGGGAAAACCCGGTGGTGGCGCTTTTGTCCAACGGCGAGGAAAAGGGCAAGGGCAACCAGCTGGCCAAGGAGACCTTTGATCTCCTGCGGGCCAGTTCGCTCAATTTCGTCGGCAACATCGAGGGCCGCGACCTGTTTGCCGGCAACGTGGACGTCGTCGTGTGCGACGGATTCGTCGGCAACGTGGTCATCAAGGAAGCCGAAGGCTTGGCCTCGTCCATGGGACGGGTGCTCAAGGGCGAGCTGCGCCGGGGCTTTTTCGGCCAGATCGGCACCATGCTGGCCCTAAACGCCCTCAAACGCTTCGCCCGGCTCATGGACTACACCGAATACGGCGGCGCGCCGCTCATGGGCCTTAAGGGCAGCTGCCTCATCTGCCACGGCGCTTCCAACGCCAAGGCCATGGCCAGCGCCGTGCGCATGGCCGCCCGGTTCGTGGCCATGGAAGCCAACTCCCACCTCTCCGAGGCCGTGGCCGCCAACATCGACCTGACCGGTCCCCGCCGCCAGGCCGCCAACGAACAACGCTGAGACGGTTCCCCCCACCATGACGCATACCGCCCGCATCCGAGGCATGGGTTATTACGCGCCCGAAAAGGTGCTTACCAACGCCGACCTTGAAAAAATCGTCGAGACCTCCGACGAGTGGATCACCACCCGCACCGGCATCAAGGAACGCCACATCGCCGCCCCCGGCGAGACGGTCAGCGACATGGGGGCCAAGGCCGCCCAGGCCGCCCTGGCCGACGCCGGCATGGACGCCAATGAGCTCACCCACATTTTTCTCTACACCGTCACCCCGGACTTCTACACCCCCTCCGCCGCCTGCCTGATGCAGGAAAAGCTCGGTATAAGGGGCAAGGTGGCCCAGGACGTCAACGCCGCCTGCTGCGGCTACATCTACGGACTGGAGATGGCCCGGGCGGTCATCGCCCTGCGCCCCGAGTCCAAGGTGCTGGTGGCCGCCGCCGAGGTGCTGACCTCGCGCACCAACTGGGCCGACCGGCGCACCTGCGTGCTTTTCGGCGACGCCGCCGCCGCCTGCGTGGTCACGGCCGACGCCCCGCCCCTGGGCAAGGCCGCCGTGATCGACGCCCTGCTGTCCAGCGACGGGTCGCTGGGACATCTGCTCACCATCAAGGGCGGCGGATCGGGCCATCCCTACAAGCTCGGCGACGCCATTGACGAAGATTTCTTCCTGCAGATGAACGGCCCCGAGGTCTTCAAGCACGCCGTGCGCTCCATGGCGAACGTCGGCCGGGACCTCATGGCCGCCCACGGCCTGACCCGCGACGACATCGACCTTTTTATTCCGCACCAGGCCAACCTGCGCATCATGGAAGCCGTGGCCAAAAAGCTCCAGTTCGGGCCGGAACAGGTCATGTCCACCGTGGCCCGCTTCGGCAACACCTCGGCCTCCACCATCGGCATCGCCCTGGTCGAAGCCAGGCAGGCCGGACGCATCCCGGTCGGCGGTAAGGTGCTGCTCGGCGCGTTTGGCGGCGGCTTCACCTGGGGAGCGGCCCTGCTCCAGTTCTAACCAGGCGGCCCGACACGACGTTTTGGCGTCGCGCCGGAACAAGCACGCCGGGAAACGGCCGGCCGCCGAGGCCGGCCGCTCGATAGCCGCGCCAGCCCCGGGCAACGGCGCGCAAAGGCATTTGCCCAGGCCGGGCGTTTCGGCTACGTTGCGCCCTGTCTGCAGCGGCCCGGCTCGGGCCGGCCGGGACGTCACGCCCCGGAACTCTCGCAACCATCGCGTCGCGCGCCCGCTGGCTTTTGGCGCGCCAAGGAGCACCGTCCATGTCCACGGCTCTCGTCACCGGAGGTTCCCGAGGCATCGGCGCGGCCGTGGCCAAGCGCCTGGCCGCCGACGGCTTTGACGTCGTCATCACCTATGTGAGCAAACCCGAGGCCGCCGCCGCCGTGGTCGCGGACATCGCCGCCGCCGGAGGCAAGGCTTCGGCCCTGGCCCTGGACACCGGCGACGCCGCCGCCGTGACCGCCTTTTTCGCTGAACATTTCAAAGGCGTCGATCTCCATGTGCTGGTCAACAATGCCGGCATCACCCGCGACGGCCTGATCATGCGCATGAAGGACGAGGATTTCGCCGACGTCATCCGCGTCAACCTTGTCGGCGCGTTCACCTGCCTGCGCGAGGCGGCCAAGATCATGATCAAGCGCCGGGCCGGACGCATCATCAACATCACCTCGGTGGTGGGCCAATCCGGCAACGCCAGCCAGGCCAACTACGCCTCGGCCAAGGCCGGGCTCATCGGCCTGACCAAGGCCGCCGCCCTGGAGCTTGCCGCCCGCAACATCACGGTCAACGCCGTGGCCCCGGGCTTTGTGGAAACCGACATGACCGCTGTTTTGCCGGACGCCGTCAAGACGTCCTTTGCCGAACGCATCCCCTTAAAGCGCGCCTGCGCCCCCGGGGAAATCGCCGCTGCCGTCAGCTACCTGGCCAGCGACGACGCCGGATACGTCACCGGCCAGGTGCTCGGCATAAACGGCGGCATGTACATGTAACAAAAAATACGGCCTTGCTTGGAGGAAACCATGTCTGTCGCTGAAAAAGTCAAAGAGATCATCGTGGATCAGCTCGGCGTCGATGCCGCTGAAGTCAACCCGGACGCCAAGTTCGTGGACGACCTGGGCGCCGACTCCCTGGATCTGACCGAGCTTATCATGGCCATGGAAGAGGAGTTCGGCGTCGAGATCTCCGACGAGGACGCCCAGCAGATCCAGAAAGTCCAGGACGCCATCTCCTTTATCGAAAAGAAAAAGGGCGAGTAAGCCCCAAACGCCCAGTCGGGCCGGGGCGGGACACGCGTTGTCCGCCCGCCCCGGTTCGCGGACGGATGCGCCATGACCTTAAATCGGGTAGTCGTCACCGGCCTTTCGGCCATCACCCCCATCGGCAATGACCTGGCCACGAGCTGGGCCAATCTTGTCGCCGGCGTCTCGGGCGCGGCCCCCATCACGCGCTTTGACGCCTCGGCCTTTGACACGCGTTTTGGCTGCGAAGTCAAAAACTTCGACGAAAAGCCGTATATCGCGGCCAAGCTGGCCAAGCGCCTGGACCGTTTCACCATTTACGCCCTGTCCGCCGCCATGATGCTCATGGAGGACGCGGGCTGGAAGATCCCCGCCGATGAAGCGGAGCTCGTCTCCGTCATCGTCGGCTGCGGCATGGGCGGCATCGAGACCCTCGAAGCCACCCACTCCAAGCTCCTGGAACAGGGGCCGTCGCGCATTTCGCCCTTTTTCATCCCGACCATGATCGCCAACATGGCCGCCGGCCAGATCTCCATCGCCACCGGCGCGCGCGGCTCCAACGTCTGCACCACCTCGGCCTGCGCCTCGGGACTGCACGGCATCGGCTACGCCTATTCCGACATCAAGCTCGGACGGGCCGTGGCCGCCATCTGCGGCGGCGTCGAATCCACCATCACGCCCCTGGCCGTGGGCGGATTCAACGCCCTCAAGGCCCTGTCCACCCGCAACGACGATCCCACCAAGGCCTCGCGTCCCTTCGACGCCGGCCGCGACGGCTTCGTCATCGGCGAGGGCTGCGGCCTGCTGCTGCTGGAATCCCTGGAGCATGCCCAGGCTCGCGGGGCGCGCATCCTGGCCGAAGTGGCCGGGTTTGGCGCGTCAGGCGACGCCTACCACATGACCGCCCCGCCCGAGGACGGCTCCGGCATGGCGCTCGCCATGAAGGCCGCCCTGCGCGAGGCCGGCATGGCCCCGACCGAAATCGCCCACATCAATGCCCATGGCACCTCCACGTCGCTCAACGACGCCTGCGAGACCACGGCCATCAAGTCGTTGATGGGCGACCACGCCTACAAGGTGCCCATCACCTCCAACAAGTCCATGATCGGGCATTGCCTGGGCGCGGCCGGCGGCATCGAGTCGGTCGTCAGCGTCAAGACCATCGTGGAGGGCGTCATCCCGCCCACCATCAATTACGAGACGGCCGATCCGGCCTGCGACCTGGACTGCACGCCCAACGTGGCGCGCAAGCAGGCCGTGGCCAACGTGTTGTGCAATTCCTTCGGGTTTGGCGGCACCAACGCCAGCCTGCTCTTCAAGGCCTTCGCCCAATAGCCCCGGACCGGGCCGGCCCGGTCCCAGTAGCCGCCGACGGGGGGACGCTCGCACGCCGGGCCTCCCCCCGAACGCGTTCAAAGGAGGACGCTCCATGGAAGAACTGCTCATCGCCGACCCCGAAGTCGGCCGGGCCGTGTGCCTGGAAATCGACCGCCAGACCGGCAAGCTCGAAATGATCGCCTCGGAGAACTTCGTCTCCGTGGCCGTGCGCCAGGCCCAGGGCAGCGTGCTCACCCACAAGTACGCCGAAGGCTACCCGGGCAAGCGCTACTACGGCGGCTGCGAATACGTGGACATCGCCGAGGATCTGGCCCGGGACCGGGCCAAGACGCTGTTTGGGGCCGAGTACGCCAACGTCCAGCCCCATTCCGGCTCCCAGGCCAACATGGCCGTCTATTTCGCGGCCATGCAGCCCGGCGACACCCTGCTCGGCATGGACCTGTCCCACGGCGGGCACCTCACCCACGGCTCGCCCGTGAACTTTTCCGGCAAGCTCTTCAACATCGTGTTCTACCACGTGAAGAAGGAAACCGGCACCATCGACTACGACGAGGTCGAGCGTCTGGCCAAGGAGCACAAGCCCAAGGTCATCGTGGCCGGGGCCAGCGCCTATCCGCGCATCATCGACTTCGCCCGCTTCCGGGCCATCGCCGACGAGGTCGGGGCCAAGCTCGTGGTGGACATGGCCCACATCGCCGGCCTGGTCGCCGCCGGCTGCCATCCCTCGCCCATTCCCCACGCCCACTACACCACCTCGACCACCCACAAGACCCTGCGCGGCCCGCGCGGCGGCCTGATCCTGTCCAGCGAGGACAACGGGAAGACGCTCAATTCCCAGATCTTCCCCGGCATCCAGGGCGGCCCGCTCATGCACGTCATCGCGGCCAAGGCCGTGGCCTTTGGCGAGGCCCTGAAGCCCTCGTTCAAGCTCTACCAGCAGCAGGTGGTGAAGAACTGCCAGGCCCTGGCCAAGGGGCTTATCGCCCACGGCTTCGATCTGGTGTCCGGCGGCACGGACAACCACCTCGTGCTGGTCGATCTGACCAACAAGGACGTCACCGGCAAGGACGCCGAACACGCCCTGGATCTGGCCGGCATCACGGTCAACAAGAACACCGTGCCCTTCGAGACCCGCTCGCCCTTTGTCACCTCGGGCGTGCGCATCGGCACGGCGGCCCTGACCACGCGCGGCTTCACCGAAGCCGACATGGAAAAAGTCGTGACCTGGATCGACGCGGCCATCAAGGCCGTGGGCAACGAGACGCGCCTGGACGAAATCCGCAAGGAAGTCGAGCCGTTCGCCAAGAGCTTCCCGCTTTTCGCCTATTAGCGTTACGCGCTTCAAGCGGCCTTGGGCCGCAAAAAACGCCGGGAGGGCTGCCTTCCCGGCGTTTTTCTTTTGAGGGATGCCTCCGGCGGCCGGGGGGATGATCCCCCCGGACCCCTGCAACGGGAAAAAGGGCCTCAGGCGATCCCCAATAAGACTGAAAGCGCCCGGGTGATTTCCAGCATCAGCCCGTCATCCAGGCGGCCAAAGGGCGCGCCAACCTTGTCGCGCGGCACGGTATGGGCCTTGTCGATCATGACTTGGGAGGGTTTGCGCAGTCCGTTCGCCGCGTTTGCGGCAACGTCAAAACGCAGCAAGGGCGCGCCGTCCACCCGGTGGCTGGTAATGGGCAACAGCGTCACCGAAGCGTGTTCGGCAAACAGATCGGACTGGATGACCAGGGCCGGGCGCGGCTTCCCGTAGTCGCCGGCCAGGGAAACGGTCACCACGTCGCCGCGTTTCATTCCCACCCTTCGATGGTCGCGGCGGCCTGGGCGGCAAAATCCAGATGCTCCGCTTCGTGGGGATCACTGCTCACAAGCTGGGACTGCCGCCGGCACTCGGCGGCGAAACCGGGCCGGCGCGTGTCGGGAACCCATATCTGCAGCGGCCGCAGTCCCTGCTCGCGCAGTCTGGCTCTGTACCGCTCCTGCTTGGTGGTTGAGGCTTGCATGGCGTGGCTCCTTTTGGGAAAAGGTAACATGCGACCCGACAAAGTCAACCTGGGGCGGGGGCGCCGGGGCAACGCGGCGGCCGGTGGCGAAGTTCAGCTCGCCACTGCCTCACCATGCTGTTTGCGGCTCGCCAATACGCGGTCCAGATTGGTCTCGATCCAGTCCTTGAGGGCAGCCACTCGCTGCGCGACTTCATGGCCCATGGGGGTGAGGCTGTACTCCACGAACGGGGGCACCACGGGGTAAGACACGCGCCGAACAAAACCATCCTCCACCAAGGCCTTGAGGCTCTGCGCCAACATCTTCTCGCTGACTCCGCCCATTCTGCGCCGCAGTTCGCTGAACCGGTGCGTCCCGTCGAGCAACGATACCAGGATGAGCACGCCCCACCGACTGCTCACATGGGTGAGAATTTCCCTGGAAGGGCATGGCGTTGCAAAGACGTCCCCCCTAAGCGGCCGAGCGCTTTGGGCCTCCGTGCCGAGGGGAAATGGCAGGGTTTTCATGATGTTCCTTACTTACTTTTTTGTGTGTACTTCCTTCTCTGCAGCAACGTGTATAGAGGGTTTGCATCGTGATTTGCAACACCAACGCCTGGAGAAATACCATGATCGCCATTACTGGAGCCACCGGCCAACTCGGCCGCCTCGTCATCTCGATATTGTTGGAGTCCGTGCCCGCAAACGAACTCGTCGCCGTGGTGCGAACCCCGGACAAAGCGGTTGATCTGGCCGCCCTTGGCGTGCAGGTGCGCCGAGGCGACTACACCCTGCCCGACACCCTTGCGGACGCCTTGGCGGGAGTGGACAAGCTTTTGCTCATTTCCTCCAGCGAGATCGGGCAGCGTGTGGCGCAACACGCCAACGCCATCGCTGCAGCCAAGTCCGCAGGGGTGCAGCTGCTGGCCTACACCAGCATTCTCCATGCGGACTCGACGCCTCTGGGGCTTGGCGACGAACATCGCCAGACCGAAGCCCTCCTTGCCCAGTCCGGCCTGCCGTTCGTGCTGCTGCGCAATGGTTGGTACACGGAGAATTATGCTGCAAGCATCCCGGCCGCCCTGCAATACGGCGTGCTGCTGGGCTGCGCCAGCGAGGGACGCATCGCGTCCGCCGCAAGGGCTGATTACGGCGCTGCCGCGGCAGCCGTGCTGCTCTCGCAAGGACAGGCTGGCAAGATCTACGAACTGGCCGGCGATGCCTCGTACACGCTTAGCGACTTTGCGGCGGAAATCGCCAAGCAGTCCGGCAAGCCCGTGGCCTATCAGGACATGCCCCCTGCTGACTTCGCTGCCGCCCTTAAACATGCCGGCCTGCCCGAAGGGTTGGCCGATCTGCTGGCCGATTCCGACGCGGGCGCGTCCCGGGGAGGCCTTTTCGACGACAGCCGCACCCTGTCCACGCTCATAGGCCGTCCAACCACGCCCATGGCCGAAGTGATCAGGAAGGCTCTGGCGGTCTAACCGGCCCAAATCCGACACACCGCCGGGAGTTGTCTCCGGTGGTTGAGGGATTGCGCAGCGGTCCCCAAACACCAAACGCCGCCGCGCCGTGGGAGGACTCACCACGGCGCGGCGGCGCAAGCGTTTATCGGCGCGAAAACTACTTCGTCCAGGGGCTGCCGAAACCCGTGCCGTTTTGGGGCATGGGCATGGTGCCGTCGCCATAGCCCAGGCCCAGGCCAAGCCCCAGGCCCGTAGCTCCCTGCCCCGGGCCGCCCGCGCCGCCAAGGCAGGTGCCGCAGGCCAGGCCGCCGAGACCGGGCGCGTCGGCCTCGCCGTCCATCCACCAGGAACCGGTCCCGTCGCCTAAAGCCGCCATGGCCTGCCCACCGCAGAAGAGCGCCGCCGCCAGAAACAATCCTGCCGCAACCGTTTTCATCGTGTCCTCCAGGGAGTCGGAATGGCAACCCTCTAGCATACGCCGAGCCAATGCCGGTTCTCCTGCGATGCCAGGATGATGCATTTTCAGGCGGTTGCGGCCTGGATAGAAACCATACAGATTTGCCTGGCTGGCCGGCAGTTTTGTTTACACTGTATACCGAAAAGCCAGATAGCCTAGCGCAACACTCGGAATTGAAAAGAAAAAAAGCGAGAAAGCGAGATAAAAACGGCCAGGCCGACACCGCGTGCCGCCGCTGGCGGGTCAGGCCAGGGGAAACCGGGCGATGAAGCGGCAGCCGCCCTGGACGGGATGTTCGTAGGCGATGTCGCCGCCCAGGCTGCGGGCCACGCCGCGCGCGGCGGCCAGCCCCAGGCCGCTGTGGGCCTTGGAGTCGCGGGTGGAGAAAAACGGCTCGAAAATGCGTGGGGCGATGGCCTCGTCAATGCCCGGGCCGTCGTCGCTGACCGTGAGAACGAACTCCCCGCCCACGACCACGGCTTCCACCCGCACCGTGCCCGGGCCGCCGGCCATGGCGTCCAGGGCGTTGTCCACCAGGGCCGAGCAGACGAGGTCAAAGGCGGCCGGGGCAAAGCGCACGAGCAGATCGGCCGGCACGGCGTTGTCCCCGCCAAGGCCCAGGGAGGCCATGCGGCCGGTGCGGTCGTCGAACACGGCCTGGGCCGCGCTTTTGACCGGCAGCTCGATGGGACGCGGATCGAAGCGGCCGCCGCACTTGAGCAGGTCAAGCATCACGGCCTTGATACGCGCGCCCTGGGCCGTGATCTGGCGGGCCGACTGGCGGATCTCGGCCGCCGTGCCGGTCGCCTCGGGCGGCAGATCGTCGCACAGGTCGTCGATCCAGCCGGCCAGGGTGGTCATGATGTTGACCGGGTTGTTGATCTCGTGGGCCGCGCCCTCGGCCACCCGGCCCAGGCCGGCCAGACGCTCCACCTCGATAACCCGGACCGCCTCGGCCCGGTCGAGCTTGCGGCCGTAGGCCCGATGCAAGGCGGCCACAAGCTCGTCAAAGGCGATGCTCTTGGACAGGTAGTCGGCCGCGCCAAGCTTCATGCCGGCAACAGCCGACTCCACCCCGGCCTGGCCGGTGAGCATGAGGGCCTCGCCGGCAAACCCGGCCTGCTTGAGGTCGGCCAGGACTTCGACGCCGCTTTTGCCGGGCAGATTGACGTCAAGCAGCACCAGATCCGGCGGGGACGCGGCAGCCGTCGTCAGGGCCTCGTCCCCGTCGGCGGCGACGGCGACAGTGAAGTCGCGGCCCGAGAGCCGCTGCGCCAGAAGCGAGGCGTACAGCGGCTCGTCGTCAACGAGCAGGACCGATATCGGCATGCGCCCCTCCCGCGCCAAGGCCCGCTCCCGCCCGGCCCGACCGCGCCGGACGGCGGTCGGGCGGCAGGCGTCCCGGCCCGGTTAGTCCTTGTCCTCGTCCAGAATCTGCTGGGCTTCCTCGAACGCGCCGGCCTGGGCGAAGGTGGCCGCCACCATGGCGTCTTCCATCTTCTCGCGGTAGGCCTTTTTCACGGTGCCCAGCAGTTCGTCGATCTCGACGGGCTTTTTGTGGTAGTGGAAGGCGCCGAGCTTCTTGGCTTCCTCTTCGGTGGCGTCGGTGCCGTGGCCGGTGAGGATGATGATGCGCACGTCGGGCTTGGCCGCCCGGACCTTGCGCAGCACTTCCATGCCGTCGATGCCGGGCATGCGCAGGTCGAGCACCACGACGTCGGGTTCGTCCGAGGCCACGGCCTCCAGGGCTTCCTCGCCGGAGTAGACCACCCGGGACGGCACGTCGCGCATTTTCAGGCGCTCGGACAGGGTGTTGACGAAGTTTTCCTCGTCGTCAACCAGCAGCAGCTTGATCTTTTTCATGGCAGTCTCCTGTTATGAGGCCCCGTCCGCTTGGGGCGGGCACGAAGCCGGTTGTGTCGTGGGCGATTCCCGAAAAACCAGGGTCAATGTCTTGCCGGGCGCGACATCGGCCTCGGCGGCCCCGGCGGCCCGGGCGGCGTAGAGCCCGGCGGCCAGGGCCTCGTCGGGGAATTCCCCGTCCCCGGGGGTCAGGGTCACGGCCAGGGCGTCCCCGTCCGCCCGGCAGGACAGACAAATTTTCCCGCCCATGGGCAGATGGGGCAGGCAGGCCAGCAGCGTCTCCAGGACCGGCCCCAGGTAGTCCGCCCGGCGCAGGGGCGGCCAGCTAGGGGCGGCCTCGGCGCAGGGCGCGACCTCGGCCGTGATCTTGCGCCGCTTGAGCAGCCGCTCGGCCAGGGCCATAAGCGCCGCCAGGGCCTCGGGCGGGGCGGCGGCGCGTCCCTGGCCGTCCAGGCTGTGGGCGGCCAGGGCCAGGGCTTCGGTCAGCCCCACGGCCCGGGCCAGCTGGCCGCGCAGCATGGCGGTCAGCTCCACGAAACGCTCGCGGTAGGCAAACCCGCCCTTGATGCCAAAGGTGCGGCGCGTGGTCTTGGCGTCAGCGGCCAGGCAGTCGTCCATGAGGCCCAGGGCCTGATTGAACGTGGCAAAGACGTTCATGAGGTCATGGCA